>JAEZQK010000084.1 GCA_023413135.1 Bacillota bacterium
GAAGAAGATCAGCGCGAAGTTCCGCAACCTACAACAGCTTGGTATCCCCAAGCAAAAGGCATGGGAGTGGGCGAATACGAGCAAAGGCTATTGGCGAATCGCAAACAGCCACATTCTGCATATGTCATTGACGAACGAATACCTCGCAACACTCGGATATGATGATATATCCAAACGCTACAAGGTACTGCACTCAAACTATTGAACCGCCGTGTACCGAACGGTACGCACGGTGGTGTGAGAGGTCGGCTGGCCGGTTAACGCCCAGCCTCCTACTCGATTGTATAAAAACTGCTTGCTTGTTGCCATACACATCGTTTTAGACAATTCTTTTCCGTTAGAATATCCGAATATTCGAAGCGATATAATTAACTGTTTTACTGATATATCAGCGTTCTTAAATAATTCAAGAAATATATTGCAAAGTGAAACGGCCGATGTTACAATATGTGGCAGAGTTAAACGCAGTTAATACAAAATATGTGCCATGTTTTCAAGCTGTTTGACGATAATGTTTTGCGGGTAAGTTCACCGCTGGTAAATATATATTAAAAATCTTTACTTATTTCGCTCGAGATAATGTATGGATTAAGTGATAGCTTGTACTAAATGGAGGTGGTATGCCACATTAAGGAAGCGGCTCGGCATTTTTGCAGGAATGGCGGCTTGCCGCGATTTCCGCAATGAAATGGAATGGTGTCTAGGAGCACAATGTCCACTGCTGGAACAAATTTCTGATCGCGATGCTGCTGATGATCATCCCCATCCTGCTTTTCCTGAACGTTCTGCAAAAGCACATCATCGGCGGCCTAACCATGGGCGCGGTCAAAGGATAATGAAAAAGGTAAGAGAGGAGCCAACCATATGCAAAAAGCAAAGGGCTATATAAGCCAGAAAGATGGGAAAAGAATGCTGGTACCGCAAAAGGAAGCGGTGTTTGAGCAGGGCATCCACCAGGAGAACCATGTGATCAATATCGTTCCGGAGCGGCGGTATCAGACCGTTCTGGGCTTTGGCGGCGCCTTTACCGAGACCTCGGCCTACAACTATTCCAAAATGAGCGCCGCGAAAAAGCGCAGGATCATTGAAGCGTATTTTGACAATGAAAAGGGCCTTGGCTACAACTTTTGCCGCACCCACATCCATTCCTGCGATTTTTCTCTGGACCGCTATACTTATGTGGCCGAAAACGATGAGCAGCTTGCCACCTTTTCCATCGACCGTGACCGCAAATATATTATTCCATTCATCCAGGCGGCGCGGCGGGCAGCAGATGATTTGTGGCTGTTTGCCTCGCCCTGGAGCCCGCCAAACTGGATGAAAAGCAACAATGATATATGCCACGGGGGCCGGCTGCTGGACAAATACTATGGTACCTGGGCGGAATACATGGCCAGGTACGCAAGCGAATATCAAAAGGAAGGCATCCCGATCTTTGGCATGACCGTGCAGAATGAGGCGCTGGCGCGGCAGACCTGGGAGAGCTGCATTTATACGGCCCGGGAGGAGGCAGTGTTTGCCCACGGCCACCTTAAGCCCGCGCTGGATAAAGCGGGCCTTGGGGATATAAAGATCATGATCTGGGATCACAACAAGGAGCGCGTATACGACCGCGCCCGGGACTCTTTGAGCGTGCCCGGCGCGGCGCAGGATATTTGGGGGATCGCCTTCCACTGGTATTCCGGCGACCATTTCGCTGCGTTGGACATGGCCCACGAGGCCTTTCCCGACAAGCCCTTGGTGCTGTCGGAATTCTGCCTGGGCGGCGCCCGTGGTGATACCGCCCAGGGGCCCCACAGCAGTTGGCATGGCGTGGAAATATACGCCACCGAACTGATCGGGAATTTCAACCATTACATGGCCGCCTCGGTGGACTGGAACATGGTGGTGGACGGGGACGGCGGCCCGTATCACGACCGGGAAAGGGGCTGCAAGGCGCAGATCGTGGTCGATCCTAAAAACGATACCGTGAGCATCGAACCCACTTATTATTCCGTAGCGCATTTCAGCAGGTTCATAAAACGTGGCGCGGTGCGCATTGGCAGCAGCACTTTCAGCGAGGCGATCAAGGCGGTGGCGTTTCAAAATCCGGACGGTGAGATCATCCTGGTGGTTTTGAACTGTGCACAGACGGCGCAGAAGGTGTTCCTGCGGCTCAAAGAAGGCACGGCTGCCATGCCGCTTCCCGAAAAGTCGCTGTCAACCTATGTGATCCAAACGGAGCAATAATACCTTTATCATGAATGGAGGAACAGGGCCGGATGATTCCCGCAACACTTACCGAACTGGTATCCTATTCCAAAACTCACACGGTGGGCGTGGGCATGTTCAATATTGTCAATCTGGAGTTTGCTCAGGCGATATTCGACGCGGCCCAGGAAACGGGCCTTCCCGTAATGTTTGGCATACCCGAGCGTTTCACGCGGTTTTATTCCGGGCCCATCATGAGCCTGGCCTGCCGGAAGATGATGGAAGGCTCCAAAGTACCCATCGCCATCCATCTGGATCATGGCAGGAGCTTTGCCGGTGTCATGGCGGCGCTGCGTGCCGGATTTTCCTCCGTGATGTTTGACGGGTCCTCCCTTCCCTACGAGGAGAATGTGGCGCAAACGGCCCAGGTGGTGAAAATCGCCCACGCCATGGGCGTTTCGGTGGAGGGTGAGCTGGGCTTTGTGGGCCGCTCCGGCGTGGACGAGCTGCGGGAGGAAGGCTTCACTAGCCCTAAGCAGGCGGCGGATTTTGTAAGCCGCACGGGGGTGGATGCGCTGGCCATCGCCATAGGCAACCAGCACGGCCAGTATAAGGGTGTTCCCAAGCTGGATTTTGAGCGGCTCCGCGCCATCCGCGCCGCGGTGGATTGCGGCCTTGTGCTGCACGGCGGCTCCGGAATTTCGGACGAGGACTTTATGGAGGCGATCCGAAGCGGCATCAACAAGGTGAATATCTACACAGCCATGGATGTGGCGGCCAGGGAGTTCAACCAGGCCCACTTCGCGGATTTCGGTTCTTACCTGGATTATACAAAAGGCCTGATGGAGACGGTCAGGCAGGTGGTCAAGCGGCATATGCTTTTATTTGCCGATACCAAGCAGTAAGATGCCCGCTCATTCCATGGGGGAAGGAAATATTGCGCTCTTGGGGCGCGCGAGGAGATGCTTTATGTATAAGGAAAAGAAGGTCAGGCTGGGCTTTATCCCCATCAAACGCAATGTCTTTGATATGCAGGCTCCCATCGATGCCAAATATGCCATTGAGGAAAAAATCCGTGGATTGACGCCGCCTATGGTGGAAATCGTGGATTGCGACGACTTGGTCCCCGACGGCCTGGTCTACCGCCTGGAGGATATCGATCGGGTCATCGCCAAGATGAAGGCCAATGACGTGGACGGCATTTTTCTGGCGCACTGCAATTTCGGCACCGAGGAAGTGGCCATACGCATCGCTAAAGCGCTGAAGGTTCCTGTGCTGCTGTGGGGCCCCCGGGATGTTAGGCCCGTGCCCGGCAAAATTCGCCTGCAGGATACCCAGTGCGGCCTGTTCGCCACCAGCAAGGGGCTGCTTCGGGCGGGACTGCCTTACAGCTATATCGTCAACTGCCATTTGGAAGACCGGCGCTTTGAAAAGGGCTATGTGGAATTTCTGCAGACCATCAGCGTTGTGCAGGCGTTCCGCAAAAAGATGCGCATCCTTCAAATCGGCTCCCGTCCGCGCCCGTTTTACAGCGTGATGTGCAATGAAAGCGATCTGTTTACCAAATTCGGCATCGAGGTGGTGCCCCAGCCGTTTTTTGAAGTCGTTAACCGCATGAATGATTTGATCGCAGCCGACACGCCGGAATTTAAGGCGAAGGTCAAGGAACTGACCGGCAGGGTAGACTGCTTAAGAATGAAGGAGGAGAACGTAAAGCGCGTCGTGAGCCTGATCGAGGTCATACGCACGCTGGCCGATATCAACGACTGCTATGCCGTTGCTAGCGAATGCTGGACGCTCTTCCCCCAAACCATCGGCATACGGCCCTGTTTTGTCAACGGCGAGCTGACCGCCCAGGGGCTGCCCGTCTCCTGCGAAACGGACATACTGGGGGCGGTATCTTCCATTCTGCTTCAGGCCGCCGGCCTGAACCGGCAAATTACCTTTTTTGCGGACGTCACTATCCGTCATCCTGAAAACGATAACGCCGAGCTTTTGTGGCATTGCGGCCCGTTCCCTCACGCCCTGAAGGCGCCGGAGGAGGATGGCTTCGTCAACGAGCTGGGCAAGGGGCAATGGCGCATCAAGGACGGAGCCATCACCGTATGCCGCTTTGACGGGGTGGGGGACGATTACAGGCTGCTTGTGGGCCAGGGCAAAAGCACCGCGGGCCCGCAAACCGAAAGCACCTACCTTTGGTTTGAAACCGACAATTGGGACCGATGGGAGGAAAAGCTGATTTTCGGCCCCTATATCCATCACCTGAGCGGCATCCATGGCAGCCTGGGGCGTGTTCTTAAAGAGGCCGCCCGGTATATGCCCGGCGTGACGCTGGACGCCATGGAGGAATATCCTTTGAGCCTGGGAGTATAGCGGCGTATGAAGAACACGAGCATGATCGATGTGGTTTGCGTAGGTCTCAGTGTGGTGAATTTCCCTGTTTTCCCGGCGGATGAATCCATTTTTACAAGGGATATCAATCCCGTATCTCCCATTACGCTAATGCCCGGAGGCGACGCCGCCAACCAGGCCATCATCCTTTCCCGCCTGGGCCTGAAAACAGCCCTGCTTACCCGCCGGGGCCGCGACGCCTTTGGCACCATGATGCTGGAACTTTTGCGGGAGTATGGCGCCGACATCGATCTTTCCGGCGTGGTGACCGATGGAAACAAGGCCACCAGCGTATGCGCCATGATGATAAGGCCCGACGGGCAGCGCCATTTTTGTACCCACAAGGGCGCTCTGTATGATTTTTGCATCGGAGATATCGATCTATCGATTCTTTCCCGGGCCAGGGTGGCCAGCATCGGCGGCATGTACGGGCTCCCCTCCTTCGACGGCGAAGGCGCGGCGGCTTTTTTCCGCGCCGCCAGGGAGCAGGGCGTGATTACCGTGGCCGATACCAAGGCCGATATCATGGGCATTGGCCTGAAGGGCATTCGGAAGACCCTGGCTTATACCGACTATTTTTTCCCCAGCTATGATGAGGCGGCTGCCATCAGCGGTCAGACGGAGCCGGAGGGGATGGCGCGGCTATTTATGGACGCGGGGGCGAAAAACGTGGGCATTAAGCTGGGCGCCAAGGGCTGCTACCTGCGCAATGCGGATATGGAATTTTATCTGCCCGCCATCCCCGCTGATGTGGTGGATACCACCGGCGCGGGCGACAATTTCATGTCCGGCTTTATCGCCGGGCTTCTGCGGGGCTGGGACTTGAGGCGGTGCTGCCTTTTCGGCACGGCGGCGGCGGCGCTGTGCATATCGCAGGTAGGCCCCACCACGGCTGTCAGAAGCTTTGAGCAGGTGACCGAGAAGCTTGCTCAAAGCGGGATTCTATAAACAAGCCCGCTCCTATGCGGGGGAGAGGAGAAAGCATTGAAAATCGCGGTGATTATGGAGGGCAGCACCAAGACACGCAACGGCGAGGTTCTGGAGGCGCTTGCGATCATGGGCCATGAGATATATAACCTTGGCATGAAGAACGAGGCGGGGGAGCCGGACCTGACGTATATGGAAACCGGCCTTTTGACCGCGCTGCTGCTGAACATGAAAGCGGTGGATTTTGTGGTGGGAGGCTGCGGCACCGGCCAGGGATATATGAACATGGTGCTGCAGTTCCCAGGCACTGCCTGCGGCCTGATCTGCGACCCGGTGGACGCCTATTTGTTCTCCCAGGTGAACGCGGGCAACTGCATCTCGCTTTCGCTGAACAAGGGCTATGGGAATCTTGGCGGCGGGCTGAACGTGCACTATATCCTGGAAAAGCTGTTCAATGATACCTATGGCCAGGGCTATCCACCGGCCAGGAAGGATATTCAAATAAACGCCCGCAAGAGGCTGGCGGCCTTTTCCCTTCAGGCACATAGGTCGATGGAGGAGATCCTGCAAGTGATGGACCAGGAGGTTTTGAAAAACGCCCTCACTTTCCCCGGGGTATTGGATTTTATCAAAACGGCCCCGGAATCTGTTTTGAAAACCTGCGTGCTGGGCTTGGTGTAACATGGAAAATGGCGCTATACATAGGTTCAGCGTATCTGCCTGAACATACAATTTGAAAGCCCACAAAACATATCCGGGCCATTCAAATACAGGCCATATACACCTTGCGCATAAGCCCGCTTTCCGGTACACTTACATAGGGCAGTTTTTGTACGTGGCATGGATATCCTTAAGGAGATACCGCCTGTGCCGCATGGGTTGCCTGGAGCATGGAACCGGGAGGAATACATATGAAGCTGCTATGGAGGATGGGGAAGGAAGCGATCCGGTACAAGAGTTTATATGTGATAGCCATCTTTTCTACCCTTGCTTTAACGGTGATCAATCTAGCCGCTCCCAGGCTGCTGTCGAATATGATCCAAGTGGTGGAGAACGGGGAAAAAGATGCAGGCCGCACCATTGGACTTTTGACGCTAGCTCTTGTGGGCATTTATTTGATACGGATCCTGTTCCGTTACCTTAGCAGTTATCTTTCCCACAAGGCTGCCTGGAATTTGGTGGAGGACCTGCGCATACGCGTATACGACCGCATCCAGAACCTGTCCATGCGCTTTTTCCACGACAAACAGACCGGCGATCTGATGAGCCGGGTGGTAAACGACACGGCCAACTTCGAGCTTTTGTATGCACACATCATTCCGGAACTTACGACCAACACAGCAACGGTATTAGGGGTATTGGGGGTGCTGCTGGCCATCAACGTCCGGCTGGCTCTGCTGACCTTGATTCCCGTGCCCCTGATCCTTGTAGCAGGCTGGCTGTTTTCGGCCAAGATACGGCCAACCTTCCGAAAATCCCAAAAGGCGCTGGCGGAATTGAACGCGAAGCTGCAAGACAACTTTTCCGGTGTGCAGGAGATCCAGGCCTTTTGCCGGGAATCCCATGAAAACCAGCAGGTATCCCGCCAGGCGGGCGTCTTTACAAAGGCCATGCTCTTCGCGCTGAACTTAAGCGCAGCCTTTCACCCCGGAGTAGAATTTCTGTCTTCCATCGGTACCGTCATCGTGGTCGGCGCCGGCGGGCTGCTGGCCCTTCATGGCCAGCTTTCCGTGCCGGATATCGTGGCCTTTTTGCTCTATCTTTCTTTGTTCTACACGCCCATTTCGGGCTTGGCGCGCCTTTTGGAGGAGATGCAGCAGGCCTATGCCGGCGCGGAGCGGGTGATGGCGATCATGGATACACCTAATGACATTGCGGATGCGCCGGATGCTGTTCAAATGGGTACGGTACAGGGGGCCATTGCCTTTGAGAACGTCAGCTTTGCCTATGAGGCGGGGGTGCCGGTTTTGGAGGATATCAGCTTCTCCTGCAGGCCGGGGCAGATGGTCGCCCTGGTAGGCCCCACCGGGGTAGGCAAGACGACGCTGACCCAATTGATTCCCCGCTTTTATGATCCCAACACCGGGCGCGTCCTGCTGGATGGGCAGGATGTCCGGCGTGTGACGCTCAAAAGCCTGCGGGACAACATTGCCCTGGTGCTCCAGGATACCTTCCTGTTCAACGGCACCATTGAGGAAAACATCCGCTATGCCAATCCTTCGGCCACGGAGGAGGAGGTGGCCGCCGCAGCCAGGGCGGCCCGCATCCATGACAATATCATGGAAATGCCTGATCAGTATCAGACCCAGGTGGGGGAACGGGGCATACGTCTGTCCGGTGGGCAGAAGCAGCGCGTTGCCATTGCCCGGGCGATTTTGCGCAAGGCGCCGGTCATTATATTGGATGAGGCCACCGCGTCCGTTGATACGGAAACCGAGCGGGAAATCCAACAGGCCATCGGTGATCTGGCGGGAACCCGGACAATCATTGCCATTGCCCACCGGCTTTCCACCATTCAAAACGCAGACCTGATCCTGGTGCTTCAGGAAGGCCGCATCGTGCAAAGGGGGACCCATGAGGAGTTGATAAAGCAGGAGGGCCTCTATCAACGGCTTATCCGCATGCAAAACCACTCCTCGTAAGAATAGTCACATGAAGGATTCATGAAAGGACCGCCGCACCGGGAATTTTACTCCGGCGCGGCGGTCCCTTTTTACGCGTATCTTCTTTTATTGCTTACCGAATCCAGACAATTTTTCATATACCTTCATCAAATCAATAAACTTCGCCTCGTCCCCTCCGGTATCGGGGTGGTATCTCTTTGCAAGCTCCCGGAATTTTCTCTTAACATCATTTTCATCGGCATTGAAGGGCAGATCAAGCTCCGCAAGAATGGCCGGGTCATATGTTCCCGCCGCTGTAATCCCGTTTTCCTTATAAAACTCAAAATAAACATGCACAAAATACGCATCGATCACGCTGCGGTATTCCGCACGGCTCATGGCGGCGAGCATGGGCAAAGTGTATCTCGCCCTTCCGGCGGGAACATCACGCAGATCGAAAAACCTGTCCCAAACAAGGGGCCTCCCTGCTTGTGCCGCGCCTTGAAAGCGTATGATATTTTCAAGGCGCTTGAGCTTTCTTGCCCTGCGCTTGAGCTCATTCAAATCAACCGGTTGAAGTCCCATCCCTTGCCCAACTTTTCCTGCCGCATGCTGCGGATCATTTGCACCATCATACCACAAGCGCGAAGCCAAATCTACCCTGGTATAGCGCCTGTTTCAGCTGATTGGCATGACTGAATCAGCGGCCCTCTGCGTCATTACGCATTCACCGATTCATCGAAATCCAGCCGTATCACCATCACTTCATGGTTGTATTCATTCACCGGAATATTTCTGACACGCAGGTACGGTCGTTCCCGGTGGTGGGAGGGCAGCAGGTCCACCCTTACCTCCAGTTCCCGGCCGTCGTTGAGCAATACGGCTTTTACGGGCAGGATATTCAGAGGCTTCAGGATTACGGCGGAGCACCGGATATCCTTGTACAGGTGGACATAGATGGTGTTGCCCCGGCGGGTGAGCAATACCTCGTCGCGCATGTTGTCGATGGCCTGGGTGATGATGGTGGTTGCGGGAACGGCATCCTCAAAGGATTCCTTGACTTTTGCGTACCAGTCTCCAAGCGTGCGGATGGAACGGATATCCCGCTCGTCGAAGGTACCGTCCGCCCGGGGGCCCACATTGAGCAGATAATTTCCGCCCATAGAAAGGCTCCGGTCGATGCTCTGCATCAAATATTTATGGCTGTAATAGTCTTCATCAGACTTGTATCCCCAGCTTTCCCGGCCCATGGATTGGACCGCCTCCGTGCGTACGGGGAATTCCATGCCCTCCGGCAAATGCCGCTCCGGCGTGCGGAAATCCCCGTTGGCGGGTCCCCGGTCATTGATGACCATGGAGGGCTGAAGCTTTCGTATGCGGTCGTTAAACTGCAGGTTGTTGTATTCCAGGACGTTGACATCCCAAAACAACTGGCTGACCTCGCCGTAATTGGTCAGCAGCTCCACAACCTGCTTTTCCATGTAATCGATATATTTGTCATAATCCGGCTCATCCCCGGCCCGTGGGCCAAACATTTCATGATGCCTGCCTTGGTTGGGGTAATTTTTGTGGTGCCAGTCGGGGATGGAATAGTACATTCCAAAGGGAATCCCGCGCTTATGGCAAGCCTCGGACAAAAGCCCGACGATGTCCTTGCCGTAGGGCGTGTTGGTGATCTTGTAATCGGTATAGGCACTGTCCCACATGCAAAATCCGTCATGATGCTTGGTGGTGAAGCAGATATACTCCATGCCGGCTTCCTGCATGGAATCCAGCCATTGATTTGGATCGAACTTTATGGGATTGAACGTATGCATGAACGGCTCGTAATCCTTGCGCGGCAATTTCCCGCGCCAGAGCACCTGCTCCTGCCATGCGGGGATGGCATACAGCCCCCAGTGGATGAACATGCCGAAACGCTTTTGCAAAAACCAGTCCCTGGCGTCGTAAAACCTGAAGCGCTGGATCATAACGCAAACCGCCTTTTTTTTTGATAGGACCCACCCCGCCCCGGAACGCGGAAAGTGCGCGCCGGGGCGGGGGATTTATAGGGGAATTGAAAGCATGAACCCTGGTTACTTGTCGCAGAACTTCTGCCAAAGGCCGACGTACTCATTGACCTTCAGCGATTCCAAGGTAGCAAGGTGCTCGGCCCAGGCCGCATCGTCAATGCCGTTAACGATGGCGTTTGCCTTGAACTTCTTCATGTAGTTGTCGATGTCGGTGTAGAGCAGCTCGCGCTCGCTTAAATCCTCTGGCACCCACAGGCCGTTGATCATACGTGTGGCGGCTAAGGCAAGGTAACCGTTGTTGGCGTTGATCTTCTTGATCATGCGCTCTTCCTGAACGCGCAGGGAGTTGTACTTGCTCCACATATAGGCGGGAGAAAGCGGGCCCACGGCGACGGTGCGCTCGAATTCGCTCATGTTGACGCCTTCGGGCATGTATTCGGCCGTTTCAGCCCATTTGGTTCCGTCAACGCGCTTCCAGATGCCTTTGCCTTCTTCTCCATTATACCATGCCATTACGTTTTCCAGATTGGCAATATTGTTGTCATAGTAACGGACAAGGGCGGCGGGGTTTTTGCAGGCGGTGGTGATGGTAAAGCCGGTGATGGTGCCGTTGGGCATCTTGGCGGTAGGCCACAGGGGAGAAACATCCTCCGTGCTCTTTAGGGGCATCACGGCTTCGTAGTCATCATAGTACCTGGAGTCCATGGAGTCGGGCATCCAGAACATCAAGGCGCCGTAGACCATATCCTTGCCTTGCGCCTTGGCCGAGAACTGGGCATCGGTCATGGTGAAGCATTCGGGATCGATCAGGCCTTCGCTGTAAAGGGTGTGCAGCCAGTCGATGGCATTGCGGTAGCTGTCCTCAGTTCCGCCAAACACCACTTTGCCCTCGTTGTTCTGATAGACGTACTCTAAGTAATCCATGGTGCCGAACGCGCCGAACAGCGGGTCCAGGCTGCAATGGGCCTGGCTCTGCATGGCACCCAGGGGAATCTCGTCCTTGATGCCGTTGCCGTTGGGATCGCCGTCGCGGAAGGCGACAAGCGCCTTGTAAAACTCTTCGGTGGTCTTGGGCATTTCAAGGCCAAGCTTTTTGAGCCAGGCGGTGTTGATCCACAGGCCGGCGTCCACGGTGCTGGCCGGGTCGCTGCGACCGGTGGGCAGGCAATAGATTTTGCCGTCACTGGCGGTAACAGCGGATTTCAGCGCCGTGTCTTGGTGAACATTTCCTGAATGTTGGGAGCAAAGACATTGATCAGCTCATCCAGCGGCTGGAAGATTTCCGTGTTGGATACAACATCCACCTCACCTAAGAACGCATCGGGCAGGTCGTTGGAGGCGATCATGATGTTGACCTTCTCGGTCCAGCCGCTGCTGGGGATTTCGATCCACTCGATATTGATGTTGGTCTGTTTCGCAGCCTCCATCACGCTGTACTTTTCGGCCATGGTATTCTTGCTGTTGGAGTCCATGCTGATGGCGATCTTGAAGGTTTCGGGAGTTTCCAAAACCGGCAGGCCGGAAGTATAAGTGTTGCCTTCCAGCGTGCGGGCTTCCTGGGCCACGGTGGCGGACGCGCCGAATACCATCAGCAGCGCCAGCGTAAGTGCAGTTAGTTTCTTGAATGCCATGTAATATTCCTCCTTTAATTTTTGCTATTTTTATTACCTGCTCCGGATACAGGCCATAAGTGCTTTTGTTATCCCTTGATGCCGCCGATCATGAAGCCGTTTACAAAGAAACGCTGCAGGAACGGATGGAGCAGCAGTACGGGGAGCGATGATATCACGCGAGCTGCTCATTACCTCCCAGTCCGTAAGCAATTCAGCAAGCGTTGAAGAGATTGCGGAAATGCAACAGGTGGCGGAAACCATCAAGTATGGCGATATATTGAAGATCAATTGAAGCGGGTACAGCTTCTGGTTACTTACGTAAATCAGCGCGTTGAAGTACGAATTCCAGTGCCCCACCGCTTAAAACAGCGCGATCACAGCGATGATTTCTTTGGACAGGGGCACCACAATGCTGAAGAAAAAACGGGCGTTGCTGCAGTCGTCCAAGGAAGCCGCCTCAAAGAACTCAAAAGGAATCTTGCTCCTGAAAAAGGTTCTGGCAATTACCGTGTTGTAAGCCGAGAAGGAGCCGAGGATGATCAGGGCCATCCGCATATTGGTAAGGTTCAGGCCCCTTACCACCATATACAGGGGGATCAGTCCGCCGCTGAAGTACATGGTGAACACCATCATCTTCATAAAAAAGCCATTGCCGGGAAGGTCCCTCCGGGAAAGGGTATAGCCTCCGGGCAGCGTTAAACCAGCGCAAAAAGCGTGCCGAAAATGGTATATATTGCCGTGTTTATGTACCCCATCCAGATCCGGGAATCCCTGAGCACATACTTATATCCGGCGAAGGTAATGTCTACCGGCCAGAAGAGCATTTTTTCCCGGTTCACCGTGGCGGGGTCGCTGATGTAAGCCATCACCACGAAATATAACGGATACAGGAAATAAGCTCTGTTTTGTGCTGGAACGCCTTGATGTATGGGAAAGTTTCCATGTTTGCCTTAGCTCAAATGAATCATGAGAATAAGGGCTGCTTTTAATACCGGCTGATACTGGAATGGAAAAAGCTTTCCGGATTCTTTCAAGGGCTTTGAAACGATCCCGCTGCCCTTGAAGAAAAATCCGGAAAGCTTTGCGATGCAGCAGGTCAGCAACGGGTCAGGCCGCTGACATTATCTTTCCCAGTAGTCACGCCAGTGTACCCGGAAGATCAATCCACCCCTTTGCTCGGGAAGATCATTTTTGATAGAACGTCGTAACGCTGTCGGCCGGCAGTACTACAGTGAGCTTTGCATCCTTGACCTTAACGGTCCCCAAGGAGGCATACTTTTCAGTTGGCGAAGTGCGATAGGCCTCGTACTCCTTGCCGCCTCCCACAATGTCGATGATCAATTCCTCTGCCTTGATGCCCGCGTTGATCGCCACAAAGGTGTTGGGATTGCCTGTGCCGGAACCCGCGAAGGCGGCGATGGCGCAGGGCGTATAGGCAACGGAGGCTGGGGCGACCCTCATGCCCGGCTGGCCGGCGCGGCACATCTGCTTATAATAGTAATATCCCATCTCTACGGTATAGCTTCCATCATCCTTGACGCGGAAGGCGCAGCCGGGGTTGGGATCACCGCCGACCCAGCCGCCTGCGCGCTGGATCCCCGCCCAGGGTATAACCGCATTGACCTTGGCATCATAGATGCTGCGGTACAGCTCCAGGACGAAGCTCGCGTTCATTTTGCTCCAGCTTGTGGAGGTGACCCATGCATGCAGCTCCGGCCTTAAGGCGCGCAAAGCGCCGATCCCCGTATCCGCGTGAGAATTGCTCCAAGTCTTGTCGATGCCGTCGCCATAGAAGCCGTGGGATGTGATGATACCCAGCGCGCCTAATGCATCCTTGTTTTCTGCCAGCGCCTCCGCATAGCCCCAATGATAAAAGCGCGTCCATCCCGTGCACTCGCCGGGCGTCGGCTTCAGGGAAGGATCGATTGCATTGGCAACCTTGCCCAGCAGCGCGATGAATTCCGCTGCATGCTCCGGCGTCCAGTACAGATTGTAATCGTGGCCATGGCCAATATTCGGGTCTAGCCCATCCTCGGGCCAGCGGAAATAATCCTCGCCCTCGTTATGGATGGACATGTACCTGACAGGTAGTTTTTCCACATCCTTCATATATTTGGCAAAGGAAACAAGGTACTTGGCGCACTCCGCTTCAAACTTTGGGTCTAGGTCGCGGCCGCGGATCTTTTTGATTTTGGTCATGAAGGCGGGCGGCCCGTACATCGTTACCACGCCTTGGAGGTCTCCGCCGCGGGCGCGCGTGATCCTGAGCCCCTCGCGTATGCAGTAGCGCATCCAGCGGGTGGTGGTTTCATGATCATAATTCTTCAAGTCCAGATCGCCCAGCGCTGGTCCGTTCAGATGATTCTCATCCTGCTGGAACGGATCGAGGAACATTTTGAATACGCCGGGCTTTAAGCCGTCCTCGCCAAAAACCATCTGCAAAATAGTTTGGCGGTCTTCTTCCTTCATGCTGCTGAATCCGCCGTACTCCTGCGGATCCTTTGCATAATCAGGGGTCTGGGCGGTTTCCACATAGTTGAAACCAAAGCCGTCCCAGTCGCGGAGCGCTCTTGAAAAGTTGATACGAGCGGGAATTTTCATACTGCGCCTCCTTCTTATACCTGTAAAAATGATGTGATATTGCCGCCCATGACAAGCGCCTGATCCTTGGCGGAAAGCTGATCCTCCAGCAGCGCCTTGTAAGCGGCCACTTCCACCTTTGGAATGGCAAAGGGCGTGTCCGACCCAAAGCATACGCGGTGCGCCCCCAAGGTTTTTATGGCCTTGAGTATTTTTTTATAGGAGATGGCGCTGCCCACGAGCATCATGTTGCCGTGCTGCTGCGCGAATTCAATGCACGCGTCGCCCAGGTCCGGCACGCCGGCGCCGCCCATGTGCGCAATCAGCATGCGCAGCTTCGGATGCCTGGCGGCAATCTTTGCCGCGCGGAATGGATGAGTGAACTCATAAAAATCTGCGCCGATATGCAATGCGAGCATGGACTCATGGCGCTCAATTTCCGCGATCAACGGCTCTGCCAGGTCGAGACTGTCGATATAAAAGCTGTTTTGCGCCCCATTGAGCTTGATGCCCTTCATCCCGTACTCCTCCAGGCACCGCCTGATGGTGCACAGCGATGCTTCCACCCCCATATGCGGATCAGCCCAGCCGACGGGTACCAGCCTGTCGGGATATGTTTTGCTTGACTCGTATACATAGCGGTTTGCATCATCGATTTCACGGAAATATGGCGGCTGAAGCCAGATGACCGACTTGTCAATCCCCGCCGCGTCCATCTGCCGCAATAAAGTTTCAACGGTCTGTCCATTTGGTTCCGTGAGGGAAATATGGGCGTCCGCATCAAAGATCATAACGAATACTCCTTGAGAGAGAAATTTGGCGCCTTTCCACATTCGCGGTACTATGGATTCCCCGGCGGCGCGCCATCCGTATTCAGCACGCCGCCAGGATTAATAATGGAAAGGGTTTATTTGAAGTACTTGTCGAACATGCTTTGCGCTTCATCGGTCATTGCCTGACCGCCGTTTTCATACCAGGTCGTAACATATTCGTCGAAGAAGTCCACCGGCTTCCTGCCCGTGATGATGTCCATGAAAGCTTCCTTGGTATAGTTGTCCAGGTCGGCGCCGTATTCGATCTGGCTGGCAAAGGTCACGCCGTTGCCGATCATATCGAAATAGCCGGGGTTCTGGCTGGCATACTCAATGGCCAGCGGATCAAGGTACTTCTGGTACACCTGAGGCACCCACACCGGGCAGAACGGGCTTTCGGACATCTCGCGCACGCCGACTTCGTCCAGGCGCTTGTTGAAGTCCGTATAAGGCGGAAGGAACTTGGTTGCGCCGGAGGTGGCGCCTTCGTTGGTGAAGTCCCAGTGTACGCCTTTTTCACCCAGCATGGCCGCCACGAACAGCTCTTCATTTGTGGCGATGGTTTCGAGCATCTTCATGATCATGTTCAGCTTTTCCGGGTCTTTGTTAAGGTGGGAGCCGAAGCCGATGAAATACTTGCGTGGTCCCCATTCCTGGGTGCCGAAATGCCCATCAGGCCCCTTGAAGGCTGGCGCAGGCTGCATGACGCCCTCGGGCTGCGCGGTATAGAATTCTTCATAGTTCTGGCCGCCCTTCACCAGCGCGGGTGCGTAACCGTCCCCCTGACCATAGGAGCCGCGAATGCCCTGATTGAAGCCGTCACGGCGCAGTTCCGTGGTGTTTACGCCCTTGGGGATCAGGTCCTCGGCATACCAGCGCGCGAGGACTTCCAGTGCCTTCTTTGCGCCTTCGGTCACTTCGGGGCGCAGGATCTTCCCGTCGAAATTGTACCAGCACATCGGCATTACACCAAAGGCACCGAATACTTCGTTGAAGCCGCAGAAGGGGGAATTGGTCCCGGAGGTATAGCCGTATTCATCAAACTCACCGTTGCCGTTGAAGTCCGTCGTGCGGCAGGCGCGAAGGTATGCTTCAAACGCATCAATGGTTTCAGGAATGGCCATGCCCAGCTTGTCCAGCCAATCTTTGCGGTAGACCATGGTGTGACGACAGGGGCCGAACATGTTCCAGGAGGCAATGCCGTACATCGTGCCGTCGCGCAGGTCTTTGAAGTACGCGGGCATATTGGGATAGATATTCAGCGCCGCCTCAAGATATTGGGGCATGTTTTCCTGGATCATTTCCAAGGTAATGGGGGCATACCAGCCGGCATCCACCGCTTCGGTGATAACGCGGTCAAACTGCATGATATCCGCCGGTGCATCCCCGGCTGCGATGCGGGTACGCAGGTTGTTATAGTATTCTGTGCCGTCATGCGTGCCCATCTCGATCATGGTAAACTTTACGTTGAAGCCATACTTGGCAAGCAGTTTGGGCAGTTCGGTCGCGGTCCAGGACTTGTTCGTCGCCAGATCCAGGTGGCACATCCAGGTAATTTCGATGGGTTCCTCTGCCTGCCCGAGCACCGGGAACGAGCATAGCGCGCCAATGAGCAACATGAGCGTCAGCACCATTGCCAAAAGCCTCTTCATGAACGAACCTCCTTAAATCCTTAGTCTGTTCCTGCGCATGCTGTGAATCTATCTCTTGTCCCGTTCCTGCAATCACCCCTTGACGGCGCCGATCATCACCCCTTTGACAAAATATTTTTGCAGGAAGGGATAAACCAACAGAATAGGTACCGTGGCTACAAGGATGGTCGCCCCCTTGAGCGATTCAGGGTTGGTAACGGCCGCGTCATTGAGCCCTTCCAAGCCCGCCATGGAGTTGCTCACCACCAAGGCGCGGATGATCCGCTGCAACACAAACATGTTCTTGTCGGTAAAATACAGCAGGTTATCCATGTAGGCGTTCCAATGATAAACGCCCATCCACATGGCGATGGTCGCGACCACCGGCAGCGACAAAGGCATCACGATTCTGAAAAAAATCAGCCATTCGTTCGCGCCGTCGATCTGCGCCGATTCCTCCATGCTGGCCGGAAGGCTCATGAAAAAATTACGCATGACGATCATGTTGAAACCCCATACCAGGGATGGCAGCACCATTGCCCACCGGTTGTTCATCAAGCCGAGCGAGCGCATGAGCAAAAATTGCGGGATCATGCCGCCTGAAAAGTACATGGCGAAGAGAAATATACTCATGATCGTCTTGCGAAGCGGCATATAGGGCTTGGATACGGCATAGGCGCCAAGCCCGGTCACCAGCACCGACAGCGTCGTGCCCACCACCGTACGCCAAATGGTGTTGTAATACGACCGCCAGATCTCGCCAGCCTTAAACACCTTTTCCAGGCTTGTAAGGTCTATTTCCCGCGGCCAAAGGTGCAGGCCGATGCGAAGGGATTCCTGATAGGAGCTGAAGGCGATGGCAGTGACGTGAATGATCGGATAAGCCATGACCGCACACAGGAAGATCATGAACAGTATATTGAACCAGTCAAAAAGCCTTTCGCCTAAAGAGCGTTTGATTCCGGACCTGACCATACCGCATCTCCTCCCGCTATACAATGCCTTCCTGACCCATCCATTTAGCCAGATAGTTGGTCAGCAAAACCATTCCCAAGCCGATTACGGACTTGAATAGGCCGATTGCCGTGGAAAAGCCGAACTTGGAGTCGATAATGCCTTTCTGGTACACATAGGTGTCTAGGATCTCCGCAATGGAGCGGACGGAGTTGTTGTACAGGTTGAATACCTGGTCAAAGCCCGCGTCCATGAGCGTGCCTGTCCTAAGGATCAGCATCACCGCGATGGTGGGGAACAGGCAAGGCAGCGTGATCGACCAGATCCTTTGGAAACGCCCGGCGCCATCAATCACGGCCGCTTCATATAATTCCGGATCAATACCCGTGAGTGCAGCCAGATAGATGATCGATCCCCAGCCCACATCGACCCAGATGTCGGATACGACCAGCAGACCCCTGAAATATTGGCTGTCGCCTATAAAATTGATCACGGGTATATGAAGTGCCCGAAAGGCGGGAACCAGCACGCCGAAATCCGGCGAAAGCATCATGCGCAGCAAACCGGCCAGCACCACCCAGGAGATAAAATGGGGGAGATAGGTGATGGTCTGGACGACGCGCTTGAAAGGATTGCTCCTCAGTTCGTTCAGTAAAATGGCCAGCAGAATCGGTGTGGGAAAACCGAAGAGAATTTTATACAGGCTGATCAAAATGGTGTTGCGCAATACCTGCAGCCCGGTCATGCTAGTGAAGAAGGCTTCAAAATGCTTGAACCCAACAAAGGGGCTGGATAGGATGCTTTCAAAAAAACTTTGGCCGATCTTTGCTTTCAGGTCCACAAAAGCAATGGCGATTCCCATGATGGAACCATAACGGAAAATCAGGAATGTAAGCAGGGCAGGCAGCATCATGAGCAGCAGATTCCGGTGCTTGGCCGCCTGATGGAAAAAAGTTGCTGCTTTCCCTCTCTTTTGAGGCAATTGCTTTACGTGCACCATGGGATTTCCTCCGCAAATTACATTTTTTCGCTTTGGTTCTGCTTCCACCCGCAGAAGCTGTTCAAAACAGCCTTGTACAGCGCCGCCTCGTCACGGTCGCGAAGCGCTTCAAAAATACGGTTGTGGTCATCCACCGCCTGGCGGGGTACGTTGCGCACGGAACGGCTTACCGAACCCATAAAGAGCTTCAGAATGGTGCTGCCCACACGAATCACATACGGGTTATGTGTCGCTTCCAAAATCGCCATGTGAAAGCACAGATCATCCTCGCCGGTCTGGCTGTTGCTTTCCACAAGCTTTTCAAAGCGCCGGAGTTCCCGCTCAATGTTTTTGATATCGGTTTGGGTTGCATTTCGCATCGCCAGCGCTGTATAGCCCGGCTCAAACACTTCCCGGAGATCGAAAATGTCCTGGATGCTGCCCTGGTCGAGCAAAAGCTGGTAAAGCATCGGGTTGATACCCATTGCAGGGGCAGAACGGGCAACAAAAGTCCCGTCACCTCTGCGCACCTCCACCACACCCATAGCCTGGAGGATCTTAATCGCCTCGCGCACGCTAGACTTGCCCACACCGAAAGTCGCCACCAGCTCGTTTTCGGTGGGGAGACGGTCACCGGGCACCAATTCATTTCGAATCAAGGCTTCCGCGATGCGATCGATGATCCTGTCCACAAGAGAACGGTTGGCCAACGGCATTTTCAATAGACCGCGATGTTCTTCAGGCGTTTGCATGAATGAATTTTCCCCTCTCTTTACACCAGACATCTGATGTCTGATGTAATAATATCATTTGTACAAACCCGTGTCAACAATTAATTCTATTTTGTACAAGGAACACATCATCATAACAGCGGAATATTATGAGGTGGAGATGATCTCCAAAAAAACAAACAAGGTGATTCAATATGAATGATGATAACAACAACAATGAGTATTGCCCAACATATGAAAAATGTGATAGACCCTACTACGAAATACCTAAGCAATATCATTTTGTATGCGATAAGCAGGTAGCGCTCAATGCGGTCAGTGGAAGCGCCGGCCCCTTGCCGCTCATTACCACTTTGCTGTCGAATCCCATCAATGTGGTATCGACTCCAATTGATACTACCGGCATGGGGAATACGAACAACCTGCTGACGTTTATAGGTACGATAAATCTGCCTGTAGGAATATCTGTTACGTTGAACTTCCAGATTCAACGCATATACAACAATGGGAATCCCATCAATATTGGATCCACCTACACTTTCGCCACGACGGTCAATGTATTGGAAGCGGAGGAATTCAGCTTCCAGTTCATGGATGCGAATGCGCCGGAGGGAGTCTACACTTACTCTGTAAGTTTGTCCACGAACTCTATTGTCGATGTAACGCCCGGTGTCACCATTAATGCGGTACTAAGAGTACTTGCTGTTAAAGCCTAAGGTTCTCCTGTAACGTAGAGCGGGGCTGTCATCACATGACAGCCCCGTTTCAGGTGTCGACATAGGGTGATCTTGCAGTGGATGTATGGACAGAAATCAAATGGATGCTATTGGTAATGGAAGGTAATGGTAACGCAAAGCCCGCCTGTTGGATTGTTTGCCAATAACAGACCGCTCTGCAGGCCATACCGAAGCTTGATCCGGCTGTTCACATTGAAAAAGCCGATGCTTGCATGTGGGGAATCCATATCCACGGGCTGCGTCATTTTTTCATTGAGACTATCGATCCGCTCCTGTTCCATTCCGCAGCCGTTGTCAATGATTGTAACGGTCAAAATACCGTCTTGAAACGCGGCGCTGATTCGGATATGTCCTTTCCCTTTTTGTCCTCGCACAAATCCATGCTGGATGGCATTTTCCACCACAGGTTCCAGGATCATTCTGGGCACATACAGGGCTAAAAGGTCCTCCGGTACAGCTATTTCGATTTCATAGGCTTCATCGTACCTAAGGCCAATAATTTGGGCGTAGGTTCTGACGCATTCCAATTCATCCTCCAGCGTACCGGTATGCTTGTCTACGCAATATCTGTATAGCTTCGCCAGCAGCATGGCCATTTCCCGGGTACGCGGTGCGTTTTCTTCACTAGACATGCCGCAAATGCATTCCAGCATGTTGTACAAAAAGTGGGGATTGATCTGCGCCTGCAAAAACATGTTCCGGGCGCGAAGCTGTTCAACCTCCGCCTGCATAAGGTTCAGCCTGGCCTTGCTCATTTCATGGCTCAAATGGTCGGTTCGCTTGATGATATCGTTGATGCCCTGGGCCAAAGCGCTCAATTCGTTTTTTCCCTGTACGGGGTTGATGATATGCCCGTTTTCGATGCGGATGGCCATGGTTTGGGCATGGATGCTGCCAATGGGGTGAAGGATGCTTGCATAGATGAGCAATGCCAGAATGCATTCGCTGACGACAAAAATGATAAGGTATATGCTTCCCCAGCTGATGAAAGAAGCGGTGGAACGCACAAGGTCCGTCTGCGGATAAGCCAATATGGCTTGCCAGCCAAGGGCCGGAAGCTCCATGGCCTGCAGGTGATACCGGACGCCGCCGATTTCCATCGCGGTACCGGCTGATGCCTGAAACTGCCGCACGGCCATATCGCCAAGCCCGTGTGATGAAATGATATTTTCATCGCTGGTGATCAGAAAGGGATATTGCGTAAACCGAAGGCCGGACAAGAGATCAGGTACAGAAGAAAAGGATACGCAAAACCCATCGGCGCCTGCAACGGGGACAGCAAGCGCAAGCGCGTAATCGTTTTCCTCTGCCGGCAGAAGCGGTACGCTGGCAAAGCCGGAAAGCGGCTCATCCTTCAAGGAGCGGACAACGCTGCGACGCGCCAGATAGTTTCCAATGGAAAGGCCGCGCCCCAACTGGGATTCGGTAATCTGCCCCTGACCGGAGACGATGCAGACATTTGTCATCTGGGGGATATAGCGCAGTATATCGTTGAGGGTGGAAACGACCATATCGGCGCTTAAGAACTTGTAGGCGCTGTCGCCACGGATATAAGTCTTGATCTCGGTTTTGTTCGCCAGGATAAAAAGGGCGCTGCGCATGTTGCCAAGGGAATCCTGCATGGCTATAAGCTCATCCTTGGCGTATTGCTGGGCACTGTACAGGGCCGCCTGCTCCAACTGCCGGCTGGCCATCAACTCGGTTGAGACAATGGCCGCGGTGGTTAATAAAATGGACGCTGCCAAAAACACCAGCAGTGTTGTGCGCAGGGACCAGTTTTTAAGGAACCGGCCTCGGCGGATAGTCATCCCGCATCCCCCCATCTTTCGCATCTACTATAGCAGGGATACATGCTTTGGTCCATACGTTTCGCAACCAACCGAAATAATCAAAACAGAAGCCGAAGAAATCCGCTACGGACATGCCTTTATGCATGGTATGATGGGAAAAAATATGGGAGTTGTTCAATGAAAGCGCAAGTGATACAAAACGCGGTTGTACGGCCGCAGCGTACCGGGCTTTTGCAGCGGATCTTCAAAAAACGGTATGCCTACTTTTTCTTGCTGCCCGGGCTTATATTCTTTATCATCTTTTCCTATGTTCCCATGGCCGGGCTCATCCTGTCTTTTGAAAAGTACAACGCCCGGCTGGGAATGTTTCTAAGCCCTTGGGTCGGCTGGGACAACTTTAAACGAATTTTCATTACCCCATTGGCATTGAGCTCCATCGTAAACACATTAACCATCAGCCTGGGTCGTATTTTGTTTGAATTTCCGGCGCCTATCATTCTGGCGCTGTTGCTCAATGAAATGCGTGGCAGCCGCACAAAGCGCCTGTACCAAACGGTCTTTACATTTCCTCATTTTCTTTCATGGGTCATCGTAGCCATCATATTGCAGGATTTTCTGGGCGGCAACGGCGCCGTCAACTATATCCTAGGCTGCTTCGGCATAGAACGGGTCAATTTTCTTTCAACCCCCGGCTTCTTCCGGTCGATTCTGTACACCACTTCCGTCTGGAAAACCATGGGATGGTCGGCCATCATCTATATTGCTTCCATCGCGGGGGTCGGCATGGAGCTATACGAAGCTGCGGCCATTGACGGCGCAGGCCGCCTTAGGCGCATCTGGCATGTCACACTGCCCGGCATCAAGACCACCATCATTATCATGTTGATCCTGAAAATCGGCAAATCCATGAACGCGGGCTTTGATCAGATTTTCAACATGCGCAATTCCGTGGTGAAAAGCGTGGCCAATATCATCGATACGTATGTATACGATATCACCTTCCAGTCGGCGCCCAACTATGGCTTCTCTACAGCGGTAGGCATGTTTAAGTCGGTTATTAACGCGCTGCTTTTGCTGCTTGCCAACTTTGGCTCAAGAAAGCTGTTTGGCATGGGCCTGTTTGGCGCGGAAAGGGAGTAAATAATGAAAAGAAGAAAATTCGAGGCGCTGGATATCATCAGCTTTGTGATTCTGACGCTGCTGCTGCTCGTCATCGTTCTGCCTTTTTATTCGGCCTTTGTGACATCCTTCACCTCCAGCGCATCCTATGCCCGCTCTCCCGTCCAGTTTTTCCCCCATGAATTTACCCTGGACAGCTACCGCTATGTGTTTGAAAATTCCACCTTGATTTCCGGGTATATAAACACGATCTTCATCACCGTAGTCGGCGCTGTGCTGTCGATGGCCGTGTCCCTGATGACGGCGTACGGCTTAAGCTATAAAGACTATCCGGGAAAGAGGCTGATGTTCATCCTGGTTTTGATCCCCATGTATTTTACGGGTGGACTTTTGCCCACCTATCTGCTGATGAAAAATCTGGACATGATCAACAATCTGTGGGGGATCATTCTTCTGTGCGGCGTAACGCCTTTTAATATCATCATTATCAAAAACGGCATAGACCAGCTGCCGGATGAATTGTCCGAAGCAGCCCGCATGGACGGAGCGGGGGAAGTCTACATTTTTGTGCGCGTGCTGCTGCCACTGCTGGCGCCTGTGATCGCCACCTTCTCGCTTTTTTACGCGGTGGATTACTGGAATGAATGGTTCTGGTCCATGCTTCTTCTAACCAAGCCGGAAACCAAGACGCTTCAGATCTTATTGCGGGCCATTGTGGCAAGCTCCCAGGATGCGGCATCCGGCTCGGTAACAGCAGCCTATGATAACGTCGCCTTCTCCCAGGGCATCAAGATGGCTGCCGTCGTAGTGGCGATGCTGCCGATCATGCTGATTTATCCCTTCCTGCAAAAGCACTTCGCCAAGGGTATGCTGGTGGGAGCCGTAAAGATGTAACCCAATAGGCGGAAGCCATAGGACCATTATTTTGATACAAAGGAGGGTTGAGCGTACTTTTCCCGGAATCTCAATTACGGCAATATTAGGAGGATGATCGGATGAAACGGATGAAACGGATTTTCGTGTTGCTGCTTACCTGTGTGATGGTATGTTTTGCCGCGACGGCTTTGGCCGAGGGCCCACAGGTCCACATCTCCTTTACCGCCACGTACTACCAAAGCGCACAGGCTCAGAAGGACGCCTTGTATGATTACTTCTGCGACAAATTTAATGTGGACATCGACATGATCGGCGTTTCCCCCGATAGCCTGAACGAGACCAACAACATCATGATCCCTGCAGGCACCATGTATGACTGGATGCTGTGGGACTTCAACTACACCACCTATGCCTCCTACGTGGACCAGGCCCTTTTGAAGCCCCTGCCCAAGGGCTGGGAA
The DNA here is from genome assembly GCA_023413135.1 of Bacillota bacterium. GTDB lineage: Bacteria > Bacillota > Clostridia > Christensenellales > Aristaeellaceae > JAEWAH01. The sequence continues at coordinate 24,407 of JAEZQK010000084.1, forward strand.
GAAAAGTATCCCAACCTTTACGGCGCCATGAAGGCCAGCGGCATCCTGGAAAAGCTGTACATCAACGGCGAGGCGTATGCCATTCCCAAGACGATTTACTATAACTTTGCAAAAGGCGATACCGCCCTTTGGCATATGATGCTGTATTACCGCGCGGATTGGCTGGAGGCCCTGGGCTTTGAACCGTGGGGCGATACGGTTACCGTCTCTGAGGCTATGGATTTTTTCAAGGCGGCTGTGGAAAAGGACATGGCTGGCAACGGTAGCACCATCGGTCTTTGTGGCAGTACCGGCCACCTGACTTCCCTTCTCATGCAGATGTACAACGGTTACTATGATACCTTTACAAGTGTGGACGGGCAGTATGTATGGGGACCGACTCTTGACAAGACGGTGGATGGCATCGCCTATATCAAGAGCCTGTATTCCCAAAAGCTACTGGATCCCGATTTCTACCTGGCTACGAGGGATGCCGCGCAGAACCTGTTCTGCTCCGGCATGGCAGCAGGCGTTTTCACCAACGGTACCGTTTCCAACTATACATCCATCCTGAAGAATAGCCAGGCCGCCGGGATTGCTGATACAGAAAAGAATATCAAAAGCGTTGTGGTTACGGATGACCAGGGCCTATGGCGTGGTGCCGAAACCAGCAACTACTGGCTGGCCTCCATCTTCTCCCCAAGCCTTGACGATGCGACATTCGAGCGTATTCTCTCCCTGATCGATTATCTGTTTACCGAGGAAGCGGAACTGATCATCAATATGGGTTTTGAGGGCGTTGACTGGGAGAAGAATGGAAACGACGGATATTCAAATTTATTGGATTCCTCTTTCGCCAATGTCCGCGAGAAGTATCCTTCCTGCTGGTTCTGGCGTTTCATGGCCCTATGTCCCGATGAATTCTCCCTGGTCAATCCGGCGGAAAACCAAGCCGTGCAGCAGGCAGTGAATGCGGCCTATGCCACCCGTGCCGAATCGGCCGCCAAGAACGGCTATCTTATGCTGGACTACAACGTGAGCTTCCTGGGCACCCAGGCCAAGGCCGATTATTCGGTGAACATCCTGGATGAAGTGGTACGCATCGTTGTGGATGAAAAGATCACGGAGGACAATATTGCACAGGAATGGAACAAGTTCATCGAAAACTACAGCCAGATCTGGCAGCCGGTTGTGGATGACCTGAACGCGGCAAAGTAATAAGGCAAACAGGCTGGTGCGGATTGCTTCATGCCGGCAGTCCGCACCTGCTTGCATTCCGGGAGTGGAAAGCATGGAGGAGTACACGTGCATCATCGTCGATGACGATAAATGGGCGCTGACCGATATCCGTAGAAATATTGCCTTTCCCCAGGCGGGCTTTCGCATTGTGGGGGAATATCTCAATGCAAGGGATGCGCTGAAGGCCATTATCGCCGATCCTCCCAACCTTGTCATCACTGATATACGCATGGGGGATCTAAGCGGGCTGGATATGGTGGAGGAATGCCAGCGGCAAGGGATCCCTTCCGTATTCATTGTCATCAGCGGGCATTCGGATTTCGGATACGCCCAGCGCGCCCTCAACAGCGGGGTCTGCCACTTTATGCTCAAGCCCGTGGATGCGGGAGAGGGGCTGCGCATGCTTTTGAAGGTGCGTGACCGGCTAGGAAACAGGAACCTTCCAGAGGCTTCCCATTATCGCGCCATTGATGAGATCATGCATTATATGCGTAGGAATTACCAGCAGCGCCTTGCTCTGGAAGACGTGGCGGATCACTTTTTCATGAACAAAACCTATCTTTCGGAGCTGTTCAAAAAGGAAACGGGAAAGAGCTTCGTGCAGTTCAAAAATGAAATACGTGTGGAACGCGCCAAAGTTCTTTTGCGCAATTCGGACGAATTGATCAGCTCCATTTCGCAGCAATGCGGCTTTGAGGATGCCGGATATTTTTCGACCGTGTTCAAGCTCATGACACAGCAAACACCCCAACAGTACAGAAGCGAAAAATGGAAATAGCGATAAAAAGAGTGCGGAGGAGCAATGATGGATTTCACAAGGCGTGTACGGGATGGCGGGTATTACGATGTGGTAGTATGCGGCGCTGGTCCCGCGGGCATCGGTGCATCTGTGAGCGCCGCGCTCAAGGGGCTGAGAGTGAAGCTGATTGATTACGCCGGATGCGTCGGGGGAAATTGGACCAGCGGGCTGATGAGCATCGCGCTGGATATTATAGACAAGGGCGGCATCCCACGCGAGATCATGGACCGGCTGATGGCCCGCAATAAAGCGCAGTGGGCGGACAAAGAAAGCTACGTATATGATGTGGAAAGTATGAAGCACCTGCTGGAACAGATGCTTGTGAAGGCGAAGGTGGATATTTCCCTTCACACAAGGGTGACGGACGTACAAACGGAAAATGACCGGATTCAATCCATCCTGGCGGATGGCTTTGATGCATGCGCATACCGGGCTGGCTGGTTTGTGGATGCAACAGGTCACGGCACACTTTCCGCTCTTGCGGGATGCAGCTATCAGTCCGGCCATCCCCAAAGCGGCAAAAAGCAGCCTGCCAGCCTGGAAGCGTTGGTAAGCGGCGTACCGGACAGCTGGCACAGCGATATCCACAATCCGGAAAAGAAGAAGGAGCTTCGCGAGCTGCTGCAATCGGTGGGAATCAGCTGCACATACCCGTCGCCGCTATTGTTTAAGCTATCGCCTTCCTCCCAATGCTGGAAGCTGGCCATCAATCAGCAGTACGGCGTGGATGTGGAAATCCCTCAGACGATCACCGATGCAACCATTGATGCGCGGGATGAAATCAACCGGGCCGTGGAAGCGCTGCGCACGCTGCCCGGTTGGGGAGACCTTACGCTGGTCGCCACCGCTGAACAAATCGGCATTCGGGACAACAGGCGCATAGATGGGCTTTATCGGATCACCGGGGAGGATTGCCTTGCGGGTAGAACCTTTTCGGATGGTGTGGTGCCGGTGCGGTACTTTATTGATGTGCATGAATTGTCCTCTGACGGTCATGTACAGGATGGTATCAGCAACAGGAAAACAGCCCCTTATCAAATCCCCATGCGCTGCCTGATCTCCCGGGATTTCCGCAACTTGTTCATGGTGGGAAGATGTTTGTCCGGCGATTTTTTTGCCCATGCATCCTACCGCATGACGAATACGGCCTGCGCAACGGGAGAGGCGGTGGGCCTGGCACTCACCTCCCTTGTGGGAAAGCAGGACAATTCCCTGGTGGATGGCGCCGGCATCCGCAGCGCCATGTGTGAACGGGGATATTCGCTGTAATGCATGCACCAATATGTCCAAATCAGGGAAAAACGAAGTGATCATCGTTCCCGCGGCAAAGGAATAGCATGCTGATCATGGGCGAAAGTGCAACTTGCGTCCAATAAACGCAACTTACCTTTCAACTTATTGAGCAGCTTCATGCCATGATTTATACTGCTCCCGAACACAGATGGAAGGGGAGTAGAACTCATGCTTGGAATCATTACTTTACTGATCGCACTCAGTACACGGATCGGATTTTTGGTTTATTGCCTGATTACAAAGAACACGCAGACAAAGTTTAGGCACATCGTAAGGATTGCCGCATTTGCTGTCTTTACTTTGCTCCTGATAACAGGAGTATATTGGTGGGGCTTCCGCTGGATGGGGTTGTTTATTTTACTGGCCATTTTGGCAGTTCTGAGTGCTGCTTATTTTTTGAAACCTGCGAGGAAAGAAAAAGAATACAAAGCCCTGACCACGGTGCTTTCCTTCATCAATGGGTGCGTTCTTCTAGCATTGTGCATTTTGCCCGGCATTTTGTTTCCTCAATTTAAGGCAATTGCTCAAACCGGTTCCTTTGAAGTCGATACCAAGAGCATTACCTATGTGGACGCCAACCGGATTGATCCGTTTTCTCAAACAGGTGAGAATCGAAAACTGACGGTTCAGTTCTGGTATCCGTCCATTGAGAAAAGCGAGGACACTTTTCCGTTGGTTGTATTTTCCCACGGGGCCTTCGGATACCGCGACAGCAATGTTTCCACCTTTGAAAACCTTGCCGGTAATGGGTATGTGGTGTGCAGCATTGACCACAGTTCTCACGCCTTTTTTGCAAAGCATGTAGATGGCAGCATGACTCTGGTTGACAGGACGTTCCTTAATGATGCGGTGAATATCACCAATGAGGACTATGACGAGCAGACGACCTATGACAAAACGCATGAATGGCTGGCGCTTCGTGAAGGCGACATGAATTTTGCCTTGGAAAAAATCCTGCATAACGAAAACGGAGTAATTCCTGAATCCATTCATTCGCTTATCAATAAGGAAAAAATTGGGCTCTTCGGCCATTCGCTTGGTGGCGCGACAGCCGCGCAGCTAGGTAGGGAACGCTGGGATGTGGATGCGGTGATTGTTATCGATGGCACCATGATAGGCGAAGAAACCGGCTTTGAAAACGGCCGTGCGGTGTTGAATCATGAGCCTTATCCCGTTCCATTGCTGAACCTGTATAACGAAAGCCATTATGCGGATGCCCGGCAGCTGGGAACAGCCTACAATAACCTTTCCGCCAGCGCGCATGCTTTGAGGGCATATGATGTGGTGATTCGGGGATCAGGGCACCTGAACTTTACCGACCTTCCGCTCTTTTCCCCGGCGCTGGCAAAAATGCTCGGCATAGGGGCAGTAGACAGCCGGTATTGCATAGAAACAATGAACCGGATCACACTGCAATTTTTTGATAGCACATTAAAGGATACAGGGGACCTGATCCTGCAGCCTGAATATTAATTTAGACAAGGCATATCATGCTTGGCATCATTTCATAGCGGAACTTTTTCTTGGATAGCGTTGCCGGGTGAGCTATAATAGGGTGGGCGAGCATGAAGCAAGCTTAAGTCCTTGTGACATAAGCTGCTTTCATGCACGCCAGCCTACTATAATCTTACAGCTTATGTGGCCAATTCTTCACACATAAAAGGATGTGAATTGGCTTGTAGAAGGTGACGCTTTGAAGGTTCTGGTTAGAAAGATCACCAAGGATAAGGATGAACAGGTGATTGTGCAGTGCTACGAAGTAAGCGATGATGTGAAAAGCATCGTCCGCTTTATCAAGTCTACTGACACAACACTGGCTGGGTATGTGGATGACAAGTTGTGCCAGATCGCTTTGCAGGATATCTTTTTTGTGGAAGCGGTGGATAACAAGGTATTTGCCTATACCGCGAAAAAAGTATACGAACTTAAGTTCAAACTGTATGAGTTTGAGGAAATGTATCAGGGCAAAAGGTTTTTCAGGTGCTCCAAATCGTTTGTCATCAATCTGATGAAGGTGGACCATGTGCGCCCCATATTGAACGGGCGTTTTGCCGCAATGCTGTTCAATGGGGAAGAGGTCATCATATCCCGGCAGTATGTAAGGGAACTGAAAAAACGATTGTTGGGTGAGAGCGCATGAGTATCAAATCTTTTTTGAAAAGATGTTTGCTGGAATATTGCATCATCACCACTTGCGTGACGGCAGCCACAGCCGTCCTGGGACTGTCCATTTCCCCGGAAGCAATGTTTGGCTATGAAGCCTTCTTTTCGCCCCTCCTTTTTGGGCTTTTGAGCCTGATCCCTTCTCTCGTTACGTATTCGCGAAAGGAACTTTCCTTTCGCCAAACAATCATTCGCAAGGTACTGCACCTTTTGCTGTTGGAGGCGACACTGACTGCGTTTGGCCATTGGAATGGGATGTTCCAGGCATTCGGTGATATTGCCTTTTTTATGCTCGCGGTTTTCGCCGTGTATATATTGGTGCATTTGATCAACTGGCAGCTGGACCGGAAAGAGGCCGGCGAGATCAACAGGATATTGAAAACATTGCAAGGCAGAAGCACAAAATAGAAAGACGTGAAAGTATAGGCCGTCCTGGATGAGGTCTCTATTTTCGTTCATCCTTTTTAAGCAAGCGCTTTCCCGTATTCATATAAATGACCCCGCCAAAGATGACAACAAAAAAACCAACGATGGCAATATGCATAAGCGGCATCCATCCCGTTAGATCAAGCGCAAGCATGCATACAGCCACATAAGCACCGGCCAGCATGAGCATGCCGCCGACCAAATGACACATCTTGGTTTTATCGTACTGCTCTTTTTTCTCCTTTGGCATGGTATTATAGCCGGCAATTAAAAAGACTGGTTTGAATATATAAAGGATTATCCCTAAGATAAACAAGATGAATGCCATGGGATAGAACATGCCGATCCCTCCTGACTTTAGCTGGAGCGCTTTTCACATTTCATGTAGACAAGAAAATTGATTCCGCTTTGCTTGCTATGCTTTTGAGGCACCCGCATGATTTCCGCAAAGCCAAGTCTTTGATACAGGCTGACCGCAGGAGCATTCGTATCCGCAACCTCAAGCACATAAGAGCTGTAAGGCGTCACCGAAAAGATATGCTGTATGATGGCCGAAGCCACCCCTTTCCCGCGGTAATCCTTGTGGGTCGCAACAAATTCCACCGATCCGCAGCTTTTTTCGATGGGGAAGGGATAAGGGTGATGTTCCAGCTCTTTCCTGAGCATGATGCCGGCGATTGTTCCCATGAACAGCCCCAGATGGCGGCAGAATTCCGCTGTGTTTATCCGTATAGACGGTGTTTTGCCGTCGGAGCAGGCGGCAATCCCTGCAGGTTCGCCATCGATGATTGCCACATAGAAATTTTCCAATAAAAACATATGGGCGAAGGCGTGCGACAGCTTATCCATGTCTTTGGAGAAGTATTTCAGCCATTGATAAAATCCGCCTACAAAGATATCGCTGATTTTCCCGCGAACTTCGTTCCCCAGCTCGCTTGCCCGCTTGATTTCCATCATTCGTTTCTCCCTCTTCCTACCTAAACAAGGCGTAATGATGGTTTATTATACCATAAATTCAGCGGCACGGCCGCTCCCTGCTAACGGGCATCATGCCGCGTATTCTTCATGCTGACCTTGTAGACAACAAAGATCACAAGTGAAAAGACTGCCAGCTTGTACCCGAGCGCTTTGATGCGGTCCATGGCGTGACCTCCTTTCATATGTAACTAGCATGCCCTATATGCAAAGCTGAATTCTACCATCCACGCCTGAAAAAAGGGCAGATCATATTCTGTTTTCCGCCAGGTCTGTTTGTGGCGCACAAACGAACAGCAGTTGAAGAAGCTTTGCCTTACATCCTCCAGTTCCATTTGTACAGGTTGAAAGCCTAAAGAGGCCATCCGGTCCAGGAAAAATTGGATGTTGAATTTGCCCCGCGTCGAGTAATGACCGATTCCAGGGGCCCAGCGGTCCATATAGGTATTAAGGACGCCCTCATGAACGGCTACAATCTTTGGCACCTGGAGGATGACCTGGGCACCCGGCTGGAGGGCAGGTCGAACGGAGCGGAGGATGGATAAGCTGGTTTCATGGTCTAGTTGTTGTTCCACCACCAGCGCGTCAAAGCCATCGAAGCCGCAGGGAAGGGAAAAATCCTGCCCGGCGGCATAGGTATGGAAAGCGCAATAATGATCACGTGCCAATCTGCCTTTCCTTATATCGCTTTCCAGCCCGAACACCGCCTTACCCGCCTCTGTAAGCGCAAGGCCCAGGCTGCCCGCACCGCACTCCACATGCAGGATTACTTTTGCCTTCTGCCGGATGCGTGATAAAAGCGCCTCGTTCAGCATCGTCTCATCCGGAATTGTCAGACCGAAGGTAGTGCTTACGATCTGCTGGTTTTCATCGCCTGCGGTGGTAGAGAGGCCGGCCGCCTGGAAGCTTGCGCCGCCAATATGGTGGATGAATGCGTCCAGCGCCACATACAGCCTGTAGCCGTAGGATATAAGGCGGAGCGACAGGTCGTCGTCCTCAAACGTGCCTATGCCCATCCGTTCATCGAAACCACCCAGCTCATCCAGGGTGGATTTTCTGATGAGCATGGAAAAGCCCACCAGCCGGAGCACGCGCCTAAATTGTCCTTTGTAGTGTAAAGCAATCTCCGCGGCAAAATCGTTTACGCCGGAATCCGACTTATAGGTGACCGGGATCTGCTGTATGCCGGAAATATAATTGGTAACGGGGCCTACCATGCCGATTTTGGGGTCGCTGATAAGAAGCTCCGCCATGCGCTCCAGCGAATGGGGCGGAACAAGCGTGTCGTTGTTCAAAAACCATATGAGATTGCCTTTCGCTTCCCGAAGGCCGGTATTGCAGGCGGCCGGGAAACCGGCATTCACAGTATTGCATATCAGGCGGATGCCGGGAAGTTTGTGCAAAGCATCCACCGTTTCCGGGGCGGACGCATTGTCGATAACGATGACCTCATAGGGCATACGGACGGAGGCCTGTATGCTCTCCACACAGGCCTTGGTCACCTCCCATTTATTGAAGGAAACCAAAATGATGCTGACCACGGCACCCCTCCGATCCGTTTTCTTTTGTTTGTATCAGAAGGGCATGAACCTTGTGTAAGGGAACAGCGCTTCATCCGCGTCGATATGAACAATGCGCCAGAAGCTGCCCTCCTGTGCGATATCAAGCACGGCCGATGCTTCCCCCGCGGTGCCTACGGAGGTGGCCAGGGAAAAACGCAGCGTGATCCTTTGGAGCGTCTTGCTGATCGCTTCCGTGTTTGTGATCTGATAGCCGGACACGAACGGGCTGGAGACGCCTGTCACCCAGTTGGGCGCGGTATCATTCAACTGCCGCGCGTATTCATCCTTGAGCGGCGCGCTCATGACGGCATACTGTAAAGCGGCGCTTCGTACCCTCAATCCCTCGGCCCAGGTAAGCGCTGTATCCTCGGAACAGCATATGCCGACAAAATCTGTTGCCTCCATCAAAAGCCGGCTGCGCACTTCAAAATCATTTGGCTGCGGCTGCGCCAAGGCTTCAAGGATATTGACATAGGTAAGGTCGCAAAGGCCAAACTCTCCTAAAATGGCTGCCACCAGCCAGACGGCTATGGCGGCATATCCCAGGCCTGTGAGGATCTTTTGCCAAAGGGTCATTGCGCCCAACCTCCCTCTCTTATTGAAATGTATGAGGGAGGACCGGGCGGTAATTCTTATGTGAAAAGGATTGTATGCATTCACGCTTTGTCCAGTTTTTGCGTTGCGTTACGTCATCCTGCCTGATTTCACAAGGAGATATTTTTCTTCGCTTAAAAGCTCGCAGCCTTTGTTTGCTTTAGCTTCCTTGTCTCCCGTAAAGAGCGCATAGCCATTTTGGCGGACTGTGAAAACGCCAGTGCCCTTTGTATAAGCGGCTACTGCCTGGGAATAAAGCTTTGATGCGTCAAGCGAGACCTGCCCCGAATAGGTGATTTCGTTTCCCTGTATCGTCATTTCATCCAGGGTGGCATGCATCACATTCAGATCGTAGGTGGCCCGGCCCGCCATGTTGGCGGGCACGGTCAGCGTATAGGCAAGCATCGGCTCCAGAAGCTCCGTTCCGGCATCTAAAAGCGCACGGATGACCGCTACGGGCGCGACGTTCCTGTAGTCGGCGGGCGTGCTGGTCACAGAGCTATACTCCGCCCATAGCAGCGTGATTTTGGCATCGGTAACTTCCCAGCCGTACAGGCCGTGTCGAAGGCTATTTAGCAAACCTTCCCGCACGGCATTTTGAAAGGACGTATACAGGTACCCATAGTTTACCTTCGTTTCGTACTGTATGCCAGAGCCCTGTGGGAGTGGCTCAATGGTGATGCCGATGGCTGCCTGGAAGGGTGTTTCGCCCCAAAGTACATTGCCTGTGCCTAAGCGGGCCGGGAGCTCGCGAAAGATCGTTTGCGGCTCCTCAAGCGTTATGCAGAGGTTATAGCGTTCGTACGTAAGCAGCCGCAGGATCTCCATTTGCACCTGGCCAAATACCTTCAATTCCAGCGCGCCTGTCTGTTCGTTTTTGCCCATGTTCAGCAACGGGTCTTCCATGCAAAGCTTAAGCAGCGCCTCCAGGAGCTTTGGGCGCGGGACGGCATCATCTGCGCATACGCGTGTAAGCAAAAGCGGCTCGGCGATGCTCAATTCCTTAATCGGCGGCAAGGTTTGCCCAAGAACACTGCCAACCTTTAGGCCTTCATAGCCTGGGATGACGGCAATATCACCGCAGCCGACTGCATCCGTTCCCTTGAGTTCGCCCATATCGGGCGAGAAAAGCTGGGTGATGCGGAAGGGTTCATCCGACCCATACAAGGCAACCATCCTGCGCATGGCGATGGCGCCGCCATACACCCGCAGGTAGCAGATTCGTCCATACCGTTCATGAAATTCCAGCTTATATACAATCGCGCACAGAGGGTCGCCGCTCCTTTCCGCTTGTGGCAGTTCCGTTGCGATGGCATCCAGCAAAGCCGGTATGCCTAGCTCCGTGAGGGCGACACCCGCGTATATGGGGTATACGGCGCATTTTTTGACGGCGCGCAGATATGCATCCGAAAGCTGATTATGCGGGATTGGCTTATCCTCCATGTACAGGACGGCAATCATGTCATCCGCCTGAAAAAGCTGCTCCATAACGCCTACGCAGGCTTCCAGCGGGAGCGTTTCTACGCTCACGTCTCTGCCTGCACCCGTGATCCTCTGGCGCGGCAAAACAGCTTCCGTAAGCTGGGTTTTGATCTGTGAGATCACATCGAACGCATCTGCGCCCAGCCGGTCCAGCTTGTTGATGAAAAAAAGCGTTGGTATCCGAAGCTTTTGAAGCGCATGAAAAAGCACAGCCGTTTGGGATTGCACGCCCTCCCGGGCGGACACGACAAGCACCGCCGCGTCCAATACCGCAAGGGAGCGCTCTACCTCCGCGATGAAATCCACATGACCCGGCGTATCGAGTATATTGACTTTAACGTTCTTATACCTAAGCGACACCGTCGCCGCCCGGACCGTTATACCCCGCTCCCGCTCAATGCGCAGCGAATCCGTAACCGTATTGCCATGATCGACCCGGCCAAGCTTAAGTACTGCGCCGGCCGTATGCAAAAGAGACTCGGTGACTGTTGTCTTGCCCGCATCCACATGGGCCAGAATGCCCAAATTGATGATGTTCAAAAGCTGCCTCCATGCATGTAGGCTTATCGCCATGGAAGCATGCGCTGCTCGGCGGATAAGCCTTTATTTAAAGATACCTGCTCCGATCATCGTGTTTTTCATATGTTACCATCCCTTCCGCCGAAGCTATGATATGTGACCATTGTAGCGTATTTTATGCTTTGTGGCAATATGTACCAGCGCTATTTCCTGATATATTAAAAAGCAGGCAGGATCTCCTTTTTGAAAAGGAGCCTGCCTGCTTCACAGGTGTGGGTTGATGTTCATTGGAGATAAAACCCCGGCACGCCGTCGTGCAGGCTCTTGACGGTATGCTCGATGCGCCGCTTGGCATCATCCCCGTCCACGCCGCTTTCCACGTAATGCAGCACCCGTTTCTTTTCTTCAGGGGACAATCCTCCAAACCGGTCAAACGCCAATTGGTCCCCCATGAGCAGCATACCAAGCCCAATGGGCATATCGCTGCCTGCTCCCGTGCCGTTTGTATTGCTTTGCATCCGCATCCGCTCCTTTTCCGTGATATCAGCATTCTTTCCAGACGAATGATGTTTGATTCGGTGCTGGCTGCTTTGTGAAGGATCATAGATGGTGCGCAAGGCAATCAAAGAGATTCCGCCGTGCAATGGCTTTTGCTTCCGTTTCGTCATATACTGCTGATAGTAAGCCGACGCCTTCGCTTATTTCATATGATAGCGAAATCCCGCCGGCAAAAGTGGAAAGGCTCTTGTGATTCATGATTCATGCCGCTATCATCGGGTGCGGAACCGTCGCGCCCGTACATGCTTATGCTCTTGCGCAGCTTCAAGGTGTCAGGCTGGTTGCCTGTGCGGATATCGATCCTGAGCGCGCCGGAAATATGGCGCGGGAATATGGCCTTCATGCGTATGACTCCATGGAGAGTCTGCTTGAAAACGAGCAGGTGGACGTGGTGCATCTTTGCACGCCGCATTATTTGCATGTTCCCATGGCGCAATTGGCCGCCTCACGCAATAAGCATGTGTTCACCGAAAAACCACCGGCTATCGACCGAACACAGTGGGCGGCGCTTGTGGAGGCAGCCCGGAAGGTTCGCGTCGGCGTATGCTTCCAAAACAGGTACAATGGCAGCGTTATAAAGCTAAAGGAACTGCTGACGTGTGGAGACCTGGGGAAGGTGCTGGGCGCGCGGGCCTTTGTTACATGGTCAAGAAACAAGGAATACTATACGGACAGCGGTTGGCGGGGCAAACAAAGCACGGAGGGCGGCGGCGCGCTGATCAACCAGGCGATCCACACGCTGGATCTGATGGTATATCTGCTGGGAAGGCCCGAAAATGTTGCTGCCACGTTGTCAAACCGTCATTTGAAGGGCATCATTGATGTGGAGGACACCGTGGAAGCCTATATGACTTTTCACGGTGCTCCCGGTCTTTTTTATGCCACCACCGCCTATAGCGTCAATTCGCCCGTTTTTTTGGAGATCGATTGTGAAAACGCCGTGGTGCGCATGGAAAAGGAATCGCTGCACATGCTTTGGAGAGACGGAAGAGAAGAGCGAATGGAATTTGGGCATGGTCTTCCCCTATCCAAGGATTACTGGGGGGCGGCGCATGTGCCATGCATCCGGGACTTTTATAATGCGCTGGAGAATGGGCGCGATGTGCCCATCGGCCCTATGCAGGTACAGGATACCGTTGATACGATGTTCTCCATATATGGGAAATAGGAAAGGCATACCTTCGGCCTGTTTGCTGAATTGATCCGGGGAATCCGGGTGAATAGAAATAATACATAAACAGGAAGGACGTTTTGGGATGAACCAGTACCCGGTTGACAAGTCCACCGTTCAGTGGGCAACGAAAGTGCTTCAAAAAATGGATGACAAGATGCGCTACGGCGTGAAAAAAGCACAGGAAATCACAGGCATCCCCTATACTGTGGAGGGAGGCCAGTGGGTTTCCAAGGGAATCGCTTGGTGGACCAATGGCTTCTGGCCGGCCGAAATGTGGCAGATGTATCTGGAAACCGGGGATGATTCCTACCTTAAGGAGGCCGAACGAGCCGAAAAGCTGATGGACGAGGCGCTGCGCGATGTTTTGGCGCTGCACCATGACGTGGGCTTCATGTGGCTGATCAATAGCGGTGTGCATTACGCCATTGACGGGAACAAGGAAAGCCTTACCCGGGTGCTGTTTTGCGCCAACATGCTGGCGGGCAGGTACAATCCCAACGGCTTTATCCGCGCCTGGAACGGCAAGGGACAGGTGGGCTGGGCTATCATTGACTGCATGATGAACCTGCCGCTTTTGTATTTTGCCAGTGAATATACGGGAGATCCGCGTTATAAGCTGATCGCGGTGAATCATGCGCACACCGTGCAGCGCTGCTTTATCCGGGAAGATGGTTCCTCCCACCACATCGTGTGCTTTGATCCCGAAACGGGCAAGGTGGTGGACACGCCCACCGGGCAGGGGTACGCGCCCGGATCAAGCTGGTCCCGCGGCCAGGCTTGGGCGCTGTATGGCTTTATGCTGAGCCATGTGTATACGGGGGATGAATCGTTCCTGCGCACAGCCCGAGGCGTAGCAAACTATTTCCTTGCGAACTTGCCGGAGGATTCTATTCCCCCGGTGGACTTCAAGCAGCCCGCCGAACCAGCGGTCAAGGACAACTGCGCCGGCGGCATTGCCGCCTGCGGACTTATGGAACTGGCTAATGCTCTGGGTGACGATCCGGCGGCGGAAGGCTATAGGAGCGCAGCTATCCGTATGCTTCGTGCCATGGATGAAAAATGCTCCGACTGGACGCATGATACCCCGGCCATCCTGACCATGTGTACGTCGGCTTATCACGAAACGCCGGGCCATCATATCGCCATGAACTATGGCGACTATTTCTTCATTGAAGCCGTACGCAGGCTGAAGGGGGAAGAGCGGCTTCTCTGGCGGCCGCTGCTCAAAAAAGGCGAACCCATGCGGGTGGAATGAAATCGGGAAATCAAAAACGGCGGGCGTCCTTGCTTCAAGGACACCCGCCGTTTTCGTATTGCGCCGTTTGTCTTTAGCCTTTGACAGCGCCGATCATGACACCCTTGACAAAATACTTTTGCACGAAGGGATAGATTAGCAAAACAGGCACCGTGGAAATGACGATCGCGGCATATTTGATGGTTTCCGCGAACTCGTTGATACGGTCTTCCGCGGATGCGGCGGCGTTTAGAATGTTGGAATTGGCGATCAGCACGCTGCGCAGCACATTTTGAATAGGCAGATTTTCATTGTCCTTGATATAGATGGAGGCGGAAAACCAGCTATTCCAATGCGCGACGCCATAATACAAAAGCAGCACCGCGATGGTTGGCATAATCAGCGGCAGTACGATTCGAAAGAGTACCACCAGATCGTTCGCGCCGTCGATGTGGGCTGATTCCGCCAAACTGTCGGGAACGGCTTCGATAGCGGTTTTGCAGATGATGGCATTGTATATGCTGATGGCGCCCGGAAGGATCAATGCCCAAAGCGTATTGTACAGCCCCAGGGATTGAACGTTCAAATAATTGGGAATCATGCCGCCGTTAAAAAACATCGTGAACATAATAATCAGCATGATCGGCTTTTTGAACATGACATTCCGGGCAGCCAGAAAATACCCGCAAAATAGCGTCAAAAGAATGTTCAGGGGAAGTGCTATGGCCATAATGGTCAGGATATTCTTGTAACCGCTGGACAAAAGGGGATGCGTGAAGGCCAGGCGGTAGGCGGAGGTGTTCCAGCCCTGCGGAAAGAGCATAAAGCCGGGGTTCTGCAGAAGTTTGACATTCTCACTAACGGAGGCACAGAACACGTAATAGACCGGATACGCCGTTACAAGACAAAGCAATACGAGGAGAAGAACGTTGGTGACATTGAACACTTTCTCACCCGGGGTGTCGTATTGAATCGCACTTTTCTGTTTTGCCATGTTCTCTCTCCCCTCCTTTAAAACAGCGCGGAATCGGTATATTTCTTGCTCAGCGTATTGGCTGCTATCAAAAAGAACACATTGACAACAGAATTGAACAAGCCCACGGCGGTGGCGTAGCTGTAATCCGCCTGCATGATGCCGCGCCGGTAAACGTAGGTGGAGATAACGTCTGCCACTTCATAGGTCGCCTCAGAATACAAAAGCAGGACCTTTTCAAATCCGACGTTGAGGACGCTGCCCATGCGCAGGATAAACAACACAGTGATCGTAGGCATCAGGCCGGGCAGGGTGATGTGCAGCACCTGCTTGAAGCGTCCTGCACCGTCGATGCGGGCAGCTTCATACTGCTCCTGATCGATGCCAGAAAGCGCGGCCAGATAAATAATCGAATTCCATCCGACAAATTGCCACAGGTCGGAAATGATATAAATGGGGTAAAAATAGCGCGGGTCTGTAAGCAGGTTTTGCCGTGGCGCGCCTAATGACACAAGGATATCGGCAAAGATGCCGTTATTCTGGCTATATATGCGTACCAGCGCACAACTGACGACCATAGATACAAAATACGGCATATAAGTGATGGTCTGCACTGTGCGTTTAAAGCTGTTTCGGCGCACCTCATTGAGCAAGAGCGCCAGGATGATCGGCAGCGGAAAGCCAAACAGAATATTGAGAAGGCTTATGGAAAGCGTATTGCGCAAAAGACGCCCGAAATACACGTCCCCAAAGAAATTCTCGAAATTTTGCAGTCCGACCCATTTGCTGCCCTCAATCCCCAGCCTGGGCCGGTAATTTTTGAACGCGATGATCAACCCGTACATCGGCTTGTAAGCGAACAGCACCAATATGATAAGCACCGGTATGATCAAAAGATACTTATACTTGTTCAGCTTGTAATCCCTGGCGAGCCTATGCAAAAACCCGCGCTTATGCGCCGGGTATACTGCGACCGCAGGAGCTTTCGCCATATACATCGTTCCTTCCGTTTACAGTATCAAAATGGGGGATCGCCTCAGGAAGAAGCGATCCCCGCCCATTTGCAATGGACCGTCAGGATTCCGCCCTTTAAGTTAGCGGGCCATGAAGCGGTCATACGCCGCCTGGCGGATCTCCAGCGCACGCTGAAGGCCCATATCATCCAGTTTCTTTAGATGGTTTTCCCAGTCAGCCTTTGTGGCTTCGCCGGTGATGAACTTGGCTGACATTTCCGGCACATAGGTGCCCAGGGAGGCTTCGATATTGGTGAGCTCGTCGCTTTCTTCCGCGGTCAGGGTCACGCCAGAGGGCATCTTGCCCTTGCCGGCGATTTCCTGGTTAGGATAGTACCACAGATCGTTGGCGGCAATGGATTCGGGGGTGTTCTTCATGTAAAGCAGCTTTGTGGCCTGTATGCAGCTGCCGCTCCAGGTCGAGCCGCCGTACTTGGAAATAGCGTCGTTGAGTCCGTCCGGGTCCTCGGTTACCAGGGGGAGATAAGCGGGTTCGCCCTTCTCGTCGTAATCCCAGGTAACGCCTTGCTTACCAAAGTTCCAGTAAAGGTTGCCCTCGGGCGTATAGGCGTAGTCGAGCACGCGCAAGGCAGTTTCAATCTTATCTTCCGGACAGTCGCCGGAGATGACGGAAACGACCGAGCCGATACCCATGCCGCCAAATACCATGCTGATGGAACCATCATCCGCGGTGGGGTATTGCAGGCCCACCCAGTTGGCGCCATTGCCGGCTTGGTCAGCTTCTTTGCGCCAGTTGGACAGCTGGCCCATGGAGGTATAGGAAATTCCCATCACGCCATTCAGAGCCTTGGTCTTGGCTTCGGTATCCTTGGTGGCAAACACGTCCTGATCGATAAGGCCGGCCGCCCACCACTCATTGAGCTTAAGCATGTAATTCAGCCAGCTCTCCTGCGCCATATCGAACTGCACTTTGCCATTGTCGTCGATATAGTAGCGGTAGGCACTACCGGCCTGGCCCGCCATGCCATGGGCGCCGAAAGCGCCGGCGATGCCGCTGTCACGGAAGCGGGGATCCCAGGCGAAGGAGAAGGTGGCGCCGTACTTCTCTTTGAAAACCTTCAGAACGTTGTCCCAGTCCGAAATGGTTTTGGGCGCTTCCAGGCCGCATTCGTCCAGCCAATCCTGACGGATGACCGGGCCTTCATACGTATCATTCCAGCCGCCCGCCTCACGGAAGAAGCCAAAGCCGTAATACTGCCCGGCGTCCGTCTTCATCGCCTTGTCATAGGCCGGATTGCTCTTGAGGAACGCGTAATAGTTCGGCGCCCACTTCTCAAGGTAAGGCGTCAGATCGAGAATCGTGCCCTCCTCAATATGGCGGGCCGCGTCGGTCATCAGATTGCCGAAAATAATGTCCGGCAGCGTTGTACCGGCCAACACCAGGTTCAATGCTTGTCCGGCATCAGTGCCGGCGGTGCGAACCGACCAGTCGATGTTAACGCCGGTCATTTCGCTCAGGCCCTTGTGGAAGGGCGAGTCATTGGGGTTGGCATACGCGTCGTTAATATCACCGAAACCTTCGGCGGCATACCAGGTCAGGGTGACGCTGCCGTCCATCGGGTAAGCAAAACCTTCCGCGAAAGCGGCGGCGGGAATGAGCATTGCCAACGAGAGAAGCAGGCAAACCAGTTTTTTCATATCTGTTCAAGCTCCTTATCTTTTTTTCTTCAGCCCACATTTAGCTTGTCCTTAATATCCGACGCCCCGAAAATGATATGCTCCTCCTTTCTATAGGGACGAACAGCAAACACAATACCGCAGGACATACGCTTTGCGGTCTTATCGACAGCACCTTATATGGTGCCTGTCACACGCCGTAAGTACCTTTCACGTCGGCATATACGCTCTCGCCCGACTTGTGGCGGGATGCAGCGCGACGCTTGTTCAGCTCTTGTAAAAAACGATCTTCGTCCAAGGGAAGGGAAACGGTTTCATGCAGCCACCCCGAAAGATGCATGGCGTTGGAAAGCATCAACCCATTGATGCCCTCCCGGCCATCGGCAACTAGAGGTGAACTGTATAAAATATTAGACGCAAATGCGTTCAAAATGCCTGCATGCTGCGTGTTATCTCCATCCATTACCAAGGGGACTTGCTTAACGGGAGGCTTTGCAAAGCCTTCATTGGCGGTTACGCACCATTCCCGCTCATCCACATCCAGCTTGTAGAAAGTCAAATTGTTATCTTCACAAACCAATTTGCCCAAGGTTCCGGTGATCTCCAGCCGGTTGGTGCCCGGCGCATCGGCGGTAGTTGTCACAAACACGCCCGTTGCGCCGTTTTCGTACTCCAGGTAAGCGGTCACATCGTCTTCCACTTCGATGTCGTGCCATTTGCCTTCATGGCAAAATGCCGTTACCTTTGTCGGCATACCGCACAGCCACTGCAAAAGGTCCAATTGGTGGGGGCATTGGTTCAAAAGAACGCCGCCGCCCTCGCCGGCCCAGGTGGCGCGCCAAGCACCGGAATCGTAATAAAATTGTGTTCTGTACCAGTCGGTAATAAGCCAGGAGACACGCTTGAGCCGGCCTATTTCGCCACCTTGGATCAGTTCATGCATTTTACGGTACAGATAGTTGGTGCGTTGGTTGAACATCATGCCAAAGGTCAAATGCGGGTGTTTGTCGGCCTCCGCCATCATCTCCCGCACCGCAAGCGTGTACACGCCGGCAGGCTTTTCACACAGCACATGCAATCCGTGCTGGAAGGCTGCGATGGCCAGTTCCGGATGCTGGTAATGGGGCGTCGCAACGACCACAGCGTCGCAGCAGCCGCTTTTAATAAGCTCAATGCCTTCAGAAAATATGGCTGTATCTTCCGGCAAATTGGCTTTTGCCCAATCCCTGCGGTTTTCACTCCTGTCCGCCACGGCAGACAGCGTGATTTCAGGCGTTTCCCCGCCCAATATGCGGGCGCAGTGGGCCGAACCGATATTGCCGATGCCGATAATGCCAAGCCTAAGCTTGCTCATGTCAATATCCCAGCCCTTTCACGTAATCATAGCTGCGCTTTAGGCAGGCAAAGGGGCTGTCGCCATAGCAGTTGTCCTGCTCCACCAGCATGTACTTTGTTTTGTTAAGCCTTGTGAGCAGCGCCAGAATTTTGGGGAAATCAAGGTTGCCTTCGCCAACGGCGGCCATCCGTTGCTCGAACCCCTTCACCGCCATATCCTTCAAGTGCACACAGGGAATCCGGTCGGATACCCTTTCCATAAAGGCATATACGTCCGCGCCTGCCGCCTGCACCCAATAGGTGTCCAATGTAATGCCCATGATATCTGCAGGCATGGATTCAAGCAGCACATCCATCATTGTTTTTCCACTGGAAAGCCGCTCCCACTCAAAATTGTGGTTATGGTACATGAGAAGCTTTCCGGCATCCCGTATTTTTCGGGCCGGAGCGGTAAAATCCGCCGCAAACTGGCCAATCCAGTCCTCGTTGCGGTAACGATCCGGCATAGAGCCGATGCCGACATAGTCACAGCCCAATATGTCATGCTCACGGATGACCGCGTCTACATCCGTAAGGATTCTTTCCGGATTGGTATGGGTCAAAACGATGGCAAGACCGTTCTCATCGCAAATGCTTCTGACGATCTTGGGTTCCATGGGGCCGATAGCGGAAAGCTGTACGGAGGAATAACCGATGGCAGCAATCCTTTGCATGGCTATACGAAAATCCCGCTCCGTCTGGGTGAATGTCCGAACTGTATAACTTTGAGCTCCAAGCAGCATATTTCATTCTCCCGCCATTGTAATAATAAAAGTTTACGATGTTTTTCGTGCAATGTACATTGCAATTTTCATTGTGGTTATTGCATTGCGCACCATTCCGGGTTAGAATGAAATCATCGTACAGGAAGGGTCGTGATTATATGATGCAGCAGTTTTTCTTGGATCATGTCAATGCTACCCATAGTGCTTCCTATGATATAACTGCGTCCTATAAGCTTCATTGCCATCCCATTTATGAACTATACTATTTCATCAGCGGTTCGGTGGATTATTTGGTCAACGGCGTACTGTACCAGCCCAAACCCAACAGCATGATCCTGATGGCTCCGGGTACCTTTCACGAATGCCGTGTGAAGACGGCCGAAAAATACGAGCGCTTCACATTGCATTTTGACGCAGGGCTTGTCCCCGAAAAGATAAGGACGCCCTTGCTGCGGCCATTCCATTCATCAACCATTTATATGGAGGATGCTAATGCCATCCTTTATGAACTGAACGCATTACAGGCCTGCTATGCCTATCCGGACGAGCTTTCCGGGCCGGCGGTGAATGCGCGGCTGGTGGCCCTGCTGTCGCAGATTCTGAACATTTACAATGCTTTCAAACCGCCGGAGGAATCAGCGGTGGAGATGACGCTACCCCAGAAAATCATTGAGCATATCAATACCAATTTTTCACAGAAGATCACGCTGGACATGCTGTCCCAACAGTTTTTCATGAGCAAGAACCAGATCAACCGCATTTTTACAAAGGCTACCGGCCGGTCGGTAATGGAATATGTGCGGCATAAGCGCATCGTGTACGCCGAGCACCTGCGCGCCATGGGGACGCCGGCTGCGGAGGCCGCCTACAAGGCGGGATTTGACAATTATTCAACGTATTACCGGCTCAAGCAAAAATGGAAGGATTAAGAAAGTTTATTAAGGAGGAGAGAGCATGGAAAACAATCAGACAGCACCGAAAAACATCGATGAATATATTGCACAATTCTCACCCGAGATGCAATCCATCATGCAAACCGTAAGAAAGGTCATTCGGGAAGCGGCACCGCAGGCGTCGGAAAAAATCAGCTGGCAGATGCCCACGTTTTACCTGCATGGAAATCTGGTTCATTTTGCGGCAAATAAAAGCCACTTGGGCTTCTATCCCGGCGCCAGTGGTGTGGAGCATTTCACACCGGAACTAACGGAATACAAAACCTCCAAGGGCGCCATTCAATTTCCATACTCAAAACCGCTGCCGATCGAACTGATCCAAAGGATCGTGAAATTCCGTGTGACGGAAAATGAAGCATGGGCGTCGGAGAAAGCAAATAAGAAGAAGCAGGAAAATTCATAAAAAAGTCATTTAAATGGGGGGAAACGAAAAAAAGCCCCCGTCCATGAAGGATAGAGGCTTTCCGCTTCGCTATGATTGTCAGCCGGACTGTTCTAAGTACCTTTTGAAGTTATCTAAAATGGCTTGCCAGCCGCTTCGCTGCTGTTCAAGGGAGTAGATGTTTTCAGCATCAAAGGTTTCGATGATTTCTGTTTTGCTTCCCTGACCGCTAAAGATGGTTTTGACTTTTCTGCCGTCGCCCATGATATACGAAATAGTATGATGATGCTTCACTTCATCATACACGCCGGAAAAATCAAACCCCTGGCTTCCATCCTTTGCTTCCATTCTGAAAAGGAATTTTCCGCCTACCCTTAAGTCATTTTGGGCATGCGGAGAATGCCAGTCATCCGACGCATGGTTCCATTTCACTATATGTTTAGGGTCCGTCCAGTACTCCCATACTTTTTCCACCGGGGCATTGACGGCAGCCTTTACCGTAAGTTCAATTATCTCGGAATGCATGGGTTCCCTTTCTTTTGACTCTATTTTCGTATGGCGTTGACAATAGTCAACAGGATCACGGAACCGGCCACCGCCACGATGAGGCTCCAAAGATTGAGTCCTGTGACACCGTGACCGCCCAGGAGATTGAATACAAACCCACCGATAGAAGAGCCGATAACGCCGACGATGATGTTGGCGGCAAGACCCATCCGGCGGTTGTTGCCGGTGAACGTGCTGGCAATCCAGCCGGCCAAGGCGCCGAGGAAAAGCCAACCGATAAGGCCCATGGCACACACCTCATTTCTTGGGTCGGAATGAGGAAAAGAGTTACATGATGTATATACCAAATTTATTCATCTGCTAAACATGGAAAAAGGATCAATATATCTCGCTTGTGGGAAAACTACCCTTTCCTTTCAGGTGGCAGTCAAAGAAACGCAGGCAGACGCTGTTGATTGCTGTGAGATAGTACTCTGCATCTGCCGTTGATGGAAACCCGTTGAACATTTGCGTAAGCAAGGGGCTGGTAAGAGAAAAATCTGTCAATGCAAAATGCCCGGTACCGCGGATATGCACAAACGGGGCGGCTGCAGAGGCATTAGAAAGCAGCCGGTTATTTTGCATGTACTGCGGCCACTGTGAGAGATGACTCCAGGCGCTGTCGGAATATACGCTAAGCATAGGTACCGGATAGGGCTCATCTGTAAAAACAAATTCACCGTCCCGAATGCCTGTGATATCGCACAGAAAGGGGGATTCAAGCGTAATTACCGCGCCGATGTCTTTTCTCATGCGTCCGATGCCGAGTGCCGCCGAGCCGCCCAGAGAATGACCCATCACCCCGATCCTGGTTCCGTCAATACGCCTGTATATCCCATCGGCATTTTCGCTTTGGCCATTTTTTAGGATATGGTCAATAACAAAGTTGATATCGTCTGTGCGTATCTTCATCCACTGTTGATAGTATTCGTAGCTTTGCTGCCTATCAGCTTCGGCATCTTCCGCTTGCAATTGATGCATATATTCCGTGCTGATATACACCGTTCGTCCGTTGTCAAAGGAGGTGTACAAGCAATGATAAGTATGGTCAATGGAGCATACTACATACCCGTTGCTTGCAAGCTCGTAGTACAACGACTCGTTGCTTGTCCTAACGCTTATACCTCCATGAGAAAACAAAATCAGCGGATATGTTCCATCCGGAGACTCGGGGTACCAAAATTCCACGTTCAAACGTCTGCTTTGGTTTAGCTTGGCGTAGGTCTCCATACGGTTTGCATCCGTATACGTATAGGCTACGTTGGCGACCTTATATTTGCCTGTGGGCGGGATGATTCTATGTTCCGGAAATAGAACTGCAGGCAATAAGGCAAGGAAGAGCAGCGCAAGCTTGCCGGCTGTTTTTGCTGCAGCGCGCAAAACGCTGAAAGACTTCTTGTTCTCTCTTTTTCGGAGCAGCGCCACCACTCCGGCCAATGCCTGAAGGGATAATAAGGCGGCCAGTGCATAGTAGCGAAAACTCCACACAACGGCAGATATTAGTATAAGGAACGCAAAAGTTGCAGCCAGAACAATGTGGGAAACGCTCTTTGCTTTGATTTGGCTAGATTTTGTATGAATGCATATAATCAAAAAAATGGTTTCCAGAATTGCAATTGCACCAAGCAGTATGACACCCATATTACCGTACTCCTTCTTTTGTGCATAGGCTGCATCTGTATGGTATCATCATACTATGAAACGGGGAAATAGCAAAGCACGGAATGTTTCAATACCCAATATTTGTACTGTGATGCTTTTTCAACGCACGTCTTAAACTAAATGCGTTGTTGTACGGGGCGCAAATTGTTGGTAGAATATTGCATGGTGGACAGAACATATGCATTTCCCAAATTTTGGAGTACATATTAGGAGCAACATGGAAAGATTTGCAATCCCCGGTGCAGGTGCAATCATACGGCGTAGCGATAGTGGATATGAGCGGATTTTGCTGCAGGAGCGCTGCAAAAAAGATGCCCCCTTGGAAAATGGCCTGCTGGAGATACCGGCAGGGAAAATAAGAGAATTCGAAAGTGTTTTCGATACCATACGCCGTGAAGTCAAAGAGGAGACAGGCCTTGAAATCGTGAAGATCGAAGGTGAGGAGGAAGCCTCCTTCCACGTGGCAAATGGATATAGGGTTTTGAATTTTAAGCCCTTCTCATGCAGCCAGAATCTCGAGGGCTCTTATCCTATTATGGTGTTTATTTTTATTTGTACGGCTGAAGGGTTGCTGCTCCGTGACTCAAACGAGGCGAAGAACTATATGTGGGTCGGCAAGGATGAGCTGTCTAAAATGCTGGAGGAAACACCGGAACGCATCTATCCAATGCATATGGATACCTTGCATGCGTATTTGAAGCGTTGAACTGGTAATCGCTTGGCATTATTCGTTTCACTTCACATGACAGGAGGCTGGGTGTTTGCTCCGGCCAGATTCAGCCTGAGGTATACCACATTCTCATGTGGATTAAAACGATATGGTTCAATTTCTTCAAATCCCAGTTTCTTATACAGTGCAATGGCGCTTTCCATCGTAGTAAAACTATCAAGCAGCATTTCGGAATATCCGATGCTGCGCGCTTCCTCAATGACCCGCTGGGCTAGCTGCCTGCCAAGGCCATAGCCTTTGAATTGATCGCGAACAAACAAGCGTTTCATCTCACAGCGCCGGCGGCCGCCGCTATCTGTATCGAAAGAACGCAACGCAATGCAGCCGGCTGCTTTGCCATCTGCAAGCATCAAATATAACCTGCCGTCTGGCCTTGCATACTTGCCCGGCAGCGAAGCCATCTCTTCATCATAATTCTGAAAATCCAGCGGAATGCCAAGCCACGCCACATATTCATCAAAAAGGCTGCGAATATCGTCAAGACGATGATATGCTTCAATGATCTCCGCTTTCATTTTTCCACCCCTTCATGAAATGTTGTGAATTCATTATAGCAAAAGAAACCGGATAACAGAAGAAAAACAGGCAGATCCTGTACCTTGCCCGTCATATGGGTGGGTGTACGCGGTCTGCCTTTTTTTAAAAAGAAAACGCTGACAGCCGCGAGCATTTCGGGCATTGTCAGCGCCTTTGCCATCAACCCAAGGAACTGCTTTTCCATATTCCTTGGGCCGGCGGCTATTTGTTATATTTACGGATAGTGCCAATAGGCGGAAGAGCAGAAAGGGGCTTGGCCCGAGTGCTTATTCCACCCTTGCCGAAACAGAGACATCGATGTTGCCCCGGGTGGCATTGGAATACGGGCAAATCTGATGGGCCTGCGCAACCAGCGAATCGGCGGTTGCCTGATCCAAATCATGAAACACGGCTACAATATCTACTGCCAGCGTATAACCACCCGCATCATTTTTGCCGATACCGACCGTGGCATGTACTTCGGGTGCGGCAATGGTCAGCCTCTTTACTTTGAAAACATGCTGCAAAGCGCTGCCGAAGCAAGCGGAATACCCGGCGGCAAACAACTGCTCCGGGTTGAATCCATTGGGCTTAGAGCCGCCCAGTTCCGGAGGGGATGCCATCTCGAAGCGGAGCGGGCTGTTTTCCACAAGCACCTGTCCGTCGCGGCCGCCTGTGGCTACCGCCGATGCTTTATAAAGAATTTTCATTGTATCAACTCCTTTGAATATGATTGGTGCCTATTTCTTATATATCCAAAGGAAACCACACTTAAACACAAGGCGGATTAGTGCAGGACGTACATGCAAACTACAGGAATCAATCACCAAGCGGCAGATTCCATACTTTTTTGAAGTAATTGATAAGTTCTACAGCCTTTTTCACCCCGAGTCTGAACATTTCCTCGGCTGTCAGCTCACCGCCGATATATTTTGCCAAAAACCTTTCACCCATAGCTTCAAGCGTAAGCTCCATTATTTCAAGTGTTTGCGCTTGATTTGGCGTGAATTCGTATTGCGCAAACTTTGTCCAGATGGACATATCCCGTTTTATTTCCTTGCCATCGGCTTGAAACTCTTTTGGAAAATAGCGTATTTCTTCCATGACCACACGGTATACCGACGGATACGCCGAAAAGAGCTCCAGCTTTTTCTTGCACATGTCGAGCATTGCTGCAAATACGTCGCTTGTTTCTATGCCGTCATAAACAAATGGCACAATCCATTCGCGCAGCAGGCGGGAAAGCTGCATAAAGAGCGTTTTCTTGTCCTGGAAGTAGTAGTACATTAATCCGTGCGCGACACCCGCGTAATTGGCTATCGAGCGGGTTGACGCACCATTGAAACCTTTTTCAGCAAACTCATGCAGAGCCGCCTCTAAAATAACCTGCTTTTTGGGGTCGTCACTGAATACGGGACAATTCGATTGCCCATTCATCAAAGTGAAAACCTCCACACAACCCTGTCTCCGTCAAGCACCGGCTCGACTGCACAGGGGATGCCTTGCACTTTAAGCCCCAGCCAGAAATGACAGGCACAGACACCCACGTCCATATCGCAATGTTCCCACTTGAAATGCTTGTAGCCCTTTGGTTTTGCAATTGTTACCGTTTTACCGTCGCCTGAAACTGCAAAGCGCCAGTGTTGACTGTTTCCGCCTGAAGGCGCCTTGCGTGCGAAATCCAGCGCGTATTGGATCTCAGGCGGCAGCTTTTCGGGGTCCGTACCGTTCTCCATAAGTTCGGCGAGGGGCTTGCGCTTAAAACTCATCATGCTGCTTGCTATGCGGTCGGCAAGGCGTAATCCTTTTTGCTCCCAATAACCCAGCG
The DNA here is from genome assembly GCA_023413135.1 of Bacillota bacterium. Classification (GTDB taxonomy): domain Bacteria; phylum Bacillota; class Clostridia; order Christensenellales; family Aristaeellaceae; genus JAEWAH01. The sequence continues at coordinate 50,744 of JAEZQK010000084.1, forward strand.
GGGTAATGCAAATCGCACGTATGCCTTCCACTTCATCTTTACCGTAGCCAAATAATGGCGCAGGATCGTTTGCGTGCTTGCCCAAATGCGGCATGGCACGCTCGACCTCCGGCAAAATGTAATGGCCGAACCAGCAGGTGCAAAGTTCCAGGCCTGTAGCGTACAAAATAAAGAGCTCCCCCAAAAAACCTGTCTTGCCGATGGACATAAGGTCGGTTCTGGACATAAACGCGAGGCAGTCGGGTGGCGGGTTTTTCAGATTATTAGCCAGTGGATGGCCGATTGACTTGAAAAAGCGCAGCTCATAGTCATGCTCAAAGGGTAGATCCATCGAATTTGCAAATGCTTTGAGCTTTTCCATAACCTTATCATCAACCGGCCGGTTCTGATAGCTGCGGCACGAGTGGCGGGTATTCACAGCGGTTTCCCAAAATGGCTTATTCTTAGCGAAATCCATAAAAGTCAACTCCTGCATTAGAATTGAACGAATGTTCAAATCTATTATGACAGGTTTTGAACGACTGTTCAAGTGCTTTTCGAAAATTTATTGCAAATTTCTTTGGAAGAATTCCAAAGATTTTGAAGCTTTAGTCAGAAGATATCCGGCAAACTGATTAAGAACCGGCGATATGATCTATCATTCTGCTAAACGGATGTTTTCGTTTGCTATCTCATTAAAAATATTGCCGAATGCACAGGCTTTCTCAAGGCATGCATCAAAGTATCGCTTTTCATAATAGGATTTGGCAATCCTGACGGCTTTGGGATTGCTTTTTTCGAAGGCCTTTGTAACTACATTCATGTTGCCATTTCGAAGCTTCAATTCAAAATATGTTTGCATAACAAGCTGTACCGTTTCCAGCAATCCATATTCAAAGCTGACTTGCATATTCTTTGACGCGATATACGGATCTTCATGACAGTAGTGAACAGCCCCACAGTAACTGTCCTTTGCAGCTATGCGCAATTTAAAAATATCGCTCATTACAATTGTACCAAGGCACATTGGACACGGCTCCATGCAGGCATATAAGGTGTAGCCTTGTACATGAGGGTACTTTCGGGTATCAAGGCTTTGCAGCGCCTCGGTTTCCGCATGTGCGATCCTTGGATTCGCGCAATCCCTTTCGAAAACGCGGTTTCGCCCAACGGAAATGATGTTGCCGTTTTCATCGGCAATGCAGGCGCCAATGGGGATGGAACCATGTCCAAACGCCTTCCAGCCCTGTTCAAATGCAACTTTCCAAGGTTCTTCCACGCTGGCCCACATATACATCCTCAACGATTTTCTATATATTTACTGATTAAGCTGAACAAATAATCCTGCAGATGGACTCCATTCTGCATATAGTACATTAAGTATATCACCTACCTGTTTTTGCTGCAATTCATTTTCAAGCCAATTCTGGTCATGTTCAGTCTTCCTTAGGTTGGATGTAAGCACCTGACCCTCAATGATTAACGGCAGGGGCAGGTATACCGGTTTGGGTTCAATGTTCAAATCGCTTTTAATCACCTGATCAAATTGGGCCTTTTTGATAAGCGTGATCATTCCATTATGCTCCAATATCGCGAACTCGATTTCACTGATCGAATATGCGCCTCTGTCTCTTATGAGACTCAGTAATTCCACAAAATCAAGCTTCTCTTTTTTCATGATTTGATAGTCTATTTTTCCATGATTGATAAGCAGCGTCGGGGAACCTTCAACAACACGGCGGAACCGCTTTGATTTTTGAACAGTCTTTTCAACGGCATAAACCAAAATCGTCCAGATAGAAATGGCATACAGGACATGGAATATTGTAATATCATTATCATATATGGCATTACCTAGAAATTCCCCGAGCACAATGGCGGAAATAAAGTCAAAAGGTGATATTTGCTGAAACTGCCTTTTTCCAATGATCTTTACCGAGATAAGCAAGCCGATAAAGCCAAAGAGCAGCTCGATGGTCAATTGAAAATAAATAGATGTAAACAACACATTGCCTCTTTTCTTTTTTTGATAGTATCCCTTAATTCAACCATTTCTATGTGCAAGTCATACTAATGGAGAACATTATTGCGTCGATGGCCGTGAGAGATTTTTGCGCAATACAAGGAGACAAAGCGAGGCGTAGCAGCGCTACGCTGAGCGGCAGTCGACGCCCTAGTGCGCGAAAAGATCCACGGCAACGACGCAATAATGTTTGGAAGCAGTATCAAACGGGAGGACATATACGTATAAAAGACGAATGCGGCGCATATAAAAAGCGGGCCTGTTGAAACGCGGCGGATTCAACAGGCCCGGTTATATTTTTCATTTTGTGAATATATGGGAGCATGGAGGAATGTGCTTACGTATTTTACCGTTCCGTCTGCTCCGTCATCAGACCCCAGCGGAAGCCAAATTTGTCGATGAACACCACCATGCAGGAACTGTACGATGTGCTTTGTATGGGATAGATCGTCGTACTGTTTTCCTTCAAAACCTCATAGGCCCGCAGCACTTCTTCCTTTGTGTCAAAGGTCACGGTCAGCGAAAGCGAAAGGCTTGTGGTAAACGGAACATCAAGATTGTCACACATCATGATTCTTTGATTCCCAAAAAGCAGCTCGGCGTGATAGATATATTTTTTCTCTTCCGGTTTCAACTCTTTGCTAAAATCTTCCTTGCTCGCGTCTGCATACCGAAGCATACAGCCAACTTTCGCATCGAAGGCTTTTTGGTACAGAAGCATGGCTTCCTCACAGCGGCCGGCGAAATTGAAGTTTGGGGTGATGAGGGGCATATGGAGAGCCTCCTTATCATTCGTTAAATCTGCGAATTGAAGATATTTCTCAAATTGTACACCACGTTGGATTCATCCGCCTTGGTGCTGGAAGCCTCGTTGATGTTGCTCAAGGCTGTCAGGCCGGTCATGTCGGCGCCGCTGCCGTAGCCGATGGTGTGGATCGGTATGGACAGCCCCTGCACTACGGGCGTAATCTGGTCAATGCTGTAACCGCGGTTTTGCGCGCCGTCTGACAGCACGAAAAGCATCAGCTTGGCACCCGGCATCTCAGCCTTCTTGTCCAGAAGCATCTTGACGCCCTCCAGCACCCCGTCGTATGTGGCCGTGCCGCCGCCGGCGGACAAATCCTTTACGGCGCCGTTGAAGTACGCCTTTTGTTTGCCGGTAAATTCATCAATGGGCAAATTGATATACACACTGTCGGAATAGCTGATCAGGCCGATGTAGTTGCCCTCGCCGATGTATTGGGAGGCGTTGAGCAGCGAGCTTTTCAGCTCCTTGATGGGCGTGCCGTCCATGCTACCCGAGATATCGGCCACGAAGACGGCCACCACGGGCTGTCCGCCATCTTTGTTCTCCTTCCAAACCTTTTGCGCCGCGAAAAGCTGCGCGCCTTTCAGGTTCAGCTCCTGGCCGGGATAATCGTCCAGCGCGTTAAAGCCGTAGCGAACGGCATCCTTTTGGGCCTGCGGCTGCAAACAGTAGTCCGTGAACATTTTCAGCACGGCCTTCTGATCTTCGCTGATTCCGCCCATTGCATAAACCGGGTTATCGTGTCTAACACCAAAGGGCGTGAATACGTAATCGCTCAGCGTTGGCTCGATGGAATACGCCTGGTATTCCATGATCATCGCGTCCAGTATGCCTTTCTTGGCGCTTTCACGCATCTGCGCCGTGGTGTAGGCTACGGGCGGCACCTGCGTTTGGAAAGATTGCAGCTTTTCTACGGCCGTGGCGCTCAGCGGATCATTCGGATCGAAAGCTTGCAGCATTGCGGTTAAGATGTTCAGCCCCGTGCTGCTGGCGTAGGGGTTGGTATACCCCAAAAGAAGATTTCCCTCCAGCACGGCGCTTAAGATCTTATCCAGAGTCACCTCGCCGTTTTTGCTTGTGAAGTCGGTATACGCCTTCTTGCTCATAAGAATGCCCGCCGTATTGCCGGCGATGCGCTTTTCCACAAGTTCGAAGGGAATCCCGCGGGAGGCAATCATCTCTGCCCACAATTCGTTGGTTGGTGTAAAGGCGGCAGGAACATGCTTGCCGGTAAAGATATATTCTGTCGCAAGGCCGGAGGCAATGGGCCGGATGGAAACGGAAACCCGCCGGCCGTTCAGCGTAAGATTGGATTTGTTGAAGTTTTCGGCCACAAGATTCAGCCAGCCGTCCATGCCGGAGCCGGCTTTCTCGGTGGAGGCTACGATTTCCACGTCGATCGCGCCGGCCCCCTGTACGCTCAGCGGATAGTTTGAGATATCCGGCAGCTCGTCGGCGGCGTCAGTCAATTCCGTACCGCTGATATCGAGCCTTGGAGTAAGCGTGTTGACGCTCACCTTGGTAAGGAGCGCGTCCAGCGTATCCATAGCCTGGTCGGAAGTAAGGCCGGCTTGTTTGGCATTGCCCCCGCCGCAGCCAGTGAGAAGGATTAATAGCAGCGCCAGAGCGCCCGTCAGTGTAAGCAGCTTTTTCACCCTTTGCGCCTCCTTATTTGATTTCCATTCGGATCCCATCATTGTACAGGGAGTGGATCACATCCGTCATGATCTGCAGGTCCATGGTATCCCGGCCCGCCTTCTTTTCCTCCACATAGCGCACGGTTTCTGCCAGCAGCTTTTCACAGCGGTTGAGCACATCTTCGTTCTCGCTGAGGAAGGTCTGCATGTAACGGGCGTGCTCTGCGTAGACCTCTTGCCTACGCCGCGCGTTTTCTTCTTCGGGATCACAGAGCAAAGCACGGTTCAAAACAAGAATCAGCTTGCGGCACAGCGTTTGCTCGGCGTCTTTTAGCGCATCGTTGGCTTCGCTGAGCAGTGAAATCTCATTGCGCTCCAGTATCTCGTTCATCTTTTCCTTTTTGCGTCCGATATTATCCAGTTGATCCAGGCCCTGCTGCAAAAGCGGTTCAAGTTGCGGCCTCTCTGATATAAACCGCGTAAGCTCCTGACGCATTTCCTCGGGATCCTGCACCTTGTCCGGCGAGAATGTCAGCTTGATCGGTGCAGCCGCCATTCGTTTCCTGCGCTTTATCCATGCAAATAGGAGGAAGAGGTTTAGCAGCACCGCCAGGGCGGCCCACGCGATCCAGCCGGCCGTGATGAGCCGGTCGGCCCGGAGGATGCCCATGCGGATAATCCACTCCGTGCGGTTGATTCTAAGGAGCCAGATCAATCCTGCAAGCAGCGCGCATTCCGTTACGGCCAGCCCCGCTGTCCATAGCCTTGATTTCTTCATTCGGCCTCTCCTCCGTCAGCTTGTCTTCCCCAAATATTATACCATTGTTCGACACGAATCCCAAGTTTATCATTTGCTGCCATGTAAATTATTTGCAGCGGTAAGGGCCTTTGAAGCTTGCCTATCCCGGCCGGCGAACGATAGACTCGCAAGGATTGGCATGCAATCATCATACGGAAATTTCGTACCGGCTGTTCGGTGATTGCTGCTGATGGAAAGAAAAATACTATTGTTTCCTGATGACCGCATTGAGCCATTTCTCGTGCTGCCTGCCCTCGCGAACATCATTGCCGACCACTGCTTCCATGATTTGCAATTCTTCAATTTGCCGTATGATGCCTGCCAATACATCTTCGGTTAGATCGGTAAAGTATCTTCCATTGCGTTCGCCTTCAAAGGTTCCATATTTGAAGGATACGTATAGATAGCCGCCAGGTTTTAATGAACGTGCGATCTTTTCGAATATGGAAGGCAAATGACGAGAAGGAACATGAAGCAGGGAGGCGCAAGCCCAGACACCATCAAAGCTTTCATGATAATCGATTTGATCAAATGTGATGTTTCTTACCTCCTGGCCGATGTATGCGCTCGCCATTTTGCATAGTTCCGTTGAGCCGTCAAGCGCGACTACAGAATACCCATGCTCCAGAAAATACTTGCTGTCTCTGCCCGATCCGCATCCAAGATCGCATATAATTGCGCCTTGCGGAAGATATTTCAGAAATAATTGATGAAGGGATTCAATATTCACATGTACGGTTCCTTGAACAAAGTCGGATGCAATGGTGTCGTAATAATGAAGTGTATTATCCAAATACTCATCCTCCGCGTTAAATTCGTTGGCATGGTGCTAGTGAATAAGTGTTCGCATTTCGCTTTTTATTATATCGTGCATCAATTGAAATGAAAAGATTGTTTCCCTCAAAGCATACAGAATGACGGTTATAAAGCGCTAATATGCGGCTAAAGATGAAATCATCTGCCGTCAGGCATGATCCAGCAGCTCCTTGCGCGCGTATTTGGGCAGCTTCGCTGTGACGGCCGCATAGGCATGATCGATCATGCGTTTGATCTCATCGTCGGGTACTTCACCGGTCAGCCTGACAGTGTTGAAATACGGCTGCTGAACGGGCGGGCAGTGGTAGCCGCGCGTCACCGCGCCGGGGTAGACGTTTCGATAGACCTCTCCGGTGGCGCGGTCGCAGCTGAAGGTGGCGCAGGGCTCACCTTTCAAAATAAACAGCTGAGCGAAGATCCGCGCCGCGCTATTAGTTGATTTGACCTTGAGTATGACGGCTTGCGGCCCGAAGGGGAAGTCCACAAACGCGCCGGGCTTGGTAAGGCAATAGTCAATGATTTGCTGTGAAGTCATAGTAATCCTCACTCCGGTCTGCTGACCGTGATCCGGTCCCGACCGTTTTCTTTGGAGCAATACAAAGCCTCATCAGCTTTTTTTAGTACCTGCTCCATGCTAAGTTTTTCGTTGATCTCAATCATTCCTACGCTCACCGTTACACTGTAGTCGCCCTCTTTTTCCTCGTTTTTCAGAGCGCCCATAAATAGACTGAGAATCCGTCGGGCCTTCTCGGGCTCGACCGCCAATATTCCTATAAACTCATCTCCGCCCCAGCGAGCCGCGATCCCATATTCGTTGATTGCATTTCGCAGCTCATTTGCTACCATCGTAAGGATCGCATTTCCAAACATGTGGCCATGCACGTCGTTCACTTCTTTAAAATGGTCAATATCCAGCATGAAAAGCGTCTTTTTCTGTTCATGGTGCTTCCGGACAAATGCCGGATATTGTTTGGAAAACAACCTTCTGTTAGATAGCCCGGTCAGCTCGTCCGTATTCTCTGTTGTTACTATGCGCTTATTGTAATTGAAAAATACAGCCGTTGTGACAACAATACAAGCCGCAAGGGTGACGAGCATGAAGAACACATTGCTCTTTATCCTTTCTTGGAATGAACTGCTGATTGAATTGGTCTCCATCTCCAGCACCAAGAACCAACCAAGGGTGTCGTCATATTTGGTAATCAAACATTTTCGCTCGCCGCCGGAGGTAAACCACTGCATTTGAGACTCCCCGGACTTGTTCATCTTGATTTCTTCCTTGATTCCGGTGTGCTCCGGCAGACTGTCTTGACTTACGAATATATCGGTACCGCCGGTAAAGGAGTTCTCAGAACCGCCCACATTTATGATATAGACTGACAGGTCGTAGTCATTTTCATAGGAACGGATCGTATCCTCTATGAAGGAAGCCTGAAGCCCAACCCCGATTACGCCCAGGAGCCTGCCGTCGTCCCCTGCCACGCGGAAGTTAACAAATACGGTAATGCTATTGTGATTGGCCTCGTTCGTATCGACCTGTAGATCATACTCATGACCGGATTCTATAAAATTATAATACCAGACATCATGCTCATCATCCCTTGAAATTGTCTTGTTCAAGCCGTCCTGATAGTAATAGCTGCCGGTCTGGTCTGAGACGCAGAACACTGTCGTATAGTCATACTTTACCTGATAAGCCTTCAAATAGGTATATAACTGTTTAAGATACGCATCGTCTCCGGTGCTTTCGGGTTCCCCTAAAAGCCATGTTTTCAGGAACTCATCATTTGCCATTGTCTTGGAGACCATCACCGGTTTGCTCATGGAGTTTTCGATGTGGTTGGAGATATCTGCATCTGCAAGACTGATAATGTTCTCCAGGTGCTTTTCTGCCAGCTGCTGGTATGATTTTGTATCCCTATACACAATTGCGGTAAATCCGGCCACAATAGAAAGGATAATGATCATATTGCTAATCAGCAGCATATGTTTTTTCATACTGGACTCCTTTTGTGTAAGCATATAATAGGGATACTTGGTTAAAATCATCATCAGTCATAAATGAGCCTATAAACCCATTATATGACGAATTTTGCGATTTAGTATATCATAAAAAAAGAACTTGGACCACGAAGATTCAAGCCTTTTTTTATAGATGATGTACTTAATCAATCAACACAGTTTCAATTAGATTATCAAGGAAATGGAGTTCGATGGTTCCGGTTTCGGAACCATTTTTCCATCCATATACTGCTTTTATAACGGTCTTGGATTTTACGAGCAAGTTTGTAATGACTAGATGATCTTCAGGGTGACGGCTCTTCAAGATATCTCACCGCCTTTTTGTTTAGGAATGCATAATCAATCTCACTTCTCGTGCTTTGACCAATATAGTTATCCTTATTGATGACAAATATCTCGTCAGCCATGTCGATTTTACGTTTATGCATATCATCCAGCATCACCTTAATTTCTTCGGTCAGAACCGTTTGATATTCGCCATCTGCATGACCAAATAAGCCAACAGAGATAACTATATTTCCTTGAAGAGTTAGGTCACGTTGTACTCGTAAGAATTCGTCCTTGAATCTTGTACTCCCGCAAAGAGTAATGACCTTATACTTACCTATCATAAATCCTGTTCTCCTTTGTAAAATGTCTAAAGAGACTGCTTTATACTTACTTAATATGATATGCGATTTTCTGCTCGAATATCAACAATATTTACGAAAACAGCCTTTTTTATTCAATCGAAAAAATCATGATTCGGCATAATACTGCCTGCCGTCTGCATCTTCCATCGGAGGAATATAACCATTGATATATTCGTCCCAATAGCGATATAGTTTACTTTTATTCTTCCGTTTGAATATGGTTGACCATATCGTATTCGAACCCTTGAGCTTTTCTGTGGCGGAAGGCGAAGAGGGGCAAACAGTAATCGAACCGGCTGGGGGCAGCGTTGCCCTGGCCGGTTTTTTCGTGCCCGCAAAAACGGAAACCCAAACGATTAAAAAGTGAGTTGTTGACCTAATGAATAAAAGCCCGCAAACCATTGAGTTTGCTGGCTTTTTTGATGGTGGAGGTGAGGGGAGTTGAACCCCTGTCCGAAAGCTCGCTGATAAGGTCTTCTCCGAGCGCAGCCTAAGTTTTAGGATTCCCCCTGCCGTACGCCCTTAGGCGGGCTTACGGTTTCGGTAGCTTCATCAATGCCGGCTTCGTCACAAAGCTTGAACGGGCCCGTGCCCCGCGATA
>JAEZQK010000108.1 GCA_023413135.1 Bacillota bacterium
CTGTAGTGTGCAGACCCTCCGAGTGTAAGTATAGCGATTACTCATCATGGGCGAAAGTCATCGCGTTTCATACCTCGTCGGTGCCTTTCGCAGAAAGGCGGATTATAGCGACGAAGGATCTTTAAGTGACATCAAAGGAAAGATAACCCTCTTCATTTATATAGGCGGAAAAATCATCCAAAAGGTTTACTGTAACGGCGGATATCTTTTTTACCCTTAGCACCGGGAAAGCATTCACCTTGGGCAGGGTAACGGGGATATCCACCGCGATGGTCCGCCCATAGGCCTCATATGTTTCCCGCCAGCCCGTTTCCGCCTGACTGCCCAGTTCCTTCACGGAAACGTATTCCGCCCGGGATTCGGCTGGGAACAGCCACAAATAAATCAAGGCAATCAGCAGCACCACCACAAACAACCGCCGGGATTCCTTCAAGATGACAAACCCCTTTCATGTAAGCCTTCACTGTATATATGTTGAAAAACGGAAAAGCGTAACAATCACCGGAAAAAAACTTGTAAAAAGCCAATTCGCGTGTATACTGTTGCCATCCGGGTCAAAAGGAGGGCGGCGCGTGGACGACAGGGAATGGCTGGAGAAGCTGTACAACGACACCTACGCGCTGCTTATAAGGGTGGGCCGTGCCTTTTTGGCATCCACGTCCGCCGGCCAGGATCCTTTGGAGGATGAGATCCAAGAGGTGTTTTTGCTGGCCTTTGCAAAGCGGGACAAGCTGAAAAGCCACCCCTGCCCGGAGGGCTGGCTTGTAGAGGCGCTGCGCAAGCGGCTGTTGAACTACTACCGCAAATGGCGCAGGCAGCAGGGTAAGCTGGCCTTTTCCCTGGACCGGGAACCCGCCCTGGTGCCACCGGCCCCCGGGGAGGACCAGGCGTTTTCCTTAGCGGAGGAAAGCTGTAACCGGGAGGGTCTTTACCGCCTGCTGGGCAAAGAGGACGCGGAACTGTTCTATTTATACTGCGTGGAGCGGATGCCCGCCGCTTTTCTTGCGGGGCGCTTTTCCCTGTCGGAAGCCGGCGTCCGGGTCCGGGCCAGCCGCATCCGCAAAAAGATACTGGATCACCCCGAGCTCTTTTTTGCCATCGCAATTTTACTTTTGTTGCGTTTATAACCCCACGGGACATATGTGTATGGGAGGGTGACATGAAACTGTTTACGCGGCGGCGGTACAAGGCGTGGCTATCCACGCTGGAAAAGAAAGCGCTGACCCGGGAGGAAATCGATCAAATCCTCCGGGGCCAGCTTCTGCTGCCCGCAAAACAGCGCGATGTTGGATTGATGAAGGAATGCGCCGCCGCTCTGGATGAAATGGAGGGTACCACCCATCCCCAAAAAGCCGCCACCTGGAGCCGCATCGCCGCAGGCGTTTCCCAAATGGAAGCATCCCCCCGGCGCTTTGTAAAAAGGCGCACCGTGCTGATCCTTGTGGTGCTGGCGGTATTGGCCCTGGCGGCGCTGGGCGTGGCCGCCGCGTTCTCCCACAGCGTGTTCACCTTCCTGTGGGGGCAGGATGACCCCAATTCGTATGTGCAGGGGGATGCCGCCGGCCTGTTGAAAACAAACCTCCCCAGCATCAGCCGTGAGCATGTGGAAATCGCTATCAGGGAGGCCGCCTATGACGGGAAGGAGCTGCGGGTGGTCTATTCCGTCAGGAACAAAAATGCTACGAAGCTGTATACTCCCTATGACTACCAGGGGGATGCCGCCGAGCTGGTTGAAGCGCTGAGCATGGATGGCCTGGGAAGCGTCTGCGACTGGGTCGTGGTCAACGGCAAGGATCTGAATTTGTCCGACGCCGGAGAATTGACGGGGGACCGGCCCGGTGAAATACTGTACTATATCCAGTCGCTGCTTGCCGACCAGGATGTGTCCCCCAAGGGGGATTTCACCGTGGGGCTGCCCCTGGGGCGAGGCATTGACCCGGCTACCGGCAGGCGCCGGTCCTATGTGCTCCCGGAACTGGAGTTCACGTTGAACGCCGAGGAGGCTATGAAGCTGCTCCGCACCGCCACTCCGGCGGAAACCACGGTGGAGGACATCCGCATCGAAATAACGGAGGCCACCTTCTCCCCCGTGACAGGGGCACTCTATCTGCGCTTGACAGGGCCTGATAAGGACAAGCTGGATAAGGCCGCCGATCAGTGGTGGGGCAGGGCGCAGCTGTATACCCCCGAGGGTGTCCAGGTGGGCATCTGTTCCCCGGAATATCTGGATGAAAACAACTGGCAGGAAGGCATACTTGTCAAGATAGACGTGGTCCCGCCGGAAGCCTGGCCGGAGGAAATGATTTTGTCCATCCCCGATGAAAGCGGCAAACCTGATCCCGCGCGGCAGATTCCTTTGCGGCTAAGGTGAGAATCGGGCGGCCTCCAAAGCCCTTTTTCCAAGGTTCTCTTTTCTTTGAAAAATAAGTAGGGACCGCAATTGTTAACCCGCAACTTATGCGGTATAATAACGCATGAGTTGGAGGTGACCCCATGGATCCCTATGTACCGCCTTATACGATCACGGATCAAGTGATTCACCTGATTGCGCAGATCAGCGAGCAGATTGGGAATATCCGCTCCATATCCCAACTCAACAGCAATCCCCGGCTGCGGCGCGACAGCCGGTTGAAGACAATCCATGCTTCCCTTGCCATTGAAAACAATTCTCTTTCCCTTCATCAGGTGACCGATATTGTGAGTGGCCGGCGTGTACTGGGATCCCCGGAAGAAATCCAGGAAGTTAAAAACGCCTATGAAGCCTATGAGCTTTTATTGACCTTTGATCCATATTCCATTTCCGACATGCTCAAAGCGCACAAGATCTTGATGAGCGACCTTGTCCGTGAGTCCGGCATGTTGCGCTCCGGGGATGTCGGCGTTTTTGCCGGGGAAAAACTCGTTCACATGGCTCCTCCCGCGGCTTTTGTTTGGGAGCAGATCCATTCCCTGCTTCATTGGGCGCAGACAAGTCAGGCGCACCCTTTGATCAAGAGCTGCGTTTTTCACTACGAATTTGAGTTCATCCATCCGTTTGCGGATGGGAATGGCCGTATGGGGCGTATGTGGCAAACGCTTCTGCTTTCCAGATGGAAGCCGCTTTTTGCATGGCTGCCCGTAGAAACGCTGGTCCGGGAACGTCAGGAAATGTACTATTCTGCGCTGCGTGCCGCTGATTCCGCGTCTGATGCGGCACCATTTATTGAATTTATGCTGGAGGCCATTCTGACTGCCCTGCAAGAGCTGAACAGCATTACCGTACAAGATAGCGGCCAAGTCAGCGTACAAGTCAACATGGTATTTGATAAGCTTGGGAAGGATACCATATCGGCCAACGAGCTGATGGGGCGGCTGGGGCTTAAGCATAAAGCCACCTTCCGCAAAAATTATCTTCAGCCGGCGCTGAACCTTGGCCTTGTGGAGATGACTGTTCCCGACAAACCCAACAGCCGGAACCAAAAATACCGAAGAGCGGAAAAGTGAAATGATCCATGAGCTGGGGCCTACGCCCTTAGCAAAAGCAGCTTCTCCGGCGGCAATACAATCCACCGGGCGGCGCCTTCAATATCCAACGTCTGCCACAGGCTCTTGTCCGCCTCCCATTGGATGGGGGCGGATTCCTTGCCCAGCAGCACGGTATAGGAGAAAGGCATTTCCGAAAGCAGCAACATGGGCAATTGAAAGGCGTTGACCATTCCCTGGCCGCCCGGATGCAGGTCATGGGCGCGGATGCCCACTGCCGCAACATCGCCGGGAACGGCCTCCCGTGTGGTGAGCACAATGTCCCAATCCAGCGCCTTTATGGTATGGTCCGTAAGCTTTTTTGCCTTGGAGATGTTCTTGCAGCCGGTAAGTCTGGCGCAGGCCTCGCAAACCGGTGTTTCAAACACTTCTTTTTTGGGGCCATGCTGCAGGATCGCGCCCGCCTCCATGACCGCTATGTCGTCGCACAGCCGGTAGGCTTCGTCCCTGCTGTGGGATACATAGATCACGGGGACCGGAATGGCCTTCAAAATCTTCAAAAACGAGGGTTCCAGCTGCCAGCGCAGGTAGCTGTCCAAAGCGGAAAAGGGCTCGTCCAGCAAAAGCACGTCGGGACTGAAAGCCATCAGCCGGGCCAATGCCACGCGCTGCTGCTGGCCGCCGGACAGCTCGCCGGGATAGCGCCCGTCCAGGCCTTCCAGTTGAAAAAAGCTCCTTTGCTCTGTAAGGATCCGCTCCTTCTCCCGGCCGCTTTTTCCTTTCAATGCCAGCAGTATGTTTTGGCGCACCGTCATATGCGGAAACAGCGCATAATTTTGAAACAGGTATCCCACCCGGCGCCTGCTGGGCGGGATATTGATTTTTTTTCCGCTGTCGAACAAGGGCCGTCCGTCCAGCAAAATGACGCCTTCATCGGGCGTTTCGATGCCGGCGATCATGCGCAGCGTCATGCTTTTCCCGCTGCCGGAGGCGCCCAAAAGGCCTAATCGCCTTGCGTCCACCGAGAGTTTTATGTGAAGCGTAAAGCTTTCAAGCCTTTTTGTGATATCCGCATACAATTCCTTCAGCGCCGCCGCCCTCCCCTCCGCCGGGTCAAGTGATTCATGACGGCGATCATGCCGAAGGAAAGGGCAACGATAATCCCCACCCACAGCATGGCCAGTTCATTCTTTCCCCCCTGCACCGCAAAATAGATCGCGATGGGGATGGTCTGGGTGCGGCCGGGGATGTTTCCTGCCAGCAAAAGCGTTGCGCCGAATTCCCCCATGGCCCTTGCAAAGGCCAGGATCGTCCCGGCGATGACCCCGGGCCAGCTCAAGGGAAGGGCAATACGGAAAAACACGGCGCTTTCGCAAAGCCCCAGCGTTCTGGCGGCGCTTAGCAAGTTTTGATCCAGCTGCTCGAAGGCCCCCCTTGCGGTACGGTACATCAGGGGAAAGGTGACCACCACCGCCGCAATCACCGTAGCGCTGAAGGAAAAGACCACCTGCGCCCCAAGGGCTGCAAGCGCCTGGCCCAGTAAGCTGTTTTTGCCAAGGAGGATCAGCAAAAACACACCCACCACCGTTGGCGGCAGGACCATGGGCAGCGTGAACACGCCGTCAACCACGCTGTTCACCTTAGGGCCGGCCTTGTATAGCCGCCATGCCGCCCATAGCCCCAGCCAAAAGGTGATGAGCGTGGAAAAAAGCGCCGCTTTAACGGATATCCACAAAGGCGACCAGTCCACGCCTGCAAGGGAAAAGGTGCTAAAGTCCAATCGCACAGGCTTGCTCCTCTTGTTTGCACGCAGCAACTTTATTGAATCGATACGCATAGGCTTTGGAATAGATACCCATGATGCAAGCATCCTCCCAAGGGATAAAAATCACCGCGCCTTTATGCCAGTTCAAACATCAATGCGCCGTGTTGGTATCTTTGGACGAGCTACGGCATTGTAGAATAAACGTAGGGCGGGGG
>JAEZQK010000113.1 GCA_023413135.1 Bacillota bacterium
TGTTTCTGTGTTTGTCATAGCATCCTCATCGTCTTGGAAAATTTCCCAGACTTAATTCTACCAGATGCCGTGTCAGACTAATTTCCACTCCCTCGTCCACTGTGGAACTTACTTTGGGAATTTACTGATAGCAAAAATACGCAAACATAATTGACAGTAAAAAAACACACGTGATATAATGCCACCGTACAGGACGCCGTTTCCTCAGGCGGCCATGAGTGAAAAAATACATGGGGAAAGCTTGAGCGCGGTTTCAAAGACCCGGAGTGGTACTGATTTCGGCGCTGTTCTTTTTTGCTGTTTGGCAAAAAGAGTAAGCAGTGGAAGAAGGCAACGGCCACGGGCTTTTTCTTTGATGTAAGGTTGCAGATTATGCAGGAGGGAATGGAACATGGAAAAAAAGGCGCCCAAAAAACCGCAGGGGTGGCTGGTGCTGTTCCTGGTATCATTGGTGGCGGCCCTTGCATTGGCGGGAACCAATGAATTGACCAAAGGCGCCATTGAGCAGCGGAGTCAGGAAGCATCCGACGCTGCCCGCATAGCCGTGTTTAGCGAGGCGGATTCTTTTAAAGAACTCCAGGTGCCCGAAGGAAGCGGCGTCGACAATGGATACCAGGCATTTAAGGGCGGCCAGGCGATCGGGTATGTGGCACAGTCTACGGTTCAGGGCTATGGCGGACCCATTGAGGTTGTCGCAGGCATGGACTTGAATGGCTCGCTGACAGCCATTTCCGTGGGCGGCGCCAATTTTGCCGAAACGGCGGGCCTCGGTTCCAAGGCAAAGGAACCCAGCTTTACCGACCAGTTCAAAGGCCTGACGCTGCCTGCCAAGCTGCGGGATAATGTGGACGCCATATCCGGCGCTACCATCACCTCCAACGCGGTGGTGCTTGGTGTCAACCAAGCGGGGACATACATGGCTTCCGTGGCAGGCATCAGCATAGAAGACAAAACACCCAGCCAGGTAAAGGTGGAAGGCAATACCGTTACCGTTACCAAGGATGGCTTCGGCGGCCCCATCGATATCACCATCACTGTGGATGACAGCGGCGCCATTACCGCCATCACCGTAGGCGGCGATCAGTTTGCCGAATCGCCGGGCTACGGAGCCAAGGCAAAGGAGCCATTGTTTACCGATCAGTTCATCGGCAAGAGCGGGAAGTTGACGCTTAATGCGGATGTGGACGCGATCTCAGGTGCCACCATCACCTCTAACGCTGTGGTAAATGGCGTGAACGAAGCGCTGGCGGCATTGCGCGGCGAAGCCGTGACAACGCCGGAGCCTGCGCCCGAACCCACCCCCGTGCCCGAGGGCCGCACGGCGAAGGCCACCAAGGAAGGCTTTGAAGGACCTATCGAGGCTGTCGTCATCGTGGATGATGAAGGCAAGATCGTGGGCATAACGATAGGCGCCAACGCCAGCTTCAATGAAACGCAAGGCATTGGCACCCAGGTAAAGGAAAGTGCTTTTACCGATCAGTTCATTGGCAAGACCGGCCCGTTTGAAATAGGAAAAAATATTGATTCCATCAGTGGTGCCACATGGTCTTCCAAGGGCGCTGTGGATGCGGTGAACGCGGCTCTGGAAAGCCTGGGGGATGAACCGGCCGCCCAGACCTCTACGGAAACAAAGCCCGCAGCAGCGGAAGGAAAGTCGGCCACCGCAACAGTAAAAGGATTTGCAGGCAACATCGATGTGACGGTCACCGTGGATGACGGCGGCGCCATCGCAGCCTTAACGGTGGGCGGGGACCAGTTTGCGGAAACGGAAGGCCTTGGCGCCAAAGCGAAAGAAGTGAGCTTTACCGATCAGTTTATCGGCAAAAAGGGCACCGTCGCGCTGGGCACGGATGTGGATGCCATTGCAGGCGCTACCATTACCACTAAGGCTGTGGTGGAGGGTGTCAATGAGGCGTTGGCCTCTTTGAGCGGCGCTCCCGAAGCGACGCCTGCCCCCACGCCCGAAGCGACAGCCGTGCCGGAGGGACGTACCGCCAGCGCTACCAAGGAAGGCTTTGAAAGCCCCATCGAAGTAGTAGTCACTGTGGACGATGAGGGCAAAATCCTTGCCATGACGGTGGGTGAAAACAAAAGCTTTGCCGAGACCGAAGGCCTGGGCACTAAGGTGAAGGACGAAGCGTTCATCGCCCAGTTCATCGGTCAGGCCGGCCCGTTTGAAGTAGGCAAGAACATCGATGCCGTGGCCAGGGCCACCTTCTCCTCCAAGGGCGTCGTAGAGGCTGTGAATGCTGCTCTGGAAAGCATGCAGCCTGCTAGTGAGGAGGGACCCGAACCCCAAGGCCGCACGGCCAGCGCCACCAAGGAAGGCTTTGAAAGCCCCATCGAAGTGGTAGTTACCGTTGATGACGCGGGCAAGATCCTTGCCATGACGGTTGGTGAAAACAAAAGCTTTGCCGAGACCGAAGGCCTTGGCACCAAGGTGAAGGACGAAGCGTTCATCGCCCAGTTTATCGGCAAGATTGGCCCGTTTGAAGTGGGTAAGAACATTGATGCCGTGGCCGGGGCCACCTTCTCCTCCAAGGGTGTCGTAGAGGCTGTGAACGCTGCTCTGGAAAGCCTGTTGCATGTGGGCGAACCGGCAGGTGATACGGCTCCCCAAGCCCGCACGGCCAGTGCCACCAAGGAAGGCTTTGAAAGCCCCATCGAAGTGGTGATCACCGTGGATGACGCGGGCAAGATCCTTACCATGACGGTAGGTGAAAACAAAAGCTTTGCCGAAACAGAGGGCCTTGGCACCAAGGTGAAGGACGAAGCGTTTATCGCCCAGTTCATCGGCAAGACTGGTCCGTTTGAAGTAGGCAAGAACATCGATGCCGTCACCGGTGCCACCTTCTCCTCCAAGGGCGTGGTGGAAGCTGTGAATGCTGCCATCGAAAGCTTGCCGCCTGTGGGCGATGTTGCTCCACAAGCCCGCACAGCCAGTGCCACCAAGGAAGGTTTTGAAAGCCCCATTGAAGTTGTGATCACTTTGGATGACGCGGGCAAGATCCTTACCATGACGGTAGGTGAAAATAAAAGCTTTGCCGAGACAGAAGGCCTTGGTACCAAGGTGAAGGACGAAGCGTTTATCGCCCAGTTCATCGGCAAGACCGGTCCGTTTGAAGTAGGCAAGAACATCGACGCCGTCACCGGGGCCACCTTCTCCTCCAAGGGCGTGGTGGAAGCTGTGAACGCGGCGCTTGAGTCCCTGGCAAAATGATATTTAAGGCCGTGGGGGGAATTCTTCCACGGCCTTTTTCTGCCTATGGCGCAGGAGGATGAAACAAGTAACAAAGGGGATGTTTTCGTGCATGCGGACCTAAAGTACGGGGAAGGGACGATAAGGCTGTCTCTAAACGGCGCAGCCTCGGTTTCCTATCTTCAGGAACGTCCTACTCCCGTTGTTACAGACTTGAGTGCAGCTTTTTTGCGGGCGGTAACGGAGGACTGTATAGGCTCGCCGCCTTTGAAGGAGATCATAAAGCCTCATGATAAGGTGACGGTCATCATCAGTGATATCACCAGGTTCTGGATGCGCCAAGACAAGATCTGTCCGCTGCTGGCGGACTATTTATGCCGTGAGATCGGCGTGCGGGAAGAAGATATTATTTTTCTGGTGGCCCTTGGCACCCACAGGCCGCAAACGGTTAAGGAGCTTGAAACGCTTGTTTCGCCTAAGGTGTACAGGCACTTTCAGGTCGTAAACCACGATTGCGAAGGCGATCTTTCCACGGTGGGCAAGACATCCCGGGGAACCACAGTCCGCGTGAATCCTCTGGCGGTGGACCGCCGGGTGATCCTGATTGGCGGTACCGCGCATCACCTGATGTCCGGGTTCGGCGGTGGCCGAAAGAGCATCCTCCCCGGCATCAGCGGCGAGGACACGATTTTTCAAAATCATATCCATTCCCTGGATCCAGATGCGCCTAGGTCTAGCTTAAATATCGGCATGGGTGTGCTAGACGGGAACCCCGTCCATGAGGACATGGTGGAAGCGGCGCAGCTGGTGAATCCCGCCTTCTCCATCAATCTGGTGGTCAACAGCCGCCAGGAGCTTTGCGCCCTTTACTGCGGCCACTGGCTGCATGCCTGGGAGGAAAGCTGCCGCAAAGTGCAGGAGCTTTTTGGTTTGCCCATCGCGAAAAAAGCGGACGTGGTGATCGCCAGCTGCGGCGGCTACCCCAAGGATATCAACCTGTACCAAGCCGTGAAAACGCTGCTCAACGCTTCCCAGGCGCTAAAGGATGGGGGGACGTTCGTCTTTCTGGCCGAATGCCGGGAGGGCGGGGGAACGCCCGCGTTTTTCGACTGGATCAGGCCGCTGACGGAAGGCAGGCTGGACGCAGCGCTTCGGGAAGGGTTTACCATATCGGGCTACATTTTCTATGCCGCTTGTGAAGCCATAGCAAGGGCTCGCGTGCTGATGCTCACAAAGCTTCAGCCGGATGTGGTCGCGCCCATGGCTTTGGAAGCGTACGATGATGTTTTGGCGTTGGAGAAGCAAATGGATTTGCGGGGCAAGGATGTTTTTGTCATACCCTATGGCGGAAGCATTGTGCCGTATATGGAAAACGGCAAGTGATATCAAATAAAGGAAAGACCAGAAATATACCTCCCTCTGCTACTCCTTCAGTCGCCTTCGGCTACAGCTCCCTCGAAGAGGGAGCCTTTCGTAAAGCCTCCCTCCTTGAGGGAGGTGGCGCGGCGAAGCCGTGACGGAAGGAGTAAATGAAGGTCGTATTAAGGTGTGTCTTTAGAAACCTCCACTGCTGTACTTTTATTTCCGCTTGACATTATTTAGCAATATTGGTATGATAAACGGGACAGCAAACGAAATATCGTTATTGGAGGGATACCGTCCGGAAAGGGCAGCACGCTGCACTTTCTGGAAAAGAAAGAAAGCGCAGGCAGCCAAACAAGCATAGAGAAAACAAGGCTTGTTTTGTTATACCCGCGCATTCTTTCAAAGAGCGGTGTCCCTTTTGTATGGAAAAGGGATGCCGCTTTTAGCGGGTCCCTTTTTCGTTTGCTGTCAAACATAAAATCAAAGTACGGAGGAATCAATATGCTTCCCATTTCAAACTGGATGAACGAGCTAAAATACCCGCAACCTTTCACTCCGGGGGCTGAACTCTGGAATGACCCGCATATCTCCGGAGAAATGCTCAAAGCGCACCTTGCGCCGGATACGGATGCCGCCAGCTACAAGCCGGACACCATTACTTCCATCTGCCGCTATCTGCCTGAGGTTATGGGTCTGAAAAAGGGTGCGGCCATCGTGGATCTGGGCTGCGGACCGGGGCTGTATGCCAGAGAACTCACCGGGCAAGGCTTTTCCGTTACCGGCGTCGACCGGTCGGAAAGCTCCATTCGCTATGCCAGCGAACTGAACGCAGGGCGGCAGGCCATGTTCATGAACGCCAGCTATTTGGAACCCTTTGGGGAAAGCTGTTTCGACGCGGCCATCATGATCTCCAAGGATTACGGGGTTTTGTCTCCCGAATGCCGCCGGACGCTGCTTTACAATATTCACGCTGCGCTGAAGCCCGGCGGCTATCTCGCCCTGGACGTGCATAGCCTTCACGACTTTGCCCGTCTTCAACAAAGCGCCGCCCCTCATTGGGAAGCGGCATCATTCGGCTTCTGGCGGCCCTGCCCCTATGTGGCGCTTTCGAAAACGTACTTTTTTCCCGAACTGTCGGTTTCATGCGACCTGCATGCGGTGCTGGATGAGGATTTCACGGTCTACCGGATCTGGCAGACTTATTTCTCCCCGGAAACCATCCGGCAAGAGCTTGCGCAAGGCGGCTTTACAGTAAAAGCCGTGTGGGGGAATCTCAAGGGCGAGCCTATCCGGGATGATTCCCCGGTTATTGGCGTCCTGTGTCAAAAAGTGTGATCACTTGCTTTTGTAGTAGTAAATCGCCAGCTCCGTTCTGTTGCGCAGGTCCAGCTTTTCCAATAGCAAGCTGATGTAATTGCGCACCGTGCCTTCGCTCAAATACAGTTGGTTGGCGATTTCCTTGTTGTTCTTTCCCTCGGCAACCAGCGCCAGCACCTGCTCCTCCTTCTCGCTTAAGGGGACGGCTGCCGGCGCTTTTTTAGGTTGTCCCATTAAATCCGGCAGCTTTTCCATGACCGGCTGACCGAATACGTGCTGGCCGGCATGAACGGCCATGATGGCCGGAGCGATGGATTCAAAATCCTCCTTGAGCAGATATCCCTTTCCGCCGATCTTGAGAGCGCTGATGATGTACTCGTTATCGGAAAAGGTGGTAAGGAAAAGTATCTTCGCCTCCGTGAAGCGGCGCAGTATCTCCTCTGCCGCATCCAGCCCAAGGGTTGCACCCATGCGTATATCCATAAGCATCACATCGGGCCTGTGCTGCTCGTACAGCCGGATAGCGGTAAGACCGTCGTGGCCTATGGCGGCTACGGCAATCTGTCCCCCGGCCTCCAGCATGATCTTTAAGGAGGAGCATACCAGCTTGTCATCGTCCACAATCACGATTTTCATGAATGTCCCTCCTTTGGGATGGAGATAAAGATGTGAAAGCCTTTGTCCGCTGTCACCAGAATGCGGCCGTTTAGGTCCGTGACCCTGCTTGTCATGTTGGCGATGCCGATGCCGCCGGCTGCTTCGGGACGGTAGGCGGCATTTTGACCGTTGTCCCGGATGTCGAGTTGATACAGCGCCGGGTGCTCCCGCACGGTCACGGATACCTGTGTGGCGCTGGAATGCTTAACTACGTTGGAAAGGGCTTCCTTTACCACCGCCGCAAAGGCATATTTGATCCGCCTGTCGGGGTTCGTTTCTACATCATAATCCAGCGTGGCGCTGCAGAAGGTGAAGCTGCGGATCAGGGCGCTTAACTCTTCCTGAAGGTCCACCGACTCATCGTGAAGGCCATGGACGCTCTGCCGGATGCTGTTCATACCCTCTAAGAGCGTTCCTTTCAGGGTATGCAAAGGCTCACGGATGTTTTCCGTCTGCTTCAGGGCCAGCAGTGCGCCAAGCTGCAGCATGGCGCTGGATAGCAGATGGCCTACGTTGTCGTGGATTTCCCTGGCGATGCGGTTGCGCTCCTTGAGCATGGCCGTATGGACCTGCTCATCCTGGTGCAGGCGCAGCTCCCGATTGGTATTTTCAAGGCGCAGGGCAAGCTCCGCAGCGCTGTCCCGAAGGTGGTTGTGGCTTTCCTTCAGTCGGAGGTGGCGAACCGTCTTTGTCTTCATGAAGACAGCCATCATCGAAAAAAGCAGGAGAAGCACCGATAATTCCAGGCCGAGGATGGAGAAGGCAAGGATCAGCGGCGGTGGCAGGAGCAGCGCAAACCAGACTTGGCGTGTAAGGAATACATCGTATAGAGACAATGGTATAAACAACAAGAAGGAAGGCTCCCATAGGCTCAGTAGAAGCAGCAAGCATAAGCCTCCGCCTTTGATGAAGGGGGAATCATGAAAACTGTTCGCGGCACTTATGGCTACAGCTACAATGAACGGCATGGCCAGCAGGGGATCGGTATTGTGCATCAGCCCCATGGCAAGGCAGCATATCAGGATAAAGCCCTTGTCCAGCAGCTCGTACACAAGCGTTCCCCCTCTCGTGCTTCCATTTTACGCTATTTTTAATGGGTGTACAAGCGGAACCCTGCAATGTGACAAATGTCATGTTTGATTTGGATATTCCTCACTACCCTCTGCTTGTGAAAAAGGCTACAATGGTCACGAACAAGGAGGGGAACACAAATGGTTATTTCCATCAACAATCTTGTCAAGCGCTACGGCGATCTGATCGCGCTGGATCATTTTAACCTTCAGGTGGCGGAAGGGGAAATCTTTGGTCTCCTGGGCCCCAACGGCTCCGGCAAAACCACCGCCATCAACTGCCTGCTGTCGCTTTTAAAGTATGACAAAGGCGATATCCAAGTCTTTGGCAAAAACATGACGCCGGAAGCGTACGGGATCAAGCGGGACATCGGCATCGTGATGCAGAACGTGGCGGTGTTCAACGAACTGACCGTTCAGGAGAACATCGACTATTTTTGCGGCCTTTATATTCTGAATAAGGCAAAGCGGGCCGCTCTGGTAGAAGAAGCGATCCAATTTGTGGGGTTGCAGGATTTCCGCAAATTCTTCCCCAAGAAATTGAGCGGCGGTCTTTTGCGCCGGCTGAACATTGCCTGCGGCATCGCCCACAAGCCCAAGCTCATCATCCTGGATGAGCCCACCGTTGCGGTGGATCCCCAGAGCCGCAACAGCATCCTGGAAGGTATCCAGAGGTTGAACCGGGAAGGGGCTACCATCGTATACACCTCCCACTATATGGAGGAGGTGGAGCAGATCTGCTCCCGCATCGCCATCATGGACAAGGGGCAGGTAATCGCCTTGGGCACCAAGGAAGAGCTGAAATCCATGATCAAGGTGGGGGAAAAGGTCACCGTAGAGGCGCTGGGCCTTCACGACACCGTCATGGAACGCATCCGTGCGCTGCCGGGATTGAGCTCCGCAGCGTATGACGGCCGGGAACTGACGGTGAAGTTTGTAAATGGCAGCCGCAACCTGGTGCATTTGCTGGATTGCCTGAAGGACAACAATATCTCCTTCGGCCAGGTATACGCCGTGTTGCCTACCCTCAATGATGTTTTCCTGGAGATCACGGGAAAGCAGCTTCGGGATTAGGAGGTAATAAAATTGTTCCGCCATGTTTTTTTGTATCGGCTGAAATATCTTTTGCGCAACCGGGAAATGGTTTTCT
>JAEZQK010000044.1 GCA_023413135.1 Bacillota bacterium
ACGCCTGCGCGGGCACATTGACGCTTAAACCGCTTCAATGCGCTTTCCAGGGATTCATTCTCGCGGATACGTACCTCGGACACTGTTATCCCTCCCCTCGCTCATCTCGCCTAAACCTTACGCCGGCTCGACGGACGGATGGCGACCGTGCATTCATTATATCGCTTTCCTGTATGGCAGTCAACCGTCTTTTCGCAAGGCAGCCGTATGTTTACGTAAAAACGGCGGATTTGTTTTGAATCAAGCCATATTTTCCGTAAGATGCTGACCGCCCAGCACATGGAAGTGCAGATGGGGGATGGACTGGCAGCCGTCATGCCCACAGTTTGTGACTACCCGGAACCCGTTTTTATCGATGCCCAAGCGTTTGGCCACTTCGCCGCAGGCCCGTATCAAAGCAGCCAGTTCTGAGCTTTCAAGCGCCGCGCCTTCCAGCACATCCTTCACATGGGTTTTTGATACCACCAGCACATGCACGGAAGCCTGGGGATGAATGTCCTTGAAGGCATAGGCATATTCGTCTTCATAAACCTTTTGGGAAGGAATATCCCCCTTGATAATCTTGCAAAACAGGCAGTTATCCATGTATCCCGCTCCTTCTTTCGCTTAATAAACGGAGACAAGCCGCAAAATCGTGCAGAGCTGCCAAATTATTCTGCAATGGTACCCGACATTCCTTCCTCATCCGCTTCTGTCAGCAAAACGGGAACGATTTGCCCCGGCGATCCGCCTGAAACTTTTACTTGCACATACTGGGGTGTGTATCCCTGCAGCCGACCGTCCGGCAGCCTGTCCTCCAACAACACCGGCTGAACGGTTTTAAGAAGGCTTCTGTGGTAATCATTGGCCAGCTCTTCGCCCAGGGCAATCAAATACCTGGCCCGCTGTTCTTTTATTGCGCGTGGCAATTGATCCGGCATTTGGGCGGCCTTCGTGCCGGCCCGCTGGGAATAGGGAAATACGTGCATCCGGGAAAAACCGATGCGCCGGCAGGCGGCTATAGTCTCCCGGAATTCCTCCTCGGTTTCGCCCGGGAAGCCGGTTAAAATGTCTGTGGTAAAGGAGGCGTTGGGGAAGGCTTCCCGAAGCCGGGATACAGCCGCTTCATATTGGGCGGCGCTGTAGCTTCGCGCCATGCGGTGAAGCACGCTGTCGCTGCCGGATTGCAGCGACAGATGGAACTGGGGGCAGACCTTGTTTAATTCCCGCAAAGCCTCCACAAATTCGGCTGAAGCGATGGTAGGCTCCAGGGAGCCCAAACGGATGCGCAGGATGCCCGGCACACCGGAGGCGGCGCGGATGGCGTCTAAGAGGGTGATATCCTTTTTGAGATCCTTGCCGTAGCTGGCCAGATGGATGCCGGTGAGCACCAGCTCCACAAAGCCGGCTTCCGAAAGGCGCTTTGCCTCCAGGCCGATTTCCTCCAAGGGGCGGGAGCGCACGGGGCCCCGGACCATTGGTATGATGCAATAGGTGCACTTGCGCCCGCAGCCCTCCTGGATTTTCAAAACGGCCCGGGTATGGCCTTCCTGGGCGCGGATGGTCAGAGGTTCGTAAGGGACGGAGGACAAAGCTTCCACCGCCACAGTTTGACTGTTTTGGTGAATGGCGTCTTCCAGCAGCGTCACAACCTCCGCCCGGCGCTGGGTGCCCAAAATAAGCCGTGCCCCGGTGGAAGCAAGCTCCTCGCCCATGCGCTGGGCCAGGCAGCCCGCCAGCACGACTTCCCCGTTGGGGTTCAGCCGCTGGACACGGCGGAGCATTTGCAGGCTCTTTTTGTCGCCCACGCCGGTAACGGTGCAGGTGTTGATCACGTATACGTCGGCCTTTTCCTCAAAGGGCACGACTTCATAACCGGCCTCCAGAAATTTCTCCAGCATGGCCTGGGTATCGTACTGATTTACTTTGCAGCCAAGGGTATAAAAAGCAACGGTTTGCAATGCATCACATCATTTCCAAATGGTATCTATTCCATCTCGCCCCATAATGCGAAAAGAGCCACCGCGGCGGCCAGCCCGGCGGTCTCCGTACGCAGGATGCGCTTGCCCAGCGTCATGGGAACGGCCCCGGCGGATTTAAGCCTTTCGACTTCCTCCGGTGCGATGCCGCCCTCCGGGCCGATGACGATGGCGATGTCGCGTACATAAGCGAATTGTTCATGCACTTTTTGGGGGCCGAAGCCGTCGGCCTCCTCCCAGGGGGTCAAAATCAGCTCATGGCTTTTGAGCCGCTCCAATGCTTTTGCAAAGGATAGGGGAAGGCTGACCGTTGGAACGACAGCCCGCCCGGACTGCTTGGCGGCTTCCTGAGCGATACGCTGCCAGCGCTCCTGCTTTTTCGGCGCGTCCTTGTCCGTTACAATACTTACGCACCGGGAAAGTTCAATAGGCACAATGCCCGCTGCTCCTGCCTCGGTGCATTTTTGCACAATCCATTCCAGCTTGTCCGCCTTGGGTAGGCCCTGATACAGCGTAATGCGCAGGCAGGCTTCAGGGGAAGGAAGCGTATTGATGATATCACAGCGTACCCGCCCGCCGTCAAGTGTGGCGATCACGGCCCGGTACAGCGCCTGGCCATCCATCAGCACCACTTCATCACCCATTGCAAGGCGCAATACCTTCAGGGCGTGGTGCGCCTCCGAGGATTCCAGATAAGCGGTGCCGTGATGTATGCCCTGGTCATCCACAAAAAAGCGGTGCATGCGCCGCTCCTTTCCTTACTCCAGCCTGGATACGATGGCTACCCATTCGCCCCGGTACTGCTTTTCCACAACCGTATAGCCGGATGCACTCAAAGCATCCAGCACATCCTGCTCCCTGTCACGGATGATGCCGGAGCAGATGAACGTTCCGCCGGAACGGATTTTTGCTTTCAGGGGCACGCTTAAAAAACAGATGACATCCGCCAGGATATTGGCCAGGCAAAGGTCAAAGGTTTCCTGAACATCCTTGACCAGATCGCCTTCCATAACGCGGATATGCTTGTCCAGCCCGTTTTGCGCTACATTTTCACGGGCTACCTTCACCGCCACCGGGTCGATGTCGATGGCCAGTACGCAGGAAGCATCCAAAAGAGCCGCGCCGATGGCGAGGATGCCGGAGCCGGTGCCCACGTCCATCACCCGCATGCCGGGCTTCATGTATTCTTCCAACAAGGAAAGGCACAGCCCCGTGGTTTCATGGGTGCCTGTACCAAAGGCCATGCCGGGATCCATTTGTATGATCTTGTCACCTTCCTGGGCCTTAAAAGGCTCCCAGGTGGGCTTTACCACCAGGGTGCGCCCGGCCCGGAAGGGTTTGTAGAACTTTTTCCAGCATTCCGCCCAATCCTGCTCGTCCACCTGATTCGTATCAAGGGTAAGCGTTCCCAGCGCAATGTCCGGGTTCAGTTGGGGCAAAACCGAAAGCTGCTCTTTCAGCGCACTTAAGCTGTCGGAAAGCCGCTCATTCATGGGCAGCCAGCCCTTGACCAATACGTCTTCGGGCATACTGTCGATAAGGCTTTGGTCGATCAGTTCCCAGTAGCCGTGGGGCTTATCTGGATCCGGCACATCATTCCTGTCCTCAATGGCTGTGCCTGCCGCCCCGTTTTGCATGAGGAGCATGCTGACCACATCGGCCCCTTGGGTGGTGGTATGCACCGCCACTTCCATCCATTCCATGCGGCTCTCCTTATGAGTTAAACAAATCTTTCATGCGTTCCATAAAGGTTTTCCGGCCCTCGTACTCCTTGCCGGTAGAGGCTTCCTCAAACTGGCGCAAAAGATCCTTCTGTTTGTCGGTCAATTTCTTGGGCACTTCCACCCGCACCTTGACAAACAGATCGCCTTTTCCGGTTCCCCTAAGCTGTGTGATGCCGTAGCCTTTCAGGCGGAATTCCGCCTCGGTTTGCGTGCCTTCGGGGATATGATAGCGCACCGGGCCCGTAAGGGTCGGAACATCCACATCGGCGCCCAAAGAGGCCTGAATAAAGGAGATGGGCAGCTCAAACCGAAGGTTCATGCCTTCCCGCTTGAACAGCTTGTGGGGCCTGACACTAACCTGTATATACAGGTCGCCGGCAGGGCCGCCGTTCAAGCCATGCTCACCTTGCCCGTTCATCACGATGGTTTGGCCGTCGTCGATGCCGGCCGGCACCTTTACTGTGGCGGTGCGGCGGTGGCGGCTCTGGCCGGAGCCTGAGCAGGTGGGGCACTTCTCCTGTATGATCTTGCCCGTGCCGCCGCAGCTTGGGCAGGTACGGACCGTAACCATAAAGCCGCCCCCGCTTCTTACCTGGCCCGCGCCTTTGCAGGTGGGGCAGGTCTGAGGCCGAGTGCCTGGCTTCGCACCGGAACCGTGGCAAGCTTCGCATGATTCATTGCGGTAAAAATCAAAGGACTTCTCCGCGCCAAAGGCGGCCTCCTCAAAGGTGATGCGCAGTTCATAGCGCAAATCTCCGCCCTGCAGGGGACCGCTGCGGCGCTGGGCGCCGCCCATGGCACCGCCAAACAATTGATCAAAAATGCTGTCGAAGCCGCCAAACCCGCCAAAACCTTCAAACCCACCGCCGCCGCCGAAAGGGTTTCCGCCGCCCATCTGCGGACCGTCAAAACCGAACTGGTCATAGCGGGCGCGCTTGTCCGGGTCGGATAACACTTCGTTGGCCTCGTTCAGTTCCTTGAACCGTTCTTCGGCCGTCTTGTCATTGGGGTGCAGGTCGGGATGGCACTCCTTGGCCAGCTTCCGGTAGGCCTTTTTGATATCCTCCGGGGAAGCTTTGCTGTCCACGCCCAGCACCTGGTAATAGTCACGCTTTGCCAAGTACTCACCTACTTTAGTTCGAGAATATGACGTTGCGCGTCATTTTCTCGAGTTTGCACGCTTCACTTATTAGCCTCAGGCTTTACGGTCAGTGAAGCGCGTAATGAATGTTTGCTCCGCAAACGCCCGTTCACCCGGCAAAGCCGGGTGAAACGATCTCAAACGAGGGGGACCTGCGGTTCCCCCTCGTTGCTCCCCTGAGGGTTTTGAAGTTTCAAAAACCGACTGGGGAATTCCGGTCTCTATTATTTTACGTCGTAATCGGTATTTACGGTACCATCGGGGTTCTGGGAGCCCGGGTTGCCCTGCGGGGGAACCTGCCCGTCGCCGCCGGCCTGCTGATAGAGCTTGCCGAACACGGCGTATACCTTCTGAGTGAAATCGTCTATGGCGGACTTGATCTGGTCGGCATCGTTTGATTCGCGCACCTTCTTGAAGGCGTCGATCTCGCTTTGCACGGTGGCCTTGTCCTCGGCGGACAGCTTGTCGCCGCTTTCCCGAAGCTGCTTTTCGATCTCGTAGATCAAGGTGTCGGCCTTGTTGACGGTCTCCACTTCATCCTTGCGCTTGCGGTCGGCCTCGGCGAACTGTTCGGCTTCCTTCACACGCTGCTTGATCTCATCCTCGGTGAGGTTGGTGCTGGCGGTGATGGTGATCTTCTGCTCGTTGCCGGTGCCCTTATCCTTGGCGGACACGTTCACGATGCCGTTGCGGTCGATATTGAAGGTGACCTCAATCTGCGGCACACCGCGGGGGGCCGGGGGAATGCCGGTCAGCTGGAAGCGGCCCAAGGTCTTGTTATCGTAAGCCATGGGGCGCTCGCCCTGCAGCACGTGGATTTCAACGGTGGTCTGCCCGTCGGCGGCGGTGGAGAACACCTGCGATTTGGTGGTGGGGATGGTGGTATTGCGCTCGATGAGCTTGGTGAAGATGTGGCCTTCCGTCTCCAGACCCAAAGACAAGGGGGTGACGTCCAGCAGCAGCACGTCCTTCACTTCGCCGCCCAGCACGCCGGCCTGGATGGCTGCGCCGATGGCGACACACTCGTCAGGGTTGATGCCCTTGAAGGGCTCCTTGTTGGTGATGCGCTTCACGGCGGTCTGTACAGCGGGGATGCGGGTAGAGCCGCCCACCAGGATGATCTTGTCGATCTGGGCCGCGGTAAGGCCGGCGTCCTTCAATGCCTGGTTGGTGGGCCCAACGGTTAATTCCACCAGATCAGCGGTGAGCTCGTCAAACTTGGCCCGGGTCAGCGTCATATCCAAATGCTTGGGGCCGCTGGCGTCGGCGGTAATAAAGGGCAGGTTGATGTTGGCGCTCATCACGCCGGACAGCTCGATCTTGGCCTTTTCAGCGGCTTCCTTTAAGCGCTGGTAGGCCATACGGTCCTTTTTCAGGTCGATGCCCGTGTCCTTTTTGAAGGTTTCGGCAATATAGTTGATCACGCGCTCGTCAAAGTCATCGCCGCCCAGACGGTTGTTGCCGTTGGTGGCCAGCACTTCGAATACGCCGTCGCCGATCTCCAGCAGCGAAATATCGAATGTACCGCCGCCCAGGTCGTACACCAGAATCTTTTGCGTGCCTTCCTTATCAAGGCCATAAGCCAAAGATGCGGCGGTGGGCTCGTTGATGATGCGCAGCACTTCCAAACCGGCGATGCGGCCGGCATCCTTGGTGGCCTGGCGCTGGCTGTCGGAGAAATAGGCGGGCACGGTGATAACGGCCTGTGTCACTGTTTCGCCCAGATACGCTTCCGCCTCCGCCTTCATTTTTTGCAGGATCATGGCCGAAATATCCTGGGGCGTGTAGGCCTTGCTGTCGATATTTACCTTGTGGGCGGTGCCCATTTCACGCTTGATGGAGATAATGGTGCGGTCAGGGTTGGTGATGGCTTGGCGCTTTGCCACCTGGCCCACCAGCCTTTCGCCGTCCTTGGTGAAGGCGACTACGGAAGGTGTGGTGCGCGCGCCTTCGGAATTGGGGATAACGACGGGTTCGCCGCCCTCCATGACTGCTACGCAGCTATTGGTGGTACCCAAATCGATACCGATGATCTTTCCCATAAAAAGCTTCCTCCTCTTTTTTGCCGGGAAGCTCCCGGCCGGTGCAAATATCTTGCTTTGCGAAAGTGTCTCATCTATGGAAAGGAGATAAACTCCTTGTCCTTACGGTTACTCCTCCACGACCTTTACCATGGCGTGGCGCAGGACGCATTTGTCCAGCTTGTAGCCCTTTTGCAACACCGCGCATACGGTGCCCGGTTCGCCTTCCTCGCTAGTGGCCGTCATCACCGCGTTTTCCAATGCGGGATCGAATTTTTCCCCCAGGCGGCTGATAGCTTCGATGCCCCGTTTTTCGAAGGCCTCGCTAAACTGCCGGTATACCATCATCACGCCGTCGCGCAGAACGGTGTCGCATGTATTTGCGCTGGCCTCCAGCGCACGCTCCAGATTGTCTATCACGGGGAGCAGCGTCTTGGCAAGGGAGACCGCCCCCTCGTCAAATGCTTCCGCCCTTGCCGCATTGTTCCGGCGGCGGTAGTTTTCAAAGTCTGCCTGCACCCGCTGGGCCAATAACAGGTATTCGTCGCTTTGCCTGCGGGCCTCCTCCAAATCGGCCATAAGCTGTTCGGTCGGGTCGGGCTGTGCTTCCTCCTCCAGGGGAAGCTGCGCTGCCATGTCTTCCATTTCTTCCTGGAGGAACTCATTAGCCGGAGCCGTTTCCAGCTCGTTTACCTTGGGTGCTTCCTTCTTGTTTTGCCTCATGCTGATCGCCTTCCTGCCGAGTTTTCTCGGTATGCTGTTTTCATGGATCTTCTTCAAACAGGTTCCCCAATTGCCGCACCATGGTATTCAAAATGGCCAGCACTCTGCCATAATGCATCCGGGTGGGGCCGATGACACCGATGGTGCCGTGGGAATGGCTGCCGATGGAATAGGTGGCCGTCACGATGGAACAATCCGAAATTTCCTCAATGCCCGTTTCCGGACCGATGCGCACTGTAAACGCCATTTGCCCTTGCTGCGACAATAGGTCTATCAGCCGCTCTTTCGTTTCCAGCAGCGCCAAGAAGGACCTAGCCTTTTCAACATCAGAATATTCGGGGTAATTGAGGATGTTGCTGGGGCCGCCTATCAGCACCCGCCCGGTAGCGGTCTTGCCCTCCGCCTGGGATACCAGATTGGAGATGCCCGACACCAGGTCCTGGTTTTGCTGGAATGCCTTTGCGACGTTTAACAGGATTGTTTGCGCTTCCCCGACGCTATGGCCTGAAAGCTGTTCGGTGAGCATACGGGAAAGGGCATACAGCGCATCGCTGTCCAAAGCTTCCGAAGTGCGGATCACCGCGTCCTTGATGATGCCGGCATCGGTAACGATGACCACCAGCGCGGAGGCGCTGCTCACAGGCACCAGCTGGATATTGCGGATTTTAAGCTCCTGCCCCTTGGGGGGCATCACCAAAGCGGTATAATGGGTGAGGCTGGAAAGCACCTGGGCGGCATGGGCCACCACATCCTCCATCTGCTGCACGCGGCTGGAAAAATAGGCGCGCACCGTTTCCGGGTCGATGTCCGGTATCTGGCCGGATTTTAAAAGCTGGTCCACATACAGCCGGTAGGCTTTTACGCTGGGGATACGCCCGGCAGAGATGTGGGGCTGGTCCAGGTATCCCAGCTCCTCCAGATCGCTCATCTCATTGCGGATGGTGGCGGAGCTTAGACCCATCTCGTATTTTTTTGAAATGGTGCGGGATCCCACCGGCACGGCGGTCAGTATATAGTCGTCAATGATCGCCTGCAGGATGCGGAATTTCCGCTCGTCCATAGCTTCGCCTCCTTCCTTTTTATTTGCTTTCCTTGTTGTTAGCACTCGATGCTTGTGAGTGCTAACCTGGTCATAAGATAGCACTCCTTTATTGGTTTGTCAATACCAGTAAGGGTATTCCAATGAAATTTTAACAGTAGGTTAAGCTGCTTTTATAATGTAGAAAAGTTTGTGGAAAGGAAGCATCGGCAAAAACGGATGCATATGTTGCAAACTTTCAGGAAATCCGCTATGATGTTAGAATTGAAAAGATAGCCCAACGCTGGCTTGGAGGGATTTCATTTGGCGCAAGACCGCCTCAGCCATATTCGCAACTTCTGCATCATCGCCCACATCGACCATGGCAAATCCACGCTGGCCGACCGCCTTCTGGAAAAGACGGGTGTGTTCCAGCAGCGGGAGATGGTGGAACAAATCCTGGACAGCATGGAGCTGGAGCGGGAGCGGGGCATCACCATCAAGAGCAAGGCCGTGCGCATGAGCTATACCGCGCAAGATGGCGAAACGTACACGCTGCACTTGATCGATACTCCCGGCCATGTGGACTTTTCCTATGAAGTGAGCCGCGCCCTGGCCGCCTGCGAAGGCGCCCTTCTGGTGGTGGACGCCACCCAGGGCATCGAAGCGCAGACATTGGCCAATGTGTATATGGCCCTGGAGCACGACCTGGAGACGGTGCCCGTTATCAACAAAATCGACCTGCCCAGCGCCAGGCCCGAGGAAATCCGCAAGGAGATCGAGGACATCATTGGCCTGGATGCTTCCTATGCGCCGCTGGTATCGGCCAAGATGGGCATCGGCATCGACGAGGTGCTGGAGGCCGTGGTGAAGTACATCCCCCCGCCCAAGGGCGATGAGGATGCGCCGCTGCAGGCCTTGATCTTCGATGCTTTCTACGACAATTACAAGGGCGCCATCTGCTTTGTGCGGGTGATACAGGGTAAATTAAAGCCCGGCATGCGCATGCGGCTGATGGCTGGGAAAGGCGAGTTCGACGTGGTGGAGGTAGGCACCTTCCGCCCCGGCTATGCCCCCTGCGAGGAGCTGCTCCCCGGGGATGTGGGCTATGTTTCCGCTTCTATTAAAGATGTGCGGGATACACGGGTGGGCGATACCATTACCGATGCGGCCCGGCCGGCCGAAACAGCGCTGCCCGGCTACCGGCAGGTGACGCCCATGGTGTTCTGCGGCATCTATCCCGCCGACGGCGCGGATTATCCCGATCTGAAGGACGCCCTAGAAAAGCTGCGCATGAACGACGCCTCCCTTTCCTTTGAGCCGGAGACATCCGTGGCGCTGGGCTATGGCTTCCGCTGCGGGTTCCTGGGGCTTCTCCACATGGAGATTATACAGGAGCGGCTGGAGCGGGAGTTTGACCTGAACCTGGTGACCACCGCCCCCAGCGTCATCTACCGGGTGACCAAAACCAACGGCGACGAGTTAAATATCGACAATCCCACCAACCTGCCCCCCGCCGGGGAGATTGCCAAGATGGAGGAGCCCTTCGTTCACGCTACCATCTACACGCCCCAGGATGCTGTGGGAGCCATCATGGACCTGTGCCAGGAGAAGCGGGGCACCTTCCTGGATATGCAGTACGAGGGCAACCGCGTAAAGCTTAACTACAACATTCCCCTCAATGAAATCATTTACGATTTCTTTGACCAGATCAAAAGCCGCTCCCGCGGCTATGCCTCCTTTGACTATGAGCTCAAAGGCTACCAGGAAAGCGATCTGGTCAAGCTGGACATGCTCCTAAACGGCGACCTCTGTGACGCCTT
This sequence comes from Bacillota bacterium, assembly GCA_023413135.1. GTDB lineage: Bacteria > Bacillota > Clostridia > Christensenellales > Aristaeellaceae > JAEWAH01. Next base: position 10,409 of record JAEZQK010000044.1, read on the forward strand.
CTCCCTGATCGTGCACCGGGACAAGGCCTATAACAGGGGCCGGATGATCGCCGAAAAGCTCAAGGACGTCATCCCGCGGCAGATGTTTGAAATCCCCATCCAGGCCGCCATCGGTGGCAAGGTCATCGCCCGGGAAACCGTCAAAGCCCTGCGCAAGGACGTGCTGGCCAAGTGCTATGGCGGCGATATCACCCGTAAAAAGAAGCTGCTGGAAAAGCAAAAGGAAGGCAAAAAGCGCATGCGCCAGTTCGGCTCCGTCGAGCTGCCGAGTGAAGCGTTTATGGCCGTGCTGAAGATGGACTGACGGGGGAGAGACGGGGGAAATAATGCGGGGAAACCTCCTTTTGAAAAAGTAGGTTTCCCCGCACCCTTTCCAGGAAAACTTTATCGATCAAATTATCAGATCTATTCGATATACCACTTTTCAACAATTTTGGAGTTACCACTATTGGGTGTCGGATTTGCTCTTTCAAATGTTGTTAAGGTTGGCAAATTGATTGCTGTACCAAAAACAAGGGCATAGCCTCTCCGTAAATACGTAATTCTATCTACAATTCCTTGATTAACATAGGGAACCATCCTTGAGATATATTGAATATCATCAGGATTTTGAATTTTATGTATTATGAAATTGCTACACTGAGAAACTACAGTTTTTGAAAGTTCGCTTGGCCGTTGAGAAGAAATGCCCATTAACAAGCCGTATTTTCGCCCTTCTTTTGCTATGCGCTCAAATATATTATAGCCTAGCACTCCGTAATCCATATCTGTTCGGATAAAGCGATGAGCTTCTTCAAGTATTAGATTAACCGGCATAGAATTCCTGGGTTTAAGCGTTCGCATATAATCAAACAACATTTTTGAAAAAACCTTTGTGACTACTTCAGTGGCAGTGTCATCTAAGCTACTTATATCGATATTAAGTAATTGTGTATTTCCGATGATATTAGCAATATAGTCTTCAATAGTAGAAAAGTTGGTTTTTGCAAAATAGCTTCCTTGTTCGCTTTCGGATAAGTGCTTTAGCCGTGTTATTAATGTTGAAGTATACTCATATATTCGTGATGAATTAACGCTTCCTTCATAAAGAACGGCAAATTCTACAGCCTCTGAAAATCGCTTAAGTGAGTACGGGATCAAACGCCTTCCATCTAGCAATTCGTTTATATTGGGCAGTATAAATCTATTACAATACTCCATTAGGCTTACTGGTGCATACATTTTTGCGAATGATAAACTAATTGCTTCAGAAATGGTAATCTTCTCTTGAGTTGCGTTGTTGTTATACTTATCTTTGTTAACATCAGCATCCCTATTAGTAGGAATAAATGCTGTGAGTGAAATTTCTTTTGTATTGAATCTGCTTAAAGCCATCAATATTTTAGAGTTTTGTGTTGTTGGGTTTTCATTGCTTGACAATACATCCTTAATGACTGATGCTATGATATGGTTCTTTATTGTATTAGAGTTTTGATCTTCGCCTACAGCGTCAAATATACGAATCATATCCAATGCTCTACTTATTATTGGAACCTGCGTTTTCTCGGAAGCATGAAGCAAAACTGCCCAATCATCAACACTTAACGCCCATACTGGTATTTCAAACCTTTTTTTTACGTCAGCTGAAGTACTAAGGAATTTTATGTTTATATCTGGATTCCTTTCAGGTATACCAATAAAGGCGGTCTCATACTCACCATTTGAATCGAATACGATAAATTTAGCACCACGAGCAGATAAATCCTTTTTCAAAAATATCGTTTGTATCATTTGTGCAATGGTATTGGACTTGCCGGAGCCCGTATTACCGAATACAGCGAAATGGAAACCAAAAAATTCGTTCAGCTTAACTTTAACTGCGTAGTCTGGAAACATTACTGATGTGCCAATAGGCAACACCTTAAGTTTTGTCTTTGTTTCATTTACTATTTCGACGTCATCACTTATATCAAGCATAAGCTGCAAATCACTTTCGCTAATCATCCTTATTTCTGAAAAGATTGGCGGCATTTTTGTTACTCCGAAATTGAATGCTCTATTGGAGATTTCACCGACTAAACTTATCCTCAAATATCGGCGGCTTCCGGCTTTGTTCAAACGCTCTGAAGACATTTCGTTTTTTTCATCAACTGCTACAATTTCAGCAATAATTCGCCTGTTAATATCTTCAATAGCAACATATGAGCCAATTTCTCCAACAAAGCGTATGCCATCATATATACTGATATACGTTCCTAGATCACTTGAAAGCTCGGCAACTACATTATTGTGACTAATCGTGACAATACGCCCAATTACTCGTTCATTCATTTTGATAATCCCCGCTGCTATTATTATCTTCACCTAAAACGGACACTAGTTTTCTTATAGAACGCTTGATTTCTAGCTCTTCTCGCTGCTCGTCATCTATTATTGGTAGTGCTTTCTCAACTAAGTTATTAAAATAGTGAATCTTATCAGTCGAATTGATAATCCAAATCCTGTTATCGCCGATTTCTTTCAGACGTTTGATCATCTGAGAATCACCAAATATAACAAGACGAAAATCGTAGACCGAAAGAGCGTTGAGAAGAATCCTGTTAATATGTTCGTCGCTAAAACTATATCCCATAGTTATGAGTATAGAATTTCGCTTTAGCAAGTTATTTTGCATAATTCTAAATAAATCCGAATAGGGAACCATCAAAGTAGTGCGGTCTTTCTGTGGAGTAGGATAAATCATCAAAGAATCAAACTGTTTTCTGTTTCGAATTAATTCAATGTCTTTTTCAAGAATACGTGGTGCATCGGTAGCTGGATTGTCTTCCTTAATCCAGTTGATTGAACCATGTATCTTGTAAAGATTAATAAAATTGCTAACACTTTTCCAAACATCACGACTAAGGTTTAAATTTTCGACCACAACATAATTATAAGAATTCGGGTTGAAAATTCTCCGCGCACTGCCTAAAAAGCCATTATTGTACATGAAGCCTAATTCGTCTAAAGCATTTTCATTATATAAATCATAATTTGTCGTATATACATTAACTGGGACTTGACGGGTCTTTTTGACAATGCGAGAGTAAAACTCCTTATAAAGCTGTAGTAAGCTGATGCATTGTGGAGCACTGCACACTTCGTCGAAGATAAACTTATTAATGGTCTCTATTTTTCCACTAACGGTCTTTCTATTTGCATCAGAAGCAATATTGGCTATAGATACTAAATGATTTATGAGAGCTTCAAGATTGGTTGGAAATTTGTCAACGGCTTTATTTCGGCTATCAATTTTGAAATCAGGATTCATTTCATAGAAGCGTCTTGCGAGCCCTGCCATAGTGGGTATAGCTTTTTCTTCGCCATCATTTGCGCAAAAACTGGAGCAACCTGCACCAATTAAAAAATTGAGGTTCTCTATCTGCAGGCATTGTGAAATTTCTGTCCGAAGTTCTTCAGAAGAAATAATTTGTTCTCGATTTCCTCTTGTGAAATTAATTGTCTTATTTTGACTGCTTTCCATTGATTGAATATCCTCCTTGTTATTTGTTTAATTGAACAATTAATAGCTAATAACGGCATTTATTGAAAGACATATAATCAATACCTAGCGTATATAAATCTAATTCTTGTCTACTAATGTAAACAAAAAAAATGCTTAATTGGTAACACCGTCAAAAATGAACAAAAATATCCAAAACGCTTTACATTTAACAATATATAGATGAAATCATACGCTGTCAATACTTTTTCTAGCATAGCACATGGAATACGGAAACGCCGATATCCAGAAGAAAATCGAAACCGGCTGGTAACTGGCCTTTTACGGGCCGCTGTTGACCTCGCGGCAGCAGGAGTTTCTTCGGTTAAGCTGCGAAGAAGATATGTCTCTGGCCGAAATTGCCCAGCAGGCATTGCTCCAATATATGAATCCTACTATAAGCTTCGACAGAGAAGTCAACGAGCATGCGCATATAAAATTCGCACCCGAAGGGTGCCACAAATTTTAGGGCGTTTGTGGGGGTCTGGGGGGAATCGCCTAACCCCCTGTCCATCTGGCTCAATCGGCGCACTGCTCACTGCCGTTCGCATTGCTTGTTTCGCCAGCCTCCTCCGCCTCGCTTCATCCGCCTCTGGCGGCGCTTCGGCTTCGGAGCCTTTCTGGTTCTCTTTCGGGACGAAAGAGAACATCCCC
>JAEZQK010000099.1 GCA_023413135.1 Bacillota bacterium
GAGTCGGCGTGGGGGTCGGGGTCGGCGTGGGGCTCGGGGTTGGTGTGGGGGTCGGGGGGACGTACTGGAACAGTTTTTCCAGAAGCTTCGGATCGGCGGTTTTGCCATCGCCTGCTTCGCCGAGCGCCTTCAAAAACGCTTCTACGGCCTTCACGGTATCATTGTCATAGGCGCTGTTGGCCACTTTGGAAAGGAAGCCAAACTTGCGCAGGCAATCCTGCATCTCTTTTACGCGAAAGCCGGTGTCCCCCTTTTTCAATAAGATGTATTCATCACACCGTGGAGCATTCTTTTTAAATAACGCGGTCAGTGTACGCACGCCTGCGATACCGTCGACCTTCAAATTGGCTTTCTTCTGGAACAGCTTTACGGCATCCGTGGTGCGGTTGCCATACTCACCGTCCGTCGGCTCGGCCAGATAACCCAATTCACGCAGGCGAGTCTGCAATTTTTCCACACGCACGCCGGCGGAGCCTTTCCTTAGCTGCACATACAATACGAATTCCGGCGCATTGGAAGCATACAGCCTCTGCTGCAGTGCATTCGTTGCCACACCATCCTGATATGTGCCGATAGCATCCTGAAAATAGCGTACGGCCCGCTTCGTGTTCGATCCGAAAACGCCGTCGCTGGAGCCGCTGTTATATCCCAGCTCATTCAGGCGCTCTTGCAAGTCCCTGACAGAGTCGCCGCGGGAACCCATGGAAAGCCTCGGATAAGTAGGCGCAGGGGTGGCGGTTGGCCGCCTCGTTGCAGTGGGCTGAACTATGGGAGACGGTGTTAGGGTGGCGGTTGGTGCCGGGGTTGCCGCGGGTTGAAGGACTTCATTGAAACGTAGGATGTGACAGTTGGTTACGGTCAGGCCTGCAAAATCCTCTTCCGATTCCACCTGCACGTTTTTCACACTATAAGGGAAGGCCGGATCGGATGAAGTGCCTTGATAGGGATTTTGGGCTATTTGTATCAGTAAGCCACCCAGGCGGTTTGGATTTTCTGAATCATACGAATCGTAAAAGCCAATGCCCACAAGTAAAGTAGCGTCCGTATCCGTAGCGTAGCGTTCAATGATGATAAAGGATTGTGGCATACCAGGCATATTCAGGCGGTACGCATCCGAAGCCGCATCAAAGCGGATTTCCATAAGACTTTCAGGGATGTCCGGCAGATCTTCGTATCCGTAGAAGGAAGCCGCCGCATATTCTTGCACCACCGATGTGGGGATGACGATCTGGCCTTCCGCATACTGTACCAGGGCATTTCCGTGACTCCAGTTTGCGCCGTGGAGATACAGCTGCTTCCAAAGAAATTGCGGGTCATCTGCGTTATAGGCAACTTCGCCTTCCATCCCCATTTGGCGCGCAAAGCTGTCAAAAACGGGAATCATGCGGTACAAGTTTTCTTCTACTGTTCCTCCGGCAAATGCCAGCGCATTTTGACCGGAAGTTTCCGCGTATGCGACTGTAGAGACCATCAGCAAAGCCACCAACACGATACAAAGCAGCTGTTTCATATACTCACTCCCATCATTATCCTGTTACTGCTCTATTCTGGCTGCACAGTAATTAGACGTTGGAGCTTTGCATTCTGGTTCCCGTTCCCATAAATTTTACATTTTGGAAATCAGCCTTTTTGAATTTACTCCGACGGGGCCGTGCCATGGCGTGCTTGAAATCTAGCTGAAATACTGCGGATTGTTGCCGCATCCGACCTTATAATGCCCCCAAAAAAGAGACACAAAAAGTGGATGGATAAGTTATAATAGGAGCAATGAACAAGAGAACCTGCCAATACATGCATACATTGGAGGAATGATCATGGAAAAGCTTCAACTGAATGGGAAAACGGCGCTGGATTATGCGCGGATGGCCTGTGATACGATGATGATGAAATTCCAGCCGGAATCATTGCCGCCGGTCCGCCACTTTCATTATCATCAGGGCGTGTTCCTGTCCGGCATGTACGAAACCTATCTGCTCTGCGGCGACGAGCGGTATTTTGATTACATCAAGGCGTGGGTCGATTCGCTTGTGGACGGCTTCGGGAACATTGTTTCCTTCAATCCTGGGCAATTGGACGACCTGCAGCCCGGAGTTTTGCTGTTCCCGCTCTATGAGCGTACAGGCGACCCGCGCTATAAAGCGGCCATGGAGACCGTCGCTTACTTCATCGAGCATTTTCCGCGCAATCCGGAAGGCGGCTTCTGGCACAAGGCCTGGTACCGTAATCAGATGTGGCTGGATGGCCTGTATATGGCGGGACCATTCGCCGCGCGTTTCGGGGCGGCGTTCAACAAGCCCGCGTTCTTCGATATGGATGTGCACCAGGCAGAACTGATGGAGGAAAAGACACGCGATGCCAGGACCGGCCTTTGGTATCATGCGTGGGACTATGAAAAGCGCCAGCCATGGGCTGATCCTAAAACAGGCCGCTCGCATGAATTCTGGGGACGTTCCATGGGCTGGGTACCCGTCGCGCTGCTGAATGAATTGGATTTCTTGCCGGCTGGGCACCCGGGCCGCCAAAGGCTCGCGCGCATCGCCTGCGACCTGCTCCGCGCGCTTGCTCCGTATCAAGATGAAGAGACCGGGCTGTGGCATCAGGTAGTGGATAAAAAGGGGAAACCCGGAAACTGGGTGGAAACCTCCTGCACCTGCCTGTATACGGCGGCGCTTTGCAAGGCCGTACGCACAGGGATTTTGGACAAGCAGTACTTGTCTGCGGCGCGAAAAGGCGTGCAAGGAGTGATTGACCGCCTGGGGCGGGATGAAAACGGCCTGCTGATCGGCAACATATGCGTTGGGACCGGCGTGGGGGATTATGCGTTTTATTGTAACCGCCCGACCAGCGTGAATGATCTGCATGGCGTCGGCGCCTTCCTCCTTATGTGCGCGGAGGCGCAGAGGGCTCTTTGAATTTTGGCGGGTAGGGGACATCATTTATTCATGTTGACTTTATGTTCCTTGCATGATAGGATGGGATATCCCCCCCGGGGGGATATCCCCATCCTATTAAAGCTAGCTGCAGGAGGCAGATACAATGAATGAACACTTAGTTCATCTCCATACTCAAACAAAATCGGTCATAAACCGTATTTCCCGTGTGGCAGGGCATATGCAATCAGTAAAGCGCATGGTTGAAGAAGGGAAAGACTGCAGTGAGATATTGATACAATTGTCTGCAATACGGTCTGCAATCAATAATATTGGCCGAATCATTTTGCAGGACCACATTGATCATTGCGTTTTGCATGCTGCTGAAAGTGGTGACAAAAAGGTTCTGGAAGATTTGAACAATGCAATTGAGAAATTCTTAAAGTAGGCTTGGAGGCACTATATCGTGATGAAAAAAATCAGCGATGTTTTGAGCGGTATTCCGATGACGGTCGTATCGGGTGTATTTCTTGCATCAAGCCTGATATTTATGCTTACCGGTATAAAGGTGCCTATCGATCCGGCATGGGTGACGGTTTTTATTTCAGGAGTTCCGCTTGTTTACCTTGCGTTGTCGCGCCTGTTTTTGCAAAAGTGGATATCCTCAGCATTATTGATTTCTATTGCAATGGCATCATCTATCCTGATTGGAGAGTTGTTCGCTGCTGGTGAAGTGGCCTTCATCATGGCGATTGGGGCTATATTGGAGGATCTAACTGTCGCCCGTACCAAAAAAGGCATCAGCAAGTTGTTGAGTCTCGTCCCGCATAAGGGCCGCCGCATTATAACCACCGCAGGTAGGATCGAAGAAGAAACTGTCCGCGTGGAGCAAATCGTTGCAGGTGATATACTGCGCGTATTGCCCGGTGAAACCATTCCTGCTGACGGCGAGATAATACTTGGAAGCACATCCGTTGACCAATCTATCATAACCGGTGAATCGCTGCCAATTGACAAATCTGTTGGAGACAGTGTATTTTGCGGTACCATCAACAGATTTGGCTCGATCGACATGAAAGCAACAAGTGAAGGCGAGAATTCATCCCTGCAAAAGCTTATTCGAATGGTTAAGGAAGCTGAGAATAACAAAGCGCCGATGCAGCGGATCGTGGACAAATGGGCTGCATGGCTTGTTCCCATCGCACTTTTGATTGCGGTAATCACGTACTTTATCACAGCGGACATTATTAGGGCGGTAACTGTTCTGGTGGTGTTCTGCCCCTGTGCCCTTGCACTGGCTACACCCACTTCCATCATGGCGGCCATCGGCCAGGCAACCAAGCATGGTGTTCTAATCAAGTCGGGTGAAGCTTTGGAAAAAATGGGGAAAGTGGATTGCATTGCATTCGACAAGACAGGGACCCTCACACTTGGCAATCTGGAAGTGAGTGATGTCGTACCTCTTTCAGCCGGTATAACAGAAAAAGATGTTTTACGGTTGGCCGCGTCGGCAGAACTGCGCTCAGAGCATCCTTTGGGCAAGGCTATCGTGACGCACGCAAAAGAAGCCGGTATTGAGGCTGCGGATGCGGAGGGGTTCCGGATGGTTCCGGGTAGAGGCGTACATGCTACTGTAGACGGTTTCAGGATATTATGCGGAAACAGCGGCTATCTTAAAGAGAACGGTGTAATAACGGACAGCCACACAAATTCAGCTTTGGAAGCGCTGCGTGTCCAAGGCAAGGCTTCTATTCTGGTGGCAAAAGGCGATCGGTGTATCGGTATTATTGGCTTGTCTGATGTCTTAAGACCAACGTCAAAAGACACGGTGAAGCATCTTATGCAAATGGACACCGATGTTGTCCTGCTGACCGGCGACCACCATCAAACAGCCGAATACTTCGCCGGACAGGTTGGCATCTGCAAGATACGCGCAGAGCTTAAGCCCGCAGAAAAAGTCTCATCTATTCAAGAGCTTCAAACTGCCGGAAAAAGAGTATGCATGATCGGCGATGGCGTAAACGATGCTCCGGCATTGAAAACTGCAAACGTCGGCGTAGCCATGGGCAGCATGGGAAGTGACATAGCCATTGAAGCGGCTGATATTGCGCTAATGGGCGATGATATTACAAAGATTATTTATCTTAAGCGGCTATCCAGCTCCACAATTTATACGATCAAAGGTAATATCACAGCATCTATGGTCATCAACTTTATTGCTATTACGCTTTCCGTGCTGGGCCTGCTGAATCCTGTTACCGGCGCTTTGGTTCATAACGTGGGATCGGTATTGGTTGTTTTGAATGCCGCGCTGCTGTATGATCGCAAATTTATAAAGTGAACAAAATCTAATATAAGGGGGAATGAATGATGAAAGAGCGAATTTCAGACACTGGTTTTCGTTTGATGGGTATCGTCATGAAAATAATGGAATGGCTTCATCCGCATGCAGAAAACCGGGCCAGGACATTTGGTATACAGGAAGGAATGACAGTCGTTGATTACGGCTGCGGACCAGGGCGATACACCATGGCATTTGCCGAACTGGTCGGGAAACAAGGCAAGCTGCTAGCAGTAGATTTAAGCAAGCTGGCGCTCGAGGCCATAGAGAAGAAAGTGAAAGCGAACGGGCTGGACAATGTGCAGTTCTATTTGGCGGAAGGGTACGACAGTCATATCGATTCCAGTACTTCCGATATGGTAATCGCCCTGGATATGTTTTTCATGATCCAGAATCCTAAGCAGTTTTTAGAGGAACTAAGCAGGATCAGCAAACCGGACGCCATTCTGATCATTGATGACGGTCATCAATCAAGGGAAAAGACAAAGCGAAAAATAACCGATGCGGGCGTATGGAAGATCATAGAGGAGAAGAAGGACCATCTGAAGTGTAAAAAGATAAGCGAAACTGTCTGAATATATATGATAAGGGGCGTGTCGCAAAACGATTTTATGAAATCGGGGAGCGACACGCCCTTTATCAGTGGAAATAACGAAAAAAGGTGGGACAGGCAAGGGCAAGACATGATCAAAGATCGCATTTTGAGCATAGCTT
>JAEZQK010000102.1 GCA_023413135.1 Bacillota bacterium
ATAGCGTGATGAGCTGTTCTTTCCACACAAAAGAACTTTTCTACGCGAACGCCTGTTTGTCCTTTTGGTTTTGGCTCCACTCTTGCTCTTTTTCTACCCTTGATTCGCATTGATAATCGCCCCTACGATATCGTTTGCTTGTTGGCTTCACTGTCTGGGGGCGTTATAGCTTGGCAACTCATTCACTATGTAATTGAAAGTCCGCCAGCACTGTTTTTCATCATAAAAATGCCTACAAGTGAAGAATCTGCGGTTTCAATATGCCATCCGGAGAAATATCCAGCATGCCAAAGGTGGGGCCCGGCCCCATGGGCAGCGATACGGAACCTGGATTCATAAGCAGCACACCGTCCTTCTCCTGACAGAAAGCCCGGTGCGTATGGCCAAACAGCGCAGCGCGGCATTGCCTGTCCTTTGCGTAATCAATCAAGAACCTGTCGGTAAGCTTCACCCGCTGACGGTGCCCGTGGGAAAGGAAAAGCCAAAGGCCTTCCGCGCTTATGACCGCATCTTCCGAAAGCCCCATCATGGCATGGTCATTGTTCCCCCGCACCGCTTGCATTATCGCCATTGGATTATGCTTTTTCATTGCCTGCTTAAGGTCATAAAACTCCTGAACGCCGTCACCAAGAAACGCAAATATATCAATCTTTCCATGTTTCATGGCCGCTTCCAATGCCAAACGCAAAGCGGTCGTATCTCCATGGCTATCGCTGAACAAGGCCGCGCGCATGGTTGGCCTCCTACTTAAATGTTCTTTGGATATATTCCAGCATTTTTTCCGCCGCCCTCGCCCTGTGGCTCACGGCGTTTTTTTCCTCCGCCGGCATTTCGGCGAAGGTCTTTCCCGTTTCATATAGGAAGAGCGGATCATAACCGAATCCGTCCGTCCCCCTGGGCGCATGAAGGATCACACCGGGGCAGTCCCCTTCCACCACAGTTGTCGCATGCCCCGGACAGGCCAGGGCTATCGCGGAAATAAACTTTGCAGTACGGTTTGTTTCCCCCTCCAGATTCTTAAGCAGCAGCGCGTTGTTGGCTGCATCCAAACCATGCTCCCCAGCATATCTGGCAGAGTACACCCCCGGCGCGCCATTTAGCGCGTCCACCGAAAGCCCGCTGTCATCCGCCAGCGCCCATTGACCTGTAGCCTTCGCTACAGCCTCGGCTTTTAAGACCGCGTTATCCAGGAAGGTGGCGCCGTTTTCCTCGATCTCACCTGCAAAGCCCGCATCCCGCATGGACACCACGTCAAAGTAGCCGCCGAACATAGCCGAAAGCTCTTTGAGCTTATGGGCGTTCCCGGTGGCGGCCACCAACAAAGGCTTTACAGCAATGAGCTTTGCCTTCTCCCCAAGCGCTTCCCGCTGGACCGTCATCAAGGTGCGGGTGCCCGCTTCCCCCAGGGTGAGCAATTGCTCCATTTCCGCCCTGGAAAAGGCCCGCCCCTCCCCCGTGCCCTGCAGCTCAATGAACTCCCCCAGGTCGTTCATGGTAAGGTTCATATCTACCTGCGCGCCGCTGTCCTCGCTATAGCACAGGTCCAGGCAGGGCGTATCCTTCACCACGCCCACGCTGATGGCTGCCACCTGGCGCCTTATAGGCGAGCGCGAAAGCTTCCCTTCCCGGATTAGCTTGTCCACCGCCAGCGTCAGCGCCACGAATGCGCCGGTAATGGAAGCGGTGCGGGTGCCGCCGTCGGCCTCCAGCACATCGCAGTCCAGGGTGATAGTCCGCTCCCCCAGCGCCTTCATGTCCACCGCCTGACGCAGGCTCCGGCCGATGAGCCGCTGGATCTCCACGCTGCGGCCATCCTTCTTGATGCCGTCCCGGGCCTTGCGCCGTCCGGTGGAGGCAGGCAGCATGGCATATTCCGCCGTTACCCAGCCCTGGCCTTTTCCCCTTAAAAAGGGAGGTACCTCCTCATCCACCGAAGCGGTACAGATGACCCTGGTCTTTCCTGTTTCTATCAGGCAGCTTCCGTCCGCCGTGCCTACAAAGCCGGGGAGAATCACACATTTGCGGGTTTGATCGGGCGTGCGCCCATCGGTTCTTGTCATGGCTTGTCCCTCCCATATAAAATGGAAAGGGACGGAGGTAAACGCAGGCGGTTTCCCGGCAGCGTTTTGCCGTCCCTTTCCCGGAATTCCTGATTGTATCTTGTTCTTCTTTTTTAAAGAAATTCCTTCCGTAAAGCGGATTAATCGATTTCGATAATGCCTGGGTACTGCGCTAACACATCCTGTTCCTCATTGACGAAGGTGGTGGTATCCTCCTGCTTGGGCACGAACTTCTCGCCCTCCACTTGCACTTCCACCTTTTTGACGCCGGGGAACTGGGAGCAGGTGAACAGGATGGCCCGGAGGGCCTGCTTGCCGCCGTCGGACTGCTGGGCAACCTCCATGAATTCCTTGGTGAAGTTCACCGTGACCGTGCCATCCTTCATGGTGACGCCATTCAAGCCGCAATCCTTGGGGATGGGGCGTTCCAGCCCGCTGTCATCCCTGGGGCCTTTGGCCAGCTCCAGCATGGCGGTGGTTAGGTCGGCGGTGGAGAAGACGGTGCGCGTGACGGGGATCAGCATCCGCCCCGTCTGAGAGGGGAAATAAAGCTGGATCATGTCGGCATTGGCGGTGGATGATGTGGAGATGCTCTCCATGTTCAAACCATCCTCCGTAAATGCGCCGCCCACATCCGTGCCGTGGGTCAGCTTGCTTCTGGCCTGCCCGTCAAACAGGAAGGACACTTCATCCACTGTAGAGAAGGTGGTAAGCGCGCTGGCCACGGCCTGCACCATGAGCAGCTCTTCCTCGGCGCTGGCGCAGTTGAGCGCCTCCTTGCTCATATCCACCCTTGCCTTTTGATTGGCAATGTTGATATCAAAGGTGGTGCCTTCCGGGATCACGGTCCGAAGGCCCAGGCGCGCGGCTTGCAGGTCGTTCTCGCTGCTTTTCACCATCAGGCTTAAGGTTGCCTTGGCTACCCCATCCTGTTTGGGTATCTGCCTGGTGACCGGCACCAAATAGCCTTCGCCATCCTGGTAAAACACCACCGTGGGCTGTGTTTCCCCCTGAACGCCGGTGGTAGTGGTCTGTGTTACGTCCAGCGGCTGATCCTCATAAAGGATCTGGGTCGATTTAGGCCCCAATCCCCGCAGGGCCAGAACCACCACCAGCGCCGCCGCGCATAGGATCAGGATGCGCTCGATATCCGTCCGCTTGATCTTCACAAAGCTCACTCCTTGCTTGATGATTGCAGTGAAAGTGTATGCCCCCATGCATCCGGCTATGAATGCCTATTTGTTCCCGGATAAAACTAGGCGTTTGCGCAATTGCTCATTTGGCATTATAATATCTTCCATCGCATCAAGGAGGACGGCACCATGCCCATGGATGGCCTGACGCTGCAATTTGTAGCCAGGGAGCTGAACGCAAAACTTTCACAGGGGCGCATCGACAAGGTGGCCCAGCCGGAAAAGGATGAGCTGGTATTATTAATCCGCAGCCAGGGGGAAAACCACCGGCTGCTGCTGTGCGCCAGCCCCAACAACGCCCGGGCACATCTCACGGTGCAAAATCTTTCAAACCCCATGGAGCCGCCCATGTTTTGTATGCTGATGCGCAAGCATCTGCTGGGCGGGCATGTGCTTTCCGTGCATCAAATTGGCGGCGACCGTATACTGCATGTGGAAATAGAGAATACCGACGAACTGGGCATTTTGACCACCCGCACGCTGATACTGGAGATCATGGGCCGCCACTCCAACCTGATCGCGGTGGATATGCAGGGCAAAATCATCGACTCCATCCGGCACGTGGGCCACGACATGAGCCGCGTGCGGGAGGTGCTGCCCGGCCTTCCCTATGAATCTCCCCCCGCACAGGACAAGCTGGACCCCACGTCGTTTTCCAAAGAGGAGACCCAGGAAAGGCTGGCTGCCCTAAATGGGAGGCTGGACAAGGCGCTGGCCTCCGTTTTCCGGGGCCTATCAGGCGTTGCCGCTCAGGAGATCGCTTACCGACTAACCGGCAGCGACAAGGCCCTTATGGAGGAAATCGATTTAGGCACCCTCAGCCAGAGACTGTTTGATTTTATGAACTTTATCCCAAGCCTTACCCCTCCTGTGCTGCAAAAAGATCCGGATGGCGCAGCCATCGACGTCTTCCCCTTCCCCTATCTTGGCCGGGATACATCGCTGCAAACGGCCTGCACCTCCATCAGCCAGGCGCTGGATGCGTTTTTTTCCACCCGTGACCAGGCGGAGCGCATCTCTCAAAAAAGCGCCTCCCTCAACAGGCTTCTCAAAACCCATATTGAGCGGTGCGAAAAAAAGCTGGCCTTGCAGTTGCAGGAATTGGAAAATAGCGCCCGCATGGAGGAATACCGCATCCTGGGCGATCTGATCAACGCCAACCTGTATCAGTTGCGCAAGGGGCAGGATACGGTAAGGCTTCAAAATTTCTACGACCCCGAAGGCGGATACATTGACATCGCGATGGACAAGCAATTAACCCCCGCGCAAAACGCCCAAAGGTACTTCAAGCGCTACCAAAAAGCCAGGGCCGCAAAGGAGACGGCGGCCGCGCAAAAGGAAAAGACGCTGGCAGAGCTTGCCTTCCTGGAAGGCGCGCTGGACGATTTGCAAAAATGTGTGGAGGAATCCGAGCTTTCCGAGATCAGGCAGGAATTGCAAAAAGCCGGCTACATACGGGCCAGCCACAGCCGCAAGCCGCAAAGAAAGCTACCGGAAAGCCGGCCCTTCCGCTATGAAAGCAGGGACGGCATCGAGATCCTGGTAGGCAAAAACAGCCTGCAAAACGACAGGATCACAAGTAATGCCCGGGGGGAGGAAACCTGGCTTCATGCCAAGGATATGCCCGGTTCCCACGTCATCATCCGCAAGGAGGGAGATATTCCCGAGTCCACCCTGCTGGAGGCTGCCCAGTTGGCCGCCTACTACAGCCGGGGCAGGCAAAGCGCAGGGGTGCCCATCGACTACACGCTGCGCAAGTACGTCAAAAAGCCCGGCGGCAGCCCAGCGGGCTTCGTCATATACGTAAACCAGCGCACATTATTCATCACCGTATCCGAAAGCGATATCAAAAAGATCAAGGAGCTGCAACCCGGGAAATAGTTATGAAAGGAATTTTCATCAGGAGGGATAAGAAATGCCCGTTATAAAGCATGAATACCCTATTCTTGAATACGACCCAGAAAAAAACGGTGTAATCCGTCCGAACAGAAGCGGACGCTCACAGGTTCCCAATAAATGTATGATAACCTTCTTCGGCGAGGTGCTCGATGATTTTGTAATAAAGCACGGGGCAAAAGAAATCAGTCACTACAGTTCGGAAATGCGCAGATTTCCAATCTACCAGGCCACATATAAGGGGGTTAGCGTCAGTCTGATTCAGGCCGTCGTGGGTTCGGCGTCGATCGCAATGATGGCCGACCTGCTGATCGGGTACGGTGTGACCGAGTTGATCGCCTGTGGGAGTTGCGGCGTTCTGACCGATATTCCGGCAGGAGATGTCATCATCCCGACATCCGCTCTTCGGGACGAAGGTGCATCGTACCATTATCTTCCTCCGTCGCGAGAGATAGCCATCGATAAAGGCGTTATTGAAACAATAAAGGATGCACTTGACGAATATCATATGCCTTACATCGAAGCCAAAACATGGACTACCGACGCCTTCTACCGCGAAACGCCTGACATGATAACATATCGCAGAGAAGAAGGCTGCTCCGTTGTGGAAATGGAATGTGCAGCGCTTGCTGCGGTGGCACAGTTCCGGGGCATACGGTTTGGGCAGCTTTTGTACAGCGGGGACATCCTGACGGATTTTGAGAATTATGACGAACGTGGATGGTACAAAAATCTTACCGCGAGGGAAAAACTGTTTTTACTGTCGCTTGAGGCGCTGATAAGATTGTAAGGGGTGGCTAATGACGCGCCGATTAACAAGCCGGATGTTAATTCTCAACCCTTGATTCGCATTAACAAAGAAAGGAAGTCTTTTTATGCATCTTCGTACCGCCCGCATCGAGGATGGTGCCGCGCTGTGCTTAATCTACCGCCCGTATGTGATGGAAACAGCCATCACCTTTATCTGCCAGGAGCCGACTGCCGAAAGCTTTTCCAACAAAATTCAATCGCTGATTACGCAATATCCTTTCATCGTGTGTGAGGAAAACGGCAAGGCTTTAGGTTATGCTTATGCTTCTGCGCTTCGGCCGCACGATGCTTACCAGTGGGATGCGGAACTTTCGGTATATGTAGACCGGGAGCTACACGGCCGGGGCATCGGGCGGAAGCTGTACGCGGCTCTTTTGGAATTGCTGAAAATCCAGGGCTACCAAACCGTTTACGGCGTCATTACCCTGCCCAATGAAAAAAGCCTTAAGCTGCATGCAGCGTTCGGCTTTGAAACATTAGGCGTCTTCCCTAAATCGGGATATAAGCTGGGCAAATGGCACGACATCATCTGGCTGCAAAAAGCGCTGGGCGAATTCCCCGACGGCCCCGTTCCGCCCACGCCCTTCTGTAAGCTCAGCCCGGAAACGGTGCAAAAGGCTCTCGCAATTCATTAAAGCATGCCTACCGGTTTTGTCACGGGTGTTCCCATCTGACACAGGGGACACCCTTTTTCGTCCTACGCCTCCACTTTATAGTAGATGAGTGACACAAAAGGCACGCCAAAGTCTACTTTTCCGCCTGAGCGATCCACAATACAGGCAACCTTCACCACTTTGCCCCCCAGGGCGCGCAGGATTTCCATAACTTCACGCATGAGTGATGATCTTATCCATTCATCTTCGCCTGAAATCCGTAGGGGCGTGTCGCAAAACGATTTTATGAAATCGGGGAGCGACACGCCCTTTATCAGTGGAAATAACGAAAAAAGGTGGGACAGGCAAGGGCAAGACATGATCAAAGATCGCATTTTGAGCATAGCTT
>JAEZQK010000029.1 GCA_023413135.1 Bacillota bacterium
TCCCGTTAATCATAACAAGATATGAAGAGAGTGTTGTATCCGTCAAAACTCGATTATCGGCAAACCGCATGATGATGCGTACGTATTTGTCATCGTTAATGTCAAATGTCGCATCTGATTTCCAGCCGCTATTTGATAGATAGCGCTTTTTTGTGTCATAGTAGAAAATATAAAATTGTGCTGTTGCTTCCGACTTTGTTATTTTATATTTTCTTAGCGGAAGAAACCCAGTGGTGCGAATGCGGTTTGTGAAGCTGTCGTCATCGTATCCGGTCGTGGAATTGATCGAACCGACTACCCATTCCGGGGTTTCGGAGTATGGTATTTTCATCTTATCAAGCCTAGCTTTCAGGGACGCATATATATTCCCCTCGGCATCTACACGCGCCTGATCAGCGGCAGGCGAAGAATCACCACCAACAACAAGAATGTCGACCTGCGCTTGCAGATCATCAACATCCTCTTGATTCGCTTTTGCGGCCAATTCCGAATGAACCTGCGCTAATGCAGGGGCGTACTCATCTTCTACATTGGCCAATGTGGTTGACATCATACTATCGAAAGAATCCTGGCGGTCTTCTTCTGCCAGTGCCTGGGCGGCCGCAGCTTCTTCCCTGGCAGCCTCTGCATCAATAATTTGCTGGGCCCATGCAGATCTGTCTGGATCATTATAAAATGATACCTGTGTACCTTTTGTTGATATGACCGTTATATCAAAAGAGCATGTTACGAGCATAGTGTCATCTTTCGTGATCTCGATGATACACTTTGTACTTCCGGCAATAGCTGTCAGGATGGTTGGTATTTCCAACGACACGGTATTCCCAGAAATATTCATTTCTACGGATTCAGTTTCGGTTCCACGCCCTTCATAATGGAGTTTACACCATGCCATTGACCCGGACGGTATGATATAGTTCGTCCCTCCATTTTTTATAGAGATACTTAGAAGGGTGACTCCGCTTTCATCCTGGTATACCGGGGACGTTGCTGTCATATTGACTGCTCCAGTAGAGATCTCGCAGATTCCGGTGATTGCTTTTACAGTGGCCAAGTGATTCGTCCCCTTCCTTATGCTCCAATTGCAACCCAGTCAACATCGCGGGAAGAAAAAGAGCCCCCGATTTCAATCGTGGCTCCGCTGGTGGTTTTGTTTGATACCTTAAGCGCTCCGGAATCACCCGAAAACGGACTGCTCGCTTTTGAGTATGTGGCAATAATAAAAGGCACTTCGGTGAAATTTGCCGCGCTATAGTCAATAGCCGTTCCAGAAGACGATGCGACGCAGGATCCTGTAAAAATCTTTTTCTGACCGGCCATCAGATCAACCACCATCCCGTGTGACTTGATTCCAAAGCCCTCTGTTTTTTCCGCAGATGTACCCGGAATCAATACGGTGGCCAGCTGGACTATCGCTTTTGATTGATTTTGCCCTTCGCTGGCGCTATAGATTGCAATGTAATACGTTACACCTCCGCTCAGCGGCGTATCAAACGTAATCGGTACGCTCTGCAGCGCGGCATTGTTGGGCGGTACAAATGTATTGCTTCCCAGTACAGTGCCCGATCCCGTCCCCGAAAACACTGCAACGGTCAACGGCAATGCCAGGTTCCAGCCATACCAGGTACCGGATACATATTTTGCGGCAATAAATTGCAGCGTAAGGCTCGTTAGCCCTCCGGACGGCGTCGTAAACGTCCAGTATGACCCATACAGTGTGAGGCCGGTTCCGAGATTTCCAACGTCAACCCATCCAGACAGAGGCACATGATTCCATACCCGGTTGCGCCCGAAGTATGTTGCTGTGGCTCCACCTCCGATGGACGGTGATATGTCACCATGTCCCTCCGCATCTCCGTTGAAAAATATATACCCGTCTCCGTCTTTGCCTAGGTCATCCGGCGGTGGCCAGGCTGTAACGCGGTGGAGCTGTCCCGACTGGTATCCTGTCCCACCTTGTTCTGGCTGAAGAACAAAATTACCTCTGAACTTTACCGGATATCCATCTTCTCCAAGTTCCATTTGGCCGCCCGGATCTCCGGTACCCGGATCTTCGTCGGTTATCCGCATCATGTTCTTCCCGGCTGCGTTTTTGATTTGGAAATTGTTTGTTTGTATGTCGACTGATCCACCTGCGTATACGTGGATTATGTCGTTTGCGATATCAATGAATGATGTTTTTAGCCCAGCTACCACACCGGCAACCCATGATGATCCGCTTCTTGTGTACTGTTTGTACGAATCATCAGAATCAAACCAAATATCACCGTTTTTGATCGGGTTTTCAGCCGTGCCGGACGGAGGTGAAGCTTGCACATAGACGGTCGACTTTGCCGACACAACGAGGGTTATTCCCGTCACTCCGGCCTCTATGCTTGCAATATCCCCCTCTGCATTTGTCATCCTTGTCGACAACTGGCCCGCCGTAATCTCCAGTGCCGCTATGTCCCCCTCGGCATTTGAGACGTCAGTGGATAGCCCTTGCGCTGTTAATTCCAGTTCCGCTATGTCTCCCTCGGCGGCCCCTACGCGCGCGTTTATCCCGTTTACATCTACCTCAAGCGACGATACCCGGCTTTCATCTTCGGCGCTCAGCTTTGACCCATCGAAATTAACGGCGACATTCCAGGTTTCACCGCCATCAGACGTGAACCCTATGCCGTAATCTGTTCCATTGTACAAGCCAATCCTGATCTGCTTGTTTGGATCATCCGGATCGTTGATGTACAGTGTCGGGCCTGTTATATAGAAATTTTCATTTCCTAGGATTGTGACTAACGTTGCCCGTAATATGCCCGCGGTGATCTCATCAGCTACCATTCCAGAACCGGTGATAGCCGTGCGCCATTGCCATTTTCCGCTGACGATGGCCGATGCCAACAGTATTCCTGCGCCAGCCAGCTTTACCGCTTTTGTACCTTCGGGGGTTTCCAGTACAAGCGCACCGTCCACGGGATCAGTGTACATTTTAGTCCCGGTGGACAGGATAGCCGTAACCATCGTATTGATAACGCCGCGGATCAGGTCCGGATTGCTGTTTGTGATCTGTCGCAGCGTCGAGGCGGCATCGCTGTTCAGCGCCGTGGCGTATTCAATTCCGGCCCGATAGCTCCCGATGACCGGCCTTGTATTATCCGGATGCAACAGGTCACGCGCCATTTGCCTGACAGTGGCCTTTAGCTCTAGGCCGATCGGGTCAACGATGACGGCCACTTCGTCGTTTCTCAGCATCTGCTCATGATTGTACCCATAGGCATACAGGTCATATATGGTGCAATCTATCGTCAACCTCGGGTATTTGATAAGCTGCAGCCGGTCCCAAGTGGCCTGCAACAGCGCTTCCGGATCCTCGATGTCCGGAAATTCAGCAACGCCTGTTCTTCTCCGTCCGTTCCGGCCAAACATGGCCGTGGCGGTGACATCCTCCACCCACTTCTGCCCGGCAGGCTTATCTGCGGGGTTATCGTCCTCTGTGGACCATACGATGTCCGCAAATGATACCTTGGCGGCGCTGGTATCATCCCCGGCAGCGGTGGATTTCCCTTTCCCGCGCCCATACAATGCCGTGTATAATTCCCGGTCATTATACGCGACACCGATGTTTTCGATATTCTTGTCAATTTCCAGCCTCACCCCACGGTAGGTTGGCACTGCTGAAAGGATATCAATATACCGTCCTGTTATTCCAGTGTTATCAAACGTTACGCGGGGCCGGATGCGTACACCCCATTTGTCCCGGATGGCGCAAAGTGCAGACCATATGTTGACATAGAAAAATCGTATTGAGTCATTCCCGGATGCGACGATGGTTCCCAATGTCCATCCTGTCCCAGATAAAACGCTGGCGGCTGCTCCGGCCGCGGTAGTATTGGTGGGCCGCACATCCTCCAGCATTTCATCAGTTAGTTCGGCGATAGCCGCATGTTCCGCGTCAACGGTTTGTGTATTTTCTGGCAGATCTGTTTTCGGCTCGCGGATCTCAAGAAGTTGAAAAATGTTCTCCTGGTCTGTGAATCCGATCTTATGGCCGGGTTGAAGCATCTTGTCATGCACCAGCGGGAAGATGGCTTTTAGGCGGTATTCTTCCTCGATATGTATGGCTTCCTCCGCGTCTCCGCGAATGAAAACCAGTGCATCCGAACGGTCGAAAATGAAAAAATCCATCAAACCCACCTCTCCCGAAGGCAGACAGCGCCGGCTCCGGTTACTGTATGCACACCGGGCTTCAATTCAAAAAACCTGCTGGACAGAATGATCATGTCATTGATCGGTGTGTCGTTCAGCAGGACGTTTTTCTCTTCAAGGTCAATTATGACCGTTCCAGTGCCCACGCTTCCGGAAAGCCTAATTGTTTTTACTCCGTCCAGAGTCCAGGCGGGATCAGTGACAGGCGCCGCATTGACGGCCTTGATATACGCCATTGCCGGGACATTCCCACCAACGGCAAACGGTATTCCGCAGGTGTAAATATGTTCCTCATCCGACACAAACGCCGGATCGAATGCCGTAAACTCTATTTCCATGATTTCACGCTGTTCCACTGCAGCAAAATCCGGGAAAGTAGAACATACCGCGTCGATGTATCTCCCTGGATAGTGCGGGATTTTCAGCTGTCCGGGTTCATCTCCTGCCGCCCAATCCGATATAGCCTGCATCCAATCAGCCCGGCGTACAGGCGTATTCATGGGCAGCTTAAACATTATAACAATGCGCCGCGGGGAGTATTTCTTCCGTGCAAAGCGCTCCCCCCGCGAAATCGGGTTGTTTCTTGATTCCGTTTTGATTCCCGCTGCCCCGACGATCACATCGGTGATCTTCGCCGGCGCGGCATCAGTAAGCGAGAGCTCCCGAAATATCACCACGGAATCCACTCCTTTGAAGTGACTTGACGTTTGACGCCTGTGTATCTGATACGTGCTTTGCTACGGATTGGCCGACTTTCTTGCCATCAAGGTAAACATCACCGTTCCCGAATCCTGAAGGGGCTGCGGCCCAGATGGCGGCTGCCAAAAGATTGTAGTCAATACCTCTGCCGGCCGTGCCGCCTGAATGCGTAAAAGCAGCGCGCTCCGCCACATCGTTAAAACGGCGGGTGACGTTCACTGCCATGTCGGTGGTTTTGCTGTCAGGCATTATTCCATCCCACGCCCGATTGACCAGCTTGGCATTTTTTGTGATGCCTTCCGCCACGCCCTGAATCATGGGCTTACCGATGAGATCACGCGTTTTGCTGGAAGGGGAGTGAATACCCAATAGGTCGGCGATCCAGCCCAGGGCATCACTTACCCAGCCTTTCAGCTTGTTCCAGAGCCATGTTGTTGTGTTTTTAATACCATCCCATAATCCTTGTACAAGACTTTTTCCGACATCCCATATGCTACCTATCCCGGCTAGCAAACCTTTAACCACTCCTGCAATAATCTGAGGCATCGAACCAATCAACTGCGGGATTGCCTTTATAAGCCCGGCAATCAAAGCGATGGTGATCTCAATACCAGCTTTTATGATGACAGGTAGGTTGGTTGTGACGGCAGTTACCACGGATTGTATCAGGCTGGGGATGGCCGCAATAATCTTAGGGATACTATTGATGATGCCTTTGATCAGCGCGACGACCATCTCAATACCAGCTTTGATGATCTGTGGCAGCGACCCTACGATTCCGTTCACCATTGCCATGACACCTTCAACGGCTGCTGGGATCAACTGGGGGATTGCCGATGTGATGCCCTGGATCATGGCCACAATCGCATTAATTCCTGTAACTATGATCTTTGGGAACATCTGGAACAGACCATTGGCAAAAACCATGATCGCGTTCACGGCAGCTGGGATCAGTTGTGGCATGGCGCCCTGGATACCCTCAAGCAAGCTTCCCATCAGCTGATTTGCCGCCCCGATGATGGCTGGAAGGTTTGTAAGAACCGCGTTAACGATGGTAATGATCGCATCTGTTCCCACCGGGATCAGGGTAGGCAGAAGGGCTACGAGGGTATTCAATACCTGCGAAAACATGGTGGTTACGGTGTCGATGAACATTGGAAGCATGCTTCCGACGTTCTCAATGATGGTACCGACAACGGCCGGCAGGGCCGTGACGATGTTTTGCAGCACTGGGGTGACGTTTTGCACCACTGTCTGAAATGAGCTTACCACGTTTTTGGTCAGGTTGGTCATATCGGCATTGGCGTTTCCCAGTCCGGCGATGAAGGAACTCACAGCGGCCTTCATCATGCCGATGGATCCGCTGATGGTCTGGCTTGATTCTTTCGCAAAATTTCCGGCGTACTGTTGTGTCTGCTCAAAGAACATCTGCATGGCAAGTTCGGCTTTTTCGGCTTGGGTTGCCTTCGCCCAGGTAAAATCAAGCCCCTTCGCCAGCGCATACGCTTCAATATTGGTTGCATTCATGGCAACGCCAAGGTTGTCCATCATCGTGAAATTACCCTTGGCTGCCCCGGCAACAGAATCAAGCGCCATCTTCATGTCGATCCCCATGACAGATGCCATGTCGGCAGCGCGCTGCATTGCCTTTTCGGTCAGTTCAAGGCTTTTTGCCTGCTCTATTCCCGACCCCTGAAACAATGCGCCCATTTTGTTGGCGGTAGCCAGATACTGGCTTTGCGACACACCTAGATTTCTATACGCATCCTCGCCCGTCTTTTGAATCGACGCAGCGTATTTTCCAAACACAGCTTCGGAGCCGCCCAGGTTCTGTTCCAGTTCACCAAACGACTTTACGACCTCTTTCCCCAGCTTAATGGCGGCGGCTCCGGCGGCTCCGGCTACGGTCACAATCGCCGCTGCCGTAGCCTTGGCGGACACAACAATACCTTTACCCAGCGTTTCTCCTACTTTTTTTAGCGTTTCATGCCATTTGCTGGTCTTTTCGTCGGCGCCCTGCGTTTCTTTTCCAAAATCCTTGATGGCCTGTTCGTTGCTCTCCAGCTCTCCCTCCATTTTCACCAGCGCGGTAGACGCGTTATTTAGCTTGATCCGGTACTGGTCTGTCCGTTTATCGTTTTCCCCATAGGCGGCAGCGCTTTCCGAGACAGCCTTTGAGAGGGCGACGACGATTTCTTTCTGCTTTGCGATCTCCTTGCCAAGGATTTCTCCCTTCTTGGTCAAACCTTCCATGCTGGAAGCGTTCTCTCCAAAAATGGCTGTGTTCAATTTCATTTCGGATCCAAGAACCTTTAAACCCCTGTAAAATTCGTCAATAGCGGCCTTTGTCTGCTTCTCTCCGTCAATGGCCAGTGTGGTTTTGATCTCCCTCTCCATCTTCCGTCACCCTCTCCCCGCCACTGTTCGATTGCTTACGCTTGAGGCCATGCTGCTCGTCGTCGTATTCGCGACGCCATAAAAACAGGTCAATAATCCTACCAGGGTTTGCTGCCCATGCCTCGGGCTCGGTAAATCCTATCTGCATGGCATAACCCAAAAGGCGCAGCGGGCTTACTCCGCTGCGCCTTCCCCGTTTTTTTCAATCTCCTCCATCACCAGGTCGCGTTCCTGGTCGCCTGTTTCATGCTCCGTCATGCTTCCCTCGGCAATCGCCTCCATTGCCTTTTGGGTCAGGGCTTCCAGGTTTTTGGGCTTTACGTAAAGCGAAACTTTTGCGGCCGTCAGTAAAGCAGGGTTGTTTGGGCTTGTGTCCTGGGTTTTCAGCATAATGCCTTGATTGGCAAGCAGGGCTATCAGCCATGGAATCTCCTTCAGCGCCAGGATACCGGCTTTCTTCCGGTCATGCTCCTTTTGTTTTTTTATATCCTGCGTATCTCCATCCTCATCCGCCGGTCCTTGGAATGCTTCAGCCATCTCTTCAACGCCGCCAAACCGCTCCGTAACCTCAAGCATGGCAGCCAAGGTATATACCAGATCGTATTCCGTCCCGCCGATAGTGGCGGTTACCGTCTTTTCGTACATGGCGTCTCCTTACTCCGTAATGGTATAGGCGGCAGAGAGCACGCCGCTGTTCTCCATTCCGTCCTTGATGGCGATGGCCTTGATGGTGATAGGCCCATAGATTGTCAGCGGAGTGCTGTACACCATGGAGCCCGTGGTGGGCGTGCTGCCGTCTGTTGTATAGTAGATGGTCGCGCCTGTGGTGGCAGTGGACAGCGCCAAAGAAGTTTCCGCAGCTACAGAGCCGGCGGCCGGGTTTGCGGTGGGCGTCGCAACCGGGTCTCCCGCAACACCGGCAATGGCGTCGATCTTGGCCTTGGCTGCGGCAAAAGTGACGCATTCCTCCAACTCATCCACAAAATGCAGGGTGTCGGTATTGTCAATGATGACACCGGCAAGGGGGCCTTCGTAAACCGGGCTTGTCCATGTGATTCCGCCTGCTCTGGTCGCGCCGGGAATGGTGTTGAGTCCCAGGAACACTTTATGGATCCAGAAAGGTACCCATTTTTTCACGCCGTTGATGGAAATGTTTTTGATATACCCGAAGCCCACAGGAATTGAAGGCTTGGACGTGATGCTGTACTTTTTGTTGGGGCTGCTACCGCTTTTCACGGTGCCTGCGATGGCGCTCTCCTTTTCCAGCGTCACGCCGGTGGCGCTTACGGTGAAACCTCCACCGACGACACCGTTGTCATACTCCTGGACTACGTTGTCACCATAATGCTGTTCCTCGGACCGCTCAAGCTCCAGATCAGCTTGGCGAAGGCCTGGGAAGACTACCGGGCTCCCATATGTGAGAGGCAAACCGGGCGTCTCTCCGGTAATAGGGCAGGCGACGCCGTAGCAGATTCCAAATGCGTTCATGATCTCACTTTCCTTTCAGGTGGTTGTCCCAAATGCGTTCAAATGCTTCCTGCACCCGCGGTCCGGACATCTCGTCAGCCACGTCAACAAAGTGCGTTGCAGGAATTCTGGAAGTTCCGTAATGCTGTATGAATGCTTTTTCCGCGTTTCGCACGCCCTTTCGGTCCGTCCCTTGCGGATATATATCTATCTGCCGTATATCACCGGCTGTCTTTGGCTTGCGTGGGTATCCCACCGAATTGATCATGTCATCCGTATCACGCAGCCCCGCACGGTTGATGGCAGTTTTCCAGCATTCTTTTACTTCACCCGCCCCTTCCATCAGCATTTCGTCGGCGGTCTCTCCTGTCAATTCTCCTAGGCGTTTCATGTCGTCCAGGATGTCTTCCATTCCGGATGTATCAAAACGGGCCATCATTCAACCCCCTACATAGTTCCAGATGGTTGATAGGTGATACCGGCCCGTATCCGGCTCGTATAACGGTACCTCCCCGCCCGGCGGCAGCACAAATCCAGCCCCGTGCATCAGTTCCTTGATCATCTTGCACTTGGCATCATCATCTGTGCGGCTGAAATAATCCACATAGGCCACGATTTGTTCAGCCTGAGGTTCGTTATCTCCAAATAGGTCATCATGGCTCCGGGTGGAGAATGTGATGAACTCGTCGGGCGGATCCCCTTGCCCCGTCCATGCCAGCCAGTAGACGTTTTGCGTCACGGTTGACAGCCGGGTTTTCAGCATACTCCTCACTTCATCACCGCCTTGTGCAGATCAGTTCGGTTCTGGTCCGGTTCAGGGGATATGATCTGGTGATGGTATAGGTCACTCCGTTGTAAACCGCTTCTTTTTGGCCGTCGTACTCGTCTGTGTTGACCTCAAAAACGGCGTCCACCCGCTGCCCGGCGGCTTGCGCAGAATAAAATTCCGACCGCTTGACGCCTTTTGACTCCGCGAAGACGTCGGTGCTTTGGATATTTTGTACGGCCTTGGCGGTGTCGTCGGAAGTGGTGGTGCTGGCCCGCAGCGTCAGTACATCAAGCATCCTCATCGGTATACGCCACCTTCCTCCGCAGTTCATCCTTCAAGGTCGTATAATCCTCGCGGTTAGCGGCAGCCTCAACAGGATCAGGCGCCATCTTCCAACGTACAAAGCAACGGACAGCCCCAAGAATGAGGCTGTCCGCTTCGTTATTTGCTTTTGTGGCAAGCACGCCCAGGCTGATTAGGTCGGCGCGGGCTTCCTCCACCAGGTCGGTCAGTTCGGCGGTAACGTCCGCTGATGCGGTTTTGATACGCACCGCCCGTTGCATTTTGGCTAAATAGCCAGATGATACCGCCATGCCATCACCGCCTTACACGAGGATATACAGGTCGATGGGCTTCTGACCGTCCGGCGTGCCGTTCAATTCAATGACGTTCTTTTCGATCTCGTCCGCATCGGGCGTCACGGTGCCGGTGTCGGCGGAATTGTTGAAGAGTTTGATAAATACCAATTCGTCGGCGGTCAGCATGTAGGGGATGCCAAACTTCTTTCCAAGGCCGACAGATACCTTGTCATCCTCCACGCCCGCAACGGTATCCACCGTGATCGCGCCTAGTGTAATGGCGGACACACCTGCCGTTTTTACGGTCAGGTTGATCGTGGCGTCCTGCGCGTTATTGGCCTTGGATTCGATCAGCAGATTGGCGGTGGACGCCGTGGCGGTCCACTTCGCAGCGAACGTGGCGTTGGCGTTCAGGCCGGCGGCCAGCTTCGTGCAGGCTTCGGCGGTGGTATCGTCTGCGGCGAGGAATGCCACAGTGATGTCAAAGGCTGCCCCGGTCTGTGCTGATACGAACGTGAACACCGTGGAACCAGCCCCCTGTGCGCCCTGGGTGACGGCGACGGTGGCTTTCTGCTTTGCTGGGGTATTTGTCAAGGCCGGAAGATCCACGCTGGTGATGGTCTTGAACGCCAGCGCGCCGGCCACGGCTGTTTGACCGTTCAGGGTAATGGTTTCCTCGATTGCCTCCCCGGCAAAGTTGGTGCCGTGGACAACCACATCATTGGTAATGCCAGCCTTGTTGCAATCCACCTTCACATTGCGCGGCACGGCAGGATTGGTGATCCCGGAAGTGATGGATGCAGCTTCAGCCGCAAGGGCCGTTAGGGCCAGCACAGCGACATCGGATTCGGCGGCAGCAGACGCGGCAGGAATGTTATAGTGTGCAATGAACCCACGATCCACGGAAAGATTCCCGGCATCCGTTTTGATAGTCCCGATTTTGGGGTTAAAAGGTACACGTGCCATGGTTGGCTCCTTTCATGGGGCGGCATAAGATAGCTGCCGCCCCTGTCCGTCATTCGATATCCTTAGGCCTTCTTCACCCGAAGGAATCCGTTTTTGGCCGCCACGTTGCCGCCGGCGAAGATGGAGCCCTTGTGGGCGATCATGCCCTGCTTGAACTTGTAATCTGTGCTGCGCATGACCTCCAGGTCGGAGAACACGCCCATGGTGTAGTTGGAGATGGGGCCATAAGCCATGCAGTACTGCCCGGCCGTGGTGGTAGGTGCGCTGATGGCTTTGCACTTGGAATTGATGATATAGGGCACTCCGTCGATAGTGCCGGAGTTGCCGTTTGGCTTCACTTCGTGGATCTTGCGGCCGTTGGCATCCCGCAGCTTTGCAAAAGCCTTCAGGTCTACCTTGTTGAGAACCAGGACAGAAACGTCCTCTACATTTTCATCCCCGCCGAAGCTGAAGATGATCTCATCCAGGGTTTCCTCATCGATCTCGCTGAAGTCGATATCTGTAGTGGGGTCGATGGCGGTGGCGCCGCTGTTAAAGATGCCAACGAAATGTCCTGTTGCCCCGTTGCCAACCAGGATCTCGCCGGTGATCTTTCTGCGCACGGATTTGGGGATGCCTTGCATCACCACACGCTCGAAGTTGGCCGCCGGCAGCTTCACCAGTTCCTCGGAAACTTCAGAGTAGGCGGTGATCTTGGTCTTTTTGATTTCGGCATAGCCGAAAGTGGGCTCGGCTTCTGCGTAATCTGTTCCCTCAGCGGTATAATCACCTTCACCATGGCCGGCTTCATAGGGCTGTTTGAAGGTTTCGCCGCCGGGCAGTGGTACAACGTTCACCCGGTCGATCAGGGTGGAAACCTGGTTGAAGGTAGGCCTGATGTTGGTGGCCTGGTGCTCCTCCAGCAGAATCCCCGTGGTGGCGACAGTTACGGCGCGGCCCTGCATCAGAGCGCGGCCCCGTTCCTCGGCATCGTTTTTTTCATCGGGTTTCCCGATGGGCTTACCCAGCTTCCCCTCCAGACTGGCCCGCTCCTGCAGCGTGGCCTCCTCGGTGTCAAGCGCGTCCGCTTCCGTTTTGAGCTTGCGGATCTGTTCCAGGTCGGCGGTTTTCAGTTCCTCTCCGATGGCTTTTCTGCGCTCGGCGATTTCATTGAGCCTTTTCGTAAGCATGATTTTATCTCCCTTCGCTTTTGTCGTTTATTGCCAGTTTCATCCTGAGTGCAAGCCTTTCCCGCTCCAGTTCGGTCTCCGCCTGCTGCTGCCGTTCCCGAGCTTCCGCCTCCGCGACAGCCTGACGCGCTGAAATACTTGTATCGTCATACGCCGGTATGTCCACGGCGGAGACGTCATAAAGGCGCTTTACGCGCAGCACCGTCCAGGTGCGGTGTTCCCGGTCATAGGCCTCCGCGGCGATGGTGAAGCGGAAGCTCATTCGGTCAACGTACCCGTTTTGGATATCCCGGTATAAGGATTTACCCTCATCTGTTCCATCCACCCTTGCGCGGATGTAAAGGCCCTGCGCGTCTACCGACAGCTGCAGGGTCTTGTTCCGTGTCCTGGCCATCACCCGGCCCTGGTGGTTGTAGTTGAAGATCACATCGTCCATCTTGGCTTCCTTGAAAGCGTCTGATGCGATTGTCTCCTTGTACTCGTTGCCCTCGTATTCAAAAAGCACTGTTTCCGAGTTGAACTTGGCGGCGTACCCCTCCACCCATAGCTCTTCCGGCTGGCCTTCTTCCTGTACGGCTCGGGCCTGGAACTCAAACCGGCGTTCCATCAGATTCGTCCTGTCCATCGTTGCCACTCCCTTTGTCCGGATCCTCGCCGGTCTGGTATTTGGATTGGTCATCACCCTTGACATAATTGAGGCTGACCTGGCGTTCATCTCCGCCCTCAATGGGAGCGTATCCGAACAGCTCACGCTGCTCGTTGACGGTGAACAACCCGGTTTCTTTTGATTCCTTCAGAACGTTGATTTTGGTTTGCACGCTGGCATGCATCAGCAGGGACGTGTTGAATATCAGCCTGTTTCCCAAGCCTTTCTCCCGCTGTGTGAAGAAGCCGTTTGTCATTGCCTGTGATGCCTGGATCAGTCGTGGCTCGACCACGCTTTCGAAAAAGGCTTGGAACTGGGTATCGGTGTAATCTCCCAGCACGATAGCCTCCGCCACATGCCAGTAGCGGTTAAGGTTTTTCTTGATCTCCAGCATCTGCGGTGCTGACAGGGTGAATGGCGTGGCACTTAGCGGATGGAACTCCTCCATGGAATCCACACCTACTATGCCTCCATTAGCCGCCGCAGCCTTGAACCGCTCGGTAAACTTGTCAGTACCGGCCTTTACGTCATCTCCGGAAAGCATGCTCTTTTTCTGCTTCAGCAGGCCCCGAACTTTGTTGGCCACCGCCAGGGCGTCCTTGTTCCCGGAATCCGCCGCGGCGATCATGTCCAAGGTGTTTTTCAAAGGCGCGTTCCCGTCACCGATGACCTCACCGTTTCCGAATAGTTTCCTGAAGACGATAACGTCCTCCAGCGGTAACGGCATCAATTCCCCGTCCATGGTCGTAAACTCAATCGCCCAGCTCCCGCCCTTTACCGGCATGATGTTTGCAGAAGAATAGTCGATTGGAAGGATCGCTTCCGGAAGCATCCCGTTCCACCTGACATAACAAAAAGCAGCTGTGTGCTGCTCTTGTTGGCTGAAAAGCCGGTACTTCAGATCATATCCGGTCATGAGCGGGTTCGGTTGGAAATTCAGCAGCCGTGCATATGGTGAACTTCGCTTGATCTCAATGATCCTGTCGTCCTTATCCACAACGACATGCATGGCCTGAGCCTTGGCCGTATGGGTAGCGATGGTATCTATAATGGCCCGGCACAGCTCATTTTCATAGGCCGCCTTACTGAATGCGGTGGTGGTGCCATATGCGCCCGGCTGCACCAGGTACACCGTGATCTTCCTGAACAGGTCCGATAAAATCCCCACAGCATCACCTCCTAGCGCACATAGGCGAGAAATTCATCTTCATGGTTTTTGTAGCACGTATATGCATTCAACAGGGACACCATCCCGTCGATCCGCCTGGTGTCGCTGACCTTCACGGGCTGTATGCTCTCTATCCCGTCTTTGTTCAGTGTCTTTTTCCCTGTATTATGCAAGCACCACCGCAGCATCGGATTGTCGTTGCTGATCACCCGGTGCTCCTCCAGAATCCCGCCAAGCTCCTTCATGGGATAGGTCCATGTAAACGGTCCCTGGGCGATTTTCTCCATGTCGAAGCCCTCTCCGGCCATCTCCTCCACCCAGTATCCCGAAAGCGCACGGTCGTACCCGATCCATAGCGGCCGGATGTCGTATATCATGACCATATTCATGAACCAAAGTGTAACATCATGGAAGTCCACCGTGGCGCCTTCGCAAAGTGTTATATGCCCCTGTTCCGCCCATAGGCGGTATGGCGCCTCCCGGGTGTTACTGTCTTCCATCTCGTCCACCCGGGCCTTCGGGAGGAAATAATGCTGCAGTGCATAAAAGTTTTGATCCCCAGGCCTGCGCACTAGCAGCGTGGCGCAGGTGAGATCTCGCACCGCGGAAAGGTCACACCCGCCGATGGCGTAGGAATGCGCCAGGAACTTCTCCAACTGCATCGGCTCCGCATGTTTTCCGCATACCGTGCATACAGCGCCTTCTCCTGGAATGATCAGGAATTGATGCCCACCTTCACATCGGTGTGTAATCAGCTTGTTGACGCATGCCTCGTATGGCAACCAGGCCTTAGCCGTGTTTTCCGGGATGTTGAAATCTTTGGTCAGCAAAGTCGGCAGGAACGTTGGATCTCTTTTCGCCTTTGCCACGTTGTCCGCCAGGGTGGTGAGGCTCTTGATCCTTCCCAGGCCTGGATTTGCCTTGGCCCAGCACTCAGGCTTGTCCCATTCTTCCCGGCTGTCCAGCTCATAGATCAGCGGCAGCATCCTATAGTCCTGGAAGCCAGGTTCCCATAACGCCACCTTTGAAGCATAGCTGTACTTGTTATCAAAAAACGCCTCCCGGACGAAGCCGAATGTGGAAATCAGCCATGCGATTGGCTGATCCCTTGCCTGCTGCGACTGCAACATCACATCGTACAGCTGCGAATCCCGGGCCTCATGCCATTCGTCCTGGCTGAACATATGGGCATTTAAGCCGTCCATGGTTTTGGTTTCAGCGGCCAGGGCCATCAAGGTGGAAAACGTAAACGGGAAATAGATGTCAGACTGTCTCTTTTTGGTGATGGCCCGCAGCTCCGGGGACTGGGCCCGCATGTTGACGGCTTCGTTGAAGATCAGCTTGGCCTGGTCCTTTTTGTTGGCCACACAGTAGATCTCCGCGCCGCCCTCCCCGTCTCCGATCATCACATACAGTTCCACGCCGGCCGTCTCGGTCGACTTCCCGCATTTGCGTCCCCGGATGTCGTCGACTTCCCGGAAACGCCGCAGACCCGTCTCTTTCTCCAGCCACCCGAAATACAGCTGGATCTTGGCCTTCTGAAACAGCTCCAGCAAAACGGGCTTCCCGGCCCACCGCCCTTTCGAATGCCTGCAAAACCGCTCAATGAACTCGATGGGCCGCTCACCTTCGGCCTCATCAAAATAAAACGGGAAGTCATCCGGCGGATTGGTCATCCACCCTACTTCCCGCTCATAAACGGCCCTGACCTTTCTGCCGACCGTCTCCCTCCCGGTCCTGATCGCCTCCAAATACTCCTTGACGTAATTCAAAACATCACCCGGCCCTGCTCCCAGCGATCGCTCCCCTGGGCGGCTTAACGAACGCCATGGCTGCTGCGCCGGCGGCCTCCTGATCTATCCCGTCAGGCAAGCGGTCCACCAGCTGTCCAACGATCTTGGCATAGGTGTTCAGGAACTTGTCATAAACCTCCACAACTGAGGACTTTTTGATCCCGAACTGGGCGGCGCCGTTTTGATATGTCTCCACGATGCCATCCCGGGCAATGATCATGCGGGCCTCCTCGAGCGTGATGGCCACAAATGCAGCTTCGTTTATCAGCTTCCCTACGATAGCCACGCCACCTGTGGGAAGATCCTTGAATATCTTCTTCAGCCTCCGGTACTCCTTTTTGATCAGCTTGTCACGCTGCTCCGGTGTGTAGATCATCTCCACCGCGCCAGGCTGCTGATCCATCATCACAGCGCTTCCGGGCTTTGCTTCCGCCTTCCTCACCGCTGCTTTCGGCTTTCTGGCTCCAGGTACCGCCTTTTTGGGCGCTGCTTTCCGTTTCTCAGGCTGTTTTCCGGTCGGCTTTTTCTTCTCTGGATCATTTTTCTGCTGCTGCATTTATACCACACCCCCCTTCGCGCGCTTCAGTCGGTTCCTCCCTTAAATCCCTATCGGTCGGCTACCCCTTACCCATACGTCTTGGGCATAGGGGGGGATAGCGGATCCATGACTACCTGACCTTGCTCATCGAACATATATCCATCGGCCACGTCACCCTTGCTACGCGTACGTTTTTTATGACATTCGCCGCACAGCGAAATGAGCAAATCAGGATTCAAAGAGATAGCAGGATCGTTGATGTTCTCAGGCGTAAGTTCGATAGTGTGATGGACCTCCTCTGCCCGTCCTTCACAATCATGGCATGTAAAAACGTCACGCTTGAGTACATCTTTTCTTACGATTTTCCATGGTTTTGAATCGTAAAATGCTTTTGCCCATGGCTTAGCCATATCCCTTTTCCCTTCGCTTTTGCGCCGCGGCCCCACCACGCCAATGATGCGGCGCTCCCGCTGTCCGGAAGGAGGAATCCGTACAGCACCCACATACTGGGCCAGCAGCAGGATTCAATTACCTGCATACCCGTTTGACAGGTCGGTGCTCTGTTTGAGCTATGCTGGCACGCAAAAAGGGCCGCCCTTTTCGGCAGCCCTTTACGCTATCAATATACCACGAAAAAAGGGACAAAATGGGACACATGCAAAATTATTTTTTACAAGCATATGCCTGCCTTTTCAGGTATCGTTGCACGGTTTTTTTAGCGCTGTCCGGCGATACGTTCCGCTCCAGCTGGACCACTACCCTTGGCCAGGTATGACCCATGATATAGTGCATGGAAATAATGGTCCTGACATAACTATCCGGAATAGAGCTGATGAACCGCTCAATGGCCAGGCGTTCACGGATCAGCTTCCGCTTCCTGCTGTTCAGCTCGTTCAGGATTTCCTTGCGTTCA
The DNA here is from genome assembly GCA_023413135.1 of Bacillota bacterium. Lineage (GTDB taxonomy): Bacteria > Bacillota > Clostridia > Christensenellales > Aristaeellaceae > JAEWAH01. The sequence goes on from JAEZQK010000029.1 coordinate 17,289, forward strand.
TCCTGTTCAAATGGATCAGAGCCTGTGACTACAAACGAATGCTCGAGGTAGGGGAAGCAACGGTCCGACCCGCGTACAACGCCCGACACACTTCTAGCGTTTTTGATCTGCGTCTCCAGGATCCTGATCTCCCGTTCCAGCTCCCGGTAATTTTTCAGGCGCTGACGGGTCATTGGCCCGTCACTCATTTTTTTTGCCACGCGCCTTCACCTCCCGCTTGCCCGGCTTCTTCTCTGGAATCTTCCGCATCCGTGCATAGATATAGGCCCCGGCCACATAATCAGACCGCTTGATCTCCACGTCCAAAAAAATGTACCCGGGATATACTTTTTGAAGGATCTTTGGCGCGAAGGTTTCCAGGTCCTCCGCCATGCGCTCGACTTTTCTCCGTGATATTTTCGTGACCGACTCCGTTTCGGTCGGCTTTTTCAAGTTCTTTGACGCAGCCCACCTCCGCGATCCGCGCGGCGCCTTGAGAACGTATATGGATAAAGCGGTCAGCCCGTAACGGTCAGGCTGAAGGCGGCAGCTGTTGGCACGCCCTTTTCCCCAGCATTGTTCTGCCAGGTCCCGGTCCATCCCCGACATGATGATGTGCGGATGGATCCTCCGCTTGTGACCCTCTTCCTCAAACTCGATGACATAAGCGTATTTCATCTCCGGAAGGCCCAGCTGCCGCCTGGCCGTTTTGATCCGCCGGATGTAGTTCTGCATGTCCCGCCTTGCCTGGGCCATATCCGGAGCACGGCCGGCGTAGGATAGCGTGACGAAAATGTCCTGCTGGGTGAAATTCTCGTTTATCAGGCGCTCGAATGCCTTTTTTGCGTTTTTGTCGTTCAGGTTCTGCTGGGCTTCCCTGGATTTGGCCTTCAGCTGCTTGGCTTCGGTGGCCTGTTTCTGTGTTTTCCAGATCGGATATATTTCAGCCTCCAGGATCTCCCCGGACTTGATGGTTTTTGTCCGGAAGCGCTCCACCCTGTCCATTCGCAGTTCCTCCGGCGTAGCAGGGCCCTCCAGGAGCTGCTGAAAAAGCACCTCGTAATAATGCGCGCTGTACATGGCGTATTTCTCCTTCGTACTTTCCCAGGGGGTGAGGAGACCTCCCCCCCTGGACCCCTCCTCACTCGACAACGCGGGGTTCTTTCGTTAGCCACCTGAAAAGCGAAGCTGGATATTTCTCTGGACAGGTCAGAACGTCGATTTGTTAATACCCATTACAAGGACGCTATCCGCCATCCGCCGGCGGCTGCATGAGATGAAATATAATAGAAGGAAGTGATTATTTCTGAATGATAATGGGCTCAAGGTAGGTGACAGGCTTACCGTTGGCCAATGCATAATCGATCTCGCTGCGGGTTGATGAACCGATATACCCGCCCACGTTCAGCACCAGGATCCTGTCGGCCATGTCGATCTTCTGTTTGTGTAGCTCGTCCAGCATGATTTTTTGCTCAGGAGTGCATCCTGTGGTTCCGTCATGCTGAGCGGCTCCAGGTAAAAAACTCGGCGCAAGGACGATTACTCCCTGCATCTCAAGATCGTATTCGGCCTGGCGGTATGCTTCCATGAAACGCATTGGGCCGCATAAGCAAACAATTTTCGGTCTAATCGCCTTCATTTTCTCAAGCGCGGCTCGGGCAAATTCTTTCATTGAATCTGCGGCAATGACCATGGACTTTGTTAAAAGCAAGACTCGCAGAGCAACAATCTCATTCCGCATCCGCTGGTTCTCGGCCTTAAGATCGTTCTTCTCCTGCTCAGATTCGGTTATGCTCTTGGTGTCGGAATCAACAAGCCTTACAAGTGTTGCGTTTTCCTCCCTAAACCGCTGGTTCTCTTCCCGCAGCTTGCCAGCCTCATTCCGTGCTTTATGAACCTCATCAACAAGCCAGAGATAATCCTCCGGGAATGTAGCCAGCAATTCATTTGCTGCCTTTACAGGGCTTTTCGCAGTATCCACAGCATTTATCTTCGCTTCAATTTCGGCAAGTCTGTCCATCTGCTCACTTCTCCCCGCCCGGATCTGGGCCGCATTTCCATTGTGTTTGTAACGACTGCATCATGGTCGGCCTCCGCGTCCAGCATCGCCATTGAATGCCGTATCGTATAGACAACCGGCTGTCCGGGTGCGCATACTCATTGATGATCTTGTTTGCGTCCATCCATTTTCCATTGCTGGGCGATCCCATTTTGTGCTCAAGCCATAGTACGGGACAATCCTGGTAGCATTGAACCTCACGGAGCGTCAGGACACGGGGCCGGGTAGCCTCGTACCCCACCAGGAGGGCGCGAACGTCGTTGATATCAAAGAGGTCCATTCCCGCCATCACATCATTTCGCTGTTCAAGCCTATCATGGATGCGCCTTGCGGCTTCATCATGTGTTCTCATCAGCGGTGTCTCCTCTTCTTTATCCCCGCAGGTGCTTGGCCAGCGCGTCTTTGATGACGAACTTCTTCCCGTCCCGGGCGCACATCTTCATGATCTTCAGCCCAAACGCCCGCCAGTCAACGCTGCTATCCATGTGGTTCATCTTGCCTATCTTGAACAGATCCACGTATTTCTTTGAGGCCTCATAGAGTTGGTAGACCTGCTCCGGATCGATGACTGGCTCAAAAGAAACCCATGTGGTGATCCCCATTTTTTTGGCTGACCAAAGGCTTAAAATCCGGTTTTTGGGCTCTGCCGCGCCGGGCTCCCACTTTTGGGAATCTTCTTCGTTCATGCAGGTCAGCGTGACCGCGTAGGCATCCCCGGGCTTGTACAGTTTGAAATCCCGCACGGCTCTTGTGCCCGCCTTTGTAAGCAGCTGGAAAGGCTGATTATAGTAGTGGAACATTTCCAGCACGCACCTGGTGGTATCGCTGTCATATGTATCTCCCGGGTATGGATCGCAGGTGAAGCAAAGCAGGACTGGCCTGCGATCGCCGGCGGCGGACATCTCCCGCAGGTCCGCCTCCACGTTGTCCAGGATTCCAGGGCGCGGTGCGTAATTGCTGTGGAAAAACTCCGGTGTCCTATGCAGGCAGCCCGGCACATAGCAGTATTTGCACCCATGCGGGCAACCCTGGTAAAGGTTCAAGGCCAAAGGGCTATACTCCAGCGCCGCGCCGCGGGGCTGATAGATGGCCCTGTATTTATCCTTCATTATTCTTCCCGCCTTCCTGCCCGCATGGCTTTCCATGCCCTGTGCGTCCCTTGTGGCGTCCATTCCGTCCGCGTCAAGAACCAGCATGTGAACATCCCTGCGCTGCTTGTTCATCTGGTCGTATTGCTGATAAGCCTCGCAATGGCTGTGGCAGCCTATTTCCCTTTGCCGGCATCCGCGGCATGGAGAACTGCCTGTTCTGGCGTTCACGCTTTTCTCCCGTCTTCCGGCTTGTCCTTTGTATCCCTGGCCACCACGCCGGCAAATACACCACGCAGCCGCGTAAGCAGATCCTCCGCTAGGTCACCTGACATGGGCTTGACCAAGGCGGCCACTTCCGCCATATCCCGGTAGATGGCCAGCAGCAGCGGCTTTCCATCCGCCTCACGCACATAGCATTCTAGTGGCACATTTTTACGTTCAATGGGCTTGATCAGCTCAATGTCCAGGAACAGCATCCCTTGAGGCGTTCCCAGCGGAATATAGGTACCGCCCATGGCTGTGATCAATAGGGGATACCGGGAACAAGGCTCTCCCTCGCCCGGCATCGGGTCGTTCTGGTACCGTTCATCATCAATGTTTGCTTGATAAATCCTGAAGCTATCCGCCTCAGCGTCAGTGAAGTCAAACAGGGCGCTTACGTTGTACTGGTTGATTTTCAAGCCGCTTTCTACGGCGTATACGGCATTTTCTGTTCCAAGCCATTGGCGGCCGTTCAGGTCATCCATTATAAAAATGGTGCTTGACTGCTTGCAAATGCTCTTGATCGCGTTGATTTTCATCTTCAGTGCCTCCTTCTGATCCATTGATGCCGTATGCTTTATCCACGCATGCGCTGCAAAGGTCATCCTCCACCCAATAGCACCCGCCTGGACAACCAAAATCGTCCGTGCATCCGCAGATTCTGCAAGTTCTAACATCAAACAGATCCTCGTCGTCATCCTCTTCCTGGCAATACGGCTCGGTGCCCTCCATCAGCTCTATCGTTATCTCCCTATCTCTTTTCATGCCGCACCCTCCGCCTTCGCCATCTCGCCATATTTGGTAAGCGCAGCGGTCAGCGCCTTCCGAAGTCCGTCCTGCTTCTCCGGTGCCGCTTCGCCGATAAGGCCCACCAACTTGGCCAGCATGCCCTGAACCTCCGCGTACAGCGCGGCAAATTTGGCCACCGCGGGATCCGCAACAGCCAGTTGTCTTTCCAGTTCCCTGGCCCGTTCCTCCGCCTCCAGGGCCTTTTTCTCGGAAGCCGTTATCTGATCCTGAAGCTTCCGCTCGGCTGCCTCGCTGGCTTCCTTGTGGATGCTTTCGGCATCGGTATCATCAGCCTCATCGTCCTCATCGGGCACATCGGCCGGCTTTGCCTTCAATGCGGCAAGCTGCTCCTTAAGGCCCTTTACCTCTGCGGCGGCATCGTCAGCCTTCTTTTTCTCGGCCTTCAGGTCATCAGCGGCCTTTTGGGCTTTCGTTTCTGCGGCTGCCTGGGCATCCTGGGCCTTTTTTTCCCTTTCTTGGGCTTCCTCCATGTCCTGGACCGCCTGCGCCGTCTTATCCTCCGCCGCCTGCTTTTCCTTGATCAGCTGTTCCAACTGCCGGGTGGAGAGGTTGTCGACGTCGTTTTCCTGGGCGAAATCCTCCCGCTCATCCTCAGGTACTTTGAGCAGGGCCAAAGCCTTTGTAACCGTCAAATTCCCAAACGCTTGGGATTTTAGCTGCCCGAAAAAGCTTATTTGGTCAGAACCATAGTTCTCAAAAATGTTCATCAGGTTTTCGGCTGTGGACTGGCTAAACTCCGTATTTTTTTTCAGCCAGTTTTTCCATGCGCCATGGTCGACCAATTCCTTGGCTTCGCACAGCTTCCGGCCAAACTCAACAGCATAGGTCAGGGTGATGGCCTTGTACTGGGTGGCCAGCGCCTTGATTTCCAAGGCGATGACGTCCGCCGTGCGGGTGATGGCTGTCGTATCGTTCAAATCGTTCATGCAGCGTGGCCCTCCTTCTTCTTTCTCGGCTTCCTGTCAAGCACAGGGTTTCCGTCCTTGTCCCGTTTGCTGCCTTCGGAGATCCATTTCAACCAGGGCGTCAAGATATGGGCGTATGTCTTGCCCGCGGGCTCCGTTCCCTGGTCATTTCTGTATCCATGGCACTGTACCATTTTTCCGGCCGTGTTCAGCTCGATGGTCACCATGGGTGTATCAGGCGCATCCGCCATCCTCAGGAAGCAGATGGTTAGCTTTCCGGTCATGTGTCGCTCGGCGTATCCCCTCACGCAATGGCTCAGGACGTTCCCTTCGGCAATGATCTCCTCCCCGGACGCAGCCGGGCGAATGACGTATCCCTCAATCTCACAGGTATAATTTTTCACCCGCTTGGAGATCAGTTTTTTTGCTTCCTCCGCCTCCCTAGCCAGCCTGGCCGCTTCTTCCGGATGAGCTTTTAGATAGGCCTCTTTCCTGGCGGCTTCGGCCTCAGCATTTCTCCGGTTGCGCTCGGCCACGGCGTTGTTGTGCGCCTCCTCCAAGCGCCTGGGCATCAGCACTTGCACCGCGCCCAGGTCATACCCAATCGCCCGGGCGGCGCTGACGTAATCTCTCCATACCGTGAATACATAGTCTTCCGTGACCCCTCCGCCGTGGCAGCGTACGCCGCTAAAGCTACGGATGTACCTGTGAAGCACCATGGGTGCCAAATGATTTTCCGCACAGGCGTCAATGAACTCAGGTAGCCTGTAATCAAGATTTTCGTACAGATCTGCAGCCTCTTGTATGGTCACGCAGAGCCTTTTCCGCTTAAACCTCCGCAGAGTTTCCAAAACGCGTATGATATTCTTTCTCCCGCCCATCAGCCGCAGGACCTCCTGCCGGGGGATCTTGAAAGCCTCTCGCTGGTTCCTGGCTTCCCAGTTGACGATCTCGCTGTTTTTTCTCCGGTTCTCAATGAGGTCCGTGACAAATACATCCATCCCGGACTTGTAAAGCATCTCCACCATACGGGGATATAAGCTGCTTGCAGCGAGCCAGCGCATCAGGTAGCGGTGGGTTATGAAAAATTCATTTTTCATTGAAGGGTATAGTTTTGAACGCCGCATTTTGAGCCAGTCCTCGTACTGGCAATACTTGAATGCACTTCTCTGGATCGCTTCCATCCCGATCACGTAGTAATCCACATACTCCGTGAACATGTAGCTGCCCTTTGTGAACGGCTCGGTGATCTTTCTCCGGCCTGGCTCCTCTGTTACGATCCAGGCTTTCCGTCCGATGTCCTCATCATAAGTCCTGGTCCACATTCTCGCCCGCCCAGGCTCGAACTTGTAGGCTTCCGTCAGCTTGAATGTGGCCCGCATATTCAACTTGTCGTCATACGGGTCATTTCGGAAATTATAGGCCTTCCGCACCCAATACCCCTGTGCGTACAGCTCGCCCCTGGCGCCGGCCCCCAGGAAAAGCACCGGAATGAATTCCTCCAGTCCCCGTTTTCCGATCTTCCCGATTGATTTCAGCGTTGCAGTTTTACCGCAGTACGGGCACTTTACAAGATCGTTGTGCTTAGAACTGATGAATGATGCGTGCCTGTCGTCCATGGTCCGCTGCACGACATCGTACCGCTGCTCCATCACAAAACAGCAGCTTGTCCACAGCAGGAGATATTTCTTTTCGCGCCTGTAAAATACGAAATGATCAAACAGCTCGTTTGCCTGCTCCAGGTCCTTGGCGGTCAGCACGGGAAAATCGTGTCCCGGTTCGGCCGCATCGCCCTTGGCGCCCGCATGGACCGGCCCTTCTCCGGGGGCTTTGGGTGCGTAAATTTGAACTCCCATCCTGCGCCCATCTCCCCTCTTTAAAAGAAGTCAGCCAGGTTCAGGATTTTGGGGTCCTGCTTCGGCTGATCAACTCCGGCATTAGGCGCCGGGCACAGGTCTATCACCATTTGAAACCTGATATCAGCGCCTGGAAAATAGAATTGTACAGCCCTACGGTATGCCTCATGGTCAGAAATGCTTTTTCCCACGCCCTTCATGATGGCCGCGCAGCAGTCCGAAAGGGTTTTGTCGGCCTGTACGATGGCCTGGGCGAATTCACCGTCCTGCTCTGCAAACTCTTTCAACGTGGCAGCCACTGCCTCTTTGACTTCCATGCCATACTTGTCGCCTTTGAAAGCCTTGAGCTCGGTCTCTATCTTTTCTATAGCCAGTTGCTTCATCAAAACTCCTCCTGTTCCATTTCCGGGGATGCGGCGCAGCGCTGCCACATCCCCGGCTGTTTACTGACCAATGGTCAAATCACATATAACGCCCCGCCGGCGCTGCTCACGGTTTTCCGGGGCGGCCTTCCCCCAAGATGGGGAAGCATCATGGGATTCGTTTATTGCTATCCTTCCTGATGGATGCACCTTTCTCAGGCGGTGGAATCCTAAAATTTGGCCTTGGGATCACTTCTTTGTTCTGCCTCTTCCGCTTTGCCTTTTTCCTGCGATCGTGCTCATTGAAAGCGTATTTTATTGCAAGGCATGCGGAACATTCAACTGTCAATATCCCGATGACCATGAACAACCATTTCAGAAATGAAGCCATATGCTTTCCTCCACCCGTTGCTCACCGCATGTGTCACGCCGTCTTATCCTTGATCCCCAAAAGCTCCCGCAGCTTCTTCCCGCGGCCCTTCTTGGGCTGCGGCGCTCTGGGGATGAGCGCGTTGAACTTGATGAACTTCTTTACAGTGGCCGCAGCCAAGTCCCTAGAGATGAATATGGGTTCGCCAGCCGGGCCTCCGACCACCGATTTGCACAGATCAAACCTGGAGATCCCCGCCAACTCAATATCGTCCTCCAGGATGGTGAGATTTTCGCCTTCCTTCAGGGCCCCGGCCGCGCCGATGATGATCTTGATTTCCTTCCGCTGCGCCTTGGTAGCGCTTGGCAGCCGATCAGCCAGCGCCATCACCTGCTCATTTGTCAGATCGTAAAACTTGGCCATGAACCTTCCTCCTTCGTGTTTTACCTCCTACAACAGGCACCACGCCGGCGGCGAGGAGGTGGCGCCGCCGGCGGATGATTAAACATACCGCGGCTGATCATCCCGCCCGGTGATCACGATGCCTTTTCCTCCTTGCCGTCATCGGCTTCCCCGGCAGCATCCTCATTTTCGCAGTCACAGCGCTCCCCGGGGTCCAGGTGTGCCCCGCACTGAGGGCATAGATTGAAAAATGGTTTCATGGCTGCCTCCTGAATACTGATGGTCTGTCCTTACCCCCGCCTGATCAGCTTGGTCATTTGTCCAGTACGCTTCATGTGGGCGAAGTCCTGGGCGCTTATTGGCTGCGGTGCCGGATGAGACAGATCCCACATTTCGGGCTGAGCATCAGTCCGGGCGCATTGACGTGCTCAATCGATGCGGGAGTGATAGTACTCTGAGACTCCGATGCCCAGGCCCACGCAGATCAAGGCCAGGATCACGGCGGTGATGGGGGTCATACACGGGCCTCCTCTGCTGGCATTTGCATGTCTGACGGATTAAGCAGACAAAAGCCTTTAAGGTTACATGTGCAGTTTGTTACTTTGCATCCCTCGACAACAAAGCGTGCACAGTTGCGCCGAACTAAGAAGCAGGCGTTTCTTACAGGCTCCCTGAATCCCATGGTTGACTTCATCTGTTCTGTTGTGCTATCATTGTTCTGGGTAATTTGGTTTGCATCGTTCCCGGTTCCAGCGGGGGCGGTGCTTTTTTGTTTGGCCAGGAGTATGATCACGCAGGATCCGGCATCGGTTTCCCACCAAGCACATTTTTCACCCCGGCAGGTTACGCCGTCATGGACATGGAGCGGGCAGGTCTTGTTATGCATTGGCCTCCACGCCCTTCCTTTCCAGCTTTTTACCTGTCAGGCTGTATCCGTACCGGTTCATGGCAACCCGAAGGCAGCGTACGTTCTTGTATCCGTATTTTTCAGCAACCTCCGCCTTGTCCGATCCGGCCAGGATGTCCATTGCAGCGCTTTCCACCTTCACCTGGGCGGTCGCTTTTCTGTTTGCATTGGCTGCCTCCAGGCGCTCCTCTTTGGTCAGCAGGACGGGCTGGGTGACGGGTATCAGATCAGGGATATCGCAGGCCTCCGTGTCCGCATCCTCGGCATAGGTGGCGGTGGGCTCCGCATCGTGGCTTGGATTCACCTGTATTCGCGGCACAATGTTATGCGCCTCAGGCAGATCATAGTGTTCGTACTGCCTGGACTTTTTTTCTTTGTGTACGGTAGCGGAAACAATAATCACCCAGAATACGATGATGGCGCTCAGGGTTATTCCGATCTGCGCCAGTTCCGGCAACCTTTCAAACCAATTCATACTCTTCTCTCTTTCTCCCGGCTTCAGGCCGGGGTCATCATAGGCAAGGGAATCCATACAATTCGTTGGGCGTGCATTCAAGGGCACGGGCTAAAGTAGCTACATGTTCATCTGTGATCCGCTTCCTACCATGGAGCATACTGGATAAGGTGTTAGCCTTAAGCCCGGCCCGATGCGCCACATAACCCTTTTTCAGCCCTTTCTCCCGGATGATGCGTTCCACATTCTCCGAAACTACAGACATGGGCTTCCTCCTTCCCTTCAGCGTCCGGGTAAAACCGGCAAAAACCTTTCCTCGATCTATCGCATGGGCCGTCATCCTCGGTGCATTGGCACTGCGTATCGCGGCCCCAGTCGATGCGCAGGCGGTGGGGGCAGGTGGTCACTCCACCCACATCCTTTGGGGGAGCGTGGCAACAAGGCGATCAAAGTCTTCCTCGCCCTTTCCGGTCAGGTCTTGATACAGATGATCGATGGCGGCGTTTTTACGCTCCAGCAGGGCTCCCTTGGCGTCCAGTTCCTCTACGATAGATGTCAGGCAGTCGTGGGCGGCTTTGATGTCGAAATAGATCAGCAGAGTCACTATGACTTTTCGAAAGCACCGGATCAGTTCGGCCTTGGACAATCGTTCCAGGTGTCTCTCCGCCTCCATTACGGCGAAGTCCTCGTCATCTGGATTGATTATTCTGAAGTAGTCCTGTTCCGCTGCGTCATAGCCCAGAACCTGATGCGTTTCCCCGAGCAGCGCAACGGTCATGTCATTCCAGTTTTCGGACAGGTCCAGCGATTGCAGGGCTTCAACCAGATCATACGCCCCGCCGGAAAGCTCATCGAAAAGCTCTTTGTATTCCTGGTAATAGCCACTTTCCTCACGGTCATACCCCAGGCTGTCTCCGTTATCACTGATTTCCCATAGTCCTTCCATGATGTCGGACAAGCTAAGGTGTTGGAGCTGGGACTTTTTCCAGATCGGCTTTTGTGCGGGCTTCAACTATTTCACCTCCTGGGCATGCTTTGTCGCCTCACGTTCCCAGTGCAACCGGCAAATGCCTCCGGAACAGCAGCATTGCCCTTCGTACCACTGGCGGCGCTCCCAGGCACCATAGTAGCGCCTGACCACGGGTTTGCCGCCAGGCGGATTGCAGTGGATGGCGTACCGGCCGCCGGGGGCTTCCGTGACGTACCCGTTGTGCTGGGATAAATGGCTGAAATAGGGGCAGTTTGCGTGTTTGCTTGCCATCAGGCCACCCGCTCCCCAGTTCTCAGATAAAGCTCGTCCTCTATCCTTTTCAATGCAGACTTTCCAGCAGGCATCCATCCATGGCGAATTTCCCAAACGGCAATCCTTAGGTCTTGCTCAGACCATTGATCAATGCGCTTAAAGTCTCTCATGGTGTTACCTCCACATCCACCGGCCCCTAGCCGGCCTGGTCCTGTCCAACTCCGCCAGGGCTATCGCGTTCAACCGTCTCTCGCGGCGGCGGGCGAGCCATTTAAGAAGGCTTATCTTCTTCATGCGCCCGTCTACCTTCCATTTCCGCCGGCCAAGGCCTTGGCACGAAAGGCCTTGGCCTTGTCCGCATAGGTGGAGAGCTGGACGGGCTTTTTGTATTCCCGCTTTTCCATCCACCTTATGAATTCCTCGGTGTCGATCAGGTACAGGAGCCCGGCGGCCCCGCGGCGGTGGACGGGCGCTCCCTGCCGCACGCAGCGGGTGATGGTGGCGCGGCTCACTTGCATGATGGGTGCCGCCTCTTTAGGGGTCAGCAGCTGGCGTCCGGTCTGTTCTGTGGTCTGTTGCATATGCGGGCCTCCTTTTGAGTGCTTGTCCTTCCATCCATTTCCTGGTATTATATCGCCAGGAAGGAGGTGTGAATGTGCCCGATAAAAATTGGTTTACTCCTGAGATGGCTGAACAGTTAAGAGCTACAGACATGGGATTTCAACGCATTGTGCGAGAGGTAAACCTTCCGGTATTGCGCCCTGAAAACACGGCTGAGGCAATCTGTGACAGATTCCATGAACTTTTTACTGCCTTTGAGAAATCTCTAAATCCGGATGAAGATATCGCAATCGCCTTGGCTTCATTCGGTGTTGCTCGGCAAATTGTCGTAACTGCAATTACTTCAATGGGCCCAGCCTTGATCGTCATTAAAGGTTTTGAGGATGGCGCTAAGGTTGTTCTTGTTCAGCATCTTTCACAGATGAGCTTTCTTCTCGTGCCAGTAAAGAGGAAAGATCCCGATGAACCACGACGGAAGATTGGCTTTGGCGAGCCGCTATAGTCTTCTGTACATCGACCTCAGGAAGCGCATATGGCGCAAATGATGCTCTTCCAACTACCATTCCGCCAGACTTGCACTCTGGCGGTTGGTTTTTTTGCATATCCAGCGCCTCCTTTCGTGGATCTCTTGAGTGCGTCAGGTCCTTCTTTCTACCCGCTTGTCCCTTCTTCCCGGATGTGGTATTATTTGGGAGGAAGGGAGGTGATTATGTTGAAACTAAACAACGAGGCTGCTGTCAAATTCACAATCCAGATCGTCGAAAAGATGATCGAAAGCACTCCTAGCTGGATTAACGCAGACACAGTCATTGACAGTATGGAAAAAATCTACACCTATTTCACGTCCGACAACAAACCTGCCTGATAATCAACAACGACCTTGGCGACGCCCCCAAGAGCTGCAACCTCTTCGGCGCTCGCCATTTCTTTTTTGGTGACTTTAATCACCCACTGGGCCATTGCCTCAATCATGTCTGCTGTATAGCCCTCCATGCTTGCTTTCCTCCTTTCGTAGATCTTTGATCGCATCAGGCAATCAGCAGTTTCCGTAGTTCCTCCGGAATGAATGTGTATAGCGATACCTTCAGCGCCAGGCAGATCTTCAAATATTCATCTAACTGCAGCCTACGGTTTCCGGTCAGAATCGCGTTTAGCGCAACCTGACCGATTTTGCTTTCCTTACTCAGCCATACTTGCGAAATATGATTCTGTTCCAGGTATTCTCTTATTTCTTTCCATAACATTGCTTATCACCTCTTTTTCAATACGGAAATCATGTAGTGTGTGCTCAGTATAATACGGAAAATCCGTATTGTCAATACATATCTTAAAAATTATCCAATATTTCCGTATTGTTTATATATACGCTCAATGCAATATGCATTTTCGATACAGAATATCTTTACTTTTACTAAACTGTGTGATAGAATATTATGGAAGGGGGTGTAATGATTTGGGTGAAATTCGGGATACTATTATTGCAAACATCGTCCGCTACATCAAGAATAGCGGCTTCGAACAAAAAGAGATTGCTACCAGCATTGGTGTAAGCCCTCAAGCTGTTTCTACGTGGATGTCTGGAAAGAATACTCCTGATATAGAAACACTTGTGCGGTTGTGTGTTTTCTTGAAGGTTCCATTGGCAGATATGTTTGGCGGCGATCCATATGCAGAAAAAAAAGAACCCGCCGTCCAGGAGGACGACGGGCCGGGTGAGGAAGAATTCAAACGAATGATTCAGCGATGGACACCTGATCAGAAACTACGTTACATGCACGCATTGTCGGAAAGTCTGCTTCATGAAGGCACTCTTGGAAATACTCCCCAAGAAGAATAGCGGTCATCCTCCACACTGGAGATAGAGACCTGAAAAGCGATATAAGATCGCTGTCGATATCAGAATCAGAATCCTTTCCTGCAGCACTCATGATTAATCTCCTTATTGTACTGGGCAGTACCAGGAATTATCTCTTCGCTTTTATACGCTAAAATAAGGCCTGTTCATCTCTCCATCGGCAACGCCCCCTGCTTATATGATGTTTTATACGGGAAGTGTTTAAATTATACCTCTATCGTATGGATATTGCCAGTGGTTTTCCTGTATTATTTGTAAATTTCACATAATTTTTATCATTTTATTAAAATTATGGTTGAATTGACTTCCGCGGCCCAGATGCCGTGAAAATAGAAAGGTGGTTTTCTCATGCAAAACCAAGGTTATGCGCCTCACCAAGCATCTGTTTCATGTCCCAGATGCGGAAGCCGGAACATTCATTTTCAGGCAGTAGGAATAACAAAAACGAAACACCATGGCGTCTTCTATTGGCTGTGCTTAGGGTGGCTGTTCGATCTCCTGTTATGGATGTTTGCTTTCCTTCCGCGCTTAATTATTGCGCTATTTGGTTCAAAAAAGGTCAAGACTAAAGTCAGAAGCTATGCTGTTTGCCAAAACTGCGGCAAGCAGTGGAGAGCATAGGACCAATACTGGGCATTGTCATGTAATCAGCAGAGCCCACCGTGAAATGGAGCATCAATTATGGCATCCGTTGAAAAGCGTGGCAAGACCTGGACCGTGCGCTATAGGGCTTTAGATGAAGCGACAGGAAAATTTGGACAAAAACGCGCGTCCGGTTATGAGAGCGAACAAAAGGCATGGGAGGATGTGCCCCGCCTGGAGGCCGCCACCGCGGCCGGCATCGACATCCACGCGGACACGATGACCTGCGGCGAGCTGATGCTCAAGTGGATGGCGGAGCACTGTGAACAGATCCCTCTGGCCGAGACTACCATTTCAAAATATACCGAAGGGATGGAAGCCATAGCAAAAACATTTGTATGGGATACGCAGGTCCGTAAGATGGGTAATCCTCAATTCCGTACGCTTATTACCATTCTGCGAAATCAGAATCCCAAAAAGCAGATTTCCACCAGGACGGTCCTTGATCGTACGGAGCCGCTTCGCCTGAGTATCAACTGGGCCGTGTCGGAGCGGATCATAGCCAGGAGCCCGCTGGGCGCACTAAAACTGCCAAAGGTGGAAAAGCCTCCACTTACGATCCTAAATGAGGAAGATGTTGAAGAGCTGGCCGCCCTTGTCAGGGAGAAGGAGTTCCGCATCCCATTTCTCCTTGCGGCTTATGGCGGTCTGCGCCGGGAGGAGGCCGCCGCCCTTCGATGGGATAACATCGATTTTAAAGCAGGCACTATCACCATAATCAATGCCGAGCCCCAAACTTCAAAGAAAAAACGCATTAAGAAAGACCCTAAGACCAAACATAGCAGGCGCACCATCAACATGCCAAAAAAAATCATGGACATACTGAAATCCGCTGAAAAGAAGAGCGTTTATGTATGCGTGACCAGCACCGGCAAACAATATGGACTTGATTCATACGCCCAGGCCGTTGGGCGCCTGATCGAGAAGGCGAATAATGCCCGGCTCGGCACGGACAAGCCTCCCATGCCGGATGCAAACTATTTGGACCTTAGGCATTCCCATGCCGCGCATTTGATCAAGATGGGCGTTCAGCCCAAGGTGATCCAGGAGCGCCTGGGGCATGCCAGTATCAAGATTACCATGGATACATATGGGTACCTGATGACCGGCATACAGGCAGGCGTGGCCGATGACCTGGACGCACGAATTAGCATATAAAATCATACGTTTCATCTGGGCACAAAAGTGGGCACAAGGGGCTGTTTTGGGAGGTGTTTTCGTGTTCTGCCGTGAAATGTGTGAAATGACAACTGTGCCCGCAACCCCTTGAAAATCCTCAAAAGTCCAATAATACAAGTTTATTTTGGCTACATTGACATCGTGGAGGTCATAGGTTCGAGCCCTACTAATCCCACCATGAATACCGACATTAGTTGGTGCAAACGAGCTTGCCGATTGCGGCAGGCTTTTTTGTTTGCCTGCAAATTGCCCCTGAA
Organism: Bacillota bacterium; assembly: GCA_023413135.1. GTDB lineage: Bacteria > Bacillota > Clostridia > Christensenellales > Aristaeellaceae > JAEWAH01. The sequence goes on from JAEZQK010000029.1 coordinate 32,482, forward strand.
ATACTGGCTTTCAGCGCTCTTTTTGCAGGAATACACGGGCAGGCGCACATGAAGCATATTCGTACGGGTTGATTGAGAAAAACTGTGCTTCGGAAAACTAAAAAATATGTCTATGTTCGCAGGCTCCCGTGTAATCGTGCAATGATGCACCCTTTCTGTAATATTGAGCGGTACTTAATGTAACATTGATTGAGCTACCTTACAATATTTTTACGGGTATACCGCTCTGCTCAAAAGGGGCGGTAAAAGCCTTTGGAGGTTCATTCACATCAAAATCCGGTTCGTAACGCATACCCGCCTGTATATATTTCGCGCCTGCGGTTTGGTGATAGGGGAGCATTTCCACGCGCAAAAGCGCTTTTGCGCCTGCGAGTAGCGCTGCTGTGGCGCGCATATTTTCGAGGTTATCATTTACGCCGGGAATTAAAGGTAAGCGGATAATAAAAGGGGTTTGGCCTTCAACGAGCATCCGGGCATGCTGAAGGATCAGGGTGTTGTCAACCTTGGTAAAGCGTTTGTGCTTATTGGCGTCCATGCACTTGAGATCCATGATCACCAGGTTCACCGAGTTGACCATGCGTCTGAACGCGTCGTCCGGCGCGTAACCGGAAGTCTCGATGGCTGTATGTATCCCCTCAAGCCTATCGATGACTTCACACATGAAATCGTATTGCATCAGTGGCTCGCCACCAGAGAAGGTGACGCCGCCACCGTCGGTAAAAAACAATTTGTTTTTAAGAAGCCGCACTGCCAGTTCTTGCGCCGTCCATTCCTTGCCGCACAGGCGTGAAAGGCCGTTCTGTCTAGTCAGCATTTGCGGCTGTTTCATAAGCCCTTCGGGATTATGGCACCAATTGCATCTAAGCGGGCAGCCTTTTAAAAATACCGTGGTGCGGATGCCGGGGCCGTCGAATACGGCAAACTCCTTGATATCAAACACAATGCCGGTTTTCATGATGCTACACGCCCAGTTCCACGCGGCTGATGATATGATCCTGATAGCATTTGTCCAGCTCTACAAAATAGCCGCTCCAGCCCCATACGCGCACGATCAGGTTTTGATAATTTTCCGGGTGCTTTTGCGCATCCAGGAGCGCCTCCCGGTTAACGGTGTTCAATTGCAATTGATGCCCGCCCAGAGATATAAACAGCTTTACAAGCCGCGCGACCTTTTCAATCGCCTCGTCATTGCGAAAAACAGTATTAGAAAATTCAAGCGTCAAGGGTCCTCCGTTGATCGTTTTTTCAAGATCGGGCTTGGTAAAGGATCGGATCAACGAAAGGGGTCCATTTAGTTTAACATTGAGTGAAGGCGCATAGTTGGCTGAAAGCGGCATACCCGCCTGACGGCCATCAGCCGTTGCCTCGAGATCGTTGGCATGCCAAAGATAGTACATGGCCGAGCCGGTACCGGCGCGGATAATGCCGCCGCGTTCATTGTGGTAGCCTTGAACCGAACGGGAAAAACAATCCAGAAGGAATATAGCATACTGGTCCGCTTCGTCGTCATCATTGCCCATTTTAGGACAGTCATGCCATAGTTTTTCATGCAGTTGCCCGTGGCCTGAAAAGTTATCCTTCAGGGCTGCTAAAAGCGTCAGCGAGTCGCCCTTTTCTTGAAAGATTACTTTGCTGACTGCCGCCAGCATATCGGTTGCCGTGGCCAGGCCGGTGCCGTGCAGGCCGAAATTATTATACTTGCAGCCTAGGGAGATATCCTTTTGCGCTTCCATGCAGCCTTCGAAAAATAAGGACAGATAGGGAGAAGGAATGATATACAGATCATGCAGCTGAGAAAGCGTTTGTTCAACGTGGGAGAAAATAGCGGACTCAATAGCGGAAAGGATATCCTGCATCTGCGTTGCATCAAGAAGCGTGGTTTGGATGGCGTAGCTGGTGATATTGGCAAAGGGGAGCGCTTGAATGTTAGGAATATCCATCCCCTTACCTGGAATGATCGGTTCCCAGCAGGCCGCGACTGCATAATCACGGGCATCCTCCGGCGCATAGCCCAAACGGATGAGGCCGCTGATTATGATATCGTCATTAAGATATTGGGGAAACCCCAGCCCGATGCAGGTCAAATGCGTGCCAAGCTCAAAAACGGACAGCGGCGTTTCTTTGGAAACACGCAGATTGATTTTAGGGTCGATCAGCATTAACTCAGCGCTGGCCTTAAGGCACATTTCGCTTAAAAGATTAAAGCCGTCTTGGCCATCGGGTGTGATTCCCCCTAAAACCATGCTTTGCCCATTATCGCCGCGCTGCATGCCGGGATATAGATCGCTGTCCCGGTTGCAGCTTAGAAAAAACGCCTCCAATAGCTCGAAGGCCTGGTCTCCAGTAATAAGAGCACGCTCCAAGTCTTGCTTCAAATACGGCATCATATATTGATCAAAGCGCCCGAGGGTGTTATGGTAGCAGCCGTCGCACCACATGGCGAAATGCAGGATGCGCAGGCTTTGCAAAGCTTCGCGGAAGGTGGTCGCGCCATTGGCGGGTACGCGGTCGAGAATGCGGGCCAGTTCATCGTTGCCCTGGGCGGCGGCCAAGTCGCGGTAGCGGCGCGTTAAATCAAGCAGGGAATCAATGCTGATACGCATTGCCATATGATAGGCGCTATTGACAAGCTTTGCCTTGAGCGCGTTTAAGCCTAAGCGGAGCACAGTGGCGTAATCGGGTGAAAGATTGCAAACATTGCCCTTCTCATGAATCGTGTGGGTGCTTTTGATTTCCGCCCATTCATCATCTGAAAAAATGGGCGGAAGGTTATCCGCCGTGCGCGTAAAGGCGATCAATTCGCCTTCGGACAATACGGGCATTTCATGATAAAGCGCGGTTTGAAGGCGGATAGCCGCCCGCAGGTAATCAGGCAAGTCCTTGCGGCGGTATGCGGATGGATCAGGCAGGTCGGGCCGCCGTGCTGGATGGTGAAGGCGCTGCCCTTGCGAAAGCTTGAGTTTTAAAATTCTGTCAGTCATAAGTGCTCCTTTCAAGCGTGCTCATACAAATCGGCCAGACCGCCGCAAGGGATGGGAAGCGCAACCGGGCCTTTAGGAAGGCATAGCGGCTCGCTGCGGATCAGTTCGCCTGATACGGTATAGATGTGTACATGGACGGTACGGCAGGAAGCGCTCATTAAAAATACATCTGTGTCATCACCAGCGTTGATGATCGTAGCGTGGGGGATGGAGGGGAGTGTTATGACCCAGCACCCATATACCGCAGCAATAAAGCGCATACCATCCTCAGCGGTTATCAATGGGTATTGCATATGCGGCCCATGGGCGGTAAACTGGCCGCCAAACAGGGTTTTTCGATCCGCGAGCCATCTTTTTAAATAGAATGCGTAGGCATCTTGATGGCTTTTTGGAAGTTTGCGCATATCCATAGAAATTTGGGGAACCGCAAAATAAACGTTCAAAAACTGTTTAATGGCACTTTCGGGCGTTTCATCCGGATGCCACATAAGCATATCCGAATGGATGGCGGTATGGCCGGACATCAGGCGGATGTCCACGGTACGAACGCGGTTAAGCGTACGGTCGCCAGGGCAGTCGGCTGCCCGAAACAGATTGCCGTAGCATCGCATCGCAGGACCGATGTAGTTCTGCCGAAACTCAATCATTGCTTGCGGCTTAATGGCTGAAATACGCGCTACGATGGCTTTCATAAGCCAATCTACTGCATGAGGTACGCTGCTGGTATCCCGCCCCGGGGGAACACTGGGCATTTCTTCCTTAGGCTGAAAAAACACATCGATAAAATCCAGCTTCAAGCCGTCGATATCCCAGTTGATGAAAGCACTTTCATATAGGCTTATCAAGTATTCGCGTACATGCGGGTAACGGGGATCCAGCGTTCCCGCGCCCCGCCGCTCATCGAAAGATAGAAAATAAGGTTTAAACTGTTCAAACGTGTTTGAGTGGATGCCAATGAAAGGAACAGAGTACCAAAGCAGGTATTTAAGCCCCATCTCATGGACACGGGCTACATGGGTGCGCATATCGCCCATTTTAGCGGCACAGGGAACCCAATCCCCGCAATAGGAATAGCCTCGCCGGTTATCATCGGTCTGCCAGCCATCATCCACGATGACACTTTCGCACCCAAACGCCTTTGCCGCCATGCACTGGGCTTCAATTTCTTCTTTCATCAGATTCTGGTGCATGCTATACCAGGTGGAGAAAAAAGGCTTATAGGCCTGATCCGGCGCGCTAAATGACGTATAGCCAAGCCCCTCCCACCATAACGCGGTATCGGATATGGCCTTAGAGAAAGATACAAGGCGCCGATCAACGCGAACGATAGCCTCATAATGGGTAAGTGGTGCCATGACCGCGTCCAACAAGAAAACAGAGCAGTAGACCTGCGCGGTTTCTTCGTGGACCCCCGCGTTTAAACGCACGATATTCATCGCGTCAGAGCAGGCGAAAGTCAGGCGGTTTTCTCCGCCGCCGCTAAAAAGAGTCATGATGGGAGCACTGTAAGCCGCGTGCGCGTCAAAAGGCTTTAGCCAGTCGGGCCGGAGCGTTTTGCGTGTGTCTGCGGCAGGGTGCCACAGGCCCTCGATATCGTTTAGCGGTATGGCAAAATGGAGCACCACCCGTTTAGGAACCGCTGCCTCTTTAAAATTTAACACAATGAACAGCTCGTCAAGCTCGGGGGAGCTTTTTAGTTGCATCGAAATATCGCCTGAGCCATCCTCCGCTTCAAGCGTGTAATGGCAGAGGCCGTTCTGGCTCAAAAGCATGGTTTCGCGTCTCCCTTCTCATATTCCGTTACAAACCACAAAACAGCAGCCACGGCCTCATTGGCGTTTACAACACGGGGATAAAAAACATATTTTTCGTAGCCTGTCTGAACGCAAAGGCCTTTGCAGGCATCATGGATATCCATTAGGCCTGTTGAGGTAAAGGTATACTTTTGCTTAAGGCCTTCATACGCGCGATCCACACAGGGCATCCATTCCTCTTTGGAAACGATGCCCAGCCGAACGGCACGCAAAATCGCATAGCCAAACATGGCGCTGCCAGAGGTATCCTGCCAGTTATCCGCCTGATGGCCTTTATCCACCACTTGATACCATAAGCCTGTTTGGGCATCCTGAAAGCGCTTTAAGCTTTCAAGCAGGGCGTGGTATTGCCGTAGTATGCCTTCACGGGTGGGATGCGCCGCGTCAAGATGCATAGCTGCCTCAGAAAGGATCAGCGCATACCAGCCCAGCCCTTCGCTCCATACCTCGGGGGAACAGCCGCTGACGGGGTCGGCCCAGGGGGCGCTTTTATCATAGGAATGGGCGTGGTAAATAAGGCCGGTACCGTCTTTTTTACAAGCTTCATAAATCAGGCGGATCTGGTGGCTTGCTTCATCAAGGCAATCGTTATTCCCTTGGATATAAGCGGCGTAATGAAGCAGGAACATACCGCCCATGAACACACCATCCACCCAGAATTCCTGGGGCAGGCTCCGGGCATGCCAAAGAGCATCCGCAGGGGTCCGGGGATAATCGTTAAAAGCGGCGCGGATGGTTTTACAAGCAGTGCGGTACTTGGGATCCTTGGTTTGATGATAAAGCCATGCAAGCACGGAGCCTGCCATGATATCGTCCAGGCTGTCTCCTTTAAAAGCGGGAATGCTTTCGTTTGGCGCCACATGCTTTTGCCCGTAGGCAATAACATAATCCAGATAGCGGCGTTCCCCAGTATACTCATATAGGTGAATAAAGCCCCATAGCATAAAACCTTGAGCATAGCACCAGGAACGGTAAGGGTAGCCATCGGGATCAGGGTAGCGGCTCATGAGGGTATCAGCCAGTTTTTCACTATACATCATTGTTTTCCATCCTTCCGTTATTCTAATCGGCGTCTTTGCGGAGTAAAAGCGGCAGGCGTATGAGAACCTGGGTGCCATTTAAAGGGCTGCTAATGATTTCCAACTTTGCTTGCTGGTCGAAGTATAGCTCGATCCGCTTGGCGGTATTGTATAAGCCAATGTGTCCGCTTTCAATTTCTTCCTTTTGAAGGTCCTCTTTTAGTGCAGTCAGTTTTTCTTCTGTCATGCCAGCGCCATTGTCTTCCACGGTAAGTAAAAGAAGATTCCCTTCTTTTCGCCCGGTGACGCGGATGATGCCATCACGGCCATCTTTAAAGCCGTGGCTCATGCTGTTTTCAACCAATGGCTGCAAGACCAGCCGTGGCAACAGAGCGCCTAGTACCTCCTCATCTATATCGAAAATAACATCGAACTGATTTTGCCGGCGAATCCGTTGAATATGTACATAGGATCGGGTGGCTTCCAGCTCTTCAAAGAGGGTAACGGTTTCCTGTGGGCTTGAAAGGCTGAAATCCAATAAGGCCGTCAAGCTTTCGATCATATCCGCCACATCATTCATTTCACCTTTTGTCATGGCCATGGCACGCCAGAAAATGGTGCGCAGGGTATTGACAAGAAAATGCGGGTTGATTTGGGATTGGAGTGCCAACAGCTCCATTTTTTTAAGCCGGTAACGCTTTTGCTCCAGCTGCATGGTCAGGTTATTCTGCGTAATATACGAAATAAGTAAGTTTTGCGTGATATAACTGTATTCATCGCCGATCCTTTCCGGCAAAGGGGGCAATGGTCGACTAGAATCGGCGGCATCAAAGATTTCGTAAATTTTTTGAAGCTTGCGGTAGTTGCTACGGCTCATGGTGGTAGCGATTACAATGCCACAGACCATTTCTGCCAACAATATGGCGAAGGAAACATACATCATACGGTTGGCCAGCGCGTAAAGCGCAGTCTGCGGGATAATGGAAACGAATTGCCACCCAAGGCTTGCTGATTGCGAGATCATAATGCGCTTGAATGGGTTCGGCGCCTGGCCGGATAAATCAGCCAGCACATTCTCTACCTCATCCTGGCTCATCTTCTCGCTGCCTAGAAGCGGTTCGTTCGCTTCATTAAGTACCAGCAAGATCTGCCCCTCGTAATCACACATGCCTTTCAATTCGCGTTCAAGATAGGAAAGGGCCAGGTTCATGACGATCACCCCCTGGCCGTTGCGGACGATCCGGTATAAGGATACCGTATTTGGCGCGGCCTTTTGCTGAAAAGCGTACTTGATCAGTGGCCGGTATTCCGTCCACCTTTCAGCGCCATTTTTGTTGGCAAGATAGCTTTCAAACCAGGGTCGATCCTGCATACGTTCAATATGTTCAAGCCCAGAATCCGAGGTCAGTACCCAGCCATAGGGGTTATCCAGGTAAACGTAGACTGAGTCGATATAGGGCCTGGAATGCACGCTTGATGCGATGTGGCTGCGAATCATCCTCAGCGCGATCGCCCGATCGATGATCAGCTTTTCATCTCGCACGATGATGCGCAGCTGGGTGGATATTTCGCTTTCGGTATCGAAGCTGATATATAGCCCATCCATTACACTCAAGCTCATTTCCATTTTATCGCGCATTTGAGCAAGGGTTTTTTCGCTGCTTCTATCCGCTTCCTGCGAAGCGTAGCCTGCCGCAAGCTGGATGATCACGGCGGTGAAAAACACCATCGGCCCGATCAAAAAAGCAAGCATCTGGATCAGGCTTTTACGAAAGAAGCGCTGTCTTGTGCCGCTCAATCTTCATCCTCCTGACCGCGCCATTGGCGGGGACTGACGCCATAGTGCTTTTTGAATGTCCGCGCGAAGCTTTTGGGCGTTGCGTAACCCACCTGCTCACTCACCTCAAAGGTTTTAAGACGCACATCTGTAAGTAATTCGGCCGCGCGTTCCATTCGCTGCTTTTGCATGTATTCGCCGAACTGCATCCCTGTTTGCCTTTTGAAAAAAGCGCTGGTAAAGGAAATGCTTTTGCCTATGCTTGCAGCTGCCCCCTCAAGCGTTGCTTCACGCAGATGCTCGGTCACATAGCGTTTAAGCAAGCGCTCAACGCCTTCTTTATAATTCACGTCCGGCAGTTCGATGAGGGCATCCATTTCCCGTTTGATTTTTTCAAAGGTTTCAATCATTTCCTGATATCGTATGGATTTAAGCACATAATGGCGAACACCGTAAGACATGGCTTGCCGTGCATACTCAAAATCCCGGTAGGCACTGAGCATCACAACCATGGAAGGGCTGTTTCTTTCATGTAAAATGCGCGCGACTTCCAGGCCGCTCATTCCGGGCATGCGGATATCCAGTAAAACGATATGCGTTGGTGCGCGGTTTAGTTTTTCTAAAGCTTCCTCGCCTGATTTGGCCACATCCGTTACATCAAAGCCGATCTTATTCCAAGGGAAGTAGGAACGCATGCCATCCCGAATCTCAATTTCATCATCTACGATCATAACAGTATACATTCTGCCACCACCTTTTTGGATGTTTCTATCATATCCAATCGGCATACAAAGTGCAATACATACAAGATGCACTTATAAGTATTGCTACCTTTTTGGAACTGAAAGCTATATTTTTTTGTTTTGAGGTCTGATATACTTGGGTAGCTGAAACATCGGGAGGTTAATATGAATCATTCGCAAGCATTATGCATCGCCTACATCGGGGGAGGCTCCCGCGGCTGGGCTTGGCAACTGATGGGGGACTTGGCACTGGAAGAAAGCCTTTTAGGTGAGGTTCGTCTTTACGATATTGATTTGGAAGCCGCAAAGCGCAATGCCGTTATCGGCAACCGCATCAGCCAACTGCCAACGGCGCGTTCAAAGTGGCTTTACACCGCAGTGGAGGAAATGGATCAAGCGCTTGAAGGAGCCGACTTTGTGATCATCTCCATTCTTCCCGGCACGTTCGATGAAATGGCATCTGATGTACATGCACCTGAAGCCTATGGTGTTTATCAATCCGTGGGCGATACGGCGGGGCCTGGGGGGATAATAAGGGCCCTTCGCGCTGGGCCGATGTTTGAAGAAATTGCCCGTGCTATCGCGCGCTGCTGTCCTACGGCTTGGGTTATCAACTATACAAACCCAATGGCCCAATGCGTTCATACGCTGTATGATACGTTTAAAGATATCAATGCGGTTGGATGCTGCCACGAAGTATTCGGGACCCAGAAGCTCCTATGCCGGATGCTGGCGCAAGAGGCGGGCATTGAAAACCTTGACCGCCGGGAACTTGACATATGCGTGCAAGGCGTGAACCACTTCACCTTCATTACGGATGCGCGCTACAAAGGCGAAGATATTATTCCTGCTTACCGTGATTTTGCTCAAAAATATGCAAAGACTGGTTATGAGGATAGCGATAAAGGCAATTGGATGAATAACCTTTTCGCCAGCGGTAACCGTGTTAAGTTTGATTTGTTTTTGCAATACGGTGCCATTGCGGCGGCGGGAGACCGGCACTTGGCGGAATTTATGCCGGGCACGAAATACCTTAAGGATCCAAACACGGCTGCACAATGGCAGTTCGCGCTTACGCCTGTTTCCTGGCGCAAGGCCGATCTTAAGAAACGGCTTGAAAGAAGCCAGCGGCTTTTCAACGGGGAAGAGATCGTGCAATTGAGCCCCTCGGGCGAGGAGGGGGTGGATATCATCAAGGCACTTTTAGGTCTTGGCAATCTGGTAACCAATCTTAATCTAAATAACATTGGCCAGATATCCAATCTGCCGCTGGGGGCTGTGGTTGAAACAAACGCGCTGATCATGGGAGGCTGCATCGTTCCTTTGTATACTGGAGAAATTCCAGATGCGTTGGTAACGCTCACAACCCCGGCGGTCAACGCTCAAAAGGCCATTGCCAAGGCCATCCGGCAAAAGGCCGCTGCACCCGCATTCCAAGCATTTTTAAACGATCCGCTGCTTTGCACATTATCATCTCAGCAAGCGCGTGAACTATACCGGATGATGCTTGATAATACATCTGCTTATCTAAAAGAATGGGATCTATCGTTTTAACCTGTTCCCTTGCCGCCGGCGCAGGCGGCTTAAAATAAGCGGCGATAGCTGCAATCAGAGGAGGATTCTTTATGAAACGGAAACGCCTTTGTCTTTTGCTTTTTGCCATGATGGTGCTAAGCCTGGTACTGCCTACTATGACGGCTTTCGCCGCGGATGAGCAGATTGTATTGAGATTCATGTGGTGGGGTGGCGATGCTCGGCATGAAGCCACGTTGAAGGCAGTCGAACGCTTCATGGAACAAAACCCCGGTATTAAAGTGGAATGCGAATTCCAGGGTTTTGATGGCTATGAAGAAAAGCTGGCCACCCAGCTGGCAGGGGGCACCGCTCCTGATCTGGTGCAGCTCACCTCGTTTAGAATGCAAGAATTTGGCGCCAAGAACGACGCATTCATTGATTTGAGCCAATATCCGGATATCATGGATATTTCGCAGTTTGAGGCGACTTTCCTAGACAATTTCTGTAAGCTTAATGGTAAGCTGCTTGGCTTGCCCACGGGGCTTAACGCACACAGCATAGTCTTTAACAAGAACGTGACGGACGCGGCGGGTGTGCAGCTTGGACAAATCTATACTTGGGAAGAATTCATCACCGAAGGTAAGAAGGTGCATGAAAACAACCCCGAACAATATTTCTTCTCGACCGACCGGGATGGCTGGTATCTGTTTCTGCGTTCCTACCTGCGCCAAGCCACCGGCAATTGGCTGATCAATGACGATTACACCCTGGGCGTGACCCGTGAAGCGTTGATTGATGCCTATACCTTCCTGCAGCGCTGCTATACGGAAAACGTATGCGAACCTACGGAAACGGCTTACCAGTACACTGGAAAATTCCACGAGAATAAGTTTTGGCTTTCTGGCGATATGGGCGCGTTGTATCAAAACTCCTCGTCTTTTGCCCAATACTATAACGATAACGTGGCCTTCACCCCCTGCCTGATCCCCATTATGGATGATGCGAAAGCTAGCGGCATCATTGTTCAACCCAGCCAGGTATTCTCCGTTACCAAGGGTAAGCATGTAACCGAAGCGATCATGCTGCTTAACTTCCTGTTTAATGATGAAGCGGCCATTATGGAATTGAAGGATTGCCGCGGAACGCCGGCCACAGTCAAAGGCCGTGAAGTGCTGGAGCAAAATGGCTTGCTGGATTCTAACGTTAGCGCGGCTGTGAATCTTAACCTGACGCAGAACTGCGAACCCGTTAACCAGATATCCGAAGAAACCCTGATCAAACGCGTGATTATGGATATTAGCGAAGAATTAAGCTTCTTCATGATCACGCCTGAACAGGCGGCGGATAAAACCATTGAAATGTTTGAAGAAACACTGGTAGATATGGGGCTTAAGTAAACCAAGGCTTAGGAGGCGGATGAAGTGCGCTTCATCCGCCTTTTTTATAAAGGAGGGTCAAATATGCTCAAGACAACGGCTGTCCGCCCAGTTGGGGCGCTGTCGCGGCGTGGGCGGTTGGGATGGGTTTATATTGCGCCATGGCTGATCGGCATGCTGTTGTTCCAGCTGTATCCATTTGTGGTATCTCTGTTCTATTCCTTTACAAATTACAGCACTAGCAGTAGTTTTAATTGGGTGGGGATCGACAATTATGTCAGAATGTTCACCCGTGACCGGGATTTTTGGAATTCGCTCATCGTTACTTTTCGATACGTTTCTATGTCTGTACCCCTTAAAATTATCACCGCTCTTTTGATAGCGTTGTTATTGAACATGAACGTACGCGGCATGAACTCGTTTCGCACCGCCTACTATCTACCCTCTATTATGGGCGGGAGCGTTGCTGTTTCGATCCTTTGGCGCAATCTTTTCGAGTATAAGGGCGTAGTTAATACCCTGCTGGTCACCTTGGGCATTCCTAATATCGGATGGCTCAGCGATCCAAAGGTCACGCTTTTTACTATAAGCCTTTTATCGGTCTGGCAGTTTGGTTCCTCAATGGTCTATTTTTTGGCTGGACTTAAGCAGATTCCTCATGAACTGTATGAAGCTGCCAAAGTGGATGGCGCAGGGGCCATACGCAATTTCTTTTGTGTTACACTGCCTTTGTTAACGCCAATCGTGTTTTTTAATCTTGTGATGCAATTGATCAACGCATTTCAGGAGTTTACGGCAGCGTTTGTCATCACGAACGGAGGGCCGGTGAAATCCACTTATTTGTATGGCATGCTTTTATACCAAAACGGCTTTATGCATTTTCGAATGGGCTACGCTTCGGCGCTATCCTGGGTATTGTTCGTGATCATTCTTTTCTTTACGCTGCTTGTTTTTCGTTCCAGTAGTTACTGGACGTTTTATTCGGATGGGGGTGGTTCCCTTTGAAACGTGGTATAAAGCGAATCATAATCTATGTGGTTTTACTGCTGTTGAGCGTGGTATTTGTTTATCCATTCCTGTTCCTAATATCAGCGTCGTTTAAGACAAATACGGAAATACTCACAAGCATGAGCCTTTTGCCAAGCCAGATCAGTTTCGATGCGTTTAAAGAAGGCTGGCGCGGCGTGGGGCAGTATGGTTTCTCTATCTTTTTCATGAACACGTTCAAGTTGGTGATTCCCACCGTCATGCTGACGGTTTGCTCATGTACGATCGTGGCCTATGGATTTGCCCGTTTCGATTTTAAAGGGCGCAAGCCCCTTTTCTTAGTTATGATTTCAACCCTTATGTTGCCAAACGCAGTGGTCGTTATTCCAAAGTATATTCTTTTTAATCAGCTAGATTGGCTGGATAGCTATTTGCCTTTTGTTGTTCCGGCGGCTTTTGCCTGTTTTCCCTTCTTTATCTTTGCTATGATGCAGTTTCTGCGGGGCGTGCCTAAAGAGCTGGATGAGTCCGCTTATATTGACGGCTGTGGTACGTTCAAAATCCTTACCCATATATTGATTCCCGTTTGCAAACCGGCTCTTTTTTCCATAGGTATTTTCCAGTTTATCTGGACTTGGAACGATTTTTTCAATCCCTTGATTTATATCAACAGCGTTCGGAACTATCCACTCAGTCTGGGCCTTCGTATGACCATCGATGCCCAAAGCGCCGTTGCCTGGAATCGCGTGATGGCTATGTCCTTTTTATCGATGATTCCATGCGTGATCGTTTTCTTCCTAGCCCAGGATTACTTTGTTGAGGGAATCGCCACTACCGGAATTAAAGGATAAAGGAGAATCGAATATGTGTGAATTCATTGCGGTTAAAGAATGGGAAGCATACAATCGGCGGTTGAATCCACGGGGCCAGGTCGCTTTTGTTTTAAATGACGATGCTTCCCTGGGGGCGGATGGCTATCTGTTGGCAAAGGAAGGTGATGGCATTCAGGTAAGCGCGCCCACAGAGCGAGGTCTTGTCTACGGTTGCTATGCTTTGATTGATGCCTGCCGTCAGGCGGGGAATCGGTTCGTGATGGTTACAGGGCGGGAAGTGCCCCATTTTCCGCTCAGAATGCTGTGGTCTTGGTCACGCATCGAAGGGACCCATCGCCATTCGCCTTATATGCGGGTTCCCTCCGCTTTTACAAGGGAAGCCATGGCCGATCCTGAGTCTTCTAAAGAGATGATGCGCTTTATCCGTCATATGGCCTCTATGCGTGTAAACGCCTTGGCGCTGAACCATGAATTGCATCATGGGGATTTGAAGGTGTATGATCAGCATGGTTTCCGCCCATATTACCGGGAACTTGGGGCTTTTGCTGAATATTTAAAGCACTGGGGCGTGGAACTCTACTTATATACAGCGGCAGCGCCGGAAAAGGACTTCTGCAAAAACGTGGCGGATACAGATTGCTCCTTCGATCCAAAGGTAGAGGCATTTTGGCACGAAACCGTAAAAGAGATTTGCGAAAATGTGCCCGGAATCGGCGGGCTTTTGATCGCAGGCGGTCTGGGCGGCTATGCCGGCGGGCGCTTGAACGAGTGTGACTGTATCTATTGCCAGGGAAAAACTCTTGTTGAAAAGGCACACAAGCAGGTTCAGACCATTGCAGGGGAACTTGAAGGGTTTGGGAAAAAGCTGGTATATACGGTAACTACCGATATTCCTTTTACCCTGGATCGTGAAGTGGATGTAACGTTGGCCCTGATGGATAAGGTTCCCCAGAATACTTTAATCACCTTCAAGAACTGCTTCCATGATTATGAGGAACTGCGCTACCCAGAGCATCCTTTGCTTGATCACTTTCCTCGTTCAGGACAGTTGCCCATCGCGGTTGAAATGCAACTTTTCCCAGAAATGCGAGGCAAGGGACTGATTTTGTCCAACACAACTGATATCTGGTGTGCCCAGTTCGATCATTTGCGGCGCATTGGTGCCCAGGGGGTGATTGGTGTTATTGAAACCCATCCTGATGACGCCCATCCATCCATGGCGGAATGGCACGCGTGGGGGAGGCTGGCATGGTATTCTATCAGAAGGCCGAGGGAATTGCTGGCGCAGTTTGCGCGCATGGAGTATCCGGAAGGGACCGAGCAAATTCTTCCAGATATTCTTTTGCAGGCGTATACGGCGGCTTCCTATACCATTTACGCAGGCGGTATGCAGTGTGGCATTCATGGGATGATTTGCCCCTTTCCGCATTACATTAAGCATAAGGTAAACGATACCTGGTGCCGTAAAGATCACCCGTTGCCCCATGGGGTAATTGGGGTGCACGATGAGCCCTTTGATTTATTTACGCCCCGCCTAAAACGCGAAATTGCCACTAATCCAAGGCTGTTTTTGCTTAATCGGGCACAACAGGTTACTCAGGAAGTATTTGATCGGTTGATGGCTGAAAAAGATGCGGCAATCGCGCTGTATCAGGCAATGCTGGCCCAGTGGCAGATCGCGGCCGCTCTGTTTGAAAAAGAGGATTACCGTTACCAAAGTCTGTTGGATATGCTTAATAAAAACGTTTCGGACGCGAAACGCTTTAAAGCTATGTTTCAAGTATTCCTACTATGGCAGATGAACCGCTTAGCCGTAGCCGATATTGCTAAAGTCCGTGAGGAACACATCTGTAAAGGGGTCAATTGCTCGATCAATACTTGTGATGATCTGTTGGACGCGGCATTAGAGCGCTATGAAAAGCTGATTGAGAATGTGCCCTTTGATACCCATTTTGACAACATGTCCGATTTGCCGCAGCTTGATATGGCTTGTTGGCAGGATGGGATGCTGATGAACCTTAAGGGGTGAACGTATGAAAACCATTTCAACTCTAACAAATTGGAAAATTCCGGCCATAGCCATAGGCTGCATGCGTATTGCGGCGCTTGAAAATGCGGCGTTGGATGAATTGATCTATACAGCTATCGATGTAGGCGCGAATTTTTTCGATCATGCCGATATTTATGGCCGTGGGGGTGGATGCGAGGAGGCCTTTGGTCGAAGGCTGAAGGAAAGGCCGGACCTTCGCGAGAAAATCATTCTACAATCAAAATGTGGCATCCGAAGGACATTTTATGATTTTTCAACGGAGCATATTTTGTTCTCCGTGGATGAAAGCCTGCGTCGCCTGAACACAGATTATCTAGATGCGCTTGTTCTGCACCGGCCCGACGCGCTGGTAGAACCAGAAGAAGTCGCAAAGGCCTTTGACGTGCTTGAGGCAAGCGGAAAAGTCCACTTCTTTGGCGTCAGCAACCATAGTCCCGGGCAAATAGCGCTTTTAAAGAAATATGTCAGGCAGCCGCTTTTGTTTAACCAACTGCAGCTCAGCCCCGTGCATACAGCCATGATCGACAGTGGCATCAATGTCAATACCCGCTTCGATGAAGCGGTGGATCGCGATGGCGGCGTTTTAGATTATTGTCGCCTGAATGATATGGTCATCCAAGCTTGGTCGCCTTTCCAGCATGGGTTTATTGAAGGGGTCTTCCTAGAAAACCAAGCCTTTGAAAAAGTAAACACTGTGCTTAAGGAAATAGGTGAACGTTATGGCATTTCTTCCAGTGCTGCGGTCGTCGCCTGGCTCCTGCGCCATCCGGCAAAGATACAGCCAATCGTCGGATCCACTAACCCAGCAAGGATCCGCGAGATTGCCAAAGCGGCTGAAATATCCCTGACAAGGCCTGAGTGGTATGAAATCTACCGCGCGGCTGGTAATCGCCTGCCATAAATGCATAGTTGGCAGTTACTGCGATGTTTAAAAGGGTTTGAGTTCTACCCAGTACAGCATACCGTCGCCATAAGGTTAATACACAAAAGGTCCTCATAAAAATGGGGGCCTTTTGCTATAGCAAGATAAAGGAACGTGTAAAAGTTGAGAATATTAAACTAACCCAACCACTGTACGGACGGAAAGACCTTCAAGACAGTGAAGTTTAGGCCGGAGATGTGTAAAGGGAAGGAGATGGTAGCTGCGGAGACAGCATTGATGTACACTTCCTATGACATCCGCCGGGCGATCTCCCTGGCGGGTGGTAGTATCTCGCTTTGTCCTTAGATGATGCTTTGAAGAATCTCTTTACGTGTAATGATGCACCCAACGATGCACCCGGCTATATGCCGTAACTAGTGTCGGACTAGACATGAATACCGACATTAGTTGGTGCAAATAAGCTCACCCATTGCGGTGGGCTTATTTGTTTACCTGCAAATATGCACTAAATACTGGCCTTTCGTTGCTCGTTTTGCAGGAACATACGGGAGGGCGCACAGGCGAGATTCCAACGCTGGCATACGGCAGAAGAAAGCTACTTAGGGAACTCAAAAATACGCAAATCCCCAAAGGCTCCCGTGTAATCGTGCAATGATGCACCCAGCCGATGCAACAAAAAATAAGGCCCCAACCGGATTTCCGCAATGGATTACTTACTTGCATCCTCAGTAATTTGGAAATTAATATAATGTCTAAACTGAAGGTTGTTTGGTCAAACTTATTGATAGCGACTAACTGATAAAAACAGGAGAATTTGGCATGGAAATCTACAGGGCAAGAAAACGCAGTTTGCATGCTAAACTCATTTTTAATCCCAATGCCGGTGCAGCCGATGAAGCAACTAGGAAATTAATGGAAGTAACTGAAGAGTTACAGGCTACGGATATTAAAACAGAGCCTTATTTAATAGAACCAAACTGTGATTTGTCAAAAGTCATACAGGAGGCTATTGGACAAGGAATTCGTTTGTTTATAGCTTGTGGAGGCGACGGTACTGTTTCTTCTGTTGCTAAAGAATTGATTGGGACAAATGCAATTCTTGGCATTATTCCAACCGGCACTCAGAATAATATAGCATATAGTCTAGGAATTTCAACAGATATCGCATCATCAGTCGCTACTCTCTCAACAGGTCGACACATAAAAATAGATATCGGTAAATGTACTTGTAACAATCACAGTACACCTTGTATTGAAGTTTGCTCGGTTGGGCTATTTTCATCTCTATTTCCATCTACAGATGGTATTTTACATGGTGATTTAACACGGATTGGTGATTTTATAGCTACTATAACGACCACTCCACCATCTGAAATACAAATATTGTTAGATAATGAAATAGAATTCAATATTACTGGACATGTGGTATTGATCTCTAATATGCCTTATATTTTCCGTCATTTTCAAGTAGGCTCCAAAGATTCGTTTGAAGACGGATTAATCGATGTTTTGTTTTTTGCAGATCAATCAAAATTAGATTTAATTCGACACGCGATTAAAAGCCCGGGGAGCGATTTTGAACGAGATCCTCGCATACAGCATTATCGTGCACGCAGTATAATAATTGACACCGTCCCTGCTATGCCAATTATGGCAGATGGCGTAAAGATTGGTGAGGGTTCAGTCAAAATAGATATTCAGAAACGTGCTCTGTCAGTATTGGTGCCTACAGGGAAACCAAAGACATAATTAAATCAGGTGATAGTTTTGAGAAATAGAAGTACAAAACCAATAAAAGAGATTAACATTCCGGAATTACAAGTTCCAGATGTTTTCAAAAAACTTATTGATTGGACGAGTCATGTCAAGCATTTTTATTGGATAGTAATTCTTGTAATTATTTTGGTATTTATATCAATACAAATGCCCCATGATTTTTGGGCAAAATTATGGGTTGCTATAAAAGCAAATTCAGCTTTAGTAACTCTGTTAATATTTTTTAGTCTAGTAACCATCTCGGTTACTTGGAATGAAGGTCAAAAAGCTGATGAATGGATTTTCTTGTTTTTTAATTCACGTGGGAAACGCCCTCCTTTATTAGATTGGCTAATGCTGGGGCTTACTCAGCTTGGACATTTTATTTTTGCAATAATACTCGCACTAATATTTTACTTTATCGAAAGCAAATTTTTTGCCTATTCACTAATTTTTGGCATAATCACTTTAGGGCTAATGATTGATATAATAAAATTATATATTCGCCGTGTTAGACCATATGTCAAGTTGAAAAAGATTCGCATTGTTGGTTCTAAGGCAAGTGGAAGATCATTCCCCAGTGGCCATACGGGTCAAGCATTTTTCTTAGCTTCATTAATTGTGCACTATTATCATGTCAATATTTATTTATGGATATTATTATACGCTACTGCTTTATTAGTTGGAATTACAAGAATTTATGTTGGGATGCACTACCCAAGAGATGTTTTAGCTGGTGCAATACTTGGTACAGCGTGGGGTATTATAGGAGTTATGGTTAATGGTAATATACTTTTTCCGAACCAATAATTAGAAGGGGAACACGGGGGAGGGTTCGATGTGTTTATATGAACCTCCAAGGTAGACATTATAGCACAGAGAACCGCCCCTGTGCTTATTGCAAACTCTACCGTTCACCAAAACGGATTGTAGTTTATGGTCTATTGGCTCAGTTGGTAGTCCATTGTGGCTAGTTCACATAAGACCGACCCACCGATCCGTATATGACGAAGCGCACAAAAACCGTCCCAAGTGGCGGTTTTTCTTTTGGGCACAGAGATTCATGGAATGAGTTGCCCTACATATGCAGCAGGTGTATACTGATGGAAAAGAGAAAGCGCAATGATGGTTTTTTTGATAATCTTGTTTTTCGTAGGAGGGTCATGATGAGAATGCGTGGGATTGCCTTATTATTAGCGTTGTTGTTCATTGCGCTGCCGTGTATGGCACTTGGTGAAGATGGGGTTCAAATCTACGACTTGACTGAGATGTACGGCATCGAGTATGCCGACTATGTTATTTTCCAGGATCAGGACCGGTTGTTCGTGGCGACGAGTGATTTTCCGGATGAAGATGAGGCGGATGTATACATTTTTGAGGTATTGTATCTATCCTTGAACGAGAAGGAACCGCTTTTCCGCTACTCGACGCAGCGTGGTGGTGCCAGCAATGAAAGGGCATCCTGCCATTTGGCAGGCGAAAAGCTGCGCGCCATCTTCTGGCCAGCGTTTTGGCCAGAGTTCGTGGAGGAAGATGAAGCGCAATGGGCCAAATGGGATGGCACAGTCGACGTACTGACGATAGGTGCGGATGGCAAGCCGGAATGACGTACCACCTACCCCTACATCAACACCATGCCGGGTGGCGCGCAAATCGTCGAGGCGAATGGCTGTTTGTACCTGAGAGAGGCAGAAGACGGTCAGATGAAGCGGCTTCTGGGTGATAAAACCGAAAACTTGATAGCAACCTTTGTTGGCGATCGAAAGCGGTACACTTTCTTCAAGGCGGTAGACGAAAACCGCTTCATCTATTACCACCAGGGGTGGGAAGGTTTGGATTTTGGATGCGGCCTCTATGACCTTCGTACTGGCGAGGATTCGATAATCTTGTTGGAAGAAGGTATGCCAGACCTACTACTGGACAACAAGCTGTATACCAGCAAGGAAATCGTTGATCTGGAAACGCTCTCGCACGTACCGCATGCACAGATTATTACGGATTGGCCAGAGGACTACTATTACCATTATGGTAACCGCTGGGTCAATGCGCCGGACGGCAGCGTGATGTGTTGCGTTGACAGCATGGCCAACAATATGGCCGATCATAATATGAATGGAATGCTCGAAGCACGTGAGATTCTTGACGATCTGAATGGGAATCCAGTGCTATTCGTATACGATGTGATAGAGGGTGAAATGAAGGGCTATTGGAAGGTGGAGGTTTTCGGCAGTGGACCGTTATATCCTTTTAATCCCCAAAGCCCACCCTATTTCCTGGATGCCAATACGGTGCGCATATTTGGTACCAATGACGATGGTCATTTGATTGTGGGGGATTTCCAGATCAACAAGCTTGCCTTGGAACCCCTGCCACAGTGAGCGGAAACCAGCAAATCCTTCATAGAGGACGCACCTTGATATTGAGGCCATCCATGAGTGTTCCTGATGATAACGGGGAGCCTGGGAGGATGCACTGAAGTGCCTCTTTACGCGTAATGATGCACCCTTCATGTACCCAACAATACCGCGTAATTAATGTCCCTCTAGACATGTGGAGAGTCGCGGGTTTTGTTCACACTTTTAAGGCATTGTCGTATGGTGTTCCGGATTCTGAATAGGATTGTTTGTCCATCTTTTCAAGAAACTCATCCCGTTTGGTCTTCCTCCGCCGTTTGGCATACTCCATATCCGTATAATTGTACTGCTCTTTCACCCGGCTCACCTCAGCTCTATTATACCATGCTTTCCCAATGTATTGAATCATTGTTTACTGCAGGAGACAACGCACTGGATAGGGAGGCGCATACTACATTGTCTCTCGATGTGCATTCTTGTTGATTTTTGTGCACTTTTCGCATTTTGCTTTTTTTTCCTCTTACAATGCTTGACAAACAATGAGCCGCGGAGCATGATAAAAGCAGTAGAAGGCGGGGTGCCTTCATAAATAAAATAGGAGGAAAACCATAATGAAACTCAGACGCCTGTCAGCCCTTGTTCTCGCGATGATTATGGTGCTTGGTGTTGGTATGACCAGCAGCTTCGCCGAAGGTGTCATCGAACTGCGCGTGCTTAACTATCGCGACCTGACCACCGCCAACGCCGTGGAAGAGACCTCTACTGTTTGGGAAGCTTTCCAAGCAGCCAATCCGGACATCAAGCTGGTCATCCAGGACGAGTTCAACGACCCCTTCCATCAGGCGACCGAAGCGTACGCAGCGGCCGGCAATCTGCCCGATGTTGTCTATGCTTGGCCCTCCGGCCGTTCCACCACGCTGCACACCAAGAAGCTGCTGAAGGATTTGGCACCCTTGATTGCACGCGACGGGCTTACCGAGACCTACCTCCCGATGGCGCTGGATCCCGCGCAACAGGCTGGCGGTTATCAGGCCATTATCCCGATGGGTGTCACCGCGACGCACGCCTTCTATGTGAACACGGCAGTGCTCAAAGACTGTGGGCTCGAGCCCGCCAAGACCTATTCCGAGCTGGTAGCCCAGGTTCCCGTTTTGAAGGCGAAGGGCTATGAAACAGTTCTCATGCCCAGCCAGGACACGTGGGTAATGCAGTCCTGCCTGTTCTCCATGATCGCCGGCCGTTTCTGCGGCGAAGGCTGGGAGAAGGAGATCCTCTCTGGCGAAGCCAAATTCACCGATGCTGATTTTGTCGCCGCGCTGAACTTCGTCAAGAAGATGTACGACGATGGCGTGCTGGACAAATCTACCCTGGCTGTTGGCTACGGCGAAGGCCCGGGCCTGTTTGCCACCAATACCGCCGCGTACTATATCGACGGTGACTGGCGCATGGGCGCTTTCATCACCGACGTCACCACCGGGCAGGCGCTGATCGCTCCTGACACGCAGAAGGACTTCCTCATCACCGTTTTCCCGGAAATCGATGTGGAAAGCGTGAAGTTCAACAAGTCCAACACTGCTGTGCTGGCTACCGGCTATGGCATCAGTGCCGCCCTGGAAGACGGCTCCCCGAAATTGGAAGCTGCCTGGAAGCTGGTCAAATGGCTCGCCGGCAATGAGGTCCTGACGTATAGGCTTACTACTGGCGGCTTGGCCACTCCCTCCCGGACGGATATCGATTTCGCGTCCCTCACCCTGGAGCCCCTGCAGATCGCCATGGCGAACCTGGCCACAGAGTATGACAAGGCGACTGTGGTTATCGACGGCGTCTTCGAAGGCCCCGTGTATACGCCGCTGAACGATGGCCTGCAGGCCATTGGCTTGGGCACCCAGACCCCCGAAGCGGTTGCGAAGGCGACCCAGGATGCCTTTGATGCTTGGAAGGCTTCCAAATAAGCGACTGTAGCTGCGTCAACTTCTAAAAAATGGATGGGTGGAGAGGCCACATATGACAACCAAAGGTGAGAAAAGACTTGCATATACGGTATTGGTTTTGCCTGCCGTAGCCATCTACTTGGCTGTCGTGGCCTTTCCAACCATCTTTTCTGTTCTGCTAAGCCTGACCAACTATAACGGCGGTGTGATTTTCGGCAACCCTGATATCCAATTTGTGGGTTTTAAAAGCTATCTTTGGATGTTTACCGAACCTGCACATAACTTTTATACGGCGCTGAAAAACAACATGATGATCGTAGGCGTCTCAGTTTTCGGCCAGATTCCCCTTGGGTTTTTGCTGGCGTATATCCTCGCGCGAAAGCTCATCAGTAGAGGAACCCGTTTTTTTCAGACGATGATTTATCTGCCAAATGTAATCTCATCGATTATCATTGGTGTATTGTTTAACGCCATCATTTACGGACGGAATTCGGTGCTGATGGACATCCGCAAGATATTTGATCCCACTGCGGTATACACCTTAAGCAGCAACCCTATGATGCCCGTCCTGATTGTCATCCTTTGGATGTTCACAGGTTTTTACATGATCATCTTTTTGGCTAATATGCAACGCATAGACCCCGCAGTGATCGAAGCTGCCAGAATAGATGGCGCAAAAGAATCCGGGATCCTGTGGCATATTACATTGCCCGCCCTCTCCGGCGTGATCATCACCACGGCGATCCTCGCGATCTCGGGCTCTTTGAAATCATTCGATCTGCTCTATGCCATGACGAACGGAGGCCCGGCAGGTCAAACGCGGGTACTTTCACTATACATGTACCAATCGGCGTTTCAAGGGGCGCCGAATTATCCCTTGGCCAATGCCATTTCCACGGTGATGGTGCTCATCAGCATTGTGCTTATTGTGATTACCACGGGTTTGGGAAAAGTATTTAGGGAAAAGGAGGTATAGCCCATGGATAGCAAAAATATCTCCCTACCCACCAAAATCATTGTCTACACGATCATGATTGCGTTTACGGTACTGACGATTTATCCGATTTTCTGGCTGGTCCTGCAGTCATTTAAAACCAATACAACGTATATGACCACCAACAAACTCTCCTTCCCCCCATCTTTGTACCTTGGCAACTATTCCTTTGTCATGAACCAGGGCAACTTTTTTACCTTCTTCAAAAACAGCGTGATCTATTCCGCCGTAACGGTTATCACTGTGGTGATATTATCCAATATGGCCGGATTTGCTTTTGCCAAGTTACAGTTTAAGATCACCAAGCTGCTGCATGGCCTTTTTATTGTTGGCATACTCCTAACCCTGCAATCGATTTTGATTCCCCTCTTTCTGATGGTGAATGCGGCGGGAATTCACAATACAAGGCTGGCGGTGCTAATCCCTTACATCGCGCTGGGGCTGCCCATGGGGGTCTACTTATGCACGGATTTTGAAAAGAGTATCCCTGACGAATTACTGGAAGCGGCAAGAATCGACGGGGCAGGCTTCATGAGGATTTTTACAAGGGTCGTCCTGCCGATGTGTGCGCCCGTTTCTGTCACCTTGGCGATTATCACGTTCACCGGAACATGGAACGAGTTTGTTCTTATGAGTCTGATGACATCCTCCGAAAAATTTAAGGCCATTCCTTACATGGTCGGTCGTTACGCAGGTGCGTTAGGTTCGGATTACGGAAAGCTCTTCACATCGCTGACAGTCGCTTTGGTTCCCATTTTGATCTTTTATTCGATCTTCAGAAATCAGATCACAAAAGGCGTCGCGGCCGGAGCGGTGAAAGGCTGATGACTTGCCCGATCGAGCGGGATGGTTACAAAGCAAGTAACCATCCCGCTTTTTTGAAATACGGCTTTCTACCGCGTTTTTGCCGGAATAAACGGACGGGCTAACAGACGGCATTCGGGGCGAACCGATGGCATGAAGAAGAGCCTCGCCGAACGCTGAACCTATCGAGGCATTTCTGGTTTGAAACTGTATTATTCGTCTGTTCGCGAATTCTCCGGGTGCTTTACGACAGTGTTACCTCTACCCAACAAGCCATATAAAAACAATTTCATAATTCCCATTTTATATTCATTCGAGGTGTTCAAATAATTCGGATCCTGCATGATGGGTATCGAAGAAAAAAGAAAGGCCAGTATCGCATCGCTTGGAATGCTTTCATCCATCATGCCTTCCTCTTTGCCTAGTTCTATGAACCTGGCGAATATGGCGCGTGCTTTTGTTGTCACAATATCTTTGAAAACCTGCTGAAGTGCTTTATCCTCCCAAGCCTTCTCACTTACGTGCAAACGGCCTATCTCAAGCACCATGTCGTGTTTGATATCCATGATGCCTTTTAATTTCCGGTCAAAGGAAATATCCATCGCCAGAATTTTTTCAAATTCATGTATGGATCCTTCCAAATATAAAGCGAGCGATTCTCTGGCAAGCGCACTCTTATCCCCGAAGTAGTTGTAAATCGTCACCTGCGATACCCGTGCTTTTGAGGCTATTTCACCAATCCCGACATCGGTAAAGCCACGCACGGTAAAAAGTTCCCGTGCTGCATTTATAATTGCGGCTTTTTTTGTGTTTGTACGCCTATCGTACCCGTTCATCATACATCATCACCCGCTATGATTATAATGCGATTTTGAAATATTGCAACAATTTTTCAAAACTATCTTGACAAAAAGCGTGTTGCTGCTTATTATGAAATCAGGCGCCGATATTTCAAAACATCAGGAGGTATTTCGCATGAAAATCGATTTTGGCAACAAGACCGTTGGGGGATTCATGTATGAGTTCGTCCGTGGATTGTCGGCTCAGAACATTGGGGCTGCCGAGTTTGGCGAATGCATGGAGACCATTGGGCGCATTAAGGACGACGATTTTGAAAGCTGGACTGCCGAGTGGACGGTGCTGGCGGATCAAGTCTCATCTTATGCGGCGCGGGAATTGGCCAGAGGTGATAAAACAAGCACCAGGCGGGCTTTTCTGCGTGCTAGCAATTATTACCGCATGGCGGTCTTCTATGTGCCGCATACGGACCCAAGGCAGAAGAAGCTGTGGGAACGAAGCCGCGACTGCTTCCGGGAAATGGTTAAGGTATCCGACCGTCC
Source organism: Bacillota bacterium (assembly GCA_023413135.1). Taxonomy (GTDB): domain Bacteria; phylum Bacillota; class Clostridia; order Christensenellales; family Aristaeellaceae; genus JAEWAH01. Next base: position 57,638 of record JAEZQK010000029.1, read on the forward strand.
AATCGAGTATGTGGATTTTGCTTTTGGGAAAGCCACGCTCTCAGGTTATTTCGTATCCGGCGGGGAAGGAAAGCGCCCCACACTCATCGCGCTAGGCGGCTTTGATTCCACCATGGAAGAGGTCTACGGCTGGATCGGCAACGCGGCGGCGGATTACGGCTGGAATTGCCTCATTTTTGAAGGGCCGGGCCAGTGGAGCGCGCTGATGAACAATCCCGGTCTTGTTTTTCAGGCGGATTATGAAAAGCCTGTTGGCGCGGCGGTTGACTATTTGGAAACCCGCTCCGATGTGGACATAGACAAAATCGCGATCATTGGGTATTCTATGGGCGGCTATCTCGCTCCCAGGGGAGCGCTGGAGCCCAGAATAAAGGCATGCATCCCGAATTCTTTGTTTGTCGACTGTGGCGCGGCGGCCAGATCGGCTATGAAGGGTTTGCTGAAAAACCCCAAAATCATGGATGCCGCCTTCAACATGGCCATGAAAAAGAGCTTGCCTGCACGCTGGAATTTCCAGCATTCCAAGTGGACGCTTGGCATACAAAACCCCCATGATTGGGTCAAATTCTACGAGCATTTTACAATCAAGGGCTGTGAGAGCCGCTATGCAAGCCCGATGTTGTTCCTCTTCAGCGAGGACGATATTGTGAACGCAGCCGGACCGGGCGCCGACATCGTGGCAGATATGCTGGATTTCATTCTCAAACTGGGATGCAAGCGCTATATCCGCTTGTTCACAAGGCGCGAGGGGGCGTCCAGCCACTGTCAGATGGGCGGGCTGACATATGCGCATGCTTCGGTGTTCCAGTGGCTGAATCATATTTTCTATAGCAAACCCATCATGAAAAACAATGATCCGGCGGAAGGCAAATTGTTTATTGACCTGTGCGGAAAGTTCGGAGGAAAGGAAGCGGCTGTAAAGGCCACTAAGCTGCTTGAAGCCGCAACGCTTATCTGATACATATGCAATCAATCAACAGGCGGCTGGTCGGAATTTTTTTGAAGTATTTGATATGGATATGGCACAAATACCCGAATACCGAATGATTGTGTATAAGCACAAAAATCCCGACGTAGTGGCCGGGATTTTTGTGTTGTTGTGGCTTACTTGTCGGCGCTGTCTATAGTCGCCGAGCCCTTCGTGCCTCTGCCTTTGCCCGCAGGCTTCCTGGCCGGTACAACGCTCGCGGCCTGTGCCATAGGTTCGGTGCTCTCCGGCTCCGCTGTGATCACAAGCAGCCGCCTTTCACTATCGCCTTGGATGATCTCAGCTTTGGTCATCGCCGTCCGCCATTGCCGCTGTAATTTCTGCCACCGGCTCGACAGCGCCTATGCGTCTTCAAGCGCCTGTGCGTATGCCTCTACTACTGATGCGGGAAAGGCTTTAATAGGTTGTTCGTCTCCTTTCCCGTAGATGCTTGGCAGTACACTTCGGGCCAAGTTGCCCAAAGTGATGGGCCTTATCGAGTTACACCTTTGCCTTGCGCCGATAAATCTGTATCGACGCTGTACAGGCGACCGTCAACAATCCCACGCACCACAAAACTGCGGGTAAGAGGTGTTGATCAATAGCCGAACGCATAAGCAGCGAACGCAGGGATTCTATAATCGGCGTCAGCGGCTGATTTTTCGAAACCACGCGCAAAACCATCGGCATGGTGTCTGTCGGCACAAAGCCGGAGCTAAGATACGGGAAAAACAAGATGAAAAAGCTGAATGTTCCCGCACCGTCGGCAGTTTTGGCAATCAAGCCGAACAAAACGGCAAACCAAGTTATTACAAGCATATACAACAGCAGGATTCCTGCAACAATAACCCATTCCATAAAACCAGCCACAGGCCTAAATCCAATGGCGACGGCTACGGCAATAACCAATATCGTGGACAGATAATTGCGCGCGACAGAAGCAAGTACATGCCCCGTCAAAATGGATGATTGGGATATGGGCATGGAACGGAATCGGTCAATGATACCTCTTGTCATATCCGTATTTATGCTCACTGACGTTACAGCTGCGCAATAACCGATGGACAACACAATGACGCCGGGCACGACATAATTCACATAATCGATATCGCCTACATTTATAGCGCCGCCAAACAGGTAGACGAACAGCAACATCATCATAACGGGCAGCAGGATAGATGTAATAAGCACATCATAATTACGAACGGAAAGAAGCATACAGCGTTTGAACATAGCCGCCGTATCTATTACGGCGTATCTAATTTTTATCATGTCCCTTCACCTCCTTGTCGGTTTTCTCGCCAATAATAGAAAGGAATACGTCCTCAAGAGTTGGCAGCTTCTGTGAAAAACCAGAAACGGAAATCTCACTGTTTTTCAACAGGTTCAGTATTTCGGTGAGCTGTTCTATGCCGCCATTGGTGGTTACGGATATGGTAAGCGTTTCGCCGTGTAGCCGCGCATCATATCTTGCCAGCAGGTTGTATGCTTTCCCCATGTCGTTTTCATCGGAAAAAGCGAATTCAATTACTCCACCGGTCAACAGTTTTTTCAACTTATCCGGCGTTCCCTCGCTTGCAATCACGCCATCATTGAGGATAGCGATGTAGTCGGCAAGCTGATCGGCTTCGTCCAAATACTGCGTCGTCAGGAAAACCGTCGTCCCAGTCTGCGACAAGGATTTTATAATTTTCCACATAGCCAAACGGCTTTGGGGGTCGAGCCCGGTGGTGGGCTCGCCAAGGAAAATTATGGAAGGGTTACCCAAAAGACTCATAGCCAAATCCAATTTGCGGCGCATCCCGCCCGAATAGGTGGATACCCTGCGGTCTGCTGCATCTGTCAAGGCGAACCTCTCCAACACTTCATCCCATTGCCGCCGCGCCCTTTTAAGATGGCGTAAAGCGGCAATCATTTGTAGGTTTTCTTTGCCGGTCAGTCCTTCGTCCACAGCGGCGTACTGGCCTGTCAAGCTGATTTGCTCCCGCACTTGATGTGCTTGCCGTACCGTATTGAAGCCGCAAATTTCGGCGCTCCCGCTATCGGGTTGAAGCAATGTCGCGAGGATTTTTACCGTTGTGGTCTTTCCCGCCCCATTGGAGCCAAGCAAGGCAAAGATTTGACCTTTCCTCACGGTGAAGTCAATACCTTTCAGCACCGAAATCCCTTTGAATGATTTTTTTAAACCGGTTACGGCAATGACCGTGTCATTTTGCCTCATGGTGATTATCTTCCTCCTTTATGATAAACGCAGTCATCATCTCCACAGTGGGCGGGTTAAAATCATCTTTCATAAACTGCTTCATGGTGCAAACCCCCTGTATCACCGAAAAATAGTGCTGTGCCATTTGTTTTGGGTCGCCGCGCTTGAACTGCCCCAACTTCTGCCCTCGCTCAATGGAACTGGCAATTTGACAGAATAACTGCTTATCGCGCTCCAATATTTCCGCCATCCACGGGAAGTCACAGTTCATGATAAAAGGCTGTGAGAGCATCATCATGTATTGCAAAAATTCCTCGCCGTCGGTGAGATCCTTTATGATTTCCTCACTGAACATACGGATTGCGCAGGCGGGGGAAGCTTCACCCTCAAATAGCTGTCCGGCCTGTTCCAGCCCACTCAGTGCCTCTGTTACCAACGCGCCGAACAGTTCCTCTTTGGATTTATAATAGCGATACATTAGCCCCGTGCTTATCCCGGCTGCCTCAGCAATTTCCGCAACGCTGGTGGCTGCCAAGCCTTTTTGGGAAAACAGCCTCACCGCGGCTGAGCGGATTTTCTCCAGCGTAGCCTCACGCATGGCATCAAACCGCTCCTTCATTTTCGCCATGAACAGTCCTCCCTCCTATATTAAATGAATGAATATGTATTCACTATAATCCGGTCATGTTGATTTGTCAAGACCAGTTTTTATCACGGTGCAATTTGTTGTCGTAGTCCCTTGAAGGAATTCCCAAATCGAATCCCGGAATTTCTTTAAAAGCAGAGCAACTTCGGTTCCTCATCTTATTTGATGACGCTTGAACGGGTTCACAAGGCTGCCACATAACGACAAGTGCAATTGAAAAAAAAGCAATATTGTACCCATAAAATGAGAAATTATACCCAATGTTTGACAAGGGGCTTCCGAAGCACTATACTTACCTTAAATGGCGGAGAACGTGAAAATTGAAGGAGGGTATGTTAATGAAAATCGGTAGGCTCGTCAGTGTACTGCTTCTGGTAACTGTTCTTACTCTCGCTGTTACACCGGCTCTTGCATGTACGCCTCTGGCAGTTGGCTCCAAAGCTTCCGTGGATGGATCCGTCATGGTTTCCCACACCTGTGACGGATGGTACGACCAGCGGATTCAGATCGTCCCGGGCGGCGAACATAAAGCCGGCGAGATGGTGGACATCTATGTCGATTTATGCCTGGATACCCGCCCTGACAGAATCCCTCAGAAAGTTGGGGAAATTCCCCAGGTTGAAAAGACAAACACATACTTTCATATTGGCTACCCCTTCATGAACGATAAGCAGGTAATGATGGGTGAGTTTACTTGGAGCGGCAGAGAAGAGGTTGCCAGCTCCAACGGTATGCTCTACATTGCGAACCTTGAGCAGTTGGGCCTCCAGCGCGCCTCCACAGCCCGGGAGGCTGTACAGGTCATGGGTGAACTGGCAGAGAAATATGGATATGGCGACGGCGGTGAAACGCTTGCCGTAGGCGATGCCAAGGAAGTATGGATTTTTGAGGTCTGCGGCGGCGGCGCTCTTTGGACGCCCGAAAGCGGGCTCCCCGGCGCGCACTGGGCCGCGCAAAGGCTTGCGGATGATGAAGTCTTTGTGGGAGCCAACCGCGCGCGCATCGGCGTGATTGACTTTGAAGACGAAGACAACTTCATGGTTTCCACGGGCCTCACCGTGCTTCCCCAGCAGATGGGTTGGTGGAAGGAAGGCGAGTCCTTCAACTTCGCCAACATATTCAACCCGGAACCCTATGGCGCGCCCTTTTACCAGAGCCGCCGCGAGTGGCGTGCGTTCAGCCTGCTCGCTCCATCCCAGACATTCCCCGTCCTGGACGAGTATAGCGCATATCCCTTCTCCATCAAGCCAGACGAGAAGGTCAGCGTAAAAGACATCATGGATATCTACAGCGACCATCTTGAGGGAACGGCCTATGATCTCACGACGGACGCAGCCTCCGAACCGTTCGGCAATCCCAACCGTTGGCCGGTCAGCACAAGCCAAAAACCGGAAGGACGGGAAGGACAGGATTGGGAACGTGCCATTGCAATATTCCGCTGCTCCTATAGCTTTGTGTCGCAAAGCCGTTCCTGGCTGCCCGATCCTGTAGGCGGCGTCCTGTGGTTTGGCGAGGATGCTCCCGATACGACGGTTTATGTTCCCATCTACTGCGGCGTAACCGAGCTTCCTAAGCCCTGGACACAAGGCAAGCGCCATGAGTTTGACCGTGACAGCGCATGGTGGGCGTTTAACCTGGTGAACAACTGGGCGAATCTTCGTTGGGACGCTATATACAAGGAGATCCGCGAAAAGAAGGCCAGCTACGAGGATGCTTTCTTTGCGAACCAGCAGGCCCTGGAGGAGCAAGCCGCAGCCCTTTACAAGGAAGATCCCGCCAAGGCGGTGGAATATCTCACCGCGCAAACCTACGAAAACCTTGAAACCGTGGAAAAGGGCTGGTGGGATTTTGCCTGGCATCTCATCGGCAAATATTACGACGGCGGCATGATCGACGACAAAGGATCCATGGGGCGCCCGGGATATCCCAAGGAATACCTTGAGAAGGTGGACTTCGGCGGAACTGCGCTCAAGGATCTTGATTCGATCAATAGCAAGTAATGAAATTGCGGGTTCGCTGCAGGCCGGGACAGATTCTGCCCCGGCCTGCCCAAAGGAACAGACTTTTCGGTAAGGAGCAATCTATAATGAAAAAAGCGGTGGTTATTTTTTTGGTACTTGCGATGTTTACAGCCGTAGCATTTGCTGCTGAAGCACCGGCTGCCGAACCGACACCCGAGACGGCACCCGTCATGGAAGTTCCTAAGCTGGAAGGCCCATATCTCGTGACCACATGCGGGCAGAGCCCCGGGGCGGTCATGGTCAGCATGTCAGCCATGCAAGCCGGTGTCAAGGCAACGCATAACAATAGCCTGACTGCACAGGACATAGCAGCCGGGGAGTTCAAAACGCTGATCGTAACCAGCGGCACGAGCATGAAGGGCATGGGGGCGGCCGGTACCAATGTGGATGCGGAGATTGAGCGGTGCATGAAGGTCATCGAGGCCGCCAAGGCGGCAGACATGGTGATTGTAGGCGCCCATATAGAGGGAATGGCCCGCCGTACGGACAGCTCAGACGCCGCATCCATCGAAGCGGTTATGGGCGCTGCGGACGTAATCCTGGTGATAGAAGACAGCGACAGTGACGGATTTTTCACCCAATACGCGCAGGAGAATCAAAAGCCTCTCATCAAGGTAAAGGACGCGCTGGGAATAGGCCCGGTACTACAATAATGCACACAATGCGGGGCCGCGGATAGGGGCCCCGCTTCTAATCCCTGAAAGGGTGTATTCATTGTGACTATGTATCTTCATTCGCTGCTGATACTGATCGTGATTGCGCTGGCCTTTGCCGTGGGCAAAAAATTCCGCCTGACCACAGAGCTTGCCATGTTTGTGGCGACCATAGCGGCACTCATGGCGCACGTTATTTTGCCGATGGGCGTTGACGCCCGCTCGCCGCTTTTCTTTACGGAGATCGTGCGTCACGTGGTAGAAGGGGCGACCACTTATTTCGATGTATGCCTCATTTTCCTGACGGCCACATTCTTCATGACGCTGTACAAAGAGGCGGGCGGCGTGGCGTTTATCGTCATTAAGATCGTGAGGGCCTTCCATGCCCACCGTTTTGTATGCTTGATTTTGCTATGCTTTGTCATGCTGATCCCGGGGGCCATTACAGGGTCCGGTGCTACGGCTGTCCTCACGGTGGGGGCGCTTGTAGGTTCGGTGCTTATGGCCATGGGGGTTCCGGAAAAGCGGAGAGTCGCTTTGGTATTCCTGCTGGCTGCCATGAGCGCCGCATGCCCCCCCATCAACCTGTGGGCAATGATGGCCGCTGCCGGAGCCAACATGCCCTACGTCGGCTTTACGCTTCCTTTGGCGGTTCTCTCCATCACCGGAGCCTTGTTCTCCACGTTTTACCTGGCGGGGCGCGGAAAGCCGGTGGATCTTGATAAGGCGCTGGCAGAGCTTCCGGAAGCGCCCAAAGGCTGGAACTGGTTCCGTGCTGCCCTTCCGTTTGCTGTATTGATCGGCCTCATTGTTGCAGGAAGGATCTGGCCCTTTTCCTTTCCGGTTGTCGGCCTTCCGCTCGTTTTTATGATCTCGGCCCTTGTGACGGCGCTCATAAGCCCTGTCCGGCTTCATGTTCTTGATGTGGCTTGCGTAACGGTCAAGAACCTTCTGGGGCTTGTGGGCATCATGGTCGTCGTCGGGATCCTCAACCAAACCATGACACTCACGGGGGCGCGCGGGCTTTTATCCCTTGCCGTGGTAACGCTTCCCATTGCCGTTCTCTTTGCGACGCTATGGGTGATCCTTCCCGTATCCGAGGGGGTTCTCCAATACGCCGTTGCACCTTTGTTCGGCGTCCCGCTGATTATGCTCTTTAACATGCTCGGCCTGAATCCGGTGATCTCCCTGGCGAGCTGGGCGGTCATGTGGCCTGTGGGAGACTGCCTGCCGCCTACCGCCGTTGTCGGCCGGGCGGCTGTGATGGAGTTGAATTACAAGGGTGGCTACTATGGAGGGTTTGTCCGGACGGCGCTCGTCCCCATGCTCTTTATTCTGGCCATGTGCACTGCGGTGATGATCTTCAGCAAAGAACTGGGCGCTTTTATCGGAGGGTAAGAGAATGACTTTGATTACAGTCAATACGATCGTCACGTGGACGTACTACCTGATCAGCGGTTTCTTCCTTCTGGCCATCGTACGGAACTTTTTAAAAACCCGCAAGATCCAGGAAGCTATCCTGTACGGTATCATGATGATTCCGTTCGTTTTGCGCATTTTACGTTTGAAATAAGGAGGGATGCGAAATGACAGCAAAATCAGTCAAAGCGCTTACCCTTCTTCTGGTTGCCGGCGCTTTGGGCGTGGCGGGGACGCTCTTTTATGAACAGCGTTCGTATAAGGAGCCGGTGGTGCCCAGCGAAAATATCACAACAGTAAAGAAGCTAAGCGACTATTCCGGCGTGGTCAAGGGGACCGTAAACGATTGCAACGTTTACATATTCGACAGCGGCGTACCCGGTGGAACGATACTCCTCCTGGGCGGCACACATCCTGAGGAACCGGCGGCCAACGTGGCGGCTCAGGTGTTTACGGAAAACCTCAAGGTGACCCAAGGCAAGGTCATCGTTATTGACCGCTTCAACACAAGCGGGTCACTGTGCACACGTATAGGGGAGGCTTATCCCAGGTTTTTCACCATCGAAACCCCTTGGGGCGTAAAAAAATGGCGCTATGGCGACAGGACGGCCAGCCCGCTTGACTCCTGGCCCGACCCCGAAGCATATGTCCATTATCCAAGCGGGCAAAACCTGGCCTATATGGACATACGCAATATCAACCGCAACTGGCCGGGAAAGGCCGACGGCCTGCTCACGGAACGGACCGCTTATGCCGCCATGGAGCTCATCCGGGCGGAAAACGTAAACATGACTGTGGACTTCCACGAAGCGGAACTTGAGTATCCGGTGGAGAACACGATCGTTACGCATGAAAAGGGGAATGAGGTCGCCGCCATGACCTCCATGATGCTTACGTCCCAGACGTTCGACGTGCCCATCGGCATGGAGTTTTCACCCAAAGCATTGCATGGACTAAGCCATCGTGAAATAGGTGACTACTCGGATGCCGTCTCCTACCTTTTCGAGGTGGCTGAGCCGATGCTGGACCGGATACGGGGCATCACGGATGAGGAGCTTCTTATGTCCGGCAAGGATCGTTTCGTGATTAAGGCGGGGGAGCATAAGCTTCTCTACGCTCCCATTGACGAAAACGGATGGCCCATTGATAAGCGGATTGCCCGGCATGTGACTACAACCGTGACTCTCATTCAGGTCAATAATATGATGCATCCGGATCAAACGATCCTCCTGGAGGGGATCCCATCGTATGATGATATCCTGGCGAATGGGACCGGCGCCTATCTTCATGATCCATCCAAGGTGCCGGCGGAGCGTGTGTACTTCGATTGAGCTTGACGGGCACGGATGATGTTTTTCAAGCGGCTGCAGCCTATAGCAGCCGCTTTGTCGCGAAGGCTCGTTTAAAGATGAAGTGAAGGATAGGGATTCATATATGGTAATGGAATGGAACAGGTTGTTGAGCGATGCCTGCATCTGATATTCGGATACTTTTGCTTGCTTTGACAGGTCTGTGTTTGCTATACCTATTTGCGGAAAAAAGGATGGCAGTTTATAGCCGCAAGCGGTTGGTACACGTTGTGCACGTCAACGGGATCCGTGGAAAATCCAGCGTTACCCGGCTGATTGAGGCCGGCCTGCGGGCGGGGGGACTGCGCGTGTGTGCAAAGACCACCGGCACACTGCCTACGTTCATCGATGTTTTTGGCAAGGCATATCCCATTCGCCGGCTCGGGCCGGCAAATATCCGTGAGCAGCTCTACATGCTGCGCAAGGCGGCAAAGCAGCAGGCACAGGTTTTGGTCATTGAGTGCATGGCGGTGGATCCGGCGCTCCAAAGATTAACGCAGCATCAAATGCTGAAAGCCGATATAGGCGTGATCACCAATATACGCCTTGACCATACGGAGGAAATGGGCGGATCCCTTGAGGAAATCTGCGATGCGCTGGCATCAACCATCCCGGAAAAAGGACAGCTTTTCACGGCGGAGCAGGCCCTTCTTGATAGATTGGCTGCCCGGGCCAAAGCACAACATACAAGCATCATGCAGTGCATCGCAGGTGTGCAGGATGCGCAAGAGTTTGGCGCCATCGATTTTCCCGACAACGTAGCGATCGCCCTGGCGGTCTGCGCCGCGCTTAAAGTTCCCCGGCAGGCGGCGCTGGACGGCATGCGGGAAGGGTATCAAAGGGATCCTTACGCCCTGTCGCATCACAGGCTGCCGGGTGGGGCTGTGTTTATCAACGGCATGTCCATCAACGACTATACATCTACGCTGCAGGTGCTGAACGCTGTGCTTGCGCAAGAGGAAATGACGGGCAGGCGTTTGATCCTGCTGATCAACAACCGCGCCGACCGGATGTATCGAATAGAGCAAATGATACGCTTGGCCCGGGATGTTAGGCCCTTTGCCGTATACCTGCTGGGGGCATACAGGCAGCTGGTTGCGCGCAGGCTGCGCGCCTTGGGCATGGAGCGGGTATCCATCATATGTGTACGGGAAATTGACTGGGGCATGTTTGACAAAAATGATCTGATTTTTGCCATGGGCAATATCACAAATGCAGGCATGGAAGTGATGCGGGGCGTGAAAGAGGGAGGCGGTGTGGTTGTACGATGAGGTCCTGATTCTGGGCATTTTGATCGCCTTTGCTTTTACAGAAATCACCGGCCTAAGCCCTGCCGGGCTGATCGTTCCCGCCTATATGGCGCTCAACCTGAATAACCCGGCTCGGATTGTGATGACGGTTCTTGTCTCGCTGGCTGCCTTTGGAATCGTGCGGCTGCTGAGCCGGTTTGTTTTTCTGTACGGAAGGCGACGATATGCGGTGATGATCCTTGTATCCTTTGTACTGGCATGGCTGTTAGGCCTTTTTCCCCAAATCCCTTATCACCAGGGCATAATAGGGGTGCTGGTTCCCGGCATCATGGCCAATGAATTTGAAAAGCAGGGGTTCTTCAAATCGATTCTATCCATGATGATCGTAACCGGAATACTGGCGCTTTTGATGCTGCTTATTGAAATGCCGGTTTTTTGAGGGGATGAAGATGCAAATAACTAAGCGGCCCATATTTGTGCTGGTTCTGGCCTTTATGACGATTGCCGGGTTCATGAGCTGTATCCTTTTAAGTGCCCGGACAGCGCCGCTTTCGTATGTGGCGGTTCAACTGGATGCGGCCGGCAGGATGCAGGCCTGCATGGATGAAGTGAAGGCGCAAAAAGCCGTGCTTGGTATTGCTCTATCCGATGAAGATGTGCATATGACCGGCATGCTGGGTGAGGAATACAACTTTATTACCACTACGCTTGGTTCCCTCGAGGCCAAGCGGACCACCGCCAATCCGGACATGGCGGCACTTGTGGTGCGCATGTTCTATGAAGCGGGGCTTAAACGTGGGGACCGCGTTGGCGCGGGCTTCTCCGGTTCCTTTCCGGCGCTTAACATAGCGGTCCTTGCAGCCTGCGATGCCATGGGCATAGAGGTGGTCTATGTTGCATCGGTCGGCTCTTCCATGTACGGTGCCAATAATCCCACTTTCACTTTTCCGGAAATGGCTTGCCATTTGACGGATTCGGGGCTGATCGGCACGATGCCCGCCCTTATCACCCTGGGCGGTGATCAGGATATCGGCATCGGTATGGATGAACAATTGCTTGCATCCATCAGGCATCGTTTGGACAAGCTGCCGGTTCCTTTATTGATCGAACCGGACCTTGAGAAGAACATAACAAGGAGAATGGCGCTATATGATGAAGGCGGAATTGACCTGTTTGTATCGGTTGGCGGAAACTTGACTTCGCTGGGGAACGATGAGGATGCGTATTCTCAGGGGCAGGGTCTGCTTCGCCCTGTTCTATGGGGAAGAATCCGTCCCGACAGTGGGTTGATAGAGCGCTACCGCATAAAAGGCATTCCCGTAATCAACCTGCTGAATATACAGAAGATCTTTGCGGATTATGGCATGCCCTATGATCCCAAGACGCTGCCCGAGCGTGGAAAAGGCATCGTATATTGTACGCGCCAATATAATTCGGTTTTAATCATCGGTGCTCTTTTAACGACGTTCATCTTGCTGCTGTGGTATCGAAGGCTTTCCAAAAAGCATGAAACCGGTCATTTATGTTAGGGCACATAGAACCGTCAGACTGTGTTCCGAACCCGTCTTATGTGTTCTGCGTCCCCTGTGTTCCTCCAATACGTGAATCATATGCAGGGAGCAGCGAGTGCCACTCCCTGATGTTTAAGTTGGGGTCAACATCAACTGTTGTGCCTGTTAGCCTATCGGATCCTCGATCAAGGTTGCTACTCTGTATTTGTGAAGGTGTCCGGCATTCACTGTTGTAACGCCTCTCAGGAAATGAACATGCCTGTCACCGACCTGGATGGCAAAGCCGGTCGTACCAAATGCATCGTGGAAGTGGCCTACATCAAAGTCTGTACGGAACCAAACATCATGAACGTGATTGTTTCCGATAAACCTTGCCTCGCTCGATACGGTGGCAAAGCGGTGGGTGTGCGGGGTTGCGCCTGCGACCTCCGTGCTGCCCTGTATCTCGTGAACGTGGAATTGCGTACCCGGTCTCACATTGCCACAATAATTGTTACTTCTGTAATCCATAAGCTATGCTCCTTTGCTATTTACGGTACGTTTTATCAATAAGGATCTATGCGCGCAATGATTGATAGAAGGTTTCCATTATTTCATATTCAGGAAAATAAAACATGTTACTTGCCAGATAATCAATGCTGTGCCGAAGAACACGGGGGATGGAAAAACGTGAGGGAACGGCAGACAGCAGGCAGCTACTTCAATTAAACAGATTTGTTACATTGTGATACAAAAACGCCACCGTCAAAAACGGTGGTGTCTTTGTGCTATTGTGTTATATCAAGCATACCAGTGTCATTCGCGCGGAAAGGCTTTATACTAATTCCAAACATTAATGCGTCGTTGCGGCGGATCTTTTCGCGCTACTTAAGCGTCGACTTGTACCCGGCTTGCTCAATCGGCGCGCTGCTGCGCTGCCGCTTGCATCGCTTGTATCGCAAGCTTCCTCCGCCCGGCTTATTGCCGCCACTGGCGGCAGCCGGGCTACGGAACCCAGCGTAGCGC
>JAEZQK010000031.1 GCA_023413135.1 Bacillota bacterium
ACTCAACCTCCTTTGCTTTGTTGCGGTTGCCAGACCAGCTTCATTTTAGCAAAGGAGGTTCCTTATACCTAAAGTTTTTTACTCTCACCAGCTCTGCTGGTGGTTTTCTTGCGCTGAAGCTAACAAAAAAAGTCGCCCCAAGCTTTCGCTTAGGGCGAACATATCTGTCCGTGGTACCACCTAATTTCAGGCAATGCCTGCACTCGCAGCGTCATAATAAACGCCTTCCCCGTGTCGGCGGGATTCCCGGCGAACCTTACTGAATATCAAATTCCATCGGTTCGCGGCTCAGAGATGGGTTCCGCATTCCGCCGGCAGGGGCTCTCACCGGCCGCCCCTCTCTGAAGCCTTTTAAAACGCGTACTGTTTCTCATCATAGCCATTATATTCAGTTGCAAACAGGATAGCAGAAATACAGGAAAAAGTCTAGTGAAAAAGTAGTTGACAGTCTGGTCGACCAATGATATACTACAGATAAATCAATGGTAGATCAGTTCACCGATTACCAGTGACGGTTCCTTCCAAAGAATGACCGTATCTACCCGCCGAAAGGGTATAGCCTTCAAAACCCGCATCTTATTGCCGCCAGTTGTGCATAAGCTATCATACCGTTCACGATGATGTGACTTTCGTCATCGTAGTTTTGTGCATCTTTCCTTCTGCGGAAGTATGCCAAGTACCAAAAATGAAGCGGACAGGTGCCATCGTCTACTTTGGGGAGGTATTCCCCTGGGTCTTATATTAAATACAGGGAGGTTATTCCAATGATCAAGAATGTCACAAACCCCGTGGAAGAAATCGTGAACGTCAATCGTTCACAAATTGAACACCGCGCCACCTGGATGGGCCTGATTTATGATGAAATGGTAAAGGCCGGCATCGATGCCGAGCCCATCATCCGTCGTGCCATCAAGCGCTGCGGTTTGATGCACGGCGAAAACTTCAAAAAGCAGTGCCAGGATCCGTCCAACTGCGTTGATTTCAAGAATGCCTTCCTGGGCGATGAGTTAAAAGTCGGCCCCCAGAGCTTTCACATGAGCGATATCAAGGCCGATCAAGACAACGTGACCGTGGATTTCCATTACTGCGCGCTGGTGAACGCCTGGAAAAAGCTCGGCTTCAGTGATGAAACCTGTGCTCTTTTGTGCGATATGGCTATGGATGGCGACCGGGGCATCGCCGAGGCGATGGGTCTGACGCTGAATCTTAGCGATACTATCGCCAAGGGCTGCGAGACCTGCAAGCTGCATTTCCATAAGTGAGGTTCAACGACATTCACAGCGAAAATGCTGTATGAATGAATATGCAATGGGGGTTACAATGAAAGGAGAGGCTACCATGAAAAAAGTCACCGCATTGTTCCTAACCGTCATCATGCTCCTCACGCTTATCCTGCTGCCCGCTTCTGCACAAAGCAAGGGCACCATCAAGCTGGGCGGTCTTGCTCCCCTGACAGGTAATTATGCCGAATATGGCAAGGGTTTTCAAATCGCCTGGCAGATGGCTATCGATGAAATTAATGCTGCCGGCGGTGCCAACGGTTACCAGCTTGCCATCGAAGTGAAGGATACACAAGGTGACCCGGTGGTCAGCTCCACCATGGCGACGGCGTTTGCCGAGGATGAAGAAGTTTTCGCGATCCTGGGCGATTTCTCCTCCGGCGCCTGCAAGGCCAACGCCCCCATCGTTGACCGCTACGGCATTGTTCAGCTTTCCCCCACCGCCTCCGCTCCGGACTACGCGGCGATGAGCCCCTTCTGCTTCTCCATTATGGGCCGTCAGGATGCGGAAGCGCCGTTCCTGGCCAAGTATGTGCTGAAAAAGTACCTGGGCGTAACCAACGTGGCGGTGATCCGCGTGGATAGCGACTGGGGCATGGCCGCCTTTACAAACTTTAAAGCGCAGGCCGACCTGGAAGGCCTTACCGTGACCGAAGAAAAGTACAAGTCTGATGAAACGGATTTCAGCTCCATCATTACCAAGGTGAAAGCCTCCAATCCTGAAGTGCTGGTCGTAATGGATCAGGGGCTGCCGGTATCCGCCATCTTCAACGCGGCTGATTCGGCCGGCTGGGATGTGAAGCACGTTTCCTTGGGACCGGGCACCTCCGAGCAACTGGTCAAGCAGCTTTTAAGCCCCAACAACCTGATCGTTACCTCTCCGTTCTTCTTTGATGCCGGCAATGCGGAGCTCACCCAGTGGAAAGACAAGTTCGCTTCCCTGGCCGGATTCCAGCCCACCGTGCATCCCGCCTGCGCTTATGACACCGCTTATCTCATCAAGGCCGCCATCGAATTAATCGGCGACGGGGAAGTTACCCGCGAAGCCATCAGGGAAGCCCTTCAAAACATTGAAATGACGGGCCTGACCGGACGAATCAGGTTCGAGCCTGCCGGCGATATCACCCGCGACTATATGATCTGCGGCGTGGAGGATGGAAACTGGAAGGTTCTCGAAGGATTCGGCTACGGCCAGGAATAACAACACCCGTAAGCCAATTTAATGGTCAGGAGCGGGCGGAACATCCCGCCTGCTCCTGATTTTTTATCCCGGCAATACCAGTGTAATACTAATGTAAAACATTATTGCGCCCATGGCCGCGAGAGATTTTTGTGCAATACAAGGAGACGAAGCGAGGCGTAGCAGCGCTACGCTGAGCGGTAGACGACGCAGTAGTGCGCGAAAAGATCCGCGACAATGACGCAATAATGTTTGGAAGCAGTATAACTTGGTATCATATCCCTCTTTTCTTTGCGGCGAAGGAGGCAGTATGGAGTATTTTCTCAATCAGCTCGTCAACGGCATTTGCCAGGGGTCGATCTACGCATTGATGGCCATTGGGTATTCGGTCATCGTTGGCGTCGTTGGCATGGTGACCTTTACCTACGGCGAGATCATGATGATCGGGGCCTTTGGCGCCTTTTACAGTTTCCAGTTCTTTGGGAACAACCTGCCGCTGGCTATATTCATGGCTTTTGCAAGCTCCTTCGTGCTGGGCATCGTGGTTTACAAAGTATGTTATGAGAAATTTTTCAACGCGCCGCGGCATATTTCCCTCCTTTGCACCATCGGGTTCAGCATGCTGATGAAGAACCTGGTTCAAATTGTATTTGGCCCGGAAACAAAACCGGTGATCAATATTATCAATAACGCCACCTATACCCTGCATCTCGGCTCCGTAGCCGTTGATTTCAAGCTTCTTCAGATTGTTGTGATGCTGCTGGTGGTGTTATTTGCAGTAAGCCTCACGCTGTTTTTCAACCGTACCCGCTGGGGCGTTGCGCTTCGGGCTGTCAGTCAAAACAAGCAGGCGGCCTACTTGATGGGCATAAACGTCAAACGAACCGCCATGCTCGGCAATTGCATCGGCTGCGGCTTCGGCGGCATCGCCGGCATCCTGCTTTCCATTTACTATTATGCGGTCTCATCCACCATCTGGGGCAACTTCAGCATGAAGGCGTTTTCCGCCTCCGTACTTGGCGGGCTGGTCGATTTGCGGTTCTCGGCGCTGGGCGGATTATGCATCGGCATCATCGAGAATCTAGGCATCACCATCAGCTCCGCCACCTTCCGCGACGTGTTTGCCTTCGGCTTTCTGATCCTGATGCTGGTCATCCGTCCTCAGGGATTTGCCGCAAAGAAAGGGAGCAGGGTATGAGCAGAATCATGGAGTATTACCGCCGCCACAAGTTCCTCTTTCTTCTTTTGATTTTCGCTGCGCTGTGTGCCCTGCCCTTTGTGATCACCAAGGCGTTGTATGTGCGCTATGCCTGCAATATCCTGATGTTTGCGACGCTGGCCGGGTCACTGAACGCAATCAACGGATACAGCGGGCAAACTTGCCTGGGCCAGGCCGGGTTCTTTGCCATCGGGGCCTATACCTGCGCGATTTTATCCACGCGCTTGGGCATTGATTTCTGGCTGCTGCTGCCCATATCGGGCATCGCTGCCGCGCTGGTAGGGCTGATCGTTTCCCTGCCCACGCTGAAATTGCAGGGCATCTATCTTTCCATCGTCACCCTTGGCGCTTCCGAGATCATCCGCATCATCGCGCAGACGTGGGGCCCTGTAACCGGTGGCGCCATGGGCATCAAAAACATCCCATATCCCTGGCTGTTCCGGCTGGATACCTTCCGCCCCAAGTACTATTATTTCATTTTCCTTGCCATCGGCGTCCTGTTTTTATTCGTTACGCACCGCGTGCTGAATTCCCGCGTCGGCCGTGCGTGGATCTCCATCCGTGAGGATCAGATCGCGGCCAAATCCCTGGGCGTGCAAACCAGCTTCTACAAGTCACTGATCTTTATGTACGGTGCCTTTTGGGCGGGCGTGATCGGCTGCGCGTACGCGCCGTTCGTCAACTATATCGAGGCTTCCCAGTTCTCCACGGATACGGGCTTTAATGTGCTGGCCATGATCGTCATCGGCGGCCAGGGCACGCTGATCGGCCCCATTCTCGGCAGCGTGATCGTGACCGCGCTCACCGAATCGCTTCGGTTCCTGGAAAACTGGCGCTACGTGATCTATGCCGTCATCATTATTTTGATGATGTGGCTGCGCCCGCAAGGCATCGCAGGCGCATCCCGTTCGGTGCTGGCCGGCGGCAAGATCAAGCGCAAGCCGGCTCGGAAGGGAGGCGCATCATACCATGTCTGAGCATACCGTGGCCGGGACCAGGCCGCTTTTGGAAGCGCAGGGCATATGCAAGTATTTTGGCGGACTCAAGGCCGTAGAAAATGTGGATATGAAGGTCTTCCCTGGCGATATCTTCGGCATCATCGGCCCCAATGGAGCCGGAAAGACCACATTCTTCAACATTTGCACCGGAATTTATCCGCCCACGAAAGGGAAAATCTTCTTTGACGGTGAAGATATCACTGCGCTGAGCCCGGAGCGGGTGGCGCAAAAGCGCATTGCCCGGACCTTCCAAAACCTGCAGCTTTTCAAATTCATGACTGTGCTGGAGAACGTCAAAACCGGCTGCCATATCAAAACGAAGACCAACATGGCGGACGCCATTTTCCACACGCGTGCCTACAAGCTGGCCGAAAGCTTCACCACGGAAAAGAGCCTGGAGATTCTAAAGCGGATCGGGCTGTACGACGATCGCGACAAACTGGCCGGCAACCTTTCCTACGGCATGCAGCGCAAGGTGGAGATTGCCCGCGCCCTGGCGCTTGACCCCAAAATTCTGCTGCTGGATGAACCGGCCGCCGGTATGAACCCGCTGGAAACCCAGTCCCTGATGACATTCATCAAATCGCTTAACGCGGACGGCTATACCATCGCCGTGATCGAGCACGATATGAAGTTTGTGATGGGTTCCTGCAACCGGATTCTGGTACTGAACTTCGGCCAGAAGATACTGGAGGGCACGCCCGCGCAGGTGAAATCAGACCCGGAGGTGCAAAGCGCCTATTTCGGCAAGGGCATGGTGGCTGGGGAGGCGATCCGATGAATCAACCGATGCTGAAAGTGGAAAATCTGACCGTCTATTACGGCTATATCAATGCGCTGAATGATGTAAGCATCGAGGTAAACGAGGGTGAGATCATTACGCTCATCGGCGGCAACGGGGCGGGGAAAACAACCACGCTGATGTCCATCTCCAACCTGGTAGAAAAGACAAGCGGGAAAATCACCTTCCGTTCGGAGGACATTACACGGAAAGCGCCCGACAAGATCGTGAAGCTGGGCATAAGCCATGTGCCGGAAGGCCGCATGATTTTCCCGCAGCTCACCGTGTATGAAAACCTCATCGCCGGCACCTTCGGCAAGATGAAAATGAACAAACAGCGGATCGCGGAGCTGGTGGAAGAAAACTACGCGCTGTTTCCCCGCCTCAAGGAAAGGACCAAACAGCCCGGCGGAAGCCTCTCGGGCGGCGAGCAGCAAATGCTGGCCATCGCCAGAGGGCTGATGATGGATCCGGCGCTGGTCATGCTGGATGAGCCTTCCCTTGGCCTGGCCCCCATCATCGTGGAAGAAATCTTTGAGCTGATCGCAAAGATCAGGGAAAAGGGCAAAACGGTTCTATTGATCGAGCAGAACGCGTCCATGGCGCTGTCCGTTGCCGACAGGGGATATGTGCTGGAAACAGGCCGCGTGACCATTACCGGCACCGGCAAAGAGCTGCTGGTCAATCCGGAAGTGAAGCGTGCTTACCTTGGTGTATAGCAAGGGCTTACGCAGGAACTAAAGTCCCTGCGATTAATACGATGGAAAAGGCGGTAACATGAATAAAGCAACTTATGATGCCTATGTACAAATCATTCACGCCGAGCTGATACCGGCCATGGGCTGTACCGAGCCCATCGCCATCGCCTACTGCTGCGCAAAGGCGGCGCGCACCCTTAATTGCCTTCCGGAAAAGATCCGCGTATCCTGCAGCGGCAATATCGTAAAAAACGTCAAAGGCGTTGTGGTCCCCAACAGCGGCGGGATGAAGGGCATCGACGCGGCCGCGGTGCTGGGCGCAGTGGGGGGCGATCCGGACCGGGGGCTGGAAGTAATCGCCGGGGCAAGCGAGCAGGACCGGGAAAAGGTGGCGCAACTGCTCAGGGACAAGGACTACTGCCGCTGTGCTGTGATGGAAGGCGGCGACAACCTGCACATCATTGTGTCCGTACAGGCCGGAGGGCACAGCGCAGCCGTGGAGATCAAAGGGGAACACACGCATATCGTCCGCATCGAAAAGGACGGGGAGATCCTTTTCGCCGCCGATGCGCCGTTAAAGGCCCAAGCCCCGGCTGCCATGGATTTACCGCGCTTAAAGGAACTTTTAAGTGTGGAAGGCATTCTAATTTTCGCCGATACCGTGGAGCTGGATCTGGTCCGGGAGCCACTGGAGCGGCAGATCGAAACCAATTCCCGCATTTCCATGGAAGGGCTGAAAAACGATTACGGCGTACGGGTTGGCAAAGCGCTGATGAGCAAGCGCAGCGCCGAAGACCTGACCGTCCGCTTAAAGGCTGTGGCGGCCGCGGGCTCCGATGCGCGCATGAGCGGCTGTCCCCTGCCGGTGGTCATCAATTCCGGCAGCGGCAACCAGGGCATCACCGTGTCCATGCCGGTCATCGAATACGCCAGGGAAATGGGCGCAAGCCATGATAAGCTGCTGCGGGCGCTGATCGTTTCCAACCTGATCTCCATTCATCAAAAGCGCTTTTTGGGGAATTTGTCCGCCTATTGCGGGGCCACCAGCGCCGCCTGCGGCGCGGTGTGCGGCATCGCGTCTCTTTGCGGCTATAGATATGATACCATCGCCAATACCATCACCAATGCCATCGCCACCATCGGCGGCATGGTCTGTGACGGCGCCAAGCCTTCCTGCGCAGCCAAGATCGCCTCCGCGCTGGACGCCGCCTTCATGGCGTTTGAACTGCAGCAAAGCGGCGGAGTCTTTGCACCTGGGGAAGGGTTGGTCCGGTCCGATGTAGAAAAGACTATTCGGGCCGTAGGCCAAATGGGCCGTGAAGGAATGAAATCCACCGATTCCGAGATTCTGGAGATCATGCTCAGTGAATAAAGGAACCTTAAGCGCCCGGGCGTGCCGGACCATGCTTCGCCCAAGCAACGACGCAAGAAGGGATATTTAAGCAATCATGGAACCTTTTACGAAGCAAATGATCCACAACGACATCGTTCAGGACATCATCAAAGGCGAGTACAGGCAAAACGGCCTGCTGAGCGAGCGCCGTCTGATGGAGAAATACGGCACGAGCAAGTCGGTGGTGCGCGAGGCGCTGGTGGAGCTGTGCAATGAAAATGTGCTGCGCAGCATTCCCCGCTACGGGTATGAAATCGTGGCGCTGACGGAAAGCGATGTGCGCGACATTCTTAAGTTCCGCGTGATGGTGGAGTGCCAGAGCCTTCCTATCATCTTTGAAAAGGCCAGCATGGAGGAGCTTAACGAACTGCTCGATCAGTTGCAAAGCCTCTCCCCCGCCGGCGATCAGGAGGTTTGGGATTCCTGGGACGACAACTCCAAATTCCACCTGCAACTGCTGGCGCTCAGCGGCAACCGCTACTGCTATCATCAGATCAGGCACAGCCTTTCCATACTCAAGCGGGCATACGCGCAGTTTTACTGGGATAAATGGCGCCGGATCCGCTTCCATTTCGATAATGAAACGCATGTGCGCATTGCGCATGCGCTTAAGGCGGGCGATTTGGCCCTTGCCACCCAACTGCTGGAAAAGGACATCAACTCGTTTGGCAGCACGCTGTGATTCATGGCCGCGCTGCCTGAATAAAGCCTGGATAGCGTATAAGGAGGACAGGTCATGAAAAAGATCATCAACAACCCGGGGAATTTTGTGGATGAAGTCATGGAAGGCATTATCGCGGCTTATGGCGACCGGCTGAAGCTGCTGGACGGCGACCGCCGCATCATCCTTTCCAATACTCCCGTAAGGGAGGGCAAGGTGGGCATCGTGACCGGCGGCGGAAGCGGGCATCTGCCGGTGTTCCTGGGCTATGTGGGCAAAGGCATGCTGGATGGCTGCGCCGTGGGCAACGTATTCGCATCCCCCTCGGCACTGAAGATGGCCAATACCATCAAAGCCTGCGACCGGGGAAGCGGCGTGCTTTGCCTGTACGGCAACTATGGCGGCGACAACATGAATTTCGATATGGCCTGTGAGACCGTGGAACTGGAGGACGATATCAAAACCCGCACCGTGCGCGTAAAGGACGATGTAGCTTCCGCCCCCGGCGAATCATCAGCAAAGCGGCGCGGCGTGGCGGGCATGGTGTATGCCTTTAAGGTGGCCGGTGCGGCGGCGGACCAGGGCCGTTCCCTGGACGAGGTGGCGGATGCCGCCCAGAAGGCGCTTGACAACATCCGCACCATGGGCATCGCGCTTTCCCCCTGCATCGTGCCCGAGGTGGGAAAGCCCACCTTCTCCATTGGCGAAAACGAGGTGGAAATCGGCATGGGTATCCATGGGGAGCCCGGCATCGAAGTGCGCCCGATGATGACCGCCGATGAAATCGCGGATGAGATTTCCTCCAAGCTGCTGGCGGATATGCCGCTTGCGGCGGGCGATACCGTTTCCGTAATGGTCAACGGTCTAGGCGCCACGCCCAAGGAAGAGCTGCTGATCGTCTACCGCCGCATCCATAAGACACTTACGGAAAAGGGCGTCCGCCTTGTGATGCCGCACATCGGCGAGTTTGCCACCTCCATGGAGATGGCCGGCCTTTCCGTGACATTTTTCAAGCTGGATGACGAGCTGGAGGCACTTTTGCGCGCCCCTGCCAGCACGCCTTTTTACACCAACGAAAATATCTGAAAGGTGGACCGGATATGCTGGATGTAAATACGCTGCGCCTTGCCATGCGGGAGATTTCCGATACGATGGCCGCCAACAGGCAGTATCTGATTGAGCTGGACCAGCGCAACGGCGACGGCGATCTGGGCATTTCCATGTCCGAGGGCTTTGCCGCCGCCAGCGCCTTTGTGAACGGGAGCGATGAAACGGACCTTGGCAAGCTCATGATCGGGGCCAGCAAGGTATTCAACGAAGCCGCTCCTTCCTCCCTTGGCACCATCATGTCCCTATGGATGATGGGCATGGCCAGGGTACTCAAGGGCCGTGAGGCCGCGGACGCGGCGCTGCTGGGCGAGGCGCTCGTTGCCGGCGTTGCAAAGATCATGGAGCGGGCCAACTCCAAGCCGGGCGAAAAAACGGTGCTGGACGCACTGGACCCGGCTGCCCGTGCGCTGTGCGAAAATGCCTCCCTGGGCATGGTCCCGGCGCTTAATGCAGCGGCGAAGGCCGCAAAGGAAGGTTCCGATAGCACGGCGGCCATGAAGGCTGTGCACGGCCGTGCCGCCTATTACGGAGACAAGACCATCGGCCTGATCGACGGCGGCTCCGTGGCGGGAAAGCTTGTGTTCGAAGCGCTGTACAAGGCAGCGCAGAAGATATAGTATTACTCCAAAACACAAGACAAAAAAGCGGGCTGCCGCAGCGATTGGCAGTCCGCTTTGTAATTTAAAGGCAGGCGTTTATGGCTTCACACAGAACATGGCGTAAAGCGGAACGCTTTTGATGCCGTGCTCGAAGCCAAAGTTCCGAGCCGACACCCGGAAGACATACTCCGGCTTGTATATATCACGAAAGGTTCGCAGGCTCTTGGAACGGACATTCTCGGCCGACTTTGCCTCCAGCGGGATTACGTTGCCGTGCCTGTCTTGGAAAACAAAGTCCACCTCTGCTTTGCCCGGCGAGCTCCAGTAATAGGAAACGATGCCGTTGGCGGCAAGAGCCTGCATGATGTAGTTCTCTGTCAGCGCACCCTTGAAGCCATCAAAGCTGAGAGGAGTATTCACAACCACGTTAGCCGCAATGTCCAGCTTAGAGCAGAGCAAACCTGTATCGACCATGTATACCTTGAACGCTTCGTTCTGCGCATAGGCAGCGAGAGGATATTTCCCTTCCCCTACGCGAATGCACTTGTGGATCATACCCGCCGCGTTCAGCCATTCAAGGGTAACTTCGTATTCGCCTGCCCTCGCGCCGGACTTTATTACACGGTACTGGAATTTATGGTTTTCCTTGGCAAGTTGTGCCGGAACAGAACTCCAAGCAGCCATGATGCGTGTGGTTTCCTGCGGGGTGGCGTATTTCGCCATATCCGCAATGTAGGAGCTATTCAACGTCCGCTGCGCGGCGGCAACAAAATCGAAATCCCGCTTGTCGACGTATTCCTGTACAACGCGGGGCATCCCGCCGACAACAAGATAGGTTTTATACAAGTCCATCGCCGTTTCATGAAGCGAAAGCGGCATGAAGCCGTCGTAGGCTTCGCGGATGAGGGCGCAAAGCTCTTTTTTATCAAGCGCCCAAAGAAACTCCTCGAAGTCCATCGGGTAAAGGGTAAGCATATCCACCTTGCCCACGGGGAAAGAGAACTTTTCGCGCTTCATCGCCACGCCCAGCAAGCTTCCCGCCGCGACAATATGATATTGCGGGGCGCGTTCGGCGAAATATTTAAGTGAGGCCAGCGCTTTTTCGCTCGCCTGGATTTCGTCGAGGATCAGCAGGGTGTCGCCCGGCAGGATGCTTACGCCCGACAGCGCGGAGAGCTCGCGGATAATGCGCTCAGGATTCAGGTCGCGCTCGAAAACGGCAGGGATATCGCCGGACTCCTCCATACTGAAATAGGCTACAGTCTTATAATGTTCTTTGCCGAACGTCAGCAGAGTGTATGTCTTTCCCACTTGCCGCGCGCCCTTAAGGAGCAGGGGCATACGATTGGGATTATTCTTCCAAGCCAAAAGCTTATTTACAATATTACGTTCCATAAAGTACAATCACCTCGCACTTATTATAACCAATAACTGCTGAAAAATCAAGAAAGAGCTAAAGCAGGTGAGATCCTGCCTGTACGATGGGTGTTGCCATCCATCAGCCATTCCCCGGAAAATAATGCTTCTGCCGAATATACATATGGGCGAAACTTGCTTAATGTACGATGACGCTGTATTATACATGTGATATAATCAGCTTACAGTACGGATTTTCAAGAGGAAATACAATGACAAAAACGGTTGCGCAGCCAAATCTGGATTTCATTTTTACGTCAAACGGCTTTATAGCGGACATAGCGGAAGATCAATTGACCGCCAAGGCATCGGCGTGGAAGGAACGCTTTGATGCGGACCGCTTTGCAGCCTTATATCAGCTGGGCTTTTCAGAGGATGAGGATTGGTTTTCCCCCTCCATGCGATACTTGTTCCGGGTATCAGATGCGTTCATCCGGAATCTAACGAACCTTCCGGAGCTGGAACTGGTCAGGGAAAACGCACAGGTCCGCCCGGATGCGGATACCATGGAGACGCTTATAAGGGGCTTGCCTTACGCAACGGGTACGGAGCAAGTCGGAGCCGCCTGGATCGAGGATGTATTTCAAAAGTTGCTGGCTGTCTATAAACTGGAGCTGTCCCGCTATACCGGTCCGGTCGGAATGTATTTGACCGAGAAAAACCAGAATCTGCGCGTTCCGGAGCGGATTTTCTTCCACCTGGCGGAGAACAGGGGCGATGATTGCCCGTTTGCGTTTATAGCCACATATGCTTCCATGGGCGGAAACGGCGCAGTGAAGCACCTGCCGCTAAAATATGCGCTAACCGAATATAACACGGATCAGAAGAAGCTTTTGGAGTTGATGGGCTGCCTCGGCCGTGCAGCCCAAAGCAGCGCGCTTATTACCGGATTCATGGAAAGCGGTGAACTGTTCCACCCCCTGCATCTTAATGCGGCGGAGGCCTATACCTTTCTGCGCGAGATCCCGCTCTACAAAGAGGCCGGAATCCTCTGCCGGGTGCCTAATTGGTGGAAGCGGCGGTCTGCCGCCGTCGGGATGTCCGTTGCCATCGGCGAGAAAAGGCCGTCGCATTTGAGCATGGAGGCGCTCATCAGCACCGTGCCCCGGCTTATGATAAACGGCGAAGAGCTGACGCGGGAGGATATTCTTGCGCTGCTTGCCCAAACGGAGGGGCTGGCTCTTTTGAGGGGCAAGTGGGTCGAGGTCGATCACGCCCGGCTAAAGGAATTGCTCGCCGCCTGCCAGCGGCTGGAGGATGGAAGCATCACGCTGATGGATGCATTGCGCGGGGAGCTTGGCACTCTGCCCATCGATCCGGACAGCGTACAGGTCACAAATGGGCAATGGCTCAGAGAGCTTCGAAACAACATGCAAAATCCGGCGGAATTGACTTCCATCATGGTGCCGGACAGCCTTCACGCCGTATTGCGCCCTTACCAAAAAACAGGCTTTTCCTGGCTTTCCTATATGGACTCACTGGGGTTTGGCGCATGTCTTGCCGATGATATGGGGCTTGGCAAGACTGTACAAGCGCTTTCTTTTCTGGAACGGCTGCGTAAGGAGACGGATGGCCGGGCTTTGCTAATCGTTCCCGCTTCCCTGCTGGGGAACTGGCAAAAGGAAATTGAGCGTTTCGCGCCGGAAATGTCTTACTTTATTCTCCACGGCAAATCTGCCGACGTTTTGGAAGCGGAATGCGCACGGGAAGAATTTTTGACGATCACCACCTACGCCATGGTCATGCGGCTCACGCTACTACAAGAAACCAGGTGGAGCGTGGTGCTGCTGGATGAGGCCCAGGCGATCAAAAACCCGGCCGCCAAGCAGACAAAAAGCGTCAAGCAGCTTGACAGCCGTATGCGTATCATCATGACGGGTACTCCGATTGAAAACAATTTGACCAACCTCTGGTCGCTGTTTGACTTTTTAAACCGCGGCCTGTTGGGCACGGCAAAGGAGTTTTCGGCTTTTGCAAAGCGCCTTGCCTATGACCCGGGCGGATACGGGAAATTGCGGGATATGATAGCCCCGTTCATCCTGCGAAGGCTAAAAACCGACAAGACGGTCATATCCGACCTTCCCGACAAAACCGAGATTTCCGACTATGCCTCGCTCCTAAAGAAACAGACGGTGCTGTACCGAAGCATTGTTTCAGAGCTTGAGCATTCCATCATGGATGCCCAGGGGATACAGCGCAAAGGGCTTGTGCTGGCCACGATTTCAAAGCTCAAGCAAATTTGCAACCACCCTGACCAATATCTGGGACAGGCCTCATTCCTGCCTGAGGAAAGCGGAAAATTCCAGCTTCTTGGTGAACTGTGCGAAACCATCTATGAAAACCGGGAGAGGGTATTGGTTTTCACCCAATTCAGAGAAATGACGGAGCCGCTTTGCAGATTCTTAAAGAGTATATTCCATCGCGACGGCCTCGTCCTTCACGGCGGTATACCGCCCAAAAAGCGGACGGAGCTGGTAGCTGCGTTTCAGGGCGAAGACTATGTCCCGTTTATGGTCTTGTCCATCAAAGCGGGAGGCGTGGGCCTTAATCTCACGGCCGCGAACCATGTGATCCATTTTGACCGCTGGTGGAATCCCGCTGTGGAAAACCAGGCCACGGACAGGGCTTTCCGCATTGGGCAAAAAAAGAATGTCATCGTCCACAAGCTTATTTCACCCGGCACAATCGAGGAAAAGATTGATGCCATGATCGCCGAAAAAAGCAAGCTCGCCCAGGATGTGATCGGCGCGGGCGGCGAAGCGTGGATCACAGAGCTTGACAACAACGAGCTCATGAAGCTTATGCGTTTGGAGTAACGGAGGTGCATGCATTTGCGTGATCTGGATGCGTTTCTCAGGCATTTGTCGTCTGCGGAGCTTGGGCGCAATGCAGAGAAAAACAGAAGCAAACCCGGAAAAGCAATGGAGCCGGTGCTCCTTCATGGGCGTGAGATCGCAAAAACCTGGTGGGGCAAGGCATGGTGTGACAATCTGGAAAGATATGCCGACTATCAAAACCGCATCGGGCGCGGCAAAAGCTATGTCCGCGCCGGCGCGGTGATTGATCTGAAAATGGAAAAGGGCGAAATCAATGCCCGCGTGCAGGGCTCCCGTAAAACCCCTTACAAGATTGGGGTCAGCATTGCCCCCATGCCGGAGGTGCGTTATCGGGCCGCCTTGAAAAGCCTGGGGAACCGTATTGAAAATCTGGAAGCCCTGGTGAACGGGGATTTCCCCTTGGATATGAAGTCGCTTTTCACCGACCCCAAAATCGGCCTTTTCCCAAACCCGAGGGAAATACACTTTACATGCAGCTGTCCGGACTGGGCAGACATGTGCAAGCATGTAGCCGCCGTCTTATACGGTATCGGCAGCCGCCTTGACCAGAATCCGCTCCTGTTTTTCGACATGCGCGGCATAGATGTCGGCGATTTTATCCAGCGGTCGGTCGAAGAAAAGCTGCACAGCATGCTTAAAAACGCTGATACAAACAGTCCCAGGATCATAAAGGATCAGGCGTTGGAGGACATCTTTGGCGTATTGTAACAAGGAGGCTATGTATGCCGCCGGTGGATTGAAGGAGTGATTGCATGAATCCTGTTCAGATCGTTCCCAGCCCACGGCAATTACGCCATCAGGAACTGGAATTCTACGGCTTTTTGCACTTTGGCATGAATACGTTCACCGACCGGGAATGGGGCGACGGCACTGAAAGCCCCGCCCTTTTCGCGCCGGAAAAAATCGATGCATGGCAATGGGTTGGCGCGCTGAAGGCGGCGGGCATGCGCGGCGCCATTTTGACATGCAAGCATCACGACGGCTTTTGCCTCTGGCCCAGCCGGTACACGGAGCACAGCGTACAAAACAGCCCGCACCAAGGCGATGTTGTGCGGGAGGTTGAGCAAGCCTGCCGCTTTTATGGGCTTGCCTTCGGTATATACCTTTCCCCCTGGGACCGGCATGAAAAAACATACGGGCAGGGAAAGGCCTACGACGATTTTTATGTGAACCAATTGACCGAGCTGCTCACCGGGTATGGCGAGCTGTTCGCCGTGTGGCTGGACGGCGCCTGCGGCGAAGGGCCAAACGGCAAGCGGCAGCAATACGACTGGGCGCGGTACGAAAGCGTTGTGCGTGCGCTGCAGCCGAATGCCTGCATGTGCGTCTGCGGGCCGGATGTGCGCTGGTGCGGCAATGAAGCGGGGCAGACGCGGCCCAGCGAATGGAGCGTAGTGCCTTCCCGTTTGAAGGATGCCGAGCGCATACAGGCTTTGAGCCAGCAAGCGGACGACTCGTCCTTCTGTTTGCGCAGCATCCGCAGCTCGGACCTGGATTTAGGCAGCCATGAAGCCCTTGCGGGGGAAGATGATTTGATCTGGTATCCGGCGGAGGTGGATGTATCCATACGCCCGGGCTGGTTCCACCATCCTGCAGAAGATCATCAGGTGAAATCCCCCGCAGAATTGTATGGACTGTACCTGCGCTCCGTGGGGGGCAACGCATCCCTGCTGCTCAACGTGCCCCCCGCAAAGGATGGCCGCATCCATCCAGCAGACGAAGCCGCCTTGGCGGCTTTGGGGGAGTGCATCCATCATGCGTTCCGGCAGCCTTTGTTTGAGGGAACCCTGCACCATGGCCGGGAGCTTATCATCCGCCTTCCGGAGCCCAAGATGCTTGGAATGCTCCGCCTGAAGGAGGATACACGTTTCAGCCAGCGGGTGGAAAGCTTCGAGGCTGTGCTGTCCCTTGGCGGGAACACGGTGTCATCCCTGCGGGGAACGACCATCGGATATCAGCGCCTGATGACGCTTGGCGGCATGCTTGCCGATCAGGTCATCCTACGCGTCACGCAGGCGCGGGCCGAACCGGTGCTGCACATGGTCGGCCTGTATCAAGGCTAAAAAATTTGTGGATTGGTACGGCTATTCCGCTTCTGTATCGCCTTATATCCTGGAAAGATTCGAGCGGGAGGCGAGGTATCCCTTCAGGCCGGAATATATCATCGACCAGGTGTATTTCAATAACCAGTACCGTGTGCCAAGCAAGGAATTCAAGGATTTCCTCGCCTTTCAGCGCCGCGAGGTGGCGGCGCTTGCCAAGGAGTTTGTGGACCTGACCCACGAAATGGGCAAGGAAGCCATGATGTTCCTGGGCGATCACTGGATCG
Source organism: Bacillota bacterium (assembly GCA_023413135.1). Taxonomy (GTDB): domain Bacteria; phylum Bacillota; class Clostridia; order Christensenellales; family Aristaeellaceae; genus JAEWAH01. The sequence goes on from JAEZQK010000031.1 coordinate 16,502, forward strand.
GCACAGAGCCCTTCATGGAGGAATTCGTTTGAGCTGACGCTGGAACCTTGTGCCTGCCGCTGGCTTGATTGCACTAAGGCATAACTGCAGGGATCCATGCAAGCGTTTGGAGCATTTTCCATCTGAAGGCGTGAAGCAATTTACCAACCGATGCCCAGCCGTCGGCTATTCCTTGCCCATCCCCTCCAAAATGCCGCGGATGAGCTGTTTATGGAAGATGAGATAAAAAAGGATGATCGGCATCGTGCTCAGTGTGGTGGCCGCCAGCAGCACGCCAAAGTTGCCGTTCAGCGAGGTATCACCAATCGAGCGCAGCAGCGCGGTCACGGTGAGCATTTCCTTTTTTGTAGCCATGATGATCGGCCACAAAAAGTCATTCCAACTGTTCATGAAGGTGAGGATCGCCAGGGAAAAGATGCCCGGCGAAAGCATGGGAAAGGCGATGCGCATAAGGATGCGGCTCTCGGAGGCACCCTCCACCCGCGCGTATTCAATGGCGTCAAGGGGCACCCCGGTGCCGGCAAACTGCCGCATCATGAACACGCCGAAAGCCGGTACGCACCCCGGCACGATCAGCGCCCACAGCTTATTCAGCCCGCCCAGGCCACGCACGATCAGATAGGCCGGTACGATGTTCGCCACGCTGGGGATCATCATCGAGGCGATCATGACTAGGAACAGACCATTTTTGAAGGGAAATTCATACTTGGCAAAGGTATAGCCGGCCAGCGTGCAAAAAAAGCAGGTAAGCATCGTGGATAAAACCGATACAACCACGCTGTTGAGCATATTACGGCAGAACGGCCAATTTTCAAACAGCAGATGATACATCTGCAAATGAAAGCCCTGCTGCGGGATCAGCGTTATCCTGCGGGAAAAAATCTCGTAATCCTGCTTGAAGCTTCCCGAAATCATCATCGCGAATGGATAGCACATAACGAGGATGACCGCCAGCAGTGCAACGATGGAGACCGCGCTGTATACTATGCGGCTTGCCCGCATGGATTTCATTGCGCTCCCCCCTTCCCGCGAAAGTGCCCACGCACGGAAAAGGCGCTGAGCGCCATCAAAATCAAAAACAGCATATAGGACATGGCGGAGGCGTAGCCGACCTTGGAAAACTCATATGCATTGCGGTAAATATACAGCACCAGGTTCAGCGATGAATTGAGCGGGCCGCCCCCGGTAAGTATCATGACATCGCCGATGTTTTGAAAAATCCAAATGGTGGACATCAGCGCCACAAAGAATATCTCCGGTTTGAGCAGCGGCAGGGTGATACGGAAAAACTTTTGCAGGTCATTCGCACCATCCAGCTCCGCCGCCTCATTCACCGAGGTGGAAATCTTCTGCATGCCTGCCAGCATCACCAGCGAAAAGTAGCCGGTCATTCGCCAGATATTCATCAAAGCCACCGAGGTTTTGGACCAGGCGGTTGAATCCAGCCAATTGACTGGGCCCAGTCCCAGCACATCACCCAGCAGTACGTTGACCAGGCCGCCCTCGGTAGCAAACATGATACGGAAGACGCTAGCCACCACCACCACCGCCGTCACATAAGGCAGCAGCACCACCACCGAATAGATCCGGCGACCGATGAGCCGCTTGGAATTCAGGATAGAGGCGAACAATAGCGCCAAAAAGGTGCGCAGCGGCACGATGAGCGCCCACAGAACCGCCGTATTGCCCAGCGACTTCCAAAACAACGCGTCGCGGAACAGCTTTTCGTAATTGGCAAAGCCAACCGATTTGTATGCTCCAAAGCCGGAATAATTTGTAAAGCTGATCATCAAGCCATAAACGGCGGGGGCCACGGAAAAGACGCCGAATAGAATGTAAAACGGCGAAATCCACAAATAGCAATGCTTATACTTTTTTACGGCACTCCATGTATTCATCGCTTCGCCTCCCTTCAAAAGGAAGAGGTGGTACCTGCAGCCTGCCCTGAAAGCAGAGGACCTTACACTTTTCATCCACCGCGGATTCCGCGCACCAGCCGAGCAAAGCGGTGGCTGGTGCGCAGGGCCGCATATGAAAAGTGAGGAACCAAGAAAATGACGCTGTGATTTTTCCGATATGATCAGATCTCGTTGATGCGTTTGATGATCTCAGCCACAGCATCTTCCGGCGTATAGGCATTGTTTACAAACAGCTCGCCCAGCACTTCGCCGATGATGGCTTCAGCCTCGGAAAATCTGGCATCCTTGTAAACCACCTTGGGGGATGCATCCAACAGAATCCTGGCGAACTCGGTCACCACCTGCTGATCTCCAAAGGCCTTCCACGGTTCGGTACCGGCCTCGATCACCTTGTTGATGCCGGGGATATAGGCAGTGGTATACTTGGCCATGATGCCGTTCTCATTGACGTTGGAGAACTTCAGGCATGCTTCTTCCGACAACGCAAGGTACGCGACCAGCGCCTTGGCAGCCTCGGGATGCTTGGTGTTGGCATTGATGACATAGTATTCCGTGTTGTGGATATAGGTAGCCGGGCCGTCCGGCGTGAACTTCATCGCCGGGGCGATGCGCAATTGGCCGTATCCGCCCTTGCCGGCCGGATCAACGTTGTTCTCGTAATAGGCAGCCTGACTGCACACCGCGGGGAACGCGGCGATCTTACCCTCATTAAACGCCGGCCAATAGTCACCCTCGGAGCTGGCCTGCGGGCTGGGATGGAAGATGCCGGCTTCCAGGCCCTTCTGGATGAGCTGAATGGCCTCCACGCCCTTATCAAGCGTCGGGTTTCCGCCTTCGTCGAATACGGAACCGCCCAGCATGTTGATGTACCACATGAACGTTTCCGTGGGGCTGGAGGGCAGGAAGGCGCCGGCGTAATATCCGTTTTCCTTCAGCTTCAGCGCCTGCTCAAAGTACTCGTCATAAGTGGTTGGAGGCGTGAGACCCAGTTGGTCGTAGATATCCTTGCGGTACATGAACACATAGGCCAATGTCGCCTGGTTCGGTACACCAAAGATCTTGCTATCCACCGTCGCGGTGCCCATGATGGGCAGCACATCGCCTGCCGGCACCATCGGCGTCAGGTCCATCAGCCAGCCGGCATCGATGAATTGACGCACAAACACATCGTGCACGATCATGATATCCGGCACGCTCTCGCCGCTGGACAACTGCACGCGCATTTTGGTGGGGTATTCCGCATAGGAATACTTTTCGAAATTGACTGTGACATTGGGATGGGCCGCCAGGTAATCCTTCAAAACCACCTCCGCCACCGAGGTCAAATGGGCGCCGCCCATGATGTTGAGGGTCACCGGCTCTTCGGGCATCACAGGTGTTTCCGCCAAAGCGGAAACGCTGGCCGCAGCCATGGACAGGAGCAGCGCTAGGGTAAGCAGCAATCCGAGTAGCTTTTTCATTTAGCTTCCTCCTTTATTTATTCCCCGGCCACAAAATCGAACCGGGCAATATACCGTTTCAAATGCCTGTCCCGCGTTTTGACCACCACGCCCCAGCAGGTGTTGATGTCCTGCCCGTCGCCGGCAAAAATACCTGCCGCGCGATTGATGCACGGGCAAACAGGCTCAAAGGTCAGGCCATCTTCGCTCCAGTACAGGCTTTGCGTTCCGCGTGGGTCGTTCCAATCGCCACCATAGATTAGTCCCTCGTCGGTATCCTTCAGGCCGGAAAGATACAGGTAACCATGCTTATACGGCCAGATTGCGAACGCGTGGCCCTTAATGAGCGGATTGCCTGCATGGCGGGTATACGGTCCCAACAGCGCCGGGCTTTCCGCCATGCCCACCAATGTGCCGTCGGCCTGGCAGCCCCGCGGACTCCCCTTATAGTACAGGCGAAAACGATCGCCCACTTTCAGAATGGTCACATCGTCGGCCGAATCAAAGTCCCAGCCGCTGCCCGAGGGTCCGAACAGCGGGGTATGCATAACGCGCTGAAACACTCCGTCGGGTTTATCCGCCACCGCCAGGCCCACATAGCGGAAGTGGTTGGTTTTGCCGTAATCTTTATCCACTCCGGTATACACCATGTAGTACCTGCCATCAAAGCACATAACGTTGGCGGTCAGCACGCCGCCGGCGTCAAACCCCTCTTCGGCGGGCAGCAGCGCATCCGTAAGCGGCGACCAGCGGATGCCGTCCAACGAGCTGGTCCTCATGATCTTGGTGTCGTAAAAATGTTCGAACGGACGGTCGTTCCTGTGCTGTGTCACCCACAAGTGATACTTGCCGCCCGCATAGATGATGTTGGACGGATCATGGTTGTTGTCGTCAGGCAATCCTTCCGTTTCCACAAATACCTGATTGGTCCGCTTCAGTTCCTCCGGGATCATATCGGCCGCCTCCCTAATTATCTAACGAAATCGGATGCAGTGTAATTTGACTGCGATATATTTCCATATCATTCAGCGAAAAATCGCATATGCCCGGGCTGGCGGCGTTCGCCACGCCGCAGGCCGCCGCCAGCCTGAGCGTATTGGGTACCGTGAGCCCCCGTGAAACGCCAACCGCAAAGCCCGCCACCGTGCAATCACCGCAGCCTATGGTACTGTCCACCGTTACGACCGGCACATCGATCTTATAGCAAACGTTATCTGTCACAAACAGTGCACCATTCCTGCCCAGGGATACGAGCACGCTCTCCATGCTGCTGGAAAGCGCCTGCCTGGCAAGGAGCCCGATGGCATCCAAATCACGGGTATCCTCCGCCGCGAACATGTTCAGCAGCTCATTGCGGTTCGGCTTGAACAAGTGATACCTGCCTCCGATGGACTGCTGCAGATGGTCGCCGTTGGAATCAAGGAAGCATTTGGCGCCGGCCGCTTCACAAATATGGCTGATCCGGCTGTACATATCGGCAGGCACGCCGCCGATCAGGATACCGGAGCAGATCACCAAATCCCCTTCCACAATATCATCAATCAGCGCCTCCATCAGCCTGCGCACATCATCTTCTGATACCGATACGCCGCGCTCGATGATCTCGGTTTCCTTTTTCAGCGCGTTATCAATAATGTTAATGGTGACGCGCGTTTCACCCTCTACCTCAATGAACCGGTTGATGCAGCCGCAGCGGCTCGTTTCCTCCGCCACCAGGCAGCCATTCACGCCCCCGATAAAACCATATACGGTTACCGGCTCTCCCAATAAGGCACAGGCGCGGGCCACGTTGATTCCCTTGCCGCCTACCGACAGCCGGGGGGTATTATCCCGGTATTGCCTGCCTGTTTGAAAGGCGTCGATCATGTAGATGCGGTCGATCGCCGGATTCAGGCATAGCGCACGAATCACATCACTCCTCCCCTTTCTCCATCATTCTGCTTAAGGTCAGGCATGACCGGCGCTGTGCAAAACATCGCGCATCTTCCGCCGCACCTCTTTACATAACCCATCCTTCGCCGCGGCAAGGTATTTGCGCGGGTCATATCGCTCCGGCTGCGCGCCCAGCATCCGCCGCACCGCCGCCGTATACGCAAGGAAATTATCCACATCCATATTCGCTTTGCTGATGCCCCACTGCGCGCAGGCGGCAATGTCCGCCTCCCCGGCGTTTTTCAGGTACGCCACCCGGCCGCCCTGCTCGTTCACCGCATCCACCATCGGCGCCGGCAGCGACGCCGCGCCGTGCAGCACCAGAGGATACCCCGGCAGTGCTTCGCCGATGGCGCGCAATGTATCAAAAGCGATGGGCAACGGCCGGTCCGATATCACGCCGCCGTGGGAAGTACCCACTGAGACCGCCAGGCTGTCACAGCCGGTGGCCTGTACAAAGGCTTTGGCCTGTCCAGGATCGGTAAAAACGGCCTTTTCGGCGAACACCATATCCTCAAAGCCCGGCAGGCAGCCCAGCTCCGCTTCCACCGCCACGCCGCGGGTATGGGCATAAGCCACTACCTCCTGCGTTTTTATCACGTTTTCCTCATATGGCAAGTGGGAGCCGTCAAACATCACAGCCTGTACCCCCGCGTCAACGGCCTCCTTGCAGGATGCCACATCGGCGCAATGGTCGTGCTGTACAAACACCGGTGCTTCCCGGCGCCTGGCGGCCATTTTCAGTTGTTCCACAAACAGCGGCCAATCGCCCTGATACTTGCGGGCGCCCATGGAGATCTGCAAAATTGCAGGCGAGCGCTCCAGGCATGCTGCTTCCAATACGGCGGACGCAAAATCCATATTAAACACGTTGAATGCTCCGATAATATAGCTTTCCCTGCGTGCCTGGCCCAGCAGCTCTATGGGAGATATCAGCATATGCCCTCTTCCTTTATGCGAAACGTTTTCTATCGAGAGAAATAAAAGTGGGAAGTATATGATCCCGGTCCTTTAAGGCGCCGCCACCGAATTACGCATGGCAATGGAAATTTCCATATGCTCCTGTATCGGAGGCTTGCCATTGCCATTGGTGATCCTCTCCAGCGCCAGGCGCCCGGCGATCAGCCCCATGGAGAAGGAATCCTGGACAGAGGAAGTAATTTTCGTATCGATCAGCGCCTGCATATCCAACTCGCCAAAGGAGACAAGCGAAATGTCCTGCGGCACGCGCAGCGACAGCTCTTTAAGCGCCTGAAGCGCCCCGGCCACCATCACATTGTTCGCGCAGAATATGGCCGTCGGCGGCTTCTCGCCTGAAAACAATTTGTATGTCCAGGCCCGGGCATCCTCCTGGGTGAAGTTGCTGCCGCTAATGTTGCGGCTGACAGGCTTCAAACCGGCTTCCTTGTGGGCGGCCATGAAGCCCTCGTACCGCGCCAAGCCGGAGCTGACGGAAAGCAGCACATTGACGATGGCGATATCGCGATGACCGTGCTGGATGAGGATGCTGGTCAATTCCCTGGCGATTTCAAAATTTTTCTCCAGCACGCAGTCCGCCTTGATATCTGGCAGAAAGCGGTCCACCAGAATGACAGGAATGTGGGCATTGACAAAGGGCTGGAGCGCCTGGCCGGAGCTGTCGGCCGAAGCGATGATCAGCGCCGCCACACGCTTTTCCAACAGCGCGGACAAGAGCTGCCGCTCCTTTTTCACATCGCCGTTGCTGCCCGCGATCAGAATATTGTACCCCTGCTGCATGACCGTGCTTTCGATGCCCTTGGCTATGCCTACAAAGAACGGGCTGCCGATATCGGCGACCACAAGGCCGATCATATCGGTCTTTTGGGTCTTCAGGCTGCGCGCAGCGGAATTGGGCGTATAGGCCAATGCCTTGATGACCTCAAGCACCCGCTCGCGCACTTCGGCGCTGACCGGATAATTATCATTGAGCACCCGCGACGCCGTGGATACCGAAACCCCCGCCATCGCGGCGACATCCTTCAGGGTCGCGCTCTTCATTCGGTCACCGCCTTATAGCAAACGTTCTCTATCCACAGAATACCACACAGCCCGATGCTTGTCAACCGTCAACTGCAATTTCATATACCACTGAGGGCAAAAAAAGGAAGCATTGCCGGCCAATGCTTCCTTTTTGTTCCGCCAAGCAGATCAATGCATGTTATGGATATACCTCTTCATAAAAGCGCTGCTTCCACGCTCACCTTTCCCTGCGTCCGGATATTTGTATATCTTTCCCCCGGGAAAACAAGCATGGTATTTACATACGTCCCCTGATCGGCATAGAATTCCGCAAGCGTATGATCGACGATCAGCCGCATGTCAAATGCACCCTGCACAAGCCGCGGTATGGCGGCAACGCTGTACAGGGGGCTGCCGAATCTTTCATGGAATTTCGATTCCCCCGCTTTCGTGCGGTCAGTGAAGATGCCGTTGCTTTCATCCAGCCCAAAGCGCAATGCTTCCCCAAGCCGGTTGACAAGCCTTACCTCAAACGGGCCTTCCGCATGTATGCGCAGCTCATATGCGCCTTCCGGCAATCCGCCCCCATCCTTTAAGGGAGCAGCTTTTCCGCCGCCGGTCATCGGGTCGGCGGCCAGGCGGACCCCCTTAAGCGTATCCACCAGCGACAATTTGCGCGGCAGCGTCATGCAGCCCCTGTAATTCCCCGCCGGAACATTGCCCGCATAGGCGGGGCTCGCCGCCCAGCCCAGGTAGATCCTCTCCGCCGTGTTGCTGTAGGTAACGCCCGCATAATTGTCCAGTCCCGCGTCCACCATCAGCGCCTGCTTCTGTTCGTCCATCCTGTGAAAGGTTTCGCCGTCATACTCTCCCAGATAGTACTGCATCCTGCTGCCGCCAACCTCCGCCGGGGCGGCCATGCTGACCAGCAGCACCCATATTTTCCGCCCGTCCGGCGCGGTCAGCAAAAACAAGTCGGGGCATTCAAAAACATGTCCATACCTGTTTTCATCCTTGCCGAAGGAGCCCGTTTTTTCCCACGTACGCATGTCTTTGGAACGGTAGAATGCTATGCAATCCTTCGCCGCCAGCGCCATAGCCCAGCAGCGCTCCTTCTCATACCAAAAAACCTTGGGATCACGAAAATCCGATATGCCGGGGTTTTCGATGACGGGATTTCCTTCATACGGCACAAAATGCACGCCGTCAAGGGAATATGCAATGCTCTGGCATTCGCATTCCCCGTGCTGCGTGTACATGGCGATCATTGCACCCTGGCCAAAACCGGCGGTATTATTGGTGTCGATCACAGCACTTCCCGAAAAAATGGTACCCAGATCATCGGGATACAGGGCGATACCCAGTTCCCTCCAATTGAACAGGTCATCGCTGACCGCGTGCAGCCAGTGCATGGGTCCCCATACGGTGTCGTTGGGATTGTGCTGCGCAAAAAGATGGTACTGCTCCCCGTCGTATAAAAGCCCGTTGGGGTCGTTGATCCAGCCGTTTTGCGGCGTAAAGTGCAGTTTGGGCCGGCCCTTTTGAATCCAGTTCTTATCCATATCATCACCGTCTCTTTGTGTTGATCTGCCGAATGGCCTGGATATCCACCTTGGGTTCCCGTGCGGCGGTGTAGAGCCCGTTGACCTCCTGCTGCACATCAGACACCTGGGTATAGCAGTATCCGCAGATCCCTTTATGGGATGCAATGGCGTCGGTGATTTGTTCAAACCGTTTCAGGAAAGCCGCCTCATCGGCAGCCTGGCCGCCATAGCCCCAGCCTTTTCCGCCCGCCAGAGCAATGCCGCCGTATTCGCTGATGATCACAGGCTGCCCCCTGTATGCATACCCCCTGGCCATGGCATAGCGGTGCAGATTGAAGGGAACTTTGTTGTCCAGCAAAGGAGCAAGATCCCCATACCTTTGCTCAAAGCGGCTGCCGCTTTCCTCGTAGTCATGCAGCGTCAGGATATCGGACACCGTATGCTCCCATCCGTCGTTGACGATCACCGGGCGCATTGCATCATATGCCTTGGTCAGTGCGTATATGGCCTTGGTGAACTCCTGCTGCCGCGCATCGCAGGCCACCTGCTCAATGCCCCAGCTTTCGTTAAAAGGCGTCCAAACGATCACGGAGGGATGGTTATAATTTTGCTCCACCACCTCCATCCATTCCCTTGTAAAGGTATGGATGGCGTCGTCATGGAAGGTGTACTGCGCCGCCATTTCCGACCAAACCAGCAGGCCCTTTTGATCGCACAGGTACAAAAACCGCCTGTCCTCCGTTTTTTGATGCTTGCGCAGCCCGTTGTACCCCGCGGCCAGGATCAGGTCAATGTCTCTTTCATACGCACCGTCATCCGGCGGCGTCAGGTGGGAATCCTCCCAGTAGCCCTGGTCCAGGATCAGCCGCTGGTATATCGGCATGTTGTTTAAAAGCACCCGGTCGCCGGAAATCTCGATCTTGCGCATGCCAAAATGGGAGCGGACCACGTCCGCTTCCCCATCCGCATCCTTTAAGGTGAACGTCACGTCATACAGATTCGGATGGTCCGGGTGCCACAGCTTCAGCTGCCAGGGCTCGCCGCCGCCTGCCAGTGCGGCGGAAAACTGTACATACTCCCCCTGAACGGCCACCTCCAGGCCTACAATATGCTCACCCCGGAAGGATATGTCGCATGCGAGCCTCACTCCCTTTTCCGGCCGGAAGCCCGCAATCTTCGCAAAAAAATGGATGGAAGCCGTATCGATATCCGGCGTCATTTTGACCTTTTCCAGATAACAGCCGGGCACGGCCTCCAGCCACACGGTTTTCCATAGCCCGGTGGTTTGCACATACCAGCAGCCGAAATTCTCTTTTTTCCAGCGCTGCTTGCCACGGGGATAGACGCAGCTTAAGCTGTCCGCTACCCGCACTGTTACCACGTTTTCGCCTTCTTGCACATAAGGCGTGATATCCAATGCAACGGCGGCATAGCCGCCCTGGTGGCTGCCTGCACAGGCCCCGTTGACAAAGACCTTCGCGTCATGGTCCGCGCCTTCCAGGTTCAATAGCACGCGGCCGGACACGGCGCCCAAAGCCACCGTTCTTTGATACCACACCGCCGGGTGGAAGCATTCATCCCCAATCCCGCTTAATTTGGTTTCATACGCATAAGGAACAAGGATCTCCATGCTTTCAGGAAAGCGGTCAAACCATTTTTCCTTTTCCCCCACATCCTGATCGTCAAAGGCAAAGCGCCATGTACCATTCAGGTTCAGCCATTGCTCCCGTGCAAAATCCGGTCTTGGATAGGCAGTCAGCATCCTATGTTCCTCACTTTTTTGCTTTATCGGTCTCCAGGCAGGCGCTGTGCGATATCGGGAGTCAGAGCGGTAACAGGCCAGCCGTCCTTATCCCATACGATGGTGCTGATCATCATGATGCTGGGCGTCCCCTTGCGAAAATACTCGCCCACAAAATAATATTGGCCGTCGTCGTTTTTAAAAACGGAAGCGTGGCCGGGCATTTGCAGCTCATACATGCCCTTTGTGACAACGGTTCCCCCGCCCTTAGTCATTTCCCGGCCGTCCTTATCCACAAAGGGTCCGTGTACCGACGTGGAGCGCCCCACCCGGTTATGATAGCTTAAATCCATGGGGTTGAAGGCGGTGAACAGGTAGTAGTATCCCTCATGCCGTATCATGTAGGGCGCTTCGATGGCACCATTGTTTATATTGCGGCGTGCCAGGTGGTATAGCGTATCCTTGCTTTCCTCCGGCTCCATCAGGTGACCTGTATCGGGGTTGATCTGCTTTTGGTACAATCCGCCCCAGTAGGAACCGAAATTCAGCCAAACCTTCCCCTCTTCATCCACCACAATGTTGGGGTCGATGCAGTTGTAGGGGCTGCCCGTACGGGAGCGGATCACCATGCCGCCGTCCACCCATTTGTAATCGGGGGAATTGGGGTCCAGCGTTGTGTTCACAGCCACGCCGATGGCGGAATTCTGGCTCCCGATGGTGGAAATGCAGTAGTACAGGTAATACCTGCCGCCGAAATAGTACACGCTGGGCGCCCAGATGCCGTACCCCGGCACTTCCTTTGCAAGCCACGACGGGTCTGTTGTGCCAAATACGGTGCCCACCCTTTTCCAATGGATCATGTCCGTAGAGGACTTGATCAATATATTGGGCGCCATGATGTACATGTAATAGACACCATCCTGCTTTACGATCTGCGGGCAGGAGGCATGGAATACCTCCCCCTCAAGCGGCAGCATGGTTGGCAGCTCACCTGCCAGCGATACGGGCTCCAAAACCCAAAGGGATGTATCATCCTGTTCATAGGCCTTGAGCACCGGCAGGTATTTGGAGGCGATGTCGTTTACCGGCAGGGCCATATTCAGTTCCTGGGGGCCATCCAGCGGCACGATCCTGAAAGCGCCGTTTTCATTATACAGCCGCCATCTGTTTGCCGGCGTATCCTCCACGCTGGCATGGATGACGCCGTCCTCCGCGGCCGGCATTTCCCTTACGGCCAGGTGACGGGGCACAAACAGGTTGGTGATCCGGTAGCCGTCACCAAGCCTTTCCACGCGCCACAGCTCATCCAGCATGCCCGTTTCCCCGAATTGGTGTACATACGCCCTGTCCACCATCCCGGCCAGCTGCATGTTTAAATACCGCCCGGTCGCCTTGCTGCGAATTTTATAGATTCCCTCCGCCACCGAAGTCTCCTCCTTTTCCCCGGCTGCCTGCGCGTTACATGGCCCGCAAAACGGAAACAAGGCCAATGCAAGCACCAGGCAGAAAACAACGATCCTTTTCATTGCGATCCTTCCTTGCAGCTATTTCATACCGGAGTATGCCATGGTGTTCATCACCTTGCTCTGCAGGATAATAAACAGCAGTATATTGGGCACAAACATAATGAGCATGGAGGCCGCCGCCACCCCCTGCCCGGCTACGGTGGTATTCTGGCTGGCCAGGGTGCTCATGAAAAAGGACAGCGTGCGCATGTTCTCCCGGGTGGTAAACAGGGAGGAGGTCTCCGTGTTGCCCCACACCGCCTGGAACGCCAGGATGGCCACGGTGGCGATGGCCGGGCGGATCAGCGGCAAAATGACCTTCCAGTACACCCTCAGCGGTCCCGCGCCGTCCACCTTCGCGGCCTCGATCAGCTCGTCCGGCACCTGGTCAATGAACTGCTTGAGCAAAAACAGCCCCACCGGCATGGACAAAAGCGGCAGAATATGGGCCAGATACGTATTGACGATGCCCAGCCTGTCGATGACCAGATACCTTGGTATCATCACCGCCACAGGCACGAACATAAGGGCGATGGTGTTGATTTCAAACAAGATCCCCTTGAACTTCATTTTCAGTTTGGAAAAGGCATAACCCGCCATGGAGGAAACGAAGATCGTCAGCGCCACCACGGCGATGGTCACCACAAGGCTGTTGAAGATATACCGCCCCAGGGATACGGTGGATTGCTGGGTGGTCTGCGAAAGCTTCACAAAGTTGTCCAGCGTGGGGTCGGATACCAGAAACCTTGGCGGAAAGTGGAACAGCTCGCTGATGGGCTTGAAGGCGCTTGAGAAAATGTAGATGATGGGCAGCAGCATAAAGGCGCAGATGGGCAGTATGTAAGCGTATATTTTCAACTGGTCCCTGGAAAATCTCGGGGGATTGATATTGATGGCTCTCATTTTACCTTCTCCTCCGTTCCCGAACAGACCAGTTCGATATCATCCACTGTCATGATCCGCAGCGTGGCGGGCTGTATGATGGAAAGGCGCACGGGCCCATCGGCAAGACGGATGCCGGTGACCTCCCAAGTGAACCCTTCCGGTTTTGGCTCGCAGGCGGCTTCCAGGCTTTCCGTGCCCTGGGTGAGGGCAAGCCTTACCTGCCCTTCGCCTGAAACCTTCATGCGGAAAACATATTCTCCCGCCTGCACCCCGGGAATCTCCTGCCACAATGTCAAATCAGCCTCTTTGTTGTTGATCAAAGTCAGGGCAAAATCGCCGCTGCCCAATTCGAACCGCTTGGAAGCAAACCCGGCGTGGTAGACCCTTCCTTTTTGTTCCATGGTCCATCCCTGGGTGTTCTTATAGCGGAAGTCACCGTTTATAATCACGTTTTGATTCGGCTGCGTTTTGGGCGTCAGTGAGGCTCGCTTTATATAGATACCGCTTTGCGGGCTACTGGCGCTGGTGGCGGCATAAAGATAGCCTTGATACTCATACAGCGCGTTCCAGTTGGCGCAGCGGCCCTCGGGCATCAGGAAAGGGATATAGGGAACGGAGAAGGTTTCGCCTTCCTTTTCTTGATCGGTGGATACCATCACCTTCATGTAGGAGGCGCCGTCCCCCGTCTGTGAAGCCTCGTCATCCGTCTGGAAGGATACGCACAGCCGGCCGTCGGAAAGGGTCAGGATGTAGGGCGCCCCCGCCTTTTTCGTCTGCGCGCAGGGGATGTAAATGCTCCTGCTTTCCTCCGGCCAGTCAAGCCCGTCGGGGGAAGTCTTCATCTGGATCACAAAGGGAAATCCCTTCACGTTGGTGGCTTCGATCACCAGGGCATACCGCCCGTTCTCCATCCTCGTCCATACGGGCATACCGTCCCTGGATCGGGTTTTCATGCCGTCGGAGGCGATACGCTTCCCGCTCCAGGCTCCGCTTTCAAACAGCTTGTATTCAATATTTTGCTGGCTCCGCTCCCTGACCACATTCAGGGAATCATTGGCGTAAAATACGGCCAGGGTATCGCCGATCCAGCCAAAATGGGGCTCATATACGCCTCCCTCCCCCATCTCTTGTGCGATGGTGGAGTGGTATGCCCACGTCTTTCCGCCGTCGCGGCTTGCGCTTACACGGATGGAGGAATAATAGCCGCCGCTTTGCTTTATGTTCGCCCTGTAGGCCATCAGAAGCTCGCCATCCGGCAATTGGGCAAAGGCCGCGTTGGCGCAGTCCAGGTCATCAAATTCGCTGACAGTGACCTTGTTTCCCCATGTAAGGCCGCCGTCCGTGCTTGAAATCAGCTTGATATTTGTATGCCCGCCATCTTCATTGGTATCAAAGGCGCACAGCATCACGCCTGCCCGGGTGACAAACAGGCGCGGATACCATACGCCTCCCCTGATCGGCAGATAAGCCGCAATGGCGTTTTCCTCCCAGTACAGGCCCGGCAGGATGCCGTCGTTTCCCTGGATGGTCATGTCCTTCTTCGTCCTTTGGGTTTGTTGTGCTGCATCGGGCAATAAAGGCGTTCCGGCCGCGGCGCAAAAGCTGCCGGCCAGAATGAATAGGAAAGCTGCCGCCGCAGCCAGCGGCCGGAACGCCTTTTTCATTGGGAAGTCTCCTTTTGATAGATGGCTTTTGGGGATGTTCTGAAAATAAGGTGCGGAACGAGTACTCCGAGGCTTCCCCTTGAGGATCTTCGCACCGTACCGCGCTTCGCTTGTCCGGTGTTCCGCATTGTCACTCCGCTCCAATGCTCCAGGCTCCGCCCTCCGGGAAGCTGTCGACGAAGTCGACTGATGAGGTGGTAATGACTAACCAGATATTTGCAGCCAAACACCTCATCCGGCACTGCGTGCCACCTTCCCCTCAAGGGGAAGGCTTATAGCGCATATCCCACCCACAATTCATCCCTTGTGGTGACGCATGGCGTTATGGGCGCATGTCACGGCAGGTTGCTCAGCCATTCATCCTTGATTTCGTTGGCCTTTTTGTTCAGCTCGGCAGCTATGTCGGCAGGTGCGACTTCACGGCGGTCCAGCCTGCCGTAGATATCCTGCTCATTGATCCAGGTCTGAATGGCATCCCAGCCGGGGGATACGGGCCAGGGAGAGGGAATCAGGTTGGTGAGCCTGGAGTAGAAGGCCTTCAGGTCTTCCCGCTCGGTGTTGTCGATCAGGTCTTTCCAGGCGGCCTCGTTCTTTGTCACGGGCAGGCGGGTGATGGGCACGCCGGCCACGCGGGTCGCTGCCTGGCGGCAGAGCATGGCTTCCTCGCCCCAGGTCATGTACTTGAGCAGTTCCCAGGCTTCCCGGGGATGCTTGGTGGAGGCGCCGATCACAGCGTTATCCACGATCACCAACTGCTCGCCGGTGGGGCCTTGGGGCAGAGGGTAGTACAGGAATTCGCAGCCAGACTGCTTGGTGACTACATCCTCGAAAAGGGGGATGGTCCACGGCCAGTCCAGGTGCATGGCGGAGCGGCCCCAGCCCGGAGGCCACGCGCCGGCATCGCCCAGGAACTTTTCCTTGTCCTCGGCGCTGGCCCATTCCACCACCTGGGCATCGATCAGCTCATACCGTTTGTCAAGGGCATTCACCCATGTTTGGTCAAAGTTGTATTTGGTGCCGTCCCAGCCCCACTTACCCTGGCCGCCGTTAAACCAGCCGGGAAACAGGTCTTCATACAGGGGGTTGGAGGTGCCAAAGTAGAACTCCTCGGGGTGGGAAAGACGGGTGGCGATGTCAAAGAATTCATCCACCGTCCAGTCGTAGGAGGGCAGAGGCTCATTGTACTTTTCAAACAGAGTCTTGTTCAGGAACACCAGGTGGGGGTAGAGCACCCAGGGCATGGAATAGCGCACGCCATTGATTACGGAATTCTTGGCGAAGGCTTCGAACATTTCAGCGGTGTCCGCGTCCTTGGCGTAGAACTCATCCAGGGGCAGCGCCCATTCGTTCATCGCGGCCTGGGATACGCTGAATACGCCGAACACGTCGGGCAGCTCACCCGTGGCGGCCATATTTTGAAGGGATTCCGCCCATTGGGGCTGATCGATGGTGACCAGTTCCAGGGTGATGTTGGGGTACTTCTCCATGAACTGCTTCATCAGCGCGGCGGTGACTTCCTGTTCGCTCTTTAGATCCTGGCCCCAGAAGGCCAGCCGCAGGGTGATGTTCTCCGTGGTCATGGGGGGCAGCCCATCCTCCGCGTGGGCGGCCAGCGGGATGCACGCTGCAAACACGCTGAGTACCATCACCAGGACAAGTAGGGTATGCAGTCTCCGTTTCATGGTCATCCTCCTTTTTTTATGCTTAACCGCCGGCCTCATTCACCCGTGATGCCCGTGCGGTCAATGCTCTGTACAAACTGCTTCTGCAAAACAAGGTATACGATCAGAAGGGGCAGGATGGTGATCAGCGTGGCGGCCATCTTGATGGCCTCGTTGGCTACCGATTCGCCAAAGTGCGCCGCGCCCCAGCTTTGGGACAGGGATTGCATATAACCCAGGTAGCTTTGTTCAAAGCGGGATAGCTGAACAAGCAGCGTGGCCATGGCGTCCGCCTTGCCCATGGCGCTGCTGCCCAGGTACAGGGAGAGGAAGTAGGTTTCATTCCAGTACCACACGAAGGAAAACAGGAAGGATACAACCACCGCCGGGATGGAGAGGGGGACGGCGATCTCAAAGAAGATGCGGCTTTCCCCTGCCCCGTCCACCCTGGCCGCCTCGTCCAGGGAAATGGGCGTCTGCTTGAAAAACTGTGTAAAGATCAGGATGAAGATGGCGCTGTTGATGCCCTGGCCCGTAACGGCGGGAAGCAGAAGCGTTCCCAGGGAACCCAATAGCTTGTAATCGCTGAACATGGTATACTTGGGCACCATCAGCACATAGGGCGGCAGGATAAAGGTGACAAGGACCAGGGCGAAAGCCAGGCGCTTTAACGGGAATTTGTAGCGGGCGAAGGCATACCCGGCCAGCGCGCAGGATATGGTCTGGCCGATGGAGGGCAGAAGGCCGATGATGAGCGTATCCCATAGCGCATTTTCAAAATGCAGCACATCGATGGCCTGCCTGAAATTATCCAGGGAAAGGGCGGTGGGCACCCAGTTCACCGACACGTCAAGCAAATCGGTCAATGTTTTTAAGCTGGTGACGATCATGTGCAAAATGGGGTACAGGTACACAAACCCAAGGGATACAAGCATGGTGTACACAAAAACCCTGAACAGCAGGCCGCTTTGCCGCCTGTTCCCAAGAAGCACCTTGCGCACTTTGCGCGCCGCATGGCCGATCTTTTCCCTGCGATTAGGGTCCACCCACCGGCCTAAAGCATCGGTACGGTTACTTGGCATAGCTGGCCATGC
Source organism: Bacillota bacterium (assembly GCA_023413135.1). Classification (GTDB taxonomy): domain Bacteria; phylum Bacillota; class Clostridia; order Christensenellales; family Aristaeellaceae; genus JAEWAH01. The sequence continues at coordinate 33,866 of JAEZQK010000031.1, forward strand.
TCCTTTTCCGGTAAATGATCGCCTTTTGATCCTTGGCCTTTTTTTCACGGCCTATGATCAGGTAAATCAGCCCAATGCTGATCGCGATACCCATGGAATACGACCAGGCCATGGCGGAAGCGATGCCGTAGCCCCGGTCAGGTTCCAGCATGCTGTTCCTGATGAGGATGATCACTTCGTTGATTTCGCTGGTGGCCAAAAAGACCAAAGAATAGATGGCATTGATGAGGATCATGTTCCGAAGCGAAGGCAGGGTGATCTTCCAGAACACCACCCAGCTGGAAGCACCGTCGATGAGCGCCGCCTCATACAGCGTGTGGTCGATCTTTTGAAGCCCCGCCAGGAAGATCAGGATCGGCACGCCGGAATACCACAGGATCATGATCAGCTGGCTGAACAGGTAGTAGATGGGTTCCTGCAAAAACATGGGAATTTGCCAGATCACATCGTAGATGCCGTACTGCTCAATCAGCGGGATGGTGGTGGCGCCTTCCTGGACCAGCATGTTCATCACCGGGCCTGAGACCACGATGATGGGCAGGAAGAAGATGGCCCGGAAGATGCCCTTGCCCCGTATCTTCTGGTTGATCAGCATGGCGATCAGCAGGGAGAAGACCAAAATGACCGGCAGGCTGAAAAGCGTATTGGCAAAAAAGTTCCCAAGCCGCTCCGTAAAATAGATATCCCGCTGGAAAATATCAATGTAGTTGTCAAAACCCACAAAGTTCATCCTCCGCCCCTTGGCGGTGATGGTGATCTTGTTCAGGCTGAATAGGGCAGACTGGCAGAGCGGGCTCATAAAAAACAGGCTGAACCCCACGATCCAGGGAAATAGGAACAGCAACCCTTTCAAATCCCGCTTTCTTGTAACGGAAAGGAACCTGCGCCTTTTTTTTGCGAAAGCTGCCATGATGAGACCTCCTTTCACGGGCTGATAACAAGGTAATCGGCAGGGGCCACCTGGATATTGCCCATTGTATAAGCCGTATCACCGTAATTGATGATGACCCTGACGCCGTTATTGTACGTAACCTCGGCCACCTCGGGAAAAGGTATGGCGTGGGACTTGATGCCCGCTCCTTCCACCTGGCTGAAAAACGCTTCCAGCTCCCGTGAATAATCAAGCACCTGCTGTTTGTATACGGCATACTCGGAGGAATAGATGTCCTGGGAGTTAGTGTTTTTAAGCACCGCCGGGCTTTCCATGGTGATCAGGAAGGAGGGGTAGGCCCCGTATTCGATCATCTTCAGAAAGAACTCCCGGTTGTTGGGCTCAAAGTTTACGTAATCGGCAAAGTAGGGCACAATTCCGTTTAAAGCCATGGGCAGGAAGGGGATCTCCGCGGCGATAAAGTTGTAGTTGGAGGTGTACAGCGGTAAATCCAGCAGATAATCCATATGAGGCCACAGGTAGTCAAAGGGCTGCTCCAGGGCAACATTTGCATAGGACAGCTTTTTGATTGCGGCTTCAAAGCCTTCCGCCGCCTCGCCCCGGGAATGGACGCTTCCCCCGGAGTAGTAGGAAAACAGCGTGTTGGGCAAGGCGCTGATCCCTATACCCATGTTCTTCTCTCTGCCATAGAGGCTTTGGAACCGGCCGGCCACTTCCAGCACCCTGCCCGGCGTCAGGAAATACAGCGCATCGTAGGGGGCGGTGGCCGTCATGGTATACATAATGGACTGGCTGATGCTTTTGGCAATATCCGTGCTGGTATTGTACAGGCGGTCGGGATTGGCGTGCAGAAAGTCCTGCGAAAGGAAAAACGCGCCGCCCTTTTTGGCAACGGTATCCGCCAGGCGCCGGAGTGATTCCATGGTGCCTATTTTACGCTCCAGGGAAAAGTCCCCGCTGCCAAGGTTTTTCGAAAGCCCCCCCGTTTGCCAGCCCCGGTATAGAATGAGAAGATTTTCAAGGCCCTCGCCCTGAAGCTCGCTTACGATTTGCTCCGCCTGAAAGACGGTGGCCGCGGTTGCCACCGTGTCGGATATCAGCGTATCCTCCGTATCCCCGCCCAGAAAATCGATCCTGGTTTTGAAGGAGACATCCTTTGGGGAGATGATGCCGCTGTCCAGAAGGTACCGGCGGTATGTATTGGCCATGCCCGTATATCCGGCATCATCGCCCGTGAGCATGCGCAGGTGAAGCTGTATATCCCGTAAATAGGGCACTTTTTCCGAGGTCAATATGCCCTTTGTCCTGGTGGTGGGCATGTTGTACTGTTCGCGGTAAATGAACCTGGCAGTAATCCAGTTGAAATCCGTGATAGCGCCGTTGGGGTATGCCAGTATTTCGGCGTTGTACTGCCCCTTTTCCACCGTCGCCAGGAAGGCGGTTTGATCTTTTGTATGGGCCATGCCATAGTAGGGCGCCATGATTTTCTCCGGCTCCCTGGGCGCCCATTTGCCCGCCAGAATGATGGATTCCTTGCGGGTGCCCAGGTTGTCGCCATAGATTCTTTTCTGGTAGGGCGTCTTGTACTTGCCGCCATTGTTGCTCAGGCTGATGATGGCCCCCGAGCCTTCGGGCACCAGCATATAACCTTCCGTCCGCCCCAGCTTTGTGGAGCCGAAGAAGGGGTACAGGTACAGGCCGCAGATGCGGACCGTTTCCCCTTCCGTGATATCGCCGGCCGGCACGTGCACCAGCACGCCGTCATCCGTCAGGCGCACCTGAATGAGCAAGGAAATACCCTGATCTTTATATTGGATCCTGGCGTCAAACCCCGCGTCCTTTGCTTCAAAGGCGATGTCGGGGCTGCCGTTCATCGCATCCACCCGCACAGGTGTGGGAGAGCGGTCGTCAAAGTATTCCAATGCAAAGCCGGAGCGCATGAGGCCCTTCCAGGAATCGTTGACCTTCGTTTCCTCATCGTTTTGCGTGCCGTACAGGCATTTTCCCGTTTTCTTGTCCTCCAGCACGATGGAGAGCGTGTTGGGATCGGCGTAGAGCCGGAAGGCTTCGTTCTCGGCCACGGCCCGGTGGCCTGCAATCGTGCGGTTTGTATCCGCCTCCATGGCCGTAGCGGTCATCAGGCCGACATACTCACCGGCGGATGGCTGGCCGCCTGAAACAGTGGTCCCCGCGGGGGAACAGGCGGCGCACAAAAGCAGGATGGCAACTAGAATCAAAAACAGCGGAAGGCGCTTTTCAGCCCGCACGGAAATACACCTCCCTGAACACGGATGATACAAAGTCCACTACCTGGTTGATGAGGATCAGGGCAATGACGCCGGTAATGAATATCAGCGCCATGGTGAAGAAGGTCAAAAGAAGGCACCAAAGCGTCTTTTTGAAGGTGTAGGCCTGAATCTCCTTGACCATGACGATGACGAGAACGGCGATGGCGGCGATGATGAAAAAATCGCCGATCACCATGATAAACGCTTCGTTGTTGGTCAGACCGTGGCTGATGATCACCAGGAAGGGTTTGAGGAAGATATAAGGCATCAGGCAGTAGGCCAGGGAGCAGTACACATCCTTTAAGCGCGCTTCGCCGTCGGAGATGGAGCAGATCAGGTTGTTGGAGATGACCGACAGTGCGATCAGCCCAAAGACCGTCGCAAAATCGCGGCCGACTTCAAAAATGCCATCCGGCACTGTTCTGAACAGAAAGGCCGTCCAGTACTTGCCCATGAGATACACCGCAAAGAAAAGGATGTATACAATGGTGGCAGAAACGATGCTAACCTTGCTTTCATGGCGTATGCCGTAAAAAGCGTCCGCGGGGTTTCTTGGTACCCTGGCCATGTAGGCAACCTTGCTTATAATCGGCACACCGGCAATACGGGTAAGCATGCGGCCTGCGGGCGCAAGCCAGCCGTATTTGCGGCCTAAAAGGCCAATCACCCTGGCGGCAATATACAGCGCGAGGATTATGAGAAACACGTTGGCCAGGTTCTGCATCAGCCACGCGTTGCGCGTTTCCCAGAAGGAGTCGGAATAACCGGTGAAGGCATACCCTGCCCGGAAGGCGTCCATGGCCTTTTGATACTGCCCTTGTTTGTAATACGCTTCCCCAATGCCCCGGTACGCCAGGGCGAACATGGCATCCTGGGAAAGGGCCGACTCCCAGGGGGCCTGGCTTTCAATATACTGACCCTTTTGATACAGATCCAGGGCGGTGTGCACGGTGCTGGCATATTCCGTGGGCGAAAAAACGGTCACGCTCTTGCGCTCGGAATCCAGCACGTACAGGTTCCCCGCTTCATCCACGGCAATGCCGGCGGCGGCTACAAACAGGCCGTTGCGGTTATAGCCGTCGTCCCGCCCGCCGAACAGGTACAAAAATTCCCCGTCGGTGGTGTATTCCGCGATATAGCCGTCTGAGGATACGATATAGATGTTGCCGATGGGGCTTACGCATACGTCGGCCACCAATGCATCCACCGACGTTCTTTTGAACATGTTTACGCCCGCCATGTTGAACTTTTTCAGCGCGTCTAACGCGCCCCCCTGGGTGACGGTATAGATGAGGCCCCTTTCATCCACTGCCAGGTTGATGGGCGAAACGGGCACATTCAATTTCAGCTGTGCCTGCTGCTCACTGGTGAACAAAAGCCTGCGTATGATTTCATCCAGCGAAAGCGGCGTTTTGTTGGCGCCCACGTATCCGAAGAAATCGCCTTCCCGGCTTAACTGTATGACCCCGCCGCTGTTCCCCTCCGAAATGATGTACACATTTCCCGCCCGGTCGGCCACCACCTTGCTGGGGGTGAAGTCCACATCCTTCCCGTATAACGGTTCATCCGGCTTTGTGTATTGGCGGATAAGTTCCCCTTCCGCGCTGAACAAAAACACCGTCTTGCCCCGGGAGTCCGCCACGTATACCTGATTGTCCCGGCTGACATATACGCCCTTGGGATATTTAAGTTGACCTTTGCCGATTTCCTGAATCAGCGTCCCGTCCATGGTCACCTTCAGAACGCGGCCGTTGCCCGTATCGGCGATGTACAGGTATCCGTCGGGGGAGATGGCGATGTCCCCCGGCGTCTTCAAATCCTTTTCCCCGAATTTTTCAATCGTCTTAACCGGCAGATAGGCATCCTTGGTTTTGCTCATTCCGCCGTTCACATAAGGCGTGCGGGTGTCGTAAGGAGCATTGGCCGCCAAAGCACTCCTGCATGGCAGAATAGAAAGTACCAGCAGCAGTACCAACAGATATTTTGTTGCTTGTTTTATGCGAAAGTCCATACCCCAGCTCCTTTACCGCACTTGACATTATCAGGGCTGATATTTTCTTTCAGCGGAACAGCCTGCGCGCGCCCTTGGATATCCCGTAGACCATTAAAAGCAGCACCACGGACACGGCGGAGGCGTAGCCCATTTCATAGCGGATGAACCCGAAATCCTCGATGTGGTTGACGATGAGCTGGCCGAAATACCCTGGCGTGGGGTTGACGCCGGACAGCAGCACACCGATATACCCCACCTGGAAGGTATTGACCACAGCCATCACCGCGCCAAAGAGCATCTGCGGCTTCATCATGGGAATGGTGATGTAGAACATTTCCTGAAACCTGTTGCGCAGCCCGTCGATGGTGGCGGCCTCATACACGCTGGTGTCAATGTTGAGGATGCCGGCCAGCATGGCCAGAAAACCCACGCCCATGCTGCTCCACAGAGCGATGATGATCATAATGGGCAGCAAATACGCGGTGACCAGGAAGGGGAATGGCTCGGTGATCAGCCCCAGGCTAATGAGAAGCCCATTCACATACCCCAGCTGGTCGCCGGCGAATATGATCCGCCAGACCACGGCCATGGTGGTGCCCACAGTCAGGGAAGGGGAATAAATGATCAGCGTGCAGACGGTTCTTGGCACCTTGGGCAATTGGGCCAGGCTCCAAGCCAGAAAGAAGGAAAGGGCGTATCCTATGGGGCCTACCACGATGGCAAAGGTGATGGTATTGGGCAGCACGTGCTGCATGAAAATGGGGTCCTGGGTCAAAAGGGTCACATAGTTTTGCAGCCAGACGATGTCCAGCCGGTTCACGGCGTCAAAGTTCGTAAACGAAAGCAGAATAGCGGCGGCTACGGGAACAATGATGAATACCGAAAACAGAACCATATAGGGCAGCAGGAAAAAGACTGCCGGATTGATTTTTTGCATCCTTCCACGCTTTTTCCCTCTCATTTGAGCCACCCTTCCACCAGTTCAATCGTCGGCAGCAGGAAGGGCTTCACATACACGCCATCCTTCGTGTAGCCAAACTCCTCCAGCTTGCGCTTTAACTCCCTGTTGATATTCCTGTCGGCCGCGTCAATGGCCATTTGAAGCTTTGTGCCCTTCATGACCGCGTCGATGGCGTTGGAAATCTCCCGCTCCGCCATGTATCCGCCGGGGACCCTGGGTGTTTCATACGTCCATTCCAACTGTTTAAGGATCACGGCCTTGTGCTTGCGGTTCCATGGCGCGTTGGCAATCGCCTGAAGGTTGGCGGAGTTCCACATGTACTCGTTGCCCAGGGTGGTCTGCAACAGGAAGGAAAAATCCGTCTGTATTTCGGTGGACATCCACCAGTCCAGGAAAGCCCAGGCTTCCTCCTTGCGGCTGGAGGAGGAAAAGATCACATTGCTTTCCGCCGCTCCGGATGTCCAGCGCTGGGTGGCGCCGTTTTCGTCTGCAACGCCGGGGTATGGTGCCAGCTCCCATTTGCCGGAAAGCTCCGGCGCGGCATTGGTCAAAAGGTTGAACGTGCCATAGTCCGAAACACCGATGGGCGTGCGGCCGTCCCGGAAGTATTGATAGAAGCTCGAGATGCTGTACTGCATGCTGTATATGGTATAGTTTTCCGTAAGCAGCGCCAGCGCGCCGATGGCCTCGGGCGTTTGAAGGGCCGAGAGCCCCGTGCCGTCTTCGTAGATGTTTCCGCCGCTTTGGAAGATGAAGGGGGCGGTGGCGGCGAAGGGTTTGGCAATAAAGTTGGATACCTGGCAGTTGAAGTTCATGCCCATGCGCCGAAGCTGCGGCAGCATATCGCGAACTTCCTGCATGGTGTCGGGAACTTGAAGGCCTAAGGAGTTCAAAATATCTAAGCGGTAAAACATTACCCAGAAGTTGAAGGTTTCAGGAATGGCGTATACCCCTTCATCCAATACGCCCGGGATCAGCATGCCGGGGGCAAAGCGGGATGCCACTTCCTTGAATGTGTCGAAGCTGCGCATATTGGCAAGCGCACCGCGGATGGCAAGATCATATACGCCGGAGGAGGCGATGGCCACCGCCGCGTCGGGGGCCTTGCCGGAGGCATTGGCCAGGATCAGCTTGGCCTGGTCCGGCACAATGGACAGATCCACCTTGATCCCCGTTGCCGGGGTAAAGCGCGTATCCGCCAGGTTCTGCATGATCTCCAGATACTGCCTGGGCCTGCTGACCCATACCTGAAGCGTCTCACCCGATTGCCCGTCATAGCCGGGCGTATATTCTTCAGCTCCAAAGGAACTGAAAAAGTGGCCGATGCTGTCACCCATGGCCGCAAGGGCGGTTTTTTCAGCAGGCAGATCCTTGGCATTCTGGAACAGGATCATACTGTCCAGCCCCAGTTGGGAAAACTGCAGGCTTTCGATGGTGTTGACCAGGTATTGCATGATGGAAATGGAGTTGGAATTAGAAGCGGCTTTCGCATCCGCGGTGGGTATGCCTCTGGAAAATTCGTTCAGCCGCTTGGGCAGCTCGTTAGGTTTTTCATTAAGGATGCGCATCAGCCGGGCGGCCACCTGAATCTGCTCGATTTCACCGCACTTGCCGGATACGGATTTGAGCTCGTTAAGCGCCTGATGTGTTTTCTCCAGCAATTCCGCCCAATAGGTAAGCTTTGATCCGGCGTCGATGCCGTAGCCGGCCAGGTTGAAATCCCTATACCTATCGGTATTGCCCCCGGTGATCCTGGTAATTTCCAGCGTCAGGTCGTTCATTTCATCGGTGATCTTTTCCAGGATCATGATGGCGTAGCGGGTAGGGTCCAGCGAAACCTCCAAGGCCAGGGTATGCTTTCCCTTCGTAAGGAACACGGCATCGGGCAGGATATACCTGGTAAACTGCCTTGCAAAGCCGAAAGGAACGTTTTGATATCCTTCGTTTGGAATGGCCCCATCTATGTAAATATTGCGGAATACCGTAAAGCCCGCCTTGTCCGCCTGGCGGTAATGGAACATGACATTGTAATAGCCGTCTGCCGGCGCTTCAAAATCATATTCGACCCTGGCGCCGCCATAGCGGAAGGAGCTGTCCTCAATGTAGTTTTGAACCTTTTTACCTGGGCTGTAGGGGGTGAGGCGGCTGTTGTAGGATGCGCCTGTGCGTACATTGGGGTTGTTGCGCCTTATCACCTGCTCGGCTTCCAGCACAAGCAGCGCGTTTCCATCAGGTGACTCGCCACTGCTTTTCGCCATTTCGGGTTTCGGGCACAGCGACAGGGAGGATAACGTGACGGCGCTTTCGGCGCAGCTTAAGGCAATTAAATGGTCACCCTTTTTCAGATAGACCAAAAGGGGTTCGCTGTACCGGCCTGAAACGGTGCGGAAATACGACTTCTGCCATACATTTGACCGGGATGGCATACCCACGCACTCGTTGCCGTACCGATCCAGGGGAAAGCCTGCGGACAGCCATACGTTGTTTGCCTGCAGGGAGTTCCATTCCTCATAGGGCACGATTCCGTCCACCGTGGCATTGAGCACCGTTGGAAGCACCCGGTCCCCCTCCGGCCTATAGGTAAACGCGATGGCGTACAGCCCATCCTGGGGCGCTGTGACAGCAATTTCTGCCTTTGCTTCGTTTGTCTCCGACAGATACACGCCCCCCATTTCCCGGGTGGGAAAGGCAAGCTCGGGGCCGGAATACACAGGCGCGGCAAGGTTGGAAAGGTATACTTCATAGGAATCCCGGGGCAGGTTCTCCATGCCAAGGTAAATATCCCGAAGCGCCGCCATGGAAGCTTCTATCTGCGCCTTCGCCGGCAGGACAACGGCAGAAGCCTGGTTTCCTGCCAGCAGCAAAGCTATGCCCAGCGTGATAAGCAGGGTTGCGGCGATGATCAGGAGCATGGATCTTTTGCGCATCGGTATATTCCCCTTGCATGATCAATCTATAATTGAATGAAAACGAAACCAAACTGGCCGCGGTTGTCCGCTTTCAGCTTGCCATGCTATATCCTATGTCCGTTAATATCATTCTTACATCAGAACGCGAAAGATGTCAAATCCTTCGATTGGCAAAAATGTTTACTGCTGTTTCTGTGCATTGCATGCATATGCGCCAAATGCCGATGATATGGGGGATCAAAAGACAAAAATAGCTTATTGTTATGATTTTTAGTCGGTTCTTTTTGCCACTTATGCTATTGAAAATGTTGTATTTGTTTATTATAATAACATTAATGCATATTGTGTGAGCATCAAATAGCTGCCGGCCCCAAGCCGGTGGAACAGGAATTGAGCACTGGGAGAAGGTGTGAAATGAGCTTGAAATTGCTGGGTGCCATGCACCTGAAAACAGAGCCTGCGGATTACCATCTTCTGCGGGAAAACGGCCAGAATGCCGTCAATTTCGTTCACTTTCTGTCCCCGCTATGCGTGGTAATCGACGGCCTGCCTACGCATGTGGATAAGAATGCATGCATCCTTTATACACCCGGTACGCGCCAGGAATACTATGCGCTGGGCAAAGGCTTTGCGAACAATTTTGTGACCTTTCAGCCGGATGATGATGAGCTGCTGCGCAAATACAACCTTCCCCTGAATGAAATCTTCTATATTGAAAAAGACCAGCTTATCACCGGCCTTGTGGAATACATATCCTGGACCATGTCCGATTTTGGCGTGGACCACACCGCTACCGTCCGGGAGCATATCCAGCGCCTTCTGTCTACCCTGGCTGAAAACCAGATTCTGAATACACCCAAGGCACAGCGGGAGTACCAGACCAAAAAGCGCCTGCTGCAATTGCGCGAGCGGATCGGTGAAAACCCCGGCGTTTGGGATGTGGAGAAGATGGCAAAGGCAATGTATTTTACCCGGAGCTATTTCTTTTTGCAGTACCGCAAGCACTTTCAAATCTCGCCCAGCGAGGATTTGATCGGGATGACCATCGACCATGCGAAAATGCTCCTTAGAAAGACGGATGCATCCGTCGGCGACATCGCGGTGCAATGCGGCTACAAGCGGGTGGAATATTTCATCAGGCTGTTTCGGGAAAAAGAAAAAATAACACCCGGGCAGTTTCGGAAAACGGCGGGACGCTGATCATGTCAAATTGTCAGCTTTTGGTTGACGCAGGTAGTGTTGTGCTTCATAATAAGAGGATCAACTCATTTAGGTGGACGATATGGCCGATATCAACATCACATCCATCAGGAAATCATTTGTGCAGGACCGCGTCGTGCTGGACGGTGTGAGCTTTCAGGTTGACCGGGGCGAGCGCGTGGGACTGCTTGGCGGGAACGGCACGGGTAAGACGACACTTCTGAAAATCATCACGGGCGAGCTTAATCCCGACGCGGGCAGTGCGTTTGTCCAAAAGGGGCTGAAGCTGGGCTATGTGGCACAGCTTAATAACTACGCGCCGGGCACGACATGCGAGGATGTGCTGCGCGCGGCGTTTTCACGCGTGTTTGAGATCGGTGCGGAGATCGAAAAAATCCACACGGGCATGGAGCCAGGCGACGCGGGGCGGTATTCTAGGCTCATGGACGAGTACGTGGCCCTTAACGGCTACGAGTGGGAGACGGAGCTCAACAAGGTCGCGAATGGGCTTGGGATCGATGTAGAGATGCGCCTGCGTTTTTTCGCCGATCTCTCCGGCGGGGAGCGCACGCGGGTGTGCCTGGCACGGCTGATCCTCGAGAAGACGGATGTCCTCCTCCTCGACGAGCCAACGAACCATCTGGACACGCGTTCTATGGAATGGCTGGAGGACTACCTCTTAAGCTACAAGGGCACCGTGCTCGTCGTCTCCCACGACCGTTATTTTCTGGACGTGGTGGTCACAAGGATCGTGGAGCTCGAAAATGGAAAGCCAAACTTTTACGGCGGCAACTACACTTTCTACGCCCAGGAGAAGGAGCAACGATACCGCCAGCAGCTCATGCGCTATCAGCGGGAGCAAGCGAAGGTCAAGCAGCTGGAGTTTCAGGTGCAAAGGCTCAAGGCATGGGGTTCGGTCTACGACAACCCCGCGCTGCACAAGAAAGCGCGGGCCATGGAGAAGCGAATCGAACGCGTGCAGGAGACCGACCGGCCGACGAAACAGTCGCGCATGGATATGGGGTTTAACTCTGACAAGTTCCGGGCGGACAGGGTGCTCTGGACGGAGAACCTATCAAAAGCGTTCGGGGGGAAGACGCTGTTTTCCGGCGTGAATACTACGATGCGCGGGAACGGCGAGCGGATCGCGCTGCTGGGGCCGAACGGCTGCGGCAAGACCACATTTTTGAAGATCCTGATGGGGCTCGAAGCCCCGGATACGGGCGAGGCGCACTTCGGACCGTCCGTTAGCTTTGCATACCTCCCGCAGGTGATGGCATTTCCGCATCCGGAACGGACGCTCTACGACACGCTCCTCTACGAGACAAACTGCCAGCCGCAGGAAGCGCGTGACCGGCTCGGCGCCTTTCGGTTCCGGGGCGAGGATCAGTTCAAGACCGTATCGCAACTATCGGGCGGCGAGCGCGCGCGGCTGCAATTGTGCCTGATCATGATGTCGCGGGCGAACCTCCTCATCCTCGACGAGCCCACGAACCACCTCGACCTAAACTCGCGGGAGTGGATTGAGGAAGCGGTGGCGGAGTTTGAGGGTGCGCTTCTGTTCGTCTCCCATGACAGGTACTTCATCCGGCGGTTCGCCGACCGCGTGTGGGAGATCGAGGACGGAAAATTCCGCGATTGGCCCTGCGGCTACGAGCGGTACAGAAGGCTCAAGACGATGGAGCAGGCCGCGCCGCCGCCCGAGAAAGAGAAGCCGCAAAAGCCCGCCGCCAGGCCGTCCGGGCGCGACCAGCGGGCGGAGCGCAAACTGAATGCGCTCGAGCGGGACATCGCCCGGGCGGAGGAAAAGCTCGCGGGCTTTGACAAGAGAGCCCTAGAATGTGCCAGCGACTATATACGGCTAAATGAGGTGCTCGCCGAGAAGGCAGCGCTCGAAAACGAGCTTCAGATCATGTATGAACAGTGGGAGACAATCGCGGCGGCGCTGGAGGGGGGCCATGATTAGGGCATATAAAACGAAAGCAGTACATACATTTCGATCCACAAAAGCAAAAGGAGGGCCGTGCAGACGACTCCGCCAGCACGAAAAAGGGCATGGAATTCAACATTCATGGACTGGAAAAGCGCTATCCAGGCGGCAAGACAGCACTTAACGGACTGGAGCTTACCCTGACGGCTCCAATGTTCGTAGGGCTGCTAGGCCCCAACGGCGCGGGCAAGAGTACCCTGATGAAGCTGCTGACCCTGGGCCTGCTGCCCAGCGCCGGCAAAATCCTGCTGGATGGCGCACCGCTACAAAAGCAGCAAAGGCAGCTGCGCCAAAAGCTCGGCTATCTGCCGCAGGAGTACGGGCTTTATGAGGAACTGACCGTATATCAGTTTTTGGATTATATGGCATGCCTGAAGAATCTTGGCAGCAAGTCAAAACAGCATATTGAGCGGGTACTGCCGCTGTGCGGGCTTTACGAGCGGAAGCGAAATAGGATCGGCTCGCTGTCGGGCGGATATAAGCAGCGGGTAGGCATCGCTCAGGCACTGTTGGGTGATCCTGAGCTCATCATATTGGACGAACCCACCGTGGGACTCGATCCTGAGGAGCGGGTGCGCATGCGCAATGTGTTCGTCGAAACCGCGCGGGACAAGATTATGATCTTGTCAACGCACATTATTGAGGATGTGCAGTCGGTGTGCAACCGGCTGATCGTGCTTAACCGGGGCCGCATTTGTTACGATGGCACGCCTGATGGGCTGATCGCACAGTGTTTAGGTCACGTGGGCATATATGAGTGCCTTCAGGGTGAGGCCGACCATATGATGTGCGATGCAGCCCAAATCGCAGCCATGCGTGTGACCTCAAAGATCGTCACGCCGGAAAAAACGGTGTACAAACTTGTGGCCGATGAACTGCCCGGCTTTGCCGAGGCGGTACGGCCCAGCCTGGAAGACGCTTACATGTATGCCATGGCGGGTGCGGAGAGACAGCCATGAGAATATTGCACTTGACCGCGCACGAGATCGTCCGGCTGCTGCACGCTTGGCGAAGCTGGCTGTTCATTGCCGTGTATGTACTGACACCCGTGATCCTGTGCACCGACATGTTTGGCCTTGGGGGAAGATACTTTTCCGGCACCATGACCACTGTACTGATGCTTCAGCCTGCCCAGCTCGCTCTGAAAGTCTCAGCGTTCGCGGCGGCGCTTCACACTTTGCTGGAGATGCAGCGGAATAGACGCGCGCACTGCGACACATTGATCGAAAGCGTCGTAACCCCTGCAGGCTATGCGGTGCGTAAAGTCCTGGCTCTTTTAATGGTGATGGTTCTGTCTTCAGCGGCAGCCGCCGCGGTGCTGCTGCCCTACACCGCGCTCATGATGGGCGAGCTGTTCCGGCTCAGCACCTTTATACGGGTGTGGGGACTGGTCTATTGCGGCGGATTGATGATCACCATGATCGCCACCGCGGGCGTGTATATGATCACCCGCAGTATGGAAGCCGGCTTTGTTTTGATGGCCGGGCTGATCGCCTTTGATATCACCCGGCAGTATAACAGCGATTTCCGCTTGCCCTGGCTTAGCACGAAAGTCAATTCCATTTCGGATGTCAGCGAAAGCATGAGCCAAATCCACCTACTCACCTATTCAAGGCTGATATGGCTGACATTTAGCCTGGCACTGTTTTTTCTGGGGCTTAACAGCCTTCGGCGCTACGGCCTAAGCTGGCTGTGGTCCTTTTTGCACAACCTAAAGCAAACGGTGCTGCCGCTGCTGATGGCCGCAATGGCGGCAGCCGGCATATTGCTATTCACACAGCAGCCTTTCATCGACAATGGCCCGATGCTCACGTATGAGGTACACATTGATCCTGAAACCAGCCAGATCACCATGCAGGATAACGCAGACAGCATGATCGTGAAGGCCGATTATAACTTTCAAATTAATGCCTCCAAAGGCAAGGCGGATCTTTTCATTGGCGACGGCCAATTGGAAGGGCGGGCGGAATTTGAGCTTCGCGGCGGCGGCAGCAAGGAGCAGGACCTGGCCCTGCTGCTGGCGCCCGGGCTGGAGATACTTGAGGCGCTGCTGGATGGCCAACCTGTCGCCTTGACCAAGGATGAGTTTGACAGCTTTATGACCTCGGTATGGCATGTGAAGCTAAAAGGCCCGCTTACCGGCAAGACTTTGTCGCTGCTCTATGCAGGCACGCCGAGGAACCGCCGGGACTCTCAACAGATTACCTTCATGATCACCCCAAAGTTCGTGTTCCTGGACCAATTCGTGCCGGTGCTGTATTCAGGAAATAACAATTTTCCGGTAGAGTGCACCGTAACCATGGCCGACACGTTAACCGCATTTGTGCCTGGAAAGACCCTGGATGAGCTGGCTCCCCTGCGCAAAGGCTGCAAAACCTACCGGTTCTCCGACTCCTATTGGCATTGGCTTATCGCCGGTGACTACAAGGTGGAGAAATTCAACGTCGGTGAGCTGGACGTGCAGCTTGTCTATTATCGCGAGAAAGCCGGCCTCATGCGGGAATCCATGGCGGCAGATACGCTGCGTGACGTGATCGAATACTTCACCAGGCGATTCGGCCCGCTGGATTTTAACGGTATGCCCTTGGTGCTATTAGAGCTGGACGGCGGCATCCTTGCAGGATGGGCGTCGGAGAATATATCAATGTATGGTGAGACCATGTTCATAAACGGTGCGTACAAGGCAGCGCCAGGGAGCGCCAACGTGGAGGGCGGAAGCGGGCTGGGCCTGGCGGTGCATGAGATTGCCCACCAATGGTGGGGCTTTGGACCTTCAAGTGTGTACACAGCCGAAGACGGGATGTCGCCCTGGAGCAGTGAAGGGCTTACTTGCTATAGCGCCTACCTGTATATGAAGGAGCGCTTCGGCATGGAGTATGCCTTAAGGGAGTATGCCGGCCTATGGCAGCGCAACGCCCACCGGCTTCAAAACGCTTTCTATATGGTAGACCGTGAAGGCTTTGCCCGCCTTGCCGAGCCAGACGCACTTACGGTGCACTATACGTACGCAGGCCTGACCCGTTACGACCTGATGCCCGCGCTGCTGCTCAAGGCCGAAAGCCTTAAAGGCGGCGAGGACGCCTTTGTGGCCAGTCTGTCTAAAATGTATATGGAGCGCCACGGCGATTTTACAAAGCCGCTTGATTACGAAATCTTCCTGCAGGAATTGGGGCTTACGAAGGAGGACATGACGCTGGATGAATAGCTCGAATGTGATGAAGGCCGGGTGCTATGAACTGCGGCGGGTCCTGTTATCCAAGCCATACCTGCTGATGACCGTATTTGCCCTTGCCTATGCGGTCTTCCTTCTTAGAGCCGATACGCTGTTAGGATATAATGACACCGCACCGTTTTCCGAGTGGACTTTTCTTTCCTACCTGCTGAAACTGTCACCGTTCCTGACCTCCATTTCACTATTCTTTGTGGCACGCCAAACCTCGCCAAAAGAAAAAGCGGTGGAAGCGCTGGCTTCGGCAACATCCATGCCGGTCTCCGTCCGCCACGCGCTGATGACCGCCGCTTTGGGGCTGGGTTATCTTTTGGTTGCAATACTGGCGGTGGCAGCCTACCTCGTGTTTTGCATCTGGGTGTTCACTGTGACGCCACGTATCGGCTTTTTACCGTTAGCAGTGCTTGCCTTGCTGCCGCAGGCAATCTTTTTTACCGGGCTGGGACTGTGGATGGGCCGCCTTAGCAGCAATCTGGTTTATGCGCTCATTGCGTTTCTATTCTTTGCCGCATTCATTGATCTTTCGCTGCCGCCGGCATTCGACCTTCTTGGTAATTCGGTGCTCTCGCAAGCGGCAGGCACACTGGCACAAAAGGGTGTAATCCCCTTTGCGCTGCCTAACGGGTATCTGGGTTCCCGTATCGGAATAACCGTACTGGGGCTGGCTCTTTGCACCGGCTGCATGATGAGTTATCGGCGATGATATACATTCTGGCGGATCTCCTGCGAAGCCTTAAGTTTCGCAGGAGATCCGCCCTTTTTATGAGCTTAATTTCCCGCCATTGACATGCAATATCTGCCCGGTCACATACGCGCTGTCGTCACAGGCCAGGTACACATAGGTGGGGGCCAGTTCAAATGGCTGGGCGGCGCGCCCCAGGGGCGTATCCTTCCCGAACTGCTCCACATCCTGGGGCGAGAAGCTGGAAGGGATCAGCGGCGTCCACACAGGTCCCGGAGCCACGGCATTGACCCTTATGCCCTGCTGGGCCAGCGACAGGGACAGCGACTTGGTGAAGGATACGACGGCGCCCTTGGTGGCGGAATAATCGATGAGCGTCTTGTCCCCCGCATAGGCGGTGATAGATGTGGTGTTGATGATTTGCGCGCCTGACTTCATATGTTTTAAGCACGCCTTGGCCATGAAAAAGTAGCTCATGACGTTGGTGTTGAACGTCACGCCCAATTGATCGCTGGTAATATCCTCCAGGCTGTTTTGGGGATACTGCACGGCGGCGTTATTCACCAGCACGTCCACGCGATTAAAGGCCTTCATCACCTTGTTCACCGCGTCGAAGGCGGCCTGCTCGCTCTTAAGGTCGCAGGGCACCAGCAGGCAATGGCGGCCAAGGCCTTCCACCATCTTTTGCGTTTCCTGGGCGTCCTGGGTCTCGTTCAGGTAGAGTACGGCCACGTCAGCGCCTTCCTTGGCAAAAGCCAGGGCCACAGCCTGGCCGATGCCGCTGTCGCCGCCGGTGATGATTGCGGCGCGCCCCGTCATCTTCCCGGCGCCCTTATATTGCGGGTTGTCCACAATGGGCTTGGGGTTCATGTTCTTTTGGCTGCCGGGCTGGGCGTTTTGATGCTGGGGCGGAAAGCTATTGGGCGCCGCGGGCGCCTGTCTTTCGTAAGTCGAAGAATTTTGCATAAAGCACCTCCAATACTGTTGTCGCTTTATGTTCCTCGTAAGCTTGAAAGATTATGCGGCAGCGGTGATTGTCTTATTCATCCCTACATCATGCTTGAAAACACTGTCTTACGGGAAACATGAAACAGCAACCGCAATGAAATTAAAGAAGGGATTCTCATGAAGAACAAAACCTTAACCGCACTGTTTTTGCTGGCCGTGCTGCTGCTTCATGGCTGCGCCGCGCCCCAGGCGGGCGGTACCGTCTCAACGCCTCCCGCCACCACGATGCCCGTCCCCATAACAGCCCCGCCCGCCGCGCAGCCCACCGAGGCGGCGGAACGGGTGGAAGATTATTTCCCGGTACTTAAAGACGTCCGCTTAACGTATGAGGGCGTGGGGAACGAGTATGCCTCCTATGTATCCCATGCCGAGTTTCAAGAGGGGAACAAGCTGCAGCTGCGCATCGACAACGGCGGCACGGTGACTTCCCGCGTGTACAAGTGGGAAAACGGCAAGCTCACGCGGGTCCTGTCTGTGCCGGAAGCCTACGTGCGGGAGAACCTTATAAATGCCCCGGAAACGGAATCGGAGGTATTGCTTCAGGAGCCGCTGACTGTGGGCACGGCCTGGGATGCGGCAAACGGGCGGCGGTCGGTGACGGGGATCAATGTGCCTGTACAAACGCTTTCCGGCGACTATACGGCATTGGAGGTAACCACGCAGGGAACCGATTCAAAGACCATTGATTACTATGCAAAGGGCGTCGGATTGGTCAGGTCTGTCTTTCAATCCGGGGATTTGGAGGTCGTTTCCTCCCTGGAGCAAATACAGAGCGACACACCTTTTTTTCAGGTCATACGGCTCTACTACCCCGGTGTAGACGGTTCGGGGCGCTTCTACCGGGAGATACAATTGGCCATGGCCACCAACATGACATTGGCCGCCGCCGTAGAGGAGGCCTACCAGGTAGAGCCGAACGGCAAAGCCGGGCGGGTATTCACCCCCGGCACACGCATTCTGTCGCTTAAAAGAAACGCCGACAATGTGGTGCAGCTCGATTTGAACCAGGCTTTTATCACGGAACGGACCGGTAGCGCGGCCTATGAGGAAGGCGTATTGCACAGTGTAGCCGACACCTTCGGGGAATTGTACCTGGCGGAAAAAGTGCTTTTGACCGTAGAGGGCAAGCCCTACCGTTCCGGCCAGTTCTCCCTGAAGGAGGGCGAGACATTGGATGTGGAGCAGACCCAAGCGCAGATCATTATTGATTAGAGAAAGAAAAAACCGGCCCTTCGGCCGGCACAGAATAGGATGAAATTAGTCGCTGGTAGGATACATGCGGCGATATTCGATATTCATATAATCCGCCAATCCCTGTTCCAGATGCATCTGACGGCTGTGGTCGTCAATCAGCAGCAGTATAAACATCAAAACCAGGAATATCAACAGTGCCATGAGAATTTCCTCCTCTTTCAGGTCCACACAGTTCCTGCAAACGCCTTTGCTTGCATGCAAATTATACCGCAAAAAGCCAAAAAAGGGAAGAGATTTTGCAAGAATTCCTGCATAATATTTTCAAAAATGCAACTTGCAAAATCCTCGCCCGTCTGTTAAGAAAACATCAAAAAAACATGATATAATGCAGGATGACAGGAGGGAAATGCAAATGCGTGCAAAATGCA
Organism: Bacillota bacterium; assembly: GCA_023413135.1. GTDB lineage: Bacteria > Bacillota > Clostridia > Christensenellales > Aristaeellaceae > JAEWAH01. The sequence goes on from JAEZQK010000031.1 coordinate 52,640, forward strand.
TGTCCGCACTGATTTTCATGTTGATTCTGGTTACCATTTTTTCAGCCGCGCAGGCCGGTGCGCCCCCTTTCGCGTCCATGTCCCGGCCACCGGAGGACATCCCCTGGCAGGCGCTTGGCGATACGTCAGACGTATACCTTGTGCGTAAGGGCAATGCGGCCGTGTCTGTCCGCGCCCAGGCAAAAACCGGTGCCAAAGCGATATATTCCTGGCGGCGCTTTGCACTGCGTGCCCTGGATTACATGCAGGAGGAATCATGGCATAAGGTGGCGCTGCCTTTTAAGGACGGGTTTGTGCAGTCAAGCCTTACGCAAGTACTGCCGGAGGAAGGCCGCCCCCGCCTGCGGGCATATACCGAGACCGCCTCTCTGGGTTATGTATACCTAGCCACGGCAGGAGAACTTCCCCTTGTCATGGAAATTCAAAACGGGGACAAGCGCCATCAACTGCTTTTGCCGGGTGACGGCATGTGGCAACCCATATTGCTTACGCTGGGGGCCGGAAAGTACAAGCTTTCTGTATATGAGGCCGGCCTGTATGACAGGCCCATCCGCCTGCTGTTTGAAACCTTTCTTGATTTGGCAGATGCGCCGGAGGATACGCAGCTGGCCCTTTTGTCTTCCCTGCACACCAATATGGAAGCCCATCCCGTCACGGTGGCGCTGGCGCGGTCGCTTTGCCAAAACGCAAAAACGGATCTGGAAAAAGTCACGCTCCTTTGGGACTGGCTGATGGACCACGCTGCCTACGACAAGCAGCTTTCCAGAACCATCCAATTCACTGAGATCCCCGACGGCGACGCGTTTGTCCTAGGTAGAAAAGGCATCTGCTCGGACTACGCCGCGTTCATGGCGGTGGGCCTTAGGGCCCTGGGCGTACCCGTCAAGCATATATACGGCAAAAACCTGCGCACCGGGAACCAGCACGCCTGGAACGAAGTCTATCTGGACGGGAAATGGCAGATCATCGACGCCACCATGGCCCAGTCCAGAGGACCAAAAAAATTCCACACCGAGGATGCAAAGCATTACGGCATGGAAAATGGGCTATGGGATGGATTTCACTAATCCCTTCTCCTGGCCAGCGCAAGCAACCGCAATAGTTGCAATACAGCAGTGACGGCGACCGCCACATACGTCAGCGCGGCGGCATCCAGCACGGCTTTCACCTTGGGGGCTTCCTCCCTAGTTACATATCCGCCTGTTTCCAGCATGGTCATAGCCCTTCGGGACGCATTAAATTCCACCGGCAATGTAATGAAGGAAAACAGCACCGATAAAGCAAACACCACGATGCCGATAAACATCAGCGGCTCCCAGTTGGCGATCAGGCCCACCAGGAACAGCGGGAAATAAAGCTGGCTGGAAAAGGAAACGACGGGCACCACGGCATTACGCAGCTTCATGGGGCCGTATTCCTCCAACTGCTGCATGGCGTGGCCCGCCTCGTGAGCGGCAATGCCCAGCGCGGCCAGGCTGTTGGACCCAAACACGCCTTCAGACAGGCGCAATACCTCGGTGCGCGGATCGTAGTGGTCGGAGAGCATTCCCTGGGTCTGTTCCACCCGCACGCCGCCGTTGTTGTTTTCCACAAGAATGCTGCGGGCTACTTCACTGGCCGGGCGGCCATCATAGGAGGCAACCCTGGAATATTTGGCGTAAGCGCTCCTGACCTTGTACTGTGCCCACAGGCCCAGCAGCAGGCCGGGCAAAATGTACAGCCAGTCGTAAGGCGAAAAGAAAAAGGGAAGATACATAGCAAAACCTCCTGATGGCTGGAAAGCCAAAATGGTGGCAGAAAGATGAATCCAACGTAAGCATATCGCAGGCCGGATTACTTCGCAAGATGCATTGTGTAAAATGTCCGGATGGCTGCATGTTTCCCGCGAAAGCGGGGTTCAATCCCCAGAGTGGACGATTTTTTGCCTTCAGGTGCAATTTATGCACCTTTGCACCATACGCTTGATCCGAAAAAATGAAATATTGGGAACAAAGAACAGCGCACAATCGTCGTATGGTTGGATCAATGGACAAGCATACGGGAAAAGCCTTGTTCCGACAGCTTTCCCCTGAAAAAGTGCTTGCAAAGGCATCTGTGAATCTATACAATGATGTTCAGGGAGCGAGGGGCGGCAAGGCGTTGCCCTGAGCAAGGAGGGAAGTCTGCCATGAAGAAAATCAACAAGCGCAAGGCGGCGCTGGCGGCGCTGCTCATCGCAACTGCGCTGCTGGTCTCAAGCTGCTATATGTCGGAGGACGACATCACCAAAGGGGCCGACAATCAAAACCAGGGCAATAACGGCCTGCCCTTCGCCACCGTCGGGCTGACGCCCACGCCTACGCCCTCCCCCACGCCCACACCCACGGTTCAGGGCGGTGTGAGCCAGATCCCCAATAATTGGGGCGATGTGTTTACCGACCCGCCTACTGCTACGCCTGGCCAAAATCAAAACCAGAATCAGAACCAAAATCAAAATCAAAATCAGAACGTCACTTCCAAGCCCACCGCAACGCCCAAGACCACCACGCCGCAGCCCCAGCAGAATGACGGCGTGCTGCGCACAGGCTCCACAGGCGATGATGTAGAGCTGTTGCAGGAGCAGTTGAAGAAGCTGGGCTACTATACAGGGTCTGTGGATGGCGATTACGGCATGGGTACCGCCAATGCGGTGAAAGCCTTCCAGGAAGTAAATGGCCTGTTGGCCGACGGCATCGCCGGGGAAAAGACCCAGGAGAAGCTGTACAGCTATTACGCCATTCCCAAGCCGAACAATTCCAGCTCCAATAGCAATTCGAATTCAAACTCTTCCAACAGCACTCCCCGGCGGACCAACACCCCCAGGCCTACCGCTACACCGAACCTTTCAAAAGCCCGTTATCTGAAGGTGGGCATGTCGGGCAGCGACGTCAGGCAGGTGCAAAGCCGCCTGATCGCCTTAGGGTATCTTTCCGGCAGCGCCGATGGCGAATATGGCGGGGCCACTGAGGCCGCGGTAAAGGCATTCCAGAAAAAAGCCAAGGAATGGGATGACGGCATTGCCGGTCCCGATACGCAAAAAGCGCTGTTTGCTTCCAATGCCCCCAAGGCCAGCGGTGTGGCAGCCTCTGTGGGCGTATCCCTGAAGGAGGGCATGGATGGCGACGGGGTTCGCGCACTTCAAAAAAAGCTGATTGATCTGGGGTACCTGAAGGGCTCCATTGACGGAGATTTCGGCGCGGGCACCAAGGCGGCGGTTACCGCTTTCCAGGAGAAAAACGGTCTGAAGGCCGACGGAATTGCCGGCACGGCCACCCAGAACAAGCTGTTTTCCGCCGATGCTGTTCCCGCCAGCGGCTCCTCTGGCGGCAATAATAACAATAATAATCCTACACCCTCCCCTGCCGGCAACGCCGTATATACCACGCTTCGGGACGGTGATTCGGGCGACAACGTAAGAAGGCTGCAGGAGCGGCTGAAGATCCTGGGCTATTACACCGGCACGGTGGACGGCAAGTATGGCGCCGGCACGGTGACGGCAGTGCAGTCCTTCCAGGCCATGAACGGGCTGACGGTGGACGGCGTGGCCGGCCCCGCCACCCAGCAGCGGCTGTATGGCGACAGCTCCAGTGCCAACAGGATATCCGGTTCCCTCAAACAATATGACGAAGGGCCCAATGTGCGGGACATGCAATACGCGCTGTACGAGCTGGGATACTATCAGGACGCTATCAACGGCATCTACGGGGAAAGCACCTACAATGCGATACGGGAATTTCAAATGCTCAACGACTTGACAGTGGACGGGGTGGCAGGCAATGCCACCCTGAACCTCCTGTTCTCCATTCGCGCCAAGCCCGCCACCGCCATGACCGGCGAATTTGAAACGCTGATGCAAGGCAACGAAGGCGACAGCGTGATCATATTGCAGACTGCATTGATCGACCTGGGTTATTTGGACAGCGGTGTCACCGGCGTATTTGACGAAACGACATTTGTAGCCTTGAAATCATTCCAGCAATACAACGGGCTGACGGTGGACGGCATCGCCGGGGCCAGCACCCAGGAAAAGCTCTACAGCGATGAAGCTGTTCCCAATCCCTTAAGGCAGTAAAAAACATAATGAATTAGATAGGCATTGATGAAAGCAGTTCCCCGATGGCAATAGTGCGCGGGGATGCTTTTTTTTCACTGCTCCGCCGCGGCGCTTTGCACATCCCCCGGCCTTTTCCTGCGCCGCAAATTAGGCAGCAATGATTGCAGCGTCACAGCCGCCACCACCAGCACAAAGCCGGTCAGCGCCAGGGGGCCCGGCGCTTCCCCCAGCATCAGAAACACCCAGACAGGGTTCATGATGGGCTCCATCGTCAATATGATGGAAGCAGCCGTGGGTTCTGTCTTTTTAATGCCCTTGCCGAACAGGATATTCGCCAGGCTGTACTGAATGAGCCCCAGGGCAAGCATGGCCCCCACGCTCTCCCAGGTAATGATAAAATTGCTGTCGGTAAACACAAATGGCAGGCAGCAGATAAAGCTTAAGCCGCAGCCAATGATCTGCCCGTCCTCCGGCTGCGTTTTTTCCATGCGGTTGATCAGGATCAGCGCCGCAAAGGTGAAGCCGGATATGATCGCCAAAATATCGCCCAGCGTTCCGCTGCCCCCCAGCTTGTCACAAAAAGCCAGCACGCAGCCAACAAAAACAACGACGGTGAGCACTATTTCCGTGGCGGTGGGCCGCCGCTTTTGCACCACGGCCGTATAGATCAATATCAGAATGGGGGCAATGTACTGCAGCACGATGGCGTTGGCCGCCGTAGTAAGCTTGTTGGAAGCCATGAACAACGCACCGGTCAAAAACAGCGCCACCCCCGCCGCGATGTTATGCTTTGTAAAGCGTACCGGTGTATAATTGCCGTTTCTGCGGCGAAATTGCCGAAGGGCCAGCAATGCCAGCGTGCATATCAGCCCCCGGATGGAAGCAATGGAAAAGCCGCTCCAGGGAATCAGCTTCACCAAAATGCCTGCGGTGCTCCATAAAAGCGCTGAAGCAAGGATCATCAGCTGCCCTGAAAGCGAGGATTGTTTTTTCATAAAGATTGCCCCAATCCTTTACAAATCCCGATCAACGCAGAACATCATACCAAATGTGCAAGAGGGGTGCAAGCTGTTTTTATGGAGAAAAAATTTCTTGGAAGCAGTTGACAAACCGTAATCTCATGCATACAATATCCATGAACATATGTTCATTGAACGTTTGTTCATTATATTAAGAAAAGAAGGTTGGCACCAATGCCTAAAAAAGTCATCATCATCGGCGCAGGCCTCTCCGGCATGAGCACGGGCATCTATCTTGCGCAGCAGGGGTTTGATACGGAAATCTTTGAACTGGCACCCTGGGCAGGGGGCATGTGCACTGCCTGGACAAGGGGCGGGTACAGGTTTGACGGCTGTATTCACTGGATGGTAGGTACAAGGCCGGGAGACTCTATCTATCAACTGTACAGGGAGGTAGGTGCGCTGGACGCGTCCACCCAGATTTATAACGCCCCCTCCATACGGATGGAGATCGACGGTATAGCGCACGACATTCCCCTGGAATTCAATAAGTTCAAGTCGCTGCTCCTAAAGTATGCTACGGGCGATGAAGACAGGATCAATGCCTTCTTAAGCGACATCGAAACCATGATGCACGCCAAGCTTTCCATGGGCGCACCCTCGAGCCTGAAGGAAGCGGTTGACCTTATGCTTCATGGCCGGGGCTTTTTGAAGCTGGCCATGAAACATGGCGGCAAGACGGTAGAAGAATATCTGCAGGGCATTCAAAGCGGCATGGTCAAAAAAATCCTATATAGTCTTATGCCTCCCTCGTTCTCCGCGGTGGCCATCATTATGATGCTGGGCACGCGCATGAGCGGCAACGCCGGCTACCCCATAGGCGGCGCATCGGAAGTCATGCGGCGCATGGAGGATAAGTACAAAGCCTTGGGAGGAAAGATCACCTTCAATGCCAAGGTGGATCAGATCGTCACGGAAAACGGCGCGGCCAAGGGTGTGCGCGTAAAAGAAAAGTTCTACGCGTCAGACTTTGTGGTGGCCGCATGCGACGCCTACGATACGCTGAAAAACATGCTGGGCGGAAAGTATACCCATCCGCAATTGGACACAATGCTAAAAGAAGCGCCACTGTTTGACCCGCTGGCCCTCGTATCCTTCGGCTTAAGCAAGCGCTTCGATATTCCCTTTGCGCTAACGTGCGAATGCCCGGAAGGCATCAAGACTTCTCCCGATACAAAGGAAGCTTCTCTGGCCTTGCGCTCCTTCGACTTTGATCCATCCGCCGCGCCCAAGGGCGCAAGCAGCGTGATGGTTATGCTGGGAGCGCCGCTTGACTACTGGCAAAACCTGCGCAATACGGACCACGAGGAGTACAAACGGCAAAAGCAGATGTTGGCCGATGATGTGGCGGATGCCTTGGAAAAGCGCTATCCTGGCTTCAAAGATGCCATCCGTGTGACGGACGTATCTACTCCCGCCACTTATGTGCGGCTCACCAACGTATACCGCGGCTCATTTGAGGGCTTCCTTCCCATTCCCTCCATCATGAAGCAAAACATACAAAAGACAATCCCTGGGTTGCGCAACTTCTATCTTTGCGGCCAGTGGACCACCGCCGGCGGGGGTATCTGCACCGCCGTAAACGACGGTAAGATCGTAGCCCGCAAGATAGCGAAGGAAGCAAAATGAGCATGGAAGTGAAAAGCAAGCGGGAGAAACAGCGGCTGGAGAGGCGGCAGCAGATTTTGGAATGCAGCCTGGACATGATCATCAGCCGGGGCTTTGAAGCGATGAAGATCCGCGACATTGCCGGCAGGCTGAACATCAGCACAGGTCTTTTCTTCAATTACTTTGAATCGAAGGAGCAGGTATATGAAGAATTGATCAAAATCGGTCTGTGGGGCCCCGCCAGTGTAATACAGCTCCGCGAGACAGGCCTATCGCCCATCGCGCTGTTTGAAAAGATGACGGAAACCATTTTTGAAGCATTGAAGCTCGACGCATTCACCGGAAAAATGTTTCTGCTCATGATCCAGTCCATGCGCTCGGAAGCGGCGCCGGAGAGTGTGAAAAGAATGCTTCAAAACTTTGACTTTGTCACTCCTCTGCTTCCAACCGTCGTAAACGGCCAGGCGCTGGGCCAAATCAAGCAGGGTGACCCTGTATCCCTCCTCACGGCATATTGGGGCGCCGTGCAGGGAATCGCCCAAAGCTACGCGCTGAATACCAGCCTTACGCTGCCTGAAAGCAGTTGGGTGGTGGATATCCTAAGATCACGATAAGGCATCCCTGCGCAAATGAAGGGCCAGGCTGTGAAAACGACAGCCCGGCTTTTTTAATTTTTCTTCTTCTATAAGTATTTCATTTCGCCTGGGCATTCATGATATAATGAGGCAAACATTTCACCCCGGTACTCATACTAATGGAAAACATTATTGCGTCCAAAGCCGTGAGAGATTTTTGCGCAATACAAGGAGACTAAGCGAAGCGTAGCAGCGCTACGCTGAGCGGCAGACGACGCAGTAGTGCGCGAAAAGATCCGCGGCAACGACGCAATAATGTTTGGAAGCAGTATCAACACGCATCAAGGAGCTATCCCATGAAAACATTCCGGGAACTATACCGGCAGACAGTGGCCTTGGCACTGGATAACGATCTTGACAACCTTCCCCAAAACGGGGACTTTGACTCCAAGCAGCTGGATTGCCTGTTAAACCCCCAAAAGCATCCGCTGGTCCTCAAAACGGGTACATGCACCTGCACGGGGGACAAGCAGCAGGAATGCATCCGCCGCTGCCCCTTTGGGGCCATCCTGCCTGCTAAAAACGGCGGCATCTCAATCGATCCTGATCTGTGCCTGGGCTGCGCCGGCTGCATCGACGGCTGCGCGGAAGAAAAGCTGGCAGCCAGCACCGATATTCTCCCGGCCTTAAAGGCGGTACGCTCCTCCAGGAGCCTTGCCTACGCCCTCATCGCCCCCGCATTCCTGGGCCAGTTCAGCAAGGAGGTTACACCGGGCAAGCTGCGCTCCGCTTTAAAAGCCGTGGGCTTTGACGGCATGCTGGAGGTGGCGCTGTTTGCCGATATCCTGACACTGAAGGAAGCGTTGGAATTCGATAAAAATATTCAAACGGAAGGTGATTACCAGCTCACCAGCTGCTGCTGTCCCATGTGGATCGGCATGATCCGCAAAGTATACAATGAGCTGATGCCCCATGTGCCCGGCTCTGTTTCCCCCATGGTGGCCTGCGCCAGGGCGGTGAAGATTCTCCACCCGGACGCGGTGACCGTGTTCATCGGCCCGTGTCTTGCCAAAAAGGCGGAAGCCAGGGAAAAGGATCTGGCGGGGGCCGTGGACTACGTTCTCACCTTTCAGGAGGTTCAAAACATCTTCGACCTGCTGGGTATCCGGCCGGCGGAAATGGAGGAAAGCGACAAGGATCATTCCTCCCGGGCCGGGCGGATCTACGCCCGCACGGGCGGCGTCAGCGAAGCCGTCAAGGAGACGGTGGCAAGGCTTAACCCCCATCGCCCCATCACGGTGCGCACAAGACAGGCGGACGGCGTACCGGCCTGCAAAGCCATGTTGGGCGACATCCTTTCGGGCAAGGGGGAAGGAAACTTCTACGAGGGAATGGGCTGCCGGGGCGGCTGTGTAGGCGGCCCCAGGGCCGTCACCCCGGTGGAAGAAGGACGGCAGGCGGTGAACGCTTACGGCGGCGCCTCCCGATATATCACCCCCGCCGAAAACCCCTATGTAATGGAGCTTTTGCACCGCCTGGGCTTTGATACCATCGAAAGCCTTTTGGAGAAGGATGAAATCTTTACCCGGCATTTTTAGTTATGGAAGGCAGAAAGTGTTTCCAGCCTCCTCCGCTTCATGGCGGAGGAGGGGTTCCGGAGCCACAGGTCACGCTTTTATTCAGATCGTCTCCTTCTGCCTGGCAATTTCTTGGGCGTTGGCGTAAGGATGCGGATACCTGCCGTTGGTTTTCGACTGCGATTTTACAAAGATGATATCTTTTATCTGAACCGCTTGTTTGGGACAATAATTGAGACAGGCAAAACACATATAGCACAAGGATTTCCGGCTCCAGACCGGCTTGTTGTTCTGCATGCTTAGCTTTCCCGACAGGCAGATCTTTTCACATATGCCGCATCCTACGCACTTTTCGTCGGCATAAAAGTAATTGACACCGCCGGTATGCTCTGAAAGCGAAAGCCCTGATATCGTCAGTTTCTCCATCAGGGAATTCAAGACAGGATGCAGGCCGAAGGTGATTCCTTCCCCGGCTCCCTTCTCATGGAAGACTGCTTTTGCCTTCACAGCTTCGGCAAAAGAATCAAGCCTTGCAAGAGCTGCTTCCTCCAGGGCTTTCAAATCTTCCGGCGTGGGCACGGTATACTTCCCGTGCCTGGGCTCGTTATTACCCATATTTAAAACTAGGTGGGCGTCCAGATGCTTGCCTATCTTTTTTAACATGCGGTCAAGTTCTGAAAATCCCCGGTATACGGTGCCCAGCCGGGTGGCCACGGCGAACACATAATCTGCAGAAGCAAAATCTGCCTTGCGCAAAAAGCGTTTGACCACGATGGGGTTGGTCAACGCATGCACCGGAAACACCAGCCCCACCGTACGGCCCCTTATTTCGATCTTCTCCCGGTGCAGCAGGCTGACCATGGGGAGAAGGGCCGCATCCGGGAGCCGTTTTTGAAGCTCCTTCGCGATGAACAGCGAATTGCCCGTGCCCGAAAAATAGTAGATCTCCGTGGTCATCAAGGGGGGCCTCCTTCATCGTTTGTATCAGTTTGAAACGCACCGCAAGAGCGTTATTTTTGTAATACAACAAAAGGGAACCCGTTCCTGCTATTTATATTTTATTGCGCACATGCCAAGTTTTCCTGGAAAAGATCCCAGGGGACCTCCTATTTCGAAAGGAGGTCCCCCGGATAAACCCATTTACTTTACCGTCACCGGTATCCAGATTTCCACGTTGCAATCATCCGCCTTCTCATCCCAGAGTGTATACTTTTCAATGGTGGGAAGGCCGGATTTTTTGAACTTGCTCTGGGGCAAAAATTCCTGGTTGATTCGCTGCCACGTTTGATTCAATGCCTGGCCGCTGATGGTGCCGGAAGCCTCAAACTTCAGCCATGTGGCGGGAGGATAGGCATAGCTGTCAAACCCCGGCACATCATCTCCATCCCATAAGACGCCACACATGTAATCATTGCTGCTATCTCCCAGAAAGCCGAAGCACAAGCCCAGATCATAAAAATGCCCGCTGAGCTTTTCGATCGCCTCGCCGCTGCCGTCGCTTTTGACAATGGCCCAGGTGCCGCCCCCGTAGGGCGTGGTGCGCCGTTTGCCGATAACCTTGAAGCCTTCCTTTTCCACGAGCGTGTAATCCATTTTGTTAACCCCCTTCATTGTAAGGGCAAAGGTCAAATGGCAGTAGAACGAAAGCTTCGCGCCCGGATCCCTGGCCGCCGCCGGGGATACGCCGTGCAGCCGCTTGAAAGCCGCGGCAAACGCATCCGGTGAACCGTATCCATACTTCAAGGCGATATCGATCACCTTTTCTCCCGTATTCTGCAAATCATACGCCGCGCAGCTGAGCCTGCGCCGCCTTACATATTCCGATACCGGGATGCCCGTGATCTGTATGAACGAGCGCTGAAAAACGGAAAACGGGCAGGCCATGATCCTGGCGATTTCCTCGGGTTGTACCTCATCCCCCAGGCAGCTTTCGATATAGTCCATTGCGCGGTTCATCCGTTCCACAAAATCCATTTCCTCACCTCCCTGGGGATAGTATAAAGGAGGCCTCTTCATTTTGCCCGTGATTGAGCCGACGGATATTCACGGGTGGTTGTCCGCTATTTCTGTATGCATCATACCACAGTTCCCTGCTGCTGTCACCGGGATGCGATCCGATAGAAAGGAAAATATCCAATTCATGGCGAAACAGTCAACCAGTGGGCGAGATATCAAAACATCTTCCGGAGGCTGTATGCGCATAAAGCTTTTGCTCCTTGTTGCCGCGGTATGCCTGTCTATTGCGTCCTCCACCGCACTGGCGGAAGGCAATCTGCTTCAAAACGGCGGATTCGAGGAAGTACAGGACGGCTTGCCCCAAAATTGGAGCCGGGATATGTGGCTTGGCGATACGGGCATATCTCATCTTGAATCCAGCGGGGATGGACGGCTGGGCGGCCTTTGCGTTCTGGTAGACAATACATCGCCCAACGACGCCAGGTTTGTGCAGACGGTTTCCGTCGAGCCGCTTACCACCTACCGCCTGAGCGGCTGGGTCAAGGCCGGGGGCCTAAACCCCATGGAAGGCGGCGCAGGCTTTTCCATTCTCAATACATACGCCGATTTCCCCAAAGTGTTTGACACCCAAGGCGAATGGAGCTTTCTGGACTGCTATGTAACGACCCGCCAAGACCAGCATTCCCTGGCTGTAGCCGCCAGGCTCGGGTTTTATAGCCATAATGCTTCAGGCTCAGCGCTGTTTGACGACGTATCCCTGACAAAGGCCGGCAGTGTGCCGGACGGTATAACGCCCATCACGCTTCGGGACGACATCAGCGGCCTTTCGGATAAGGATGTGGATGCAAAGGAGATAGAAGGCGGCGCCCTCATAGGCCCCGTGGTCCTTGGTGCTCTTCTTGCCGCGTGCTTTTTAGCCTTTGGCGTTCAAAAGTGGCGGCGGTACAAAAAGACCCCTTATCAGAAGCGGCGGAAAAGCTTTGCCCAGGAGCGCAAACCCATGCTGTCGGGAAAAACGCCCCCCTTGCGCCTGAGTGCAAAGGACTGGGCGCTCATGATACCGCTGACGCTCATCTACGCCGCCGTTGCCTTTATAGGTCTTGGAGCGCTCAAAGCCCCGCAGACGGCCTATACCACCACGGGGCAAACGGAGACGATCACCTTCGATCTTGGGGAAAGCCATACCTTTCACATCCTGTACTATGGGGACATCAACCAGCAAGATCACGTATTTTCCATCTCTCAATCCGGCGACGGACAGCAATGGACGTCGCCCTATGAAGTAAAGCTGTCGAAGGGCGACTGCTTCAAATGGAAAAATGTAACGGGCACGCAGGTTGATGATGAAGGCAATGCCCTGTCCCCTTCCGATCAGCCGCTTTACATGGAAGCCCGCTATGTGCGTTTTCAGGCGGACGGGCCGGGGCTTTCCATGATGGAGATCGTATTCAGGGACGAAAATGGCCAAACGTTGCCTGTCAAATCGGCCATAGCCACGGGCGGGCGGGAAGGCAGCGCCTCCGATCCACGGCTTTTGACCGATGAATCCGAAACCGTCCCCGAAGCTCCGGGGTACTTTAACAGCATGTATTTTGACGAAGTCTACCACGGCCGTACCGGGTATGAGCACTTGCACGGCCTGAAAACATTCGAGTGGACCCACCCGCCCCTGGGCAAGGTGCTCATCATGCTTTCCATCAAGCTTTTTGGCATGACGCCCTTTGGCTGGCGCTTTGCAGGTGCCTTGGCGGGGGTCCTCATGGTGCCGGCCATGTACCTGATGGGCAAGCTGCTGTTTCAAAAAACACGCTACGCTTTCCTTGGCGCATTTGTTATGGCTTTTGATATGATGCACCTTGCGCAGACGCGCATCGCCACCATCGATAGCTTTGCGGTGCTATTCATACTGCTGGCATACCTATGCATGTTCCGGTATCTACAGATGAGCTTTTTCCGCGACGGTTTTCATACGCTGCTCCCCCTGGGGCTTTCCGGCTTTTTCATGGGTCTGGCCTGCGCCAGCAAATGGATCGGCCTGTATGCGGGGGCAGGGCTGGCGGTACTGTTTTTCTGGTCCATGGCCCAGCGGTTCCTTGATTTTAAGGCAGGCCGCATCCTTTTGGGCGAGCATCAAAAACAAGCAAGCGCTTATCCCAAATATGTCTTGGGAACATTGGCCGCCTGTACCGTTTTTTTTATCGCCGTTCCCTTTGCGATTTATTATTTCAGCTATATCCCCCAGTTTGCATGGGAAGGCGGGCTCACCTTCGAAAGGTTCGCCAACATGCAAAAATCGATATTTCACTACCACGCCACTCTGACCGAAACCCACCCCTACCAGTCACCCTGGTATGAGTGGCCGTTGATGCTGCGGCCCATGTGGTATTACAGCGGCGCCTATGAGCAGGCGGGCATGGTATCCACCATCATGGGCATGGGCAACCCCCTTATCTGGTGGGCGGGGGCATCATCCCTTGTATATGTATTTGTCCGGTTTATCAAATCTCACCTTAAAGGCGGCAAGGCCGCCGACCACCGGCCGGCCATGCTGCTGATTGCGGCCGCCGCGCAGTATGTGCCCTGGATGTTCATCACAAGGGCCACCTTCATCTATCATTATTTTGCCTGCCTTGTGTTCGTCATGCTGTGCATCGTGTATGCCTTCGAGCAGATTATACACAACCGTCCCAAAGCCGGCGCAAGGCTTCAGGCGGTATATATGGTTCTCGTTCTCTTGGCCTTTGTTGGCTTTTACCCCTTTGCCACAGGCGTGCCCATGACAACCGCCTGGGCGGATGCCATGAACTGGCTCCAGGGCCTTACCCTGCCCTGGTGGAATTTCGGCGGATGGCTGAGGTATTGACCTTTCATCATTCAATCAGTTTGAAAAATTTAAAATTGGATAGGAAATCCCTGCCTGTTCCTGCGTCTATTCAAGCAAGGGGGTGATAGCATGATCGGCGCTGCGGTACCCGGCGCGGATCGCGCCCTGCGGCTGGAACAATGGATCACCGACTACTCGGACGCGGTGCTCAGGACTTGTTTTGTCTATCTTTCGGATGCTACCCTGGCGGAGGATGCCATGCAGGATACTTTTCTGAAGGCATGGCGCAGCATGGACACGTTTGAAGGGCGCAATGGCTGCAGCGAGAAAACCTGGCTTTTGCGCATAGCCATCAACGTATGCCGCAGCTACGCCCGCACCAAATGGTTCCGCCATGTGGATTTGAGGCAGGCTCTGGAATCGCTTCCGGCAGCCTATCAAACCATACTTCCGGAGGACAGGACCTTGTTTCTGGATATCCTGCGCCTTAACGAAAAGTATAAACAGGTGATCCTGCTGTACTACTATCAGGAACTGACGCTGGAGGAATGCGCCAAAGCGCTGTCCATCAGCCGCTCCGCCGCCCACCACCGTCTGAAAAAAGCGCAGGCGCTTTTGCGGCACTCGCTTACGGGGAGGGATCAAGATGAAGAATAAAGTAAAGCGCGCCATGGACGCCCATCTTAACTGCCTGCATGCCTCGGCCGCAAGCCGCGCCGCCATTTTGAGTAAAGCGCAGGGAGGAATCAAAGTGAAAAAGAAGCTGTCAATGGGGCTCATACTGGCACTTACACTGATGCTGATCGTCATCGGCGCACTGGCCGCCGTGATTTTAACCCACAAGGAATTCGTGGATCAGGTGCTTTCGCCCAAGGCTTCGGAAAGCACCTCGGAAAGCTGGACCCAGGAGGAAATGGATCAGATTTTGCGCATCGCCAAGGAAAACGGTGTGACGCTGGATGAGGAAGTGCTTGCGCATCTCAAAAGCAGAGGCATAAACTACAAGGAAGAAGTCATGCGCCTGTTTGCCAAAGAAGAGCTTGGGTTCTACCCCAGCACCTGGAGCATTGAAGATCAAGCATGGTATAACCAGATGCTGGTAAAAAGCGGCCTTGCCCAAAGGCAAACCAACTTTGTGCCGGAGGGGGATGAAATCTCCCAGCTCAAGGCGCTGGACATCGTCCTGAGCTACATCCGGGACAACTTTGACGTAAGCGCCGTCGTAACCGACACCTCGGTCTACCGCAGGCACATGACCTACCAATCGTACAGCGATAATCTCTACAGCAAGGGCAAGCAATGGGTCATCGAATACCAACCGCTGGATCAAGTCCACAGCTACTACTCCTTTAAGCTGTTGTCTGACGGCACCGTGAAAGAAGCCAAGCGCGACCTTGGCCTTAGGGAGGAAGGCCGGCCTGCGCTCATGACATACGAAGTGCTGGACCTGTACCGGAACACCTATGGGGATCACACAGATTGGACCATGGAAACCTGGATAAGCTTTCACAATGAGGTGGCGGCGGCCGCCAAAATCAATTCCGGAGCAGTATCGGAAAACCTGAGAGCCTTGCTGAAGCAACGCTATGGCCTGCCGGACAGCGCCTCCATTTCAAAGGAGGCGGCCGTGGAGGCGGCCGTCAAGGCGGTATCATCGTCGGGCGGGCCCGATGAAAAATCGCTTCACGAGGAATACCTGGCCACCGCCGTCTATCTGTTGGATGATGCGGAACCCACATGGAAGGTATCCTTCTTCAACCAAACGGTCATCGACAGCAGGGGTATCCATATGGCTGAGGTGGACGCCCGCACCGCAGCGGTTCGCCATACGGATATCGGCAAGATCCCGGATTCCTGGATTGAGCCATATGTGCTGCACGGCAATCTGCCCATCATCCTTCCCACGCAGGCAGCCTCCACTCCGCGCCCCGACGGCAAGCCGAAAATCTGGTATTCCGACATTGCCCCGAACTATTATTGGGAAGCGCTGGACAAAGTTGGCTATACCGCCGATACTGCCGCGAAGCTGATGGGCAGGTGGCATAGCGAATACGGAACGAACAACATGTTCTGGCCCCTTGAGGCCCAGGCCATTGATATCATCTGGCATGAAATTGGCCAAGATGCCGCCACAGTACTGCCCGGCTTGCCCGCCCAGGGGGATATCCCGCAGGAAAAGGCCTTGGAAATCGCATGGCAGGCCTTCCGCCAGGCAAAAGCGCAGATGTATGACACAGCCTTCATAGACAGCTTAAAGCCGGCGGTATCCTTCACTTTCAATACACCCAGTATGGGTGACCATATATGGTTCATACGATTTGTAGAGGTAACCCCCACCGCAAGCAATGTTGTGGGAGGCGTCACCATCAACGCGGTTACAGGCGAGATCATGGGAACCTCTTCGGACGGATCAATCTTCCTTACGGCGGGCAGGGATCCATCCACCCCCGCCTACACGCCGCGTCCGGATGGCAAGCCCGGCGTATGGTATTCCGATCTTGCCCCGGCTTACTACTGGGAGGCATTGGATGCCACAGGGTATAACAGGGATAACGCCGCGGAATTCCAGCGCCAGTGGGCCAAGGATTACGGCGAAGACAAGACGTTCTGGCCACTCACGGCAAAAGCGCTGGATACACTTTGGCATTTCTATGACGGCAGCCAGCCCGTTCTTCCCGGCCTGCCGGGCAAAGAGGATATGACGCAGGAGGAGGCCATTGCGCTGGCAAGGGAAGCCATACTCAAAAGCCTGGCTCACAAACATGACCAATCCTATCTGAACAGCCTTACGCCTTCGATATCCTTTGAGTTCAATTCCCCCAACATGGGCGACCACGTGTGGTTCATCCAGTTTTTCGAGATCACCCCTTCCCAGAACAAACCCATCGGATTCGTAACCATCAACGCGAAGACAGGCGAAGTTTTAAACGTACCCGACGGCATATCCAATGGCTGATGATCTGAAAAAACAATTTGAACCGCATTCACGGGAAGGGAGATTCATAAAGAACTCCCTTCCCGCTTCTTTCCCCCAAAATGCTATAATGCATTATATGCACAGCAAAAGTCGGACACCGCTATTAAAATGATGGTATCCTTCCATACAGGAAAGGATGGATGGTATGGATTGGGTTGCACGCATGAACCGCGCCCTTAATTACATGGAGGAACATCTGACGGATGAAATGGACTATGAAGGCATCGCCAAGGCAGCCTTCTGCTCCGCGTACCATTTCCCCCGTATGTTCGTTGCGGTCACCGGCCTTACGCTGTCGGAGTACATACGCCGCCGCCGGCTTACCCAGGCCGCTTATGATCTTGCAAACAACCGCGAGCGGGTCATCGACGTGGCGGTGAGGTACGGCTATGAATCGGCGGATGCTTTCGCCCGCGCCTTTTACCGGCAGCATAAGGTACACCCCTCCCAGGCGTGCGAAAGCGGCGTGCAGTTCACCTACTATCCCAAGCTCTCCTTTCACTTAACACTGCAAGGAGATGTTCCCATGAATTACCGCCTGGAGGAACTCTACACCCTTCGCATCGTTGGCCGCAAATTTGAAGTCGACACCAAACGCGCCTTCGATATCGTACCCGGTATATGGCAGCGGGAGATGGAAAGCGGATTCCTGCCCAAGCTCATCGACATGTCCTGGGAAAAGCCCAGGTGCAAGCTGGAAAGCCTGCTGGGCGTGATAGGCAGCAAGCCCCGTATTCATGACGAAACTTTCGATTACTTCATCGGCATCTGGTACGATGGTGAAGTAACCGGGGGCATGGAAGTTATGACCCTTCCCTCCTTGACCTGGGCCGTCTTCCCGGATGTGCTGAATGCCTGGAAACGGCTGTATACCGAATGGCTTCCCAGTTCCGGCTATGATCTGGCCGACGCGCCGATCGTGGAATGCCATTACGCGCCGGGCCATGATCCGGCCTCGGAACTGTGGGTGCCGGTGGTGAATGGCAGAGCCGGGTAAGGAACCCGGCAGCCGCATACTGCCGCAATTTCTTTACGATGCCGCGTAAAGACCGCACGGAAAAGCCCCGTCCATAAAGCGTCATCACGTACAAAAGCCGCGCTCTGGTTTATGCCTGGCGCGGCTTTGCAATTGGGAGAAAACAAGCCGGCCGGCGAACTTTGGTAGTCTCATTTAAAGTTTTTAGCAAAAGGGAGGATGCATCCGAAGGTCCAGGGCTCCGGAATACCGCCCCTGCCAGTGGCAGAATAGGGCGGTATGTAGGAGGCTGGCGAAACAAGCAGTGCGAGCGGCAGCGAAGCAATGCGCCGATTGAGCCAGATGGGTAGGAAAGCCCTGGTCGCCCCCGCAGGGGCGAAACTCCTTTTCCCTTAAAGGGTAATCGACAGAAAAAATAAGAGTATTTCGTGCCTCACGGCACGACCAGGGCTTTCCGATCGCCCTGGACCTTCGGGTACGCAACTTGTTTTCTTTTATAGTCTCTTATTCCTTAACAAAAATCCAAATGAGACAGCTATGTGAGCTTTCCCAAACAATTGACGATATATGTGGAATCATGTAAAATATATATAGTTTTACAAATTTAATTTTATCTGCGGGCAGCAATGAATATGAGGGGTTGCTTATGACAAACGCCAAAACCCTTTTTGCCAAAAAAGCCGCCGCCTTATCCCTGCCCTTGTTTGCGTATTTAATTGCAACTTTATTTGAATCGCAATTGTGGGGCAATATCCTATCCTCCATTAACGCTTTGTTGGCTTCAGGGATTTTGCTGTTTGCCTATTTGCGATCGGCCAGAAGCAATTTGGTCAGCATCACGTTCCTGCTTCATTTCATAGCCTGTTTTGTTTGGGGCGTGGCCGATATTGTTTGGGGCGTCATGGAGATATATGGAAGTGACCCGGCATCGAGCCCTATTATTTGGGTCATCTATGCGCTTACAAACCTCTTTATCGTTTTGGCGCTGTTCGTGTTTGCCGTTGCACAGTTCAGCAAATGGAGCTTCGTTCAAATCTGTGTTGATGCGCTGATCATCGGCCTGATGAGCATGGTTTTCATCTGGATCGTTTACATGAACAAGGATGCATCCATACTCCACACCTTGCTGCAATCAGATTTTACCAGCCTTTTCTCCATCATCAGCGATATCATCATATCCATCGGCATATTCCTATGGTTCTTGTCCATCCGTTCGGGGAAAATTCCAGATTATATCGTCATCATTGCTTTCGGGACGGTTCTGTTTGCATTTGCCGACATGCTGTACTACTACATTGATTTCAGAGGCTTGTATATTCCTAATTCGCTGATTGATTTCGCCTATGCTTTGTCTTTGTATATCATGGCGTTCGGAGCCTTGTGGAAGACATGTAAAAGCAGAGCCGCATTGGACTTGAAGACTCTTACCAATGTAGGCCTTAAAAGCAAATGGGGTTCTCTTTTAATCTTTCCAATACTGACTTTTCTTCTTGATATGACCATTGGCGTCGATTTCAACATCGCGGATATCGCCACTTATGCCATTTTGGTTTTCCTCTACTTTGCTTTCTCCAAATACGTTCAGCTCTCCATAGAAAATGAAAAACTGTTGAAAATTGAACTGCTCAACAACGAAATTCTTGAACTGCGCGTTGCGGAGCAGGTCAAGGAATTGAAATACCTTGCCAACCAAGATACGCTGACATCCCTGTATAACCGGCGCTATTTCATGAGTGATCTGGATGAAAGCATCAAAACCATCCGCTCGAAAGAAACGCTTGCCTTGCTGCTTTTGGATTTGGACCGCTTCAAAACAATCAATGACAGCTTTGGCCATGATGCCGGCGATCAAGTATTGTGCGAGCTTGCAAACCGGATGACCGAATGGAACCATTACGGCGCCACGGCAGCGCGCCTTGGCGGCGACGAATTCGGGTTCATTTTCGTCGGCAGATATTCACACCAGGATATCATTGGCTTCTGCTCCCAAATGATCGATTTTTGCAGCAAGCCCATCCAGATAGACGGCCATGTATTGTCTGTCACCATCAGCATCGGGGTGGCGCCGCTTTCACCCGATGCCTGCGACGGAAAAACACTCCTGAAAAATGCCGACATCGCCATGTACCAGGCCAAAGCACAGGGATACAACAAATATCAGTTTTTCGATACCGCTTTTAACCAGAACATGTTAAGCAGCAACAAAATAGAGGTTCTTTTGCAGCAGGCGGATATCGAGAAAGATTTTGAGCTGTTTTACCAACCTCAGTTTTCTTTGCCCGACAAAAAGCTGGTTGGGGCGGAGGCCCTGATCCGCTGGGAGCACGCCGAATATGGCTATATTCCTCCCAACGTCTTTATCCCCGTGGCGGAGAAAATTGAATACATCACAAAAATCGGGAAATGGGTACTAAAAGAAGCCATCCGTCAAGCGATCGCCTGGAACCATTCTCAGCCGTTCCACATCAAGGTGGGGGTCAATATATCCCCCAGGCAGTTGAACGAAGACGCATTCGCCGGCATTTTGAAAACACTGATTCTGGATACCGGCGTGGATACGGCATGGCTGGATGCCGAAATCACGGAAGGCACCATGATCGGCCAAACGGAAAATGTCCAAGCGGTATTCGATCTGTTGAAGGAGCTTGGCATTTCCATCTCCATTGATGATTTCGGTTCAGGCTATTCCGCCATCAACTGCCTGAACAAATATCCTTTCGGCAGGATCAAAATCGATAAATCGCTGATTGACAATATATCACTGTACAATATCAGCGGCGTCCACATCGTCAAATCCATCATCAACATGGCAAAATCCATCGGCATCAAGACTATTGCCGAAGGTGTCGAAACCGAGGACCAATTGGATATCCTTACGGAACTTAACTGTGACCAGGTGCAGGGCTACCTGCTAGGCCGCCCTGTACCCGCCGGTGAATTTGAGCAAAAGTTCATGAATTTGACGGAAGGGAACGATGCCAAGGAGCCACCAACCCCGGCAGCCGGGGATCATCTTTCTTAACCCCCGTTCAGCAGGTCGTTCAGGTCGATATCGTAGATGGGAATCCCGTCATCAAGATTTGTTACCGGTTCAAGCGTCAGGGTATAGATCCATGAACTGGAGGGCACCTGGAAGTAATCCGTTTTACTGTAGGAAGCGCTTTCGCCAAAAAGATGGCCCGTCCCGTACCATGTGTCGCCGGCGCCGATGACCAGATAGTAGCCGCCCTGACTGAGCCTTACCCTGGCCGTGCTGCCGGCACGGATGTAGCAGGAAAGCTCCTTCTGATCAGCGCTGTTTCGGAATTCCACATAGCGGGCGTAGCCGTCCTTGGGGATTTTGAGTACAACCTGCGTCCCGCTTTTGGAACCGCTAAGCCGCCCGGTCTTGGGCTCGTCCATTGCCGGATAATCGGGAAG
The DNA here is from genome assembly GCA_023413135.1 of Bacillota bacterium. Classification (GTDB taxonomy): domain Bacteria; phylum Bacillota; class Clostridia; order Christensenellales; family Aristaeellaceae; genus JAEWAH01. The sequence continues at coordinate 73,644 of JAEZQK010000031.1, forward strand.
ATCGCTGATTTGCAGCTTCATTTCTTCCATGGCCTGCTCCAGACTGCCAAAAAAGCTATTAAGATATTCTTCAGACGGCTGATACCAGGTGTCGATGCCATACTCGCCGGTGAACGGAAGGGTAAAGTGATACTCCTGGGTTGCGGCTTTTTTATCCTTCCTGTATGCCAATGCCAGCGATTCCAGGTTGTCAATCAGCCGCTTTTTAAGCGCTTCGTCGGAATAGTTTCTTGCCTGGGCGTCACGCTTCAAGTCTTTCATGACGCCGGCAACCGCCTTTAGCATGAAGTCCTCCATACTGGCGGGAACATTCAAGGTCACCTGGAGTGCATCGAAGCTTGCGCCGAAAGTGACTGTGCCACCCTTGAGCAGCAGGACTGCGCAGGCCATGGCCTCGCGGGAATAATCCATCGGGTTATGACCGGCGAAGCTTACAAACAGCGCGGAATAATCGTCTTCCTCAATCGTTTTGGTATTGCTTTTCACCTGCACAGGCATGGGTGCGATCAGCTCCGTGAGGGGGACCACCAGGGAAGTACTGCCGATGCCCTTGCGCGCTTTATCGGCCGCCTTAAAAATGGCCGATTCCAGCGATAGGCGCTGCTTGTCGGCAAGCGAGAAACGGCCGTCTTCCGCAAGCACGGTCAGGGATACCTTGTATGTATGGCCGGTTATGGCCTGCATTATCTTCTTCCAGTAGCCAAAGGGGTCCCGGTCATATTTTGGCAGGGGTGCGCTTTGCGGATTCATGCTTTTGATATACAAGGTTGCTTTAACAGGCTGGTTGCTGCTTACTTCATATTTGGGGCTGATGGTAAGTTTGGAGACGCCGCCGCTACAAATGGCGGCGGTCAGCGGATCATCTGCCGCTTTGCCGATTTCATGCATCACATCGTTCAGATAACCCGTCAGGCTTGCGCAAAAGGTTTCCTGCTCCGGCGTAAGGCTTTGCGCACATGCTACCGTTGCCACCAGTGCCAGCACCATCAGGAGGATGAGGAATAACACCGTTTTTTTCATGGTAACACCTTCCTTTTCCGGAAGCCGCATTCTGCCCGGCTCCGGTTATTGTTCGATTCCAAATGAGGGAAGCTCAATAAAAAGGCCTTGTTGGCACGGTGTTTTTTCATACTCCCGCAAACCATTGATTTTGTCTATGAAATCAATGAACATACAATGAGAAATATTACCATTATCCAACCATCCATTCGATGGAATAGCAAGACATTTCGAAGTCTTGTCTATGCAGACATTCTTATTTCAAAAAGGTATGCCAGATATATCCTGTTTTTCCCTCCCACAGCACGCGCACCCAGCCCTGATCCTCCCCGCACTTCTCTGCCAGCACCTGCACCGTTTCGCCTGCGTCGATTTTGCCGATGGAAGATGAGCTTTTCGTGTCCCGGTGCCGCAGGTTAACCCAATCGGCATTGACGATAACAGCCGTTTTGGGCGCTTCCTCCAATGCATTCAAATATATCACCTGCTCAAGCACGGCGTCCCGCTCCTGATATACCCTGCTGGTGTCATACCAGTCAGGCTGATAATGGTCGTCCCATAACACCTTCTCCGAACCGTCCGATGCGATCAGCTTTGCCGATTCGTACACATCTCCGGACGGATAGCTGCTGTACACCGACCCCATGGCTTTCTTTGCCAGCATACCGTTCTCCCAGTGGTAACGGATGATATCATGATGAAGGGCGCTTTCATGGATATAAACCCGGATGTCCTTTCGCTCCGGAAGCAGGGAGTAATTGCACAGTTCCAGGTCCTGATTGACCTGCGCAAAGCATCCCTGCTCCGGCTGCCACAGGGAAAACACACTGAAACGGTTGGATGCGCCCATGCCCACGGTCAGGTCAAGATCCAGATAGCCGTCAAAATTCAAGTCTGCCAGCAAGGCAGGGTACAGGCTATTGACCGTCTCCCGGGAACGGTAGGTCAGCGTCTGCGTAAAGCCGGTTTCGGGAATGGATATGGCTGCCTGATGCACCTGCATGTCCAAGCCGTCTTTCATTTCCCGGCCGATATTCGTCAGCACGATAACCGCTTCCGGCATATCGCTGTGAAGCCTGCCCGTGATCGTGACCTGCGGGACATCGGCTTCTTCCCTTTGGACTTCGTATTTGAGCGGCAATGTCATAAGGAAGGATTCCTCATAGCAAGGGCCTGTTTCTTGATAGACAGGGGTCAGGCCGATATCGGATGTGTTTTGTGTGGGGAATGTCCCTTCAAAGTTCAGAAGGCGCTTCTTTTCTTCAGTGGAAGCAAGAACAAGCCTGCCGCATGGCTGCTCATCAAGAGAAACCTCGTAGGCGGCAATCGTCCGGTCATCCGCCGCCTGATACGCTATGTGAACTGCAATGCGAATCGCCTCATTCTCCACAAAAGCCTGTGCAAAGGCCTGGTAGGTAGGCGCATCATAAGTAGTCTGGTAATCCGCTTCCCGGTCCTGCGCCAATGCGAACATGGGCATCAGCATCAGGAGGATCAAAAGAAGTTGCCGGTATGCTTTCACGGTCTTAACCTCCCACAAGGAGCATTCTATGCAGATAACGATTCATTTTGGCAAATCCATCCATGTGGCGACTGCCTATTAAGCCTATAAAATGAAGTATGGACCCAATGAGAAACGTTACATTTCACTTGACATGATGAAGCATCAACGTTATAATAGCCATATAAGTCATGAGAAAAAATGTTTATATTTCCATCTATTATCAACTTAGCCGGATCGTTACACGCTAGGGAGCGATTGAATGCAGAATATAAATCTCGCACCATCCAGGGCGTTGAGATATTTCCTCCGACGCAGTCATTTTAGGCGCAATTGGCAGCTTTATGCCATGTTGGTACCAGTCATGGCATATTTTTTTACTTTTTGCTATGGTCCTCTCTACGGTCTGTTGCTGGCATTCAAGGATTACAAGGTGCTGCGCGGTATATTGGGCAGCCCTTGGGCAAAACCTTGGTACGAGCACTTCGAACGCTTCTTTACCTCCCCTTACTTCGAGCGCGTGATCACAAACACCATCGTCATAAGCATTCAGTCCCTGCTCTTCGGATTCCCTATACCCATTTTTCTGGCGCTGTGCATTAACGAGGTGCGCAATCAAAAATACCGAAAGATTGTGCAGAACGTTACTTATGCCCCCCACTTTCTCTCCATTATCGTTTTGGTGGGTTTGATAAAAAGCTTCACCAACAGTGACTACGGCATCGTTAACCTGCTAATCCGCTCCTTTGGCGGTGAAGGCTCTAATTGGCTGCAGAAGGCGGACCTCTTCCGCCCGCTCTATATCGGCTCAGGTATCTGGCAGAATGCGGGCTGGGACTCCATCATCTATATCGCGGCGCTGGCGGGCATAGACCCCCAGTTGCATGAAAGCGCCATGATGGACGGGGCCAACCGCTGGCAGCGCATCTGGCACATTAACTTTCCGGGAATTCTCCCCACGATCGTCATCCTGCTCATTCTTAACTCCGGGCACATCATGAGCGTTGGTTTTGAAAAGGTCTTCTTGATGCAGAATGATCTTAATTTGTCCATGTCAGACGTGATCTCCACCTATTCCTACCGCATCGGCATCGAAAGCGCTCAGTATGAGCTGGCAACCTCGATCGGCCTGTTCAACTCCGTTGTCAATTGCGCTTTGCTGATTGGTGTCAACTGGGTCGCCGGCCGCTTGGGCGAAACCAGCCTATGGTGAGGAGGTGGATGACATGATAGTTGGGCAAAAAGTCAAATTGCCCAAGGGGAACAAGAACGCGCGGATGAGCAAGGGTGACGTTCTGTTCGAGACCATCATCATCGTTCTGCTGGCACTGTTTACCCTTCTTATCATCTACCCCTTGGTTTATGTCATTAGCGCCTCATTCAGCGATGCCGTGGGCGTAACGGCAGGCAAAATGATCCTCTGGCCTGTGGACCCGACGCTGGACAATTTTGCAGAGGTATTCAAAAACCCCAACATCATGACTGGTTATAGGAACTCCCTGCTCATCCTCTTCATGGGCACTGCTTTCAATTTGCTGATGACAATCCTGGCCGCCTATCCACTCAGCCGCCGCGATTTGTGGGGAAGAAGCGTGATCATGAAGATCATCACCTTCACCATGTTCTTTTCCGGTGGCCTGATCCCCACTTACCTGATGGTCTCAAAAACCTTAGGCTTAACGAACTCTTGGGGCGCTTTGATCCTGCCGGGATCAATCTCGGTATACAACATGATTATCATGCGGACCTTCTTCACAACTTCCATCCCTTATGAGATCCAAGAAGCAGCAGAAATAGACGGCGCCTCTCATTTTCTAACGTTGGTGAGAATCATTCTGCCGCTCGCGGGCCCTATCCTAGCTGTCATTGGGCTGTATTATGGCGTAGCCCACTGGAATAGCTACTTTAGCGCCCTCCTATATATCCCCGAGGAGTCCAGGCAGCCACTGCAGCTCTTCCTGCGAAAGGTACTCATCATCAACTCCTCACAAAGTCTGATGGACATGGGTAGTGACGAGGCCGCCCGGCAGGCAATGCGCGCCGAAGTAATCAAGTATTCGGTCATCGTTTTGGCCTCGCTTCCTATGCTGATCCTTTACCCTTTCGTACAGCGTTTCTTCGTCAAGGGAGTTATGATCGGCTCTGTTAAAGGTTGATAACGGACGACCCGTTATCTGCATTAAAATAATAAGGAGGGTACCCATGAACAAACGGATTTTTGCCTGGCTGCTTGTGCTTGCGCTTTCCCTGCCCTCGTTGGCATTGGCCGCCACAACAGCCAAAGAAGGACTGCCTATTGTCGACGAAAAAATCACCTTGACCGTCGCTAATGGCCAATCTCCCATCCAGATCGATTTCAACGAGATTGAGATCCTCAAGAACTTTGAGGAAGTTTCCAACATCGATATGCAGTATCGCAATATTCCCTTCGTCGACCGCGCCACGCAACTGAGCCTGATGCTGGCTTCAGGCGAGGTGCCTGACGTCCTTTTCAAGATGAATGTCACGTCTACCGATCAGGCCAAGTACGCCGAGGAGGGCATGTTCCTGGCGCTCAGCGATTACTCGGAGTACACACCCAATCTGAACAAGTGGTTTGAGAAGTATCCCTCCGCCAAGGATGCAGTCACCCAGGCTGATGGCAAGATTTACGCTGCACCCTACATCCTGGCTGGTGATGCTATTCGCATGGGCGTCAAGGTTTTCTTCAATACTGACGTTATGCAGAAGCTGGGCTACGACAAAATCCCCAATACCATTGACGGGCTTCTTGAATACTTGCGCGCATCCAAAAAATTGGATTACAACGGCAACGGCCAGGAGGATGAGATACCTCTGTCCGCCGCCGATGTCGACAACCTGATCCGTCCCTTCACCGGCTCGTTCGGGCTGTACAATCGAGGCGGCTCACACCAAGATGTGCTGGTGGACGACGCGGGCAAACTACAATTTGCTTATGCGACGGAGCAGTACCGCGACATGCTGCGCTTCTTTCATACCTGCTACACAGAGAAGCTGCTGGACCAGGATATCTTTACCATGGACTTTGCGCAGCTTATAGCCAAAGTAGCAACTGGGCGTGCCCTGACATACAACTTCGTTAACAACTCCCCCGCCGCCGGCTCGCCCTATGAGTCTTTCAGCCTGGGCATCACCGAACCGTTTGAAGGCCCCAAGGGCCATAAATACTGGGGGCCCTACACCCTGTCGGCCAGCGCAACCGGACAATTCATCATCACCTACAAATGCAAGTACCCCGAGGCTGCTGCCCGCTGGATGGATCATTGGTATTCAGATGAGGGCATCATCAGCTACTTCATGGGCATCGAAGGTGTTACCTATGAAAAGGATGCGGCTTCCCCGGGCGGCTTAAAGCTGACTGATTACGTGCTCAAGAATCCGGAAGGCATCAACTTTGAGCAAGTTCTGGCCAAATATGTACCCTGGGCCGGCGGTGGCAACCCCTCCGTGGCCACCAATGAGTTTTTCAAGGGTGGCGAGACCTGGCCTGCCTCAATCGCCGCAGCGGAAGGTCTGATCAACTATGTCCCCAAGGACATCTGGGCGCCTTTCAGCAAATACAACACTGCAGAAGAAGCCAGTGAGATGAGCCAGCTGCTCACCGAGTTGACGACTTACAATAAAGAATGGCGCGCTTACTTTATCAGCGGTCAGAAATCGTTGGATACCGACTGGGAAACCTATATAAACGGCTACGCCGGCATGAAGCTGGACCGTTATCTGGAACTCTACCAAAAGGGTATGGAGCTTGCAGGGGCAAAATAACTGATATATGACCGGCTGAGGTTGCCTAACCCGGCAACCTCAGTTTTTTAATGAACAAGAGGAGGTATCCCGGCATGAATGTAGGCATTTGTATCCACCACGAACAGGAAGGGCTGCTTAAGAAGCTGCTGGAGGCTAAGCATCACGGCTTTCACCATATCCAGTTGATCAGCTGGGATAATACGCTTTGGAATAAGGTCGAGGCAGAGCGGATAGAAGCGCTGCTTAAAGAAACAGGGATCACAATCACTGCATTTTGGTGTGGCTGGGAAGGCCCGAGGGTGTGGGACTTCTTGCATGGCCCGGAGACTCTGGGGCTGGTACCGCCCAGCTACCGCTACGCGCGGATCAAGAACCTGCTATCCGGCGCGGCTTTTGCCAAAATGCTTGGCGTACAGGACGTTGTCAGCCACATGGGTTTCATCCCCGAAGTGCCAAGCGATCCCAACTATCCGGGTTTCATCAGCGCGTTACGTTACATTGCGCAGCAGCTCTGTGATCAAGGCCAGAACCTGCTGTTTGAAACCGGGCAAGAAACGCCTATTGCCATGCTGCGAAGTTTTGAAGACATAGCGCTTGATAACCTCTATGTGAACCTCGATCCCGCCAACCTGATACTCTATGGCAAGGCAAACCCGGTAGACTCTCTGGACGTTTTCGGCCACCTGATTCGCGGTGTGCATGCCAAGGATGGGTTGTACCCCACCGACGGAAAGCACTTGGGATTGGAAACCAAGGTAGGCTGTGGCAAGGTGAACTTCCCGGCGCTGCTCGGGAAACTTAAGGCGCTGGGCTATGACGGCAGCCTGACAATCGAGCGGGAGATAACAGGTGAACAGCAGCTCAAGGATATTTTGGAAGCCCAAAGATATCTGAACATGCTGATCAAGGAGGATTAATGTCCTAAAGATTGCAATCCTTAGCGCAGGCAATATCAGCCTGTCCCATATGGAAGCCTGGCTTAAAATACCGGAAGCGACGGTCGTCGCCACCTGTGATATCCGAAGCGAGCGGACACATCTGGCGTGGGAGAAGACCCAGTGCAGAGAATACCTGGACCTTGAAGCGATGATGGCACGTGAGCAACCGGATATTGTAGATATCTGCCTGCCTACCTACTTACACGCAGACTACGCGGTCAGTGCCATGAAACGAGGCGCACATGTGCTCTGTGAGAAACCTTTATCTCTCCGCGAGGAGGATATCATCCGCTGCTACCGTACAGCGAAGGAAACCGGCATGCGCATTATGGCAGCGCAGTGGTGCGCTTCTGGGGTCTGCCGTCCCTTGGCTTATTTTCTGATGTTGATAACCTGTATTCTTCTTGGTATAATAATGAATTATCCGCTGTGGTATATATTTGCGTAGAAGGATGATGTTATGCTTAAAATTTTCAATACAGCTTCAAGAAAAAAGGAAACCTTCCAGCCAATTCATCCCGATTGCGTAACTATGTACACTTGTGGCATGACTGTATACTCCTTTACTCATATTGGCCATCTCAAGTCTTACCTTACGAGCGATATTGTGTGCCGTTATCTTCGTTTCCTTGACTATAACGTGCGCCAGGTTATGAACGTTACGGATGTTGGACACCATGTCAAAGACGCGGACACAGGTGAAGATAAACTGGAAAGAAAGGCAATAAAAACAAATACCTCACCTTGGGAAATTGCCCGGCATTATGAGAAAATCTTCTTCGATGCAATTGATGAAATGAATATTAGTAAACCGAATATCATTGCCCGGGCCAGCGAACACATAAATGAAATGATCGAGCTTGTTAAAATATTGGAAGAGCGCGGCTACACATATAAAACAAGTGTCGGTTTGACGTATGACACATCGAAATTTGCTGATTATTCAAAGTTTGCAAATCTTGATTTGAAAAACCAAGAAGCAGGCTATCGTGTCCAAGTTGATGATGAGCGGCGCGCTCCATGGGATTTTGCCCTTTGGATTACAAATAAGCCCAATCATATTATGCGTTGGGACAGTCCGTGGGGTGTGGGATATCCCGGTTGGCATATTGAGTGCTCTGCTATGAGTAAAAAGTACTTAGGTGAGCAGGTCGATATACACACTGGTGGTGTTGACCATATCAAGATTCATCACACCAATGAAATCGCCCAGTCAGAAGGTGCAAGCGGAAAGAAGTTTGTCAACTACTGGATTCATACGGATTTCTTGCAGATTAACAAGGAAAAGATGTCAAAATCCCTTGGTAATTTGTACACGCTTGAAAACCTGAAGGAAAATGGGTATTCCCCGCTGGCTTTGCGCTACCTCTTTATGAAGGGCGATTATAAAAAGCCGTTCGATTTTTCGTGGGAAAGCCTGTACAATGCTCAGAATGAACTGGTTAAACTGTGGAGATTCTTTGCAGCCAATAATAGTTTGATACATGGAAAGGTTCTGGAAGAATATAAGGCAAAATTCAAAGAAAACATGGATGACACTTTCAATACTGCAAAGTCGCTGACTGTGCTATGGGAAGTAGTGAACAGCAAGACAATCATGCCTGAGGATAAAGTTGCTACTGCTTATGAGTTTGATAAGGTCTTCGGGCTCGATTTGGAAAATTCAGAATATAATCTACATATTCTGGAAGAGTTGCAAAATATAAATTACTGGGAAAAACAAACTGCACGATTAAAGCTGTCAGATCGTGAAGAAGCCCGTAGATCCAAGAACTTTGCCTCGGCAGATGCGATCAGAGATGAGATTGATGAGCTTGGGTATTCTATCGTTGACACGCCCACAGGACCTTATCTCCAAATCAAATGCTATGGCAAATTAGGCGACGCTATGCATATTACACCGTACGGAGAGTCCGAATAAAAAGATAAACTTTCCACAAAGACAGGCATCTTACGGATTTACAGGTCTCAATGAATGATCAAAAACAACAAAAAGGAGCTGTCGTACCGGAGAAAAATCTCCAGCACGACAGCTCCATTCGTTAACAAGCTATTCTATTCCCCGTCCTCCCTGGAAAGCCGCTCCAGTGCCTGGTACAACCGTTCCAATTCTTCGGCGCTATAGTATTGCAGTATGATTTTTCCCTTTTTGGCGCTGCCTGTAAAGGTGGTGCGCACACCCAGCACTTCCCGCATGCGGCCTTCCAGTTCGGAAAGCTCCAGGGGCAGGGGTTTGGGGGTGGGCTTTACTTTGGGCGCTTCCGCAGGCTTGGCGGCAAGCTGCTCCAATTGGCGCACGCTAAGCGACGCCAGCACCGTCTGGCGGGCCAGGTCGACCTGGCGGGCAGCGTCGTCCATCCCGGCCAGTACCCTGGCATGGCCTGCGGACAGCGTGCCCTTGCGCACCATGTCAGTGACTTCCTGGGGCAGGTTCAAAAGGCGCAGGATGTTGGCAATGGCCGGGCGGCTCTTGCCCAACCGCTTGGCGGCGGCATCCTGGGTATAACCGCACTGCTGCATGAGCGCCTTGATGGCCGCGGCCTCTTCCATGGGGTTCAGGTCTTCCCTCTGCAGGTTTTCAATGAGCGCCGCCTCCATCTGCTGGCGGCGGTCCATGTCTTTGATGATGCAGGGAACGGAGGCAAGTCCCGCCAGCCGCGCGGCGCGCCAACGGCGCTCCCCGGCCACAATGCGGTAGCGGCTGCCCGTTTCCACCACCAGGATGGGCTGGAGCACCCCGGCTTCCCTGATGCTCAGGGCAAGCTGGTTCAGGCTTTCCTCCGTAAAGGTGCGCCTTGGCTGCGCCTCGTTGGGATCGATGTCGCCGATAGGTATCTCCTTCACAGCGCTGCCCGATATATCCTCGCCCATGGGCAAAAGCTCGTCCAAACCGCGGCCCAAACCTGTCTTCTTCATGCTAACACTTCCTGCTATATCGTAAACCAGTTCAGAAATTGAACCCGGTATTAAAGGCTGCTAACGGACTCCGTTGCGTTCCAGCACTTCCTTGGCCAGCGCCCGGTAGGCTTCCGCCCCGGCACTGCGGCTGTCATACAGGTGGATGGGCAGCCCATGGCTGGGCGCCTCGCCCAAGCGCACGTTGCGGGGGATGGTGACGGAATATACCTTGTTCTTGAAACGGCGCTTTACCTGGTCCACCACCTGCAATCCCAGGTTCGTACGCCCATCCAGCATGGTCAAAAGCACGCCTTCGATGTCCAGCGACGGATTGATGGTGCGGTTCACGCGGCTGATGGTGTTCATCAGCGACGTAACGCCTTCCAGGGCATAGTACTCACACTGGATGGGCACCAGCACACGGGTGGCTGCAGCCAGAGCGTTGACGGTAAGCAGCCCCAGGGACGGAGGGCAGTCTATGAAAACAAAATCATACTGGGCGGCCACAGCCTGCAGCGCGTTTTTCAAACGGTACTCCCGGCTGTCCAGGTTCACCAGCTCCACTTCCGCCCCGGCCAGGCGGATATCGGCAGGCAACAAATCCAGCCCCTTGACCCTGGTGGATATGATGCAGGCTTTCAGCTCCGCCTGCCCCACTAGCGCTTCATAGGCGCTTTTCCCGCCGGCCTTGAGACCCAGGCCGCTGGTAGTATTGCCCTGGGGGTCAACATCCACTGCCAGCACCCTTTGCCCTGCCTCGGCCATGCAGGCGGACAGGTTAACGGTGGTAGTGGTCTTGCCCACGCCGCCCTTTTGATTAGTAACCGCTATAATTTTACCCATGTATGTATCCTCCGGGTCAAACCCTATCCTATTGTAGCGGTTTTTGTCTGTATTGTAAAGCGCATGGGTCAACGGGATGCGGCTTGATATGGATATATAAGGCCCGGAAAACCTTTTTCCGCCACCTGGGCTTGTTGACACATAATATCTGTTATGTTATATTTTACTAAGCTAACGTTGCAGTCCAATATTATGTTCGAAAGGCATCCCGTCATGAAGTTATCGCTTGCTTCTTTGCTTTGCCTGTGCCTGGCGGTTGTTTTGATCCCCGGTTGTGCCGCCGGCGGAGAGTTATCCGGCAATTTTGGCGAAATCGACGCCCAGGTCGATTCCTATTTCAAAAAAAGCAGCACGGTAGGCGGTTCCCTTGTGATCGCCATAGGCGGCGAAATCGTATACCAGCGCGATTACGGTTATAGCAATAAAAGTCGTAAAGAGCCAGTCACGGAGGATACATATTTCCGCATCGCCTCCATCACCAAAATGGTCAGTGCCATCGGCATCATGCAGCTTACGGAGCAGGGTTTACTTCACCTGGATGAGGATATCAGCGAATATTTCGGCTATCAGATCGTAAACCCAAACCACCCCAAAATACCCATCACGCTTAGGCAATGCATGTCGCATACCACGTCCCTGAGCCAGAACGGCGGCTATTCCTATCAAAGCAGAACGATCCATGACATGCTGGCCAAAGAGGTCAGAAGGCCTTCGAATTTTACCAAGGAAAAGCCCGGCGACCATTATTCCTATTCCAATTTTGGCGCGGGATTGATGGGCTCCATCATGGAGGCGGCAACGGGCATTAGCATCAATCAATACATGACGGAACACGTATTCAAGCCGCTTGGAATCGACGCGGCTTACAGCGCCGGTTTTTTAAGTGAGCCGGAGCATATCTCCAGCCAATATCAAAACGGCAAAATGTATAAAAGCGCCTCCAAGTACCTTGCGGAGGAATATGAGGACTTTGCCGATCCGGAGCGCCACTACCGCATCACGGTGGGGGAGATTTTCATCCGCTCCAGGGACCTGGCCAAAATAGCCTCCCTGCTGTGCGGCGACGGAAGCATAGACGGTGTCAGGCTTTTGACAGAGGATAGCGTCGAAATGATGCGTATGGACCAGCGGGAGTTGAACGCCAGCGTCACGGGCGAGAGCCCTTACGGCCTGTGCGTGAATTTGATGGGGAATGTGGTCAAGGACCGCATGATCTATGGGCATCAGGGTATGTCCAACGGCTCCATGTGCAATGTCTTTTACGACCCGGAAACGCAATTTTCACTCGTCATGCTCACCAATGGCTGCAGCCAGGTCAGGCAGGACCGGATCGGTGTTCTTCCCAGAAGGCTGTTCACATATACATATCCGCTGTTCACTAAAGAATGATCTGCTTTGCAGCTCATGAAAGGATGGTTCCCTTGCTTATGAAAAAATGCCTTCTTCTGGTTATCGCACTGGTTATGATGCTCACGGCCCTTCCCGCCGCAGCCCAGGTGGAACGCCGCCCGGAACTGGATGCCGCCTTCTCCATGCTGGAGGAGGGCAATATCATCCTCACACGCTATAATGAGATCACAGGGGCGGATATTCAAGCCCGCTATAAATACGGTATGCCCTATATTTTCGGCGGGAAAAACGAAGACTACCTCATGAAAGTCAAAAAGTGCCTGGAGACCACCAAGTTCTTCAGGAAGGGCAAAACGTACGTATACGGTTTTGACTGCTCCGGCTTTACCAATTGGATCAACAAGCAGGTCGGCAAGCCCGAGCACGACACTTTACAAAATATGATCCTGCAAAAGGGCAAGTATGGTGAAAAGAACCATCTTCCAGTCAAGGAACTGCCCTATGACGAGCTGCCCAAGCATTTGCAGGTGGGCGACTTCCTGGTCGGCAAGCACAGCGCCCGCCATATCATGATGTTCATCGGTACATTGGCCGATTATGGGTATACGGCGGAAAACGCGCCGGAGCTGGCCGATTACCTGGACTACCCCATCGTCGTCCACAGCGGCAAGAACCCCTTCTATGGCGAGCGCTATGAAAAATACATTCAGGAAAACGGCTTAAAAGCAAATACCACCAATGGCGGCGTATGCATTTCCATCGTAGGCGTGCCTACGGATAAAGCGCCCCACTCTGTGGAAAGCGATAATGAAACCTTCTATTACTTTGACCTGGATGGATACATGCTCACCATTTACGATGTTTTCACCTGCACATCTCACGTATGGTTCAGGATGTAAGCTTTCGAAAAAATGGCCTTGCCATTACTTGCTGATAGCGTGCCCTATTATGCCCTGTACTTTTCAATTGTTACAACGAAAAGATGCAGGGCATTTTTCTATTTATAAGAAATGGGGATTCCAAAGGGGCTGTCGCACCAGGAGTGCGCGAAGAAGAGAAACAAAAGGCGGCGACTGGCGGTAGCCAGAAGCCGTCTTTTGTTGTAAAATTATGTTTGTGCGAACAATAAATTTACAGCCAGATTATAC
>JAEZQK010000039.1 GCA_023413135.1 Bacillota bacterium
TTCTTGGATCTCGATACGCTGCTCGTGTGTGAGATGTTGATATCGCTGTTCTTTCAATTGTAGCTCCTTTTGCGCGCAATATTTCTCACACTTAATACTACCCCAAATGCCTTCTCTGAGTAACTGCAACTCCCTCCGCCACTGTTGCACTTACTTTGAGAATTTACTAAGGGAAAAATAGCACGAAAAAAGAGATGAAAAAAAGCTTGACCTATTGCCATAGCAGCGGTTTACATGGTATAATCTCCTTTGTGACAAACGGACGGTCCTCTGTCCGGAAGGATGCAATGGCCGGGCACGAACGTCTATGAGGGAAGGAGGCACACATAATGAGCGAAATTATCCGTTCCATTGAAAGAGCGCAACTCCGTACCGATCTGCCCAAGTTCAACATCGGTGACACCGTCCGCGTATGGGTCAAGGTGGTGGAAGGCAGCCGCGAACGCCTGCAGGCGTTTGAAGGAACCGTGATGGCCAAGCGCAATGGCAGCGTCCGGGAAACGTTCACCGTCCGCCGTGTATCTTACGGCATTGGCGTAGAGCGCACGTTCCCCTTGCATTCCCCCCGCGTGGACCGTATTGAAATCATCCGTAGGGGCAAGGTCCGCAGGGCTAAGCTTTACTATTTGAGGGATCTGCAGGGCAAGGCCGCGAAAATCAAAGAGGCCAACCGCACCTGACAACAAAAAAACGGGCTGCCGTACCAGGGATTACTCTGGCGCGGCAGCCCTTTTCTTATAAGCTTCTGATGTAGCTTGGGAACTGTGCAAGCACAATGCCCGGCTCCTCCAGGGTGATATCCCAGCGCTTGACCCATTCCAGGGAGTAGAAGCCGTCGTACCCGCCGCTTTCCAGAAGGCTTATGCACCTGGCAAGCGGCAAATCGCCATGGCCTACCATCTTATAGCGGATGCGCTCTCCTTCCCACACGCTGTCCTTCAGATGAACGTGCTTGAGGAAGGGCTTCAAGTTCTCGTATGTCTCCTCGGGAGCTTCGCCCATGAACCGGTAGGGATGATGCACATCCCACAGGATGCCTATGCTGGGCGAGCCTATGGCCGTGACCAGTCGGGCCAGCTTCTTGCTGTCGGCCCAGACGCCGTGAGTCTCCAGCAGCAGCGTGATGCCGTGGGAGGTGGCGTAGGTAGCCAGTTCCTGCGCCATTTCCCGAACCAGCCCCTCATCCACGCTGCCCATGGGCTGGGGAACGGGCGGAGCGGCGAACACCCGCACATAGGGGGCGGAAAGCCTTTGGGCCAGATCCATGTAGGTTTTTACTTCCAGGGCGGTGCGGCTCATGTTATCCCGTTGGTACAAAAGACAGTCGCTGTCCAGGCAAGGGATGGAAAGGGACAGGGCCTTCAGTTTTTCCATCGTGTTTTTCAGCTGAGTGAGGCCAAATTCGGGGACCGAGGGTGCCGAAATATCTTTGCCCACACCCCTTACTTCAATACCGTCATATTGAAGGTCATGGGCGGTGGCGGCGATTTCACTAAAGCTCCAGCGGGGGCAGCTCAGGGTGGAAAAACTGATTTTCATAAGACATGTATCCCCCGATTCCTTGATTCTGCTGCCTAATGATACCATTCCACGAAAAATCGGTCAAGTGCACATCATTTATACAGAAAAAAATCCGATAGTAGCAGACATAAGCTGTATTTCGTGTTATAATGTACCATAAGTGCAAATTTCCTTCCCTTTGTCATTAATCTAGCGAAGTGTATTACCCGGCATTTCCGCTCCATGATCCAGGAGCAAAGGGTAAACGAAAGGAGGCGCAGGCCGGAAACCCGCCGGGTCACGATTTATCCACATATGCACTGTGGGCAGAAAAAGAGGATCGATGCATGCGAATGATGGTTACGGTACTTTTAGAAAAGAACACGCTGCCCAGGGATTACCGGCCATGGATCAGCAGGCTATTTCATGCTGCGCTGTCCAGGCAGGGTGGGGAGCAGATGATGCAGCAATATTTCGGAAGCATGGCGGGAAAGCTTTTCAGCTTTTCCGTATACCTGCCCAAGAGCCGTTTCGGGCAGGAAATTGTGCTGGAAAGCAACTACATCAAGGTTATTTTTTCGGCTTATGATGAAAATACGTTTGATGATTTCTTTCTGGCCATGATGGGCATGCAAGGCCAGCGGGTGGACTTGGAGGAGAACACGTTTCAGGTATCCTCCGTGGTACGCATCCTTGAAAAAACAGTCCAGGAGTCAAAGATCAACATCCATATGCTGAGCCCTTTGGTGGTGCGCAATGGCACCGCGGGCAAGCAGGAGAGCCGAGGCTGCCTGGGTGTCCGCGATCCGGAGTTTGAGGTACATTTGCGGTCCACTGTTGCGGGGATGCTGTCTGCTGCCAATCTGAGCGCCGATATGCTTGCGTCGCTTCATGTTGCTGCCGGCAATGAATTGGGCTGCAAGGAAGCCCATGTAATCCACAAGGGCAGGTTTTACAGAAGTACGCTGGGCAACTTGCAGCTTTGCGGGGAGCCGGTGCTCCTGAATCTATTGTACCATGGAGGCATGGGAGAGATGCGGGAGGAAGGTTTCGGGCTGTTTGAACTGAACACGTAATCATGTACATGGATTCATTCTGCCGCCGGTTCTTCCGGCGGCTTTTGTTTTAGTTATGCTATAAAAATCTTAATGATTATAAATGATTCTTTTGTCAAGGCAACACCTCTTTTCCACAGTGCCCCATCTGTGGTATAATCAGGTGCAAAAAGTGACGGGAGGGACGGCGAGAAGTGAGGGGCATACGCAGACGGGGCATTTCCTTTGGCACAGTGTTCATGCTGCTGATGACAATAGCGGTGTCGGTGGCGTGTGCTATTGTGCTTCCCCGGCTTGCCGGGAACATGGACCAAAGGATCGACGCCCAGCAACTGGCAAACGCTATCACCAGCTCGCTGGACCTGCCGGAGCTGTCCCTTTCCGACATTCCAATATTTCCCAAGGCTGCAAGCACAGGCAATGCTGCTGCCACGCCGCCGGGCACTTTATCCATGGAAGGCACGCAGGCGACCCAGGTGCCCATGGATGTAAAGACTGCGGCGGTTACACCGGTGCCCGCGCAAAGTACTTTTACGCTTACCGCCGCAGGTACAGCGGCTTTTGATGCGGATATCCGTAAAGCCGCTTACTACAGCGAAAGCAAGACATATGATTATATACCGCCTTTTGCGCTGATCAGCCGGGAATTTGCTTCGGACCTGTGTTTGGCCACCTTGGAAAATACGCTGGTGGACAATGGGAAGCTTAACGATATCAATGTAACGGCGGATGTGCTTGCCGGTCTTGTATCCACCGGGCTGGACATGCTGTCGCTGGGGCATGAACACATTTTGGATCTGGGCCTTGAGGGACTTACCCAAACTGCGGCGGCTGTGCGCAATGCCGGTTTCACCGCTCTTGGCGTGCAAACGGAAAAGCAGGAAACGCAAAGCCCTTTGATCGTGACCTTAAACGGGGTGCAGGTAGCCTTCCTCCACTATACGGATGTAATGAGCAACGCCGGAAAGCGGGCCATCAAGTCGGAGGATTGCGCCTATGCGGCGCCCGCCTATCAAAAGGAAGTTGTAGCGTCGGATATCCAGAAGGCGCGCAGCCAGGGGGCCCAGGTGGCAATTGTTCTGATCCACTGGGATTCCGGCAGTCAAGGCAAGGTGACAAAGGAGCAGCAGGAAAAGGCGCAGGCGATTGCCGATGCCGGGGCGGATATACTGCTGGGTTCCCACAACGAGGTGGTGCTGCCCATTGTGTACCTGACGGGCAACAGGCCGGATGGCACCAAACGGCCCACGCTTGTCTGCTATTCCTTGGGTGCGCTGCTTACAGGCTCCAGGTCGTCGGCCAATATTGCCGGCATGCTGCTGCATTTGAAAATATCATTTAATTCCACTACCGGGATGGTTGCCTTTGATAAGGTGGAATATACCCCCACCTATGTTTGGCGCTACCGGGAGAGCGGGCGCTACATATATCAGGTGGTGGCCAGCGACCAAAAGGCACCGGAAAATATGGATACAAAACAGCGCGATGTGATGCAGCGCGCCCTGGAGCGCATCAACAAGCAGATGGAGGATTCGCCGGCCAAGCTGCGTGTTGCGGGAGAATAGATATTGAAGATTGGCTTTATTGAGTACGCCGCGCTTTCCATCATGGAAAGCGCGGCGTTTATTTAACACTATTTGCATATGCGATTTCTGTCATCTCATAGCGCGATAGTAATGAAGGGATTTCACGCCTGCGGGCGCGACCAGGGCTTTCCGATCGCCCTGGACCTTTCGGATGCAATCTAGCGGTATCTCCTGCTTGTTGGCTTGGGCAGATTGCTGCCTCGGCCTGTGAACTTTCTGGATACGCGGCGTAGAATCCGGAGGAGCAGGTACAGCCCGCCAAAGGGCAGCAGGGCCATGAAAACAAGTTCAAAGGTAAAGCGGGGGAAAGGATTGGTATCCTCGTACGTTTCGGTAATAATCTCCTGGATGGACTTGGGGGCATTCTCGCGGCGCTTGATGCTTCGCGAGGCCACGAGGGCATATTCCACCGCCTCGCTGCGATCGGGAGGGAAGTAGGTCAGTATGCCCATCTGCTCCTGTGCTTGGATGGGGGCTGCGAAATCGCGGATGTACTCAATTCTTACCAGCTGCTGCAGGTTTCTGGCCATGGCCTCCACCTGGGAACGGGTGGCAACGATAGAGGCGGTGGCCGTTGGATCCAGGGGTACAAGATACAGCGGCAGTTTGCCCAGATCCGGATCATCCATCGAAAAGCCGGTAGTTTCCAGTTCGATGCGGTTCATATCGTACAGCTCCACCGGGGACACGCTGACGTATTGTTTAAAACCGTACTCCATCAACTTTGTGGTATCGGTCCACTGTCCGGTATCGGTTGAGTAAAAGACGACGGAAATCAGCGAAACGCCGTCTTTGGCGGCGGATCCAACAAAACAATAGCCCGCCTGGTTATGGAAACCCGTTTTGATACCATTGGCATATGGATAGTAATACTTGTTGTTTTCACCTTGCACCATCAGGGGGTTTCTGGTGTTGCGCACCGTACGGGATCCATTCTTGTTGCTTCTGGGCAATGGATAGGAGGTGGTGGCGGCAATCTGCCTGAAGGAGCTGTTGTCCATGGCTACTTTTGCGATGGTGGCCATATCCCGGGCTGTGGTGTAATGGTTTTCATCCTTTACGCCGTTGGTGTTATTGAAATGGGTGGATGTGCAGCCCATATATTGGGCGGTCTCATTCATCAGGTTCACAAAATCGGGTATGGATCCGGAAATTGTCCGCGCGATGGTATTGGTGCCTTCGTTGCCGGACTTGACCATGGTGGCATAGAGCAGATCCTCAAAGCGGATGGATTCTCCAACCTCCAGGGGTATGTCGGTATAGTCGTCGGGGAAATTATAATCTTCTTCCGAAGTGGTTACTATCTCGTCCAGTAAGCCGTTTGCTTTGCCGATGGTAAGCCCCAGGAATACCGTCATAATCTTGGTGGTGGAGGCAGGGAACATGATTTGGTCGGCATTTTTTTCAAAAATCACTTCGCCGGTGTTGGCTTCAATGAGAATGGCGGAGGTAGCAGTTAGCTGATCCGCATCCAGGTTTTCGGGATGTACCGGATCATACGGGTTGGCATCGGAGGGCCCTTCGGGCGGTATAAACTTATCCTCATCCTCTTCCGCTAAAGCGGAAAATAAGAAAACCGGCAGGAGAAGGAAAATGCATAGCCATACTCCAAAACGGAACGCTATTGTGGTGTGGCGCCGCATGTCATCCCTCCTGAAAATCTTGCTGGCTTGAAATCCATAATAAAATAGTATACACGTTTTTCGATTTTTTGTACAGCGAACGCCTTTTTGCCTCTATCCAGCGCCTATTTTGGCTTTTATCCGATACTCCGGCATACTTTTTGCTTGGGTGGCATAGAATACAGGGGGACACTTGACAGTTCCGAAAGTTGCGTTTTGGAAGGAGCAATCGGGAGCATGAATATCATTCTGTGGCTTGTCTTGGGCGCGTTGGCCGGGTGGCTGGCCAGCATAATCATGGGGAGAAACTCTCAAATGGGAATAGGTGCCAATATTCTCTTTGGTGTGCTGGGCGCTATCGTGGGCGGGTTTTTGGCCTCGCTCATCGGCGTCGGCGGCATCACGGGTTTCAATCTGGGCAGCCTGCTGATAGCCGTAGCCGGCGCGTGCCTGGTTCTGTTCATTGTAAACATGGTACAGAAAAAGGCCAAATGATGCGCCGCGATGAAGCGGCAGCATCATGGAAAGGAGGACAGGCATATGCCGCCCAAACCCAAAAAACAGGAGGAACCCCGCTATGATCTTGAAAACGTAGCCTCCATCACCGAATGCACCGGCCTCATCCCCTCCGCCTTGAAGGATGAGGAAGAGGCGGATGCCTATCGGGATTTGTACCCCATCCACAAGCAGATTCCAACCGACTGATCATACCAATTCCAATTGGAATCAGTATAAGTCTCCATAGGATAACGTGGCACTGAGGCAAAAGCCTGCGTGCCATGTTTTTTTGGTGCTCCCTGTTGTTTACAAAACGATTGAAAAATACTTGACTGCGTCTGTACGTTATGCTATCATATTCCTGAATTTGAACGTAATTCATATATATGAACGGTTGTTGGATGGTGAATGCATGCCTGAAACGCTGAACCGAACGCTATCCCGCGGGCTGGAAATGCTTGAGCTTTTAAGCGAGAATCCCGGGGGACTGGAGTTGCACCAGATTGCCAAAGTGATGCAGATGCCAAAGAGCAGCGCGCTCAACCTGCTGCATACGTTGCTTTCCTATAAATATGTGCGCAAAATAGACAATTCCCCCCGTTATCAATTGGGCCTGAAGCTGTTTGAAGTGGGCAGTGCGGCAGTGAACCATGTGGATATTACCAGCGTCATCCGCCAGTATATGTCGGACATCTCCCGGGCCTGCAATGAGACGATGCACTGTGGCATTTTAAGCGGCTTGGACGTTCTGTACATCGATAAGATGGAGTCCACCCAGTCCATCCGCATGTCCAGCCACGTGGGCGTGCGCATGCCGCTGCATGCCACAGCCATGGGCAAGGCGTTTCTTGCCTGCTTTACGGAGGATGAGATACGGGGCCTGTACGACGGCAGGGAGCTGAATGCCCTGACACCTCATACCATCACCGATATAAACGCTTTGCTCAAACAATTGGAAATTATCCGCCAGGCGGGATATGCCACAGAAACCCAGGAGAGCAATCTGAATGTAAGCTGCATCGGCGTAGCCATCAAGGATCGGGATGACCGTCCGGCCTATGCCTTGAGCATCTCGGCGCCTTCCTTCCGCATGGGGGAAAGCGAGACTTGCGATTATGGTCAGATGTTGCTTCGGGCCCAGCGAAAGATCCAGCGGGTGCTGCGGGCGGTATAACGGGCCTTCTTCCACCTTGTTAAGATCGTCTGCCGCGCTGTTTTGGATAGACTATGCAATAAATGTATAAGGAAGGCGTTAATGATGGACATGTTGGAAAAATTGTCCCTGGCCGGGCTGGTACCCGTTATTAAGGTGGAGAACGCACAGGATGCCGTGCCTCTATGCTGTGCGCTGGCGGAGGGTGGGCTGCCTGTGGCAGAGATCACCTTTCGTTCCGCGGCTGCGGAGGAATCCATCCGCTTGGTGCACGAACAGCTTCCCCAGGTGATCCTTGGTGCAGGCACTGTTTTAACCATCGAGCAGGTGGACAGGGCTGTGGCGGCGGGCGCGGCTTATATCGTGTCTCCCGGCATCAATCCCAAGGTGGTGGAATACTGCCAGAAGAAAAATGTTCCCATTCTCCCCGGCTGCGCCAATCCGTCAGATATTGAGACTGCGCTTTCCCTGGGGCTTAGGACCGTGAAGTTCTTTCCCGCCGAAGCGCTTGGGGGGCTTAGCATGATCAAGGCGCTGAGCGCTCCCTACGGCAACGTCACCTTCGTGCCCACCGGCGGCATCAGCGAAAAAAATCTGGTGGAATACCTGTCTTTCCCCAAAGTTGTGGCCTGCGGCGGAAGCTGGATGGTGCCCCAGGATGCGGTGGACGCAAAGGACTGGGGCAGGATCAAGTCCATCACCAAGAGCGCCGTGGCCCTTCTGCTGGGCTTTGAGCTGGCCCATATCGGCATCAACACAGGCAGCCCGGAGAACGCCATGCGGGAAGCGCAGATGCTTTGCACGCTCCTTGGCTGGGACTTAAAGGATGGCAACGGCTCCACCTTTGTGGGCACTGGCTTTGAACTGATGAAGAAGCCCTTCAGGGGCACTCATGGGCATATCGCTATCCGCACCAACAGCATCGCAAGGGCCAAATGGCATTTGCAGCAGCGGGGCTTTGCCTTTGACGAAGCAAGCGCCAGCGAGAAAAACGGCAAGATCGCAGCCATCTATTTGCAGGATGAGATCGCCGGGTTTGCCTTCCACCTGCTTCAAAAGTAATTGTAAAGGGAGAAAAGTTTATGAGCTGTAAAGTTGTCACCTTTGGCGAAATCATGCTGCGGCTGAAAAGCCCGGGCTTTGACCGGTTTTTCCAGACTCCGTCCCTGGAAGCCACCTTTGGCGGCGGGGAAGCCAATGTTTGCGTGTCCCTGGCCAATTTCGGCATGGACACCGCCTTTGTTACCCTGCTGCCCAGCAATGACATCGGTGAGGCTTGCCTTAGGGAACTGCGGGGCTTTGGGGTGGATGTATCCAATATCGTAAGAAACAACAACCGCATGGGCATCTACTTTCTGGAGACCGGTGCGGTGCAACGCCCCAGCAAGGTGATCTATGACCGGGCGGAATCTGCTATCGCCAAGGGCAAGCCCGGCGATATTGACTGGAACAAGGCTTTTGCAGGCGCAACATGGTTCCACTTCACCGGCATCACCCCTGCTATCAGCCAGGGTGCGGCGGATCTTTGCCTGGAGGCGGTGCAGGCCGCCAAGGCAGCGGGCCTGCATGTGAGCTGTGACCTCAACTACCGCAAGAATCTGTGGAAGTATGGCAAGACGGCCTCCGAAGTCATGCGGGAACTGACGCGCTATGTAGATACGGTGATCGCCAACGAAGAAGATTTTCAAATGGCATTGGGCCTGAAGGCCGAATCCAGCGCCGAAGTGGAATCCGGCGAACTGAACGTGGAGCAGTACAAGGCCATCGCGCAGCTTGCCATGCAGGAATACCAAAACATCAAGCGGGTGGCCATCACCCTTCGGGAAAGCAAATCCGCCAACCACAACGACTGGAGCGCCTGCCTGTATAACGGAAAGGACTTCCTGCTCTCCCGCAAGTATGCAATTACACACATCGTGGATAGAGTGGGCGGCGGCGACAGCTTTGGCGCGGGCCTCATCTACGGCATCAATACATATGGTGACGAGAAAAAGGCGCTGGAGTTCGCCGTGGCGGCTTCGTGCCTGAAGCATACCATCAATGGCGACTTCAACCGGGTGTCCGTTTCGGAAGTGGAAAGCCTGATGAAGGGCTCCGGTTCCGGCCGGGTGCAGCGATAATATACTATCAGGATGCATTGCATACAGAAAACGCTTTTTTGCCCCCTTGATGTATATCAAGGGGGATACGCATTTCCATGGGCTTGCCCATTTTTTCACAATAGAGAAACAGCTATACTTTTGAAAGGAAAGAGGATAACCATGCAGGAGATATCGGCAGTTTATACCCGCAATTCCAGACCCATCCGCGTGCTGCAGTATGGCGAGGGCAATTTTCTGCGGGCCTTCGTAGATTATATGATCGATATCGCCAATGAAAAAGGATCGTTTGACGGAGATGTGGCGGTGGTAAAACCTATCGTCTACGGTTCCCTGGAGCAGTTTGCAAAACAGGATAACCTGTACACCGTTTGCCTTCGTGGCAAGGCGGGGGGACAGGTGATCCGGGAAAACCGGGTTATAAAATGCATCGGGCAAACTGTGGATGCTTATGAAGCCTACGATGCCTATATAGCTCTGGCGAGGGAGGAAACGCTGGAGTTTATCGTTTCCAACACAACGGAAGCGGGAATCGTATTTGACCCTTCGGATCAATTTGATCTATGCCCGCCGCATACCTATCCCGGCAAGCTGACGCAGTTTTTGTACAAGCGATTTGAATACTTCCATGGCGCTTTGGAGAAAGGAATTGTCATTCTTCCCGTGGAGCTGATTGAAAACAACGGTGGTAAATTGAAGGATTGTGTCCTGCGACTGATCAATACATGGAAACTGCCGGATACCTTCAAGGCCTGGGTGGAGGAAAGCTGCGTTTTTTGTTCTACGCTGGTGGACCGTATCGTCACCGGATACCCGAAGGACACGGTGTCGGATTATTGGCAGGAGCTGGGTTATGAAGACAGGCTGCTTGCTGTTTGCGAGCCTTTTGCCTTGTGGGTGATCGAGAGCCCCAAGGATATTTCCGCCCGCCTGCCTCTTGACAAGGCGGGGTTGCCCGTGGTATTTACAAAGGACCAGCGGCCATACCGGGAACGGAAGGTGCGGCTGCTAAACGGGGCCCATACTTCTACGATTCTAGGCGCATACCTTGCGGGCATGGATATTGTGGGGGAGTGCATGGCCGACCCGGACATCCGCAGGTTCATGGCGGAGGCGGTTTACAGTGAGATTGCGCCTACCGTGCCCCTGCCCAAAGAGGAAGTGAAGGCCTTTGCCGGCAGCGTGTTTGAACGGTTTGAAAATCCCTTTATCCGGCATGCGCTATTATCCATTGCCTTAAATTCCGTTTCCAAGTGGAAGTCCCGCATTCTTCCCTCGTTGCTGGATTCCCTGGAGCAGACGGGGAAGCTGCCCAAATGTTTAACCTTTTCTTTCGCGGCGCTATTGGCATTTTACACCTGCAAAAAGCAGGCGGACGGCTCCTATGTGGGAAACCGCTCCGGCGGCGGAACTTATCCTGTGCAGGATGACCAGCCTGCTTTGGAATTCTTCGCCGCTCACAGCGGAAAGCCGGCAGCGGAATATGCGCAGCTTGCCGCCTCGAACGCTTCCTTCTGGGGCCGGGACCTTGCCCAGATTCCGGGGTTTGTGAAGGCGGCTGCCATGCATCTTGACAACATCCATACCATGGGTGCGCGGGCTGCCATGAATCGTCTTTTTGAGGAGTAGTTTATGCAAAGTTATTTGAAGATTCATCCTAATGACAACGTGGCTGTGGCGGTGGAAGGTTTGAAAAAGGGAGCGCCCGTTTCTTTGGACGGTGCTCTGGTGATTCTTAAAAAGGATATTCCCGCGGGGCACAAGTTTGCCCTTCGGGATATCCCCTCCGGGGGGAAGGTTATAAAATATGGCTTCCCCATCGGCCATGCAACGGAAAATATCTCTGTTGGAAACCATGTTCATACCCACAATGTGCATTCCGACTTGAATTCATTGCTGGAATACCAGTATCAGCCGCAATTTGCGGAGCTTGCTCCTATACCGGCCCAGACCTTCCGCGGTTTCAGACGCCCGGATGGCAAGGTGGGCATCCGCAACGAGGTGTGGATCATACCCACCGTGGGCTGCGTCAATGCCATTGCCAAGCAAATAGAGGTGGAAGCACAAAAGTTTACAAGGGGCGGGCTGGAAGCGGTGGTGGCTTACAGCCATCCCTACGGCTGCTCCCAATTGGGGGACGACTTAAAATATACTCAAAAGGCCTTGTGCGGCCTCATTCGCCATCCCAATGCCGCCGGCGTGCTGGTTTTGGGGCTGGGGTGTGAAAACAACCGTATCTCTGAAATGAAAAAGGTACTGGGTTCCTATGACGAGGACAGGGTGAAGTTCCTTATTGCCCAGGATGTGGACGACGAGGCGGAGGCCGCGCTGACTCTGCTCAAGGAGCTATGTGATCGCGCTGCCGGGTGCGTGCGGGAAGAAGTTCCCGCTTCCGAGCTGGTGCTGGGCTTAAAATGCGGCGGCTCCGACGGCTTTTCCGGCATTACGGCCAATCCGCTAGTGGGCAGCCTTTCCGACAGGCTTATTGCCCAGGGTGGCAGCGCCATTTTGACCGAAGTGCCGGAGATGTTCGGTGCGGAAACGCTGCTTATGCAGCGCTGCCGGAGCAGGGAAATCTTTGACAAGACCGTTGCACTCATCAACGATTTCAAGTCCTACTTTATGCGCCACAATGAGCCCATTGACGAGAACCCCGCGCCGGGCAACAAGGACGGCGGCATTACCACCCTGGAAGACAAATCCTTGGGCTGCGTGCAAAAGGGCGGCATTGCCCCGGTGGAGGATGTGCTTAACTACGGGGAGCCGGTCCGCAAAAAAGGCCTGAGCCTCTTGCAGGCGCCCGGGAACGACCTGGTGGCATCCAACGCCCTGCTGTTTTCCGGTGCGCATATGGTGCTGTTCACCACCGGCCGGGGCACTCCCTTTGGCTGTGCGGTGCCCACGGTGAAGATCGCCAGCAACAGCAATATGGCCCGCCGGAAAAGCAATTGGATCGATTTTGACGCCGGACGCCTGCTGGAGGGCGAATCCATGGAAGCGCTCACCACCGAATTTATGAAACTGGTGCTTGATATTGCTTCCGGGGAGGAAAAGGCCAAATCCGAAGCACTGGACAAGCGGGACCTGACCATATTCAAGGATGGGGTAACGGTGTAGCAGGGGCCCGCAAAAATTTGATGGAGCAGCCTATGCTATTCCAAATCATAAATGCACCGATGAACACTGGCGAATAGAATACATGCAAGCACCGCTCGCAGTCATCCTGAGGAGCGTGCGACGAAGGATCTTAGAGTAGCATGCTAGGCTAAGATCCTTCACTTCGTTCAGGATGACATTGTACTCGCTTTCATAGTCACGTTTAAAGAGGCAATAATATTTAAGAATGGTATTATACGCCTGCCGGATTGCCGTATGCCAATTCCTCGATCAGGGCGGTTACCTGCTCTTTCGTTCCTTGTATAAGGTTTACGCCAACCGGACGGTTTCTGGTGCCCGCAATGCTGGAAATGTGAAATTCGTGAATTAAACTGTCGATCAGCCGCATCTTGCCGGCGTTGTCCTGTGCCTTTTCCCAGTCGGCAGTAAATGTATCAAAGATACCGGATGCTTCACCCCTTGGCATGTTATTTGCCCGATAGCTTTGACGGTATTCCCGGTAGGTATACTGCTGGCCACAGGGGCATTCCATGATGTCCGCATAGTCAAGAACGTTCCCGCAGTGCAGGCATTTTACTTTTCCGGCTTCCATCAATTCGTAGATTTCCCTGGCTTCCAGGCACCTTGCATACATGGTGAAGCCGATATCATTCAACAGCGCTTCGTCCGTCATACCTTTTGCATCGTTCTCATACAGCCTTTTCAGGTCCTGGCGCGATACCATTTTAGGCCACCGGCACTGATTCAGATTTTTGCCGGTGCGGGGGAAAGCTTTGGGCTTTTCCTTTTTTCTTTCGGCACGTTTTTGGGAAAACGCGGCAAAACGGTCCATGAATCCATCGCGGTACATTTCGTCCACTTTGGCGATCGCCTCATTCAATGTGCCTAAGGTTACAACATCAATGCCTTCCACTGAAAAAATGCCATCATGAAAGCAGACGTTGTTTACAAGGATCAGGCCGCTGTGGCCATATTTGTACTTCCACCCGCTGGTATCGGAATAGGCGACAGCCACATACCCAAGGCCGTATGTACCCTTCAGTATATGATTAAACTGCGCAAACAGGCTCTTTACGTCCTCGGCCAGGTATTCATTCACCTCGGCCAGTTTTGGCTTATGTGCTTTTGTATACCGTTCTTTCCAATCCATGCGGCTTTCTCCTTTACCATCATTGGTATAGGGTGTAACCAGGCTCTACATTGCGCTTTGAAGTTGACTAAGCCCGGTCAGTCTGATATGATCCAATTCCTCTGCCGACATCAAACCGGCCGTAAACAGATTCAGGTACTCCTGCGAGACGCTTTGATTGAAGATCAGCAGGTCGTCCGTATTGATGGTCACGGGAACGCCGTGGTCATACAGGACCCGGATGGGATGCATCTTATACCCTTTGACACGGCCCAGCATGATATTGCTGGTTGGGCAGATGTTCAATTGGATTTTGTGTTCCGCCAGCCAGTGCATCACCGGCTCAGAAGCGGCTGCGGCGATGCCGTGATGTACTTCGTCAAGCTCAAGCGTTTCGCAAGCTTCCAGCACATCCTCCGCCGTGCCGAATTCGCCAACATGCGCCTTTCTCTTTACGCCCATGTCCTTGGCCAGCCGGTAGATTTTCTGAAAAGGCTGTATGGGCTGGGCAAGCTCGTTGCCGCAGATATCGATGGAGGCAAACCATCTATAGGATAGGGCATCTTTCACAGTATCGTATATCAGCTCCATGCCACAGGCGCGGTCCAGGGACAGTTCCGGCAGAAACGTTGTATGGCCCGCATAGGTGGCACAGAGCATATCCATCGTACGGATAAAAGGCTCCATGCCGCCCAGAACTTCGATTTCGCCCAGACCGAAGCTCATGGCCAGCAGTTGGATATGATCTGTTTCCGCCTGGGCAAAGGCGGCCTCGATGCGCTTTAAGTATCCGGCGGTGCCCGGACAATGGATTTTTACGTTCTGCTCAAACCATTCCTGCATTTGGACAAGCGAGGGAAAAGGAGCGCAAGGCGGCGCAATATCCGCATGTGCCCAGGCGGAGATATAACAAGGGCTTCCGCCCCGTCCGGCATGGTTGTGCAAATCGGATTTGGGAATGGTTTGCAAGCCATCAGGCGATCCTTCCCGCAGATAGGCCATGAACTGCTGTGAATCCTGATCCATCCAGCATCTCCTTTGTGCGAACTCAAATCAAAACCACCGGCGAAGCCGGTGGTATGCACCACGCCTTCAAGGCGAAATGACCAGCCGCGCCTAAAGGCGCGTTGAACCGTCTGGCAACCGCAGTTCTTTCTCGGGCCGCCGCTAAAGCGGCC
>JAEZQK010000117.1 GCA_023413135.1 Bacillota bacterium
GGCTTGCTCCCGCCGTTCGCTTCCTGGCCCCTGATACCACTACAGACGGCGGGAGCAAGCCCCCGCCCTACGCTCCGCCCGGCTTATTGCCTCCACCGACGGCAGCCGGGCTACGGAACATCACGTAGCACGGCGTCACATCGTTTCTGAAAATTTCTCGCAGTTTTGGATGCATTCATGTGATTCATTAGTATAAGGAGGGGCCGCAGCCCTGCTGCGGCCGCCTCAAACATGTTTATTTAGCGCAGCCCCGCATCCTCCATCAGCTCGACCATGCGCTCGTAATCATCCAGAGTCTCGTTCTGGATTTTTTCCTTCACATTGGCGATGATCTCATCGGCGGTAAGATTCTCGTTCAGGCCCGTGCGCACCGCGTTCCCCATGGCTTCTTCCGCGGTCGCATCCATCAGCGTGGTGAAGGTGGGCTGCGTATTCTTGGCGATGTCTACCCACAAAAGCTTCGTCTTCTGCCCGCCGAAGAAGGGGTCTTCCTCGCTGTACATGGGATCGTCCCAGGCCGGGATGTAGCCGGGGAAGTAGTCAACCGCCTTGAACATGGCGTTCTGCGCTCCAGATGTGGCCAGGGCATACTTGATGAATTCCCAGGCCAGTTCCTTGTTCTCGGACTGGGTAGGAATGGCCAGGTAGGAGCCACCCCAGTTGGAGGTGTCTATGCCGCCTGGCATATGGGCTACGCCCCACTTGCCGGCTGTGTCGGGGGCAATCCAGCTCTTGAGGAAGCCGCCGTACCAGCAGCCCGCCGCCACGCATGCGATCTGGCCGGAGCCGAAAGCCGCGTTCGCCTCATTGGACCACATATCCACGATCTGCGCGTCCCAGCCATTTTTCCGCATGGTAATGGCTGCTTCCAATGCCTTGCGGGCCACTTCCTTATCGGCGTGCAGGTTCAGATCCTTGTCGTAGAAGTCGCGGTTCATGTAGCACCATTCATACATCATGGAAGCGTTGGACAAAAGCCAGCGCTGACCGGGGATGTACACCTTTTCCGCTGCCTGCAAAAAGCCATCCCAGGTGGAGAACAGCGCGTCCACTTCGTCAGGATCTATGGGCAGGCCCACTTCTTCAAAGACGTCCCGGCGGTAAAACAGCGTGGCCGGGCCGATGTCCCAAACAAGGCCGATCATCTGGGAGCCGTCCACCGAGGTGGCCAAATCCCACTTGTAGGCAACGAAATCGTCTTTCAGTTCGCCGGCGTTGTACGGCGCTGCCAGGAGGTTTTCAAATCCGGTGCCGTCCTTGTAGCGGCCGACCCAGGCCTGCTCCACCATGACGACGTCATCCGCGCCGCTGCCCGCGGCAATGGCGGTGGACAGCTGCTGATGGTGGTCTGTTGTGGACATAAAGTGCAGCTCCACTTTTACACCGGGGTGGGCGGCCTCAAATTCCGGTATGATCGCCTTGAACGCTGTGTCTCCCGCGGGCCAGCCGCCTACCCTAAGCACTGTTTCTTCCGCGAAGGCCGCCGGAATGGCAATGCTCAGCGCAAGCAAGGTTACCAGGAACAGGGATACCAACCTTTTTGACATGAAAGTCTCCTCCATTCATTTCAAACTTGTTTATACAAGTTTGTTTATAACGACGCTCGTCTCTGAGGAGATGATACCATATTCGCAATATAATGTGCAATATATCCAGCGACAATTTATATAATATTTTATTATCTTCAGTTATTGTATATACAACTTATGTTCAACTGCTGCTTTTTAACACTGCGACATGAGTATTCTCAAGACCGCAGCTCTTGGCAGACCGCTCTCAAAATGCTATGATAAAGGAAGTGGTTTCTAGAGCTTCTAAAGGCCACATAAGGTTACGGCAGAATACAGGAAGGATGACATCCATGTGCGCTACCACGCACGATAAGGGCAGCAAGACCGCCTTAATTGCCGATTGGCTTCGGGACAGGCTGAAAGGCGGAGCTTACGTAAGTACGCAGCGCCTTGAATCGGAAAACGAGTTGGCGGCCCGCTTTCAGGTGACCAGGCTGACGGCCAGGCAGGCTCTTGTACGCCTGGAACAGGAAGGCTTGGTGACAAGAATCCAGGGCAAGGGCACCTTTCCTTTTTGCGAGCCGTCTGTTTTTCGCAGTCCAAAGTATAAAAGAATTGCATTTGTCACACGTGACTTGAAGGGGCATGTATTTGCCTACACGCTGGAAGGCGCCAAAACCGAATGCAGCCAGTCGGGATATGAACTGGATATTTATTCCACACCGGATGATACAAGGGAGCAGCGGAGTGTCTTGGAATCCTTGATCGATGCCCCAATTGACGGATTGATCATAGATGCCTTCAAAACTGCCCTGCCCTCCCCCAACGAAGACATTTACCGGAAATTCGTATCAAAAGGAATTCCGTGTGTTTTTTTAAACGGTTTTCATAATGGATTAAGCGGCGTCTCCTCTGTGGTCGCAAATGACCGGGAGGCAACGGCCGCGATGGTAGATCATTTGGCTGCCCTTGGGCATGAGAAAATCGGCGGAATTTTCAATGCCATGGAGTATGCCGGCCATGAGCGCTACAGGGGGTATCTTGAGGGAATGCAAAGAAATGGTCTTATAGTCGAAGACCGCAGGATCATGTTCATTGCCTATAACGAAGTGCAGTATGTGTTTGACAATTTGTTTAACGCGTACCGCTCCGGGATATTGGAATGTACGGCTATGGTTTGCTTCAGCGATCATTTCGCCCGTCACCTGGAAGCCACGCTGGCCCGGTGCGGCCTTACTATGCCAAGAGATATGTCCATCACGGGCATTGATGACCTGAATTATCCATTCGGTTCCAGTACCCGTTTGACCACAGCTGCCCATCCCAAAGAAGAGATGGGCAGGCAGGCTATAAAAACGATATTGGAAATGATAAACACAGGCCGAATGGCAGAGGGCCAGGTTTTGCGCATGCCAATGATCATCGGAAATTCCACAACCATTCCCAGAAATGGACCGATAGACACTTTTTCTCCCTACATCAATTTTTAGAAGGATCAGGTGATTTAGGCATATGCATATAGAAGTCTACAGTAGGCCTGTTGGAAAAATAAAACAAGAAACGCATTCACCAGTACGAACTACACCCCGCAAATTCTTGACACGACCCATATGTCTGTCTTGACATCATCATATTGCGTGATATAATCAATGCAAATTCATAGCAAATGCGATGATGGATGAGAGTAGGCGGCAGGAAATTTCAAGAGAGCCCGGTTTGGTGAAAGCGGGTAATGGATGGCCGTTGAACGAGGAGCCGGAGCAGAAGGTGAAGCGTTTTGTCAGCCTTCCGTGACCTCACGATACGGGGAGGGGCATTGATGGATGCCCTTAGAGCGGATTGCATTGCAATCAATGAAGGTGGTACCGCGAAAGTTGGCCTTTCGTCCTTTTATGGATGAAAGGCTTTTTTGATTGGAGGAGATTTCGAATGAAACCTTATGTGCGATTGGCAGACATGCTGTTCCCCCAGGTGAAAACGAAGGCTGAAGAAATCATCGCCTTGTACCCTTCAAGGAAACTGCCCGCCGGCGCTATGGTCACGCGGCTGGCGCCGAGCCCCACAGGCGAACTCCATGTCGGATCATTGTATGCAGCATTCCTTTCGTATCGCCTGGCAAAGCAGT
Organism: Bacillota bacterium; assembly: GCA_023413135.1. Lineage (GTDB taxonomy): Bacteria > Bacillota > Clostridia > Christensenellales > Aristaeellaceae > JAEWAH01. Next base: position 3,637 of record JAEZQK010000117.1, read on the forward strand.
CTGGAGGCGTGTTTTATATCCGCCTGGATGACACGGACCAGAAAAGGGAAGTGGGCGGAGCGAGCAGCCGGATTCCGATGGAATTACGCCAGTTTGGCATAGCGTATGAGGAGGGCTTCTTCGCTACGGACAGCGAGTTCGGGGAATACGGGCCGTATATCCAAAGCCTGCGAAAAGAAATCTATCATGTTTTTGCAAAGCGGCTGGTGGAAGAGGGCAAAGCATATCCGTGCTTTTGCAGCGAAGAGGCGCTGGATCAAATGCGTAAAGAACAAAAGCGGCAGGGTGTTGATATCGGATATTATGGTGAATGGGCTATCCACCGCCAGATAGAATTGGAAGAGGTAAAGCTGGAATTGGGCTCAGGAAAAAAGTTCACACTGCGCCTAAAGTCACCCGGAAACATGGATCGGAGAGTCCGCTTTGATGATCTTTTTAAGGGAACGATAAGCATGCCTGAAAATATACAGGATATTGTTCTGTTAAAATCCGACGGTTTGCCTACCTATCACTTTGCCCACGCCGTTGATGACCATCTTATGCACACGACGCATGTGCTTAGGGGCGATGAATGGCTTTCCTCCTACCCCATTCACCGCCAGCTTTTTGAAGTACTCGGATGGGAACCACCGGTATACGGCCATCTGGCTCCTATTATGAAAAAGGAGGGGGCTTCCAAACGCAAATTCAGTAAACGCAAAGATCAAGACGGCCATGCCGCCTACTACAGGGCGCTGGGAATCCCGCCTTTGGCTTTGCGCGAGTATTATATGCGCCTGATCAACTCCGGCTATGAAGATTGGCGGAATGCAGACCCCTTGCTTCCACTGGAGGCATATGAAATTGACCTTCATCATTTGGGAAACAGCGGGCCTGTTTTTGACATGGAGAAGCTTCATGATATTGCCAAGGATATTATCGCCGCAATGGACGCCGGCTCAGTCCTTGAAGCGTTGATGGAATGGGCAAAGGAGTATGACCCTTCTTTTTATGCGGTATTATGCCGTGATCAGCCCTATGCGAGAAACGTGCTGGGCATTGGGCGGGGTATTGCCAAACCGCGCAAGGATATCTCAAAATGGTCGGAAGTCCGCATGCAATTTAAATATTTCTGGGACGAATTTATCAATGCTGATCCGCCGCTGCTTTCCTATGGCATACATGAAGCCGCTCTATTAAGAATCTATGCGGAGGAATATGACCCGTCGCAGCCAAAGGATGCCTGGTATTCACACTTGAAGACCATGGCCGAGAAGCTTGGTTACACCTGCGACAAGAAGGCTTACGCTGTAAACCCCACCGCCTACAAGGGTACGCTTGCCGATGCCGCGTCCATCCTCCGCTTCGCGCTGACAGGCCGTGAAAAGTCTCCGGACCTATATGACATCATGCAGGTGATGGGGAAAAAACGCGTTATAGCGCGCTTGACTCAGGCATCGGAGAATTGCAAACCGTGAAGCACATCGCATACTGATGGCTCGAGAGTTACAAAAATCCACAAATTTACTTTTGTGGATTTTCATTTTGCCCATTGACATTGTGACCCGAAAGTCATATTATATGACCGTGAAGTCATGCATCTTCTATTGGAGGGGTACTCTTTGCCGAAAAGAACTTTTGACCGTCTGGACGACAATAAAAAAGAAAGGGTCATGCGGTCAGCCATTGAGGAATTTCAAGTCCGTGGCTATGAAAATTCCAAAATTGATGTGATCGCCCAAAATGCGGGGGTGGCCAAAGGCAGCATCTATCAATATTTCGATGACAAAAAAGAGCTGTTTTTATATTCCGTCACATGGGCGATCGAGCATTTTATGAAGATGATCGACAGGCAAACACCACTCAAGGACATGGACGTCTATGACTATTTTCTTTCGGGAAGCCGCGAACGATTTGAAATGTTTCGAAAGGAACCTTTGCTGATTTCCTTTGCCATTGATTTTTCAATGGGCAAGTACGGCAGTCTGGCGGAAGAAATAAATAGAAAGCTAAAACAGGTGGGAGATGAATATGAACTGAAATTGATTGCCAACGGGAAAAGGAAGGGAACGATCCGTGATGATTTGGACGACAAAATCCTTTTGCTGTTCTTTCAGGGGATAACGGAAAAATTCTCGGCGGAAATCATTTCAAAGGCTAAGGGGTTTGAGCATGAAACTTCGGAAGAAGAATTCAGCGAATTAGCAAACCTTACTAAAAACATGGTTTCATTATTAAAACAAGGAATGGGGCGGTAAGCATGTTTGTTGCGGTCAAAAACTTGAAAAAGAGCTATTCCGCAGGCGAAAGCAAAAGCGAGGTACTAAAAGGGGTAAGCCTTGAACTGGAGAAAGGGCAAATCGGCGTGATCCTCGGCCCGTCCGGCTCGGGGAAATCAACGCTGATGAACATCATCGGCGGCGTTGACCGGGCGGACAGCGGCAGCATCCAGGTGGATGGCCTGGAGCTTACCGCGCTTGACGACCACAAACTGACGGATTACCGCAGGGATTCGGTGGGCTTCATCTTTCAGTTTTATAACCTCGTGCCGAATCTTACGGTCATGGAAAACATCGAGGTGGTTTCCAACATATCCAAATCTCCGCTGGATATAAATACGGTGCTCAAAGCGGTTGGCCTTGAAACGAAAAAGAGGAGCTTCCCAAGAGAGCTTTCCGGCGGAGAACAGCAGCGCGTGGCCATTGCCCGTGCAATTGTCAAGAATCCGAAGCTGCTTCTGTGCGACGAACCCACCGGCGCGCTGGATTTTGAGACATCCCGCGGCGTACTTTCTCTTTTACAAAAAATCAACCGCGACTTTGGAACGACCATCCTGATGATCACCCACAACACCGCCATCGGCGATATGGCGAATGTGGTTTACAAGCTGCGCGGCGGCGAGATCATTGAAACGGTCCGGCATGATGAAACCATCGCGGCGGAAAGGATTGAGTGGTAATGACGCTGCTTAGAAAAGCCCTGCGAACGATGCTTGCGCATAAAGCCCGGTACATCGGCTCCGTGCTTTTGCTCATGATCAGCAGCATGATGTTCGTTATGACGAATACGACATCCGTCAATTTGAATCATACCTTTACGGAATTTTCCCGGCAAAACGTATTATCCGACGCGGAGTTTTCCACCGATGTTGAAATTGATGCCGCAGCCCTGGGTGAGCAGTTTTCCGCAAAGGTGGAGCTTGGCGGCACGGCGGATTGCGAAGTGGCGCCCGGACAAACACTACGGGTATTTAGCATGATGGACACGGTCAATATCCCTGCCGTCCAGGAGGGTGAATTGCCGGGTGATCTTGAGATCATGCTCGACCGCTTGTTTGCCAAAACAAACGGCTATGAGATCGGCAGTACGGTCACCGTCGCGGGCAGAGAGTTCACCGTTTCAGGCTATGCGTTTTTGCCTAATTTCATCTATGTCATTAAATCAAAAGAAGCAATGATGAACGACCCCAAAACCTTTGGCGTAGGCGTTGTGGGCAAGGCGGATTTTAATACCCTGCCGGATCGGAATAAGGTGTATGCCATTCGCTTTGACAACAGGGAAAACATCAAATCCCAGGAAGTGGCCGTCAAAAATGCGCTGCGTCTTGTGGGTGCCCGTATCACAAACTGGCAGAGTATTGAAAAGAAAGTGAACGTATCCTATGTTCCCATGGAGGTCGGCGTATTATCCACGATGAGCGCGGCCGTGCCGATTAGCATGCTTGCACTCACATGCATCCTGCTGGGAATGCTGATGTGGCGGATGGTTAGAAGCGAGTCGGTCATCATCGGGACACTTTACGCGCAAGGGTATAGAAGAGGAGAATTGCGCCGCCACTATTTGGCGTTCCCGCTTTTCCTATCCGTGACCGGCTCGGCGATCGGCTCCCTATTGGGACTATTGCTGGTGGATGGCATGTTCAGCTTTATGCTCACCGCCCTCCCCATGCCGGCTTATGAAACATTGTTTAATCCTTGGCTGATCGTTTTTGCCGTTCTGATTCCGGTTGTCATTCTTTGCGGCGTCACTTGGGGTGTCATCGGAAAGGTACTGAAGACGCCGCCAGCCATGCTCATGAAGGGCGGCGAGGCCAAAAACAAAGCGAATTTCATAGAGCGGCATTTGAAGCTTGACCGGCTGAAATTCAGAACCAAATTTCAAATCAGGGAACAGGTCCGCAGCTTATCCAGAAGCTTCTTCCTGCTGTTTGGTGTCGTCGTCGCCACAATGCTCATATTGTACGGCCTGACAATGAAAAGCTCCGTCGATTATATGCTCAATGAGGGCGTCAAGGAAATGTACAACCTGAAGTATGAGTACGTTTTCGCATCGCATAGGACAGGAGCTTTGCCGGCGGGAACCGAACAGTTCGGCGCGGCGTATGTGAGCCTTGCGGACAATGAGGACGTAAGCTTCTATGTAACCGGTGTTCTGCCCGGCACCGATAGAATCAAGCTGAAAGATACATCCGGGAAAGCCATCAAGCCGGATCAAAATACCATCACGGCTCCGCTTACGCAAAAGCTCAACTTGAATGTAGGGGACAGTGTGCGGGTGTTCGACACGGAAAACGGGAAGGAACACACGTTTGTTATTGAACAAGTGGCCGAGACCTATGCGGGCGAATTCCTGTTCATGCCTCTTGAACGGTTCAACGCTGAATTTGGTCTGCCCACTGATGCATATATCGGCATTTGGAGCGATACACCTAAGGCCTTTGCCCAGGGAGAGATCCAGAGTACCAAATCCATTGACGCCATCGTAAAGGGATTCGGCATGCTGATCGATCAAATGGGGCCCATGATTTACGGCCTGATCGCCGCCGCCTTTCTGCTCGGCCTGATCATCCTGTATATCGTAACCGGCATGGTGGTTGACGAAAGCCGGACCAGCATCTCGCTCATGAAGGTGTTTGGATACAGAAAAAAAGAAATCGGCAAATTGGTATTGGGCAGCAATACCCTGATCGTTGTGGCGGGGTATCTGCTGGGCATTCCGGCTTTGCTGGGAACCGTCGGGGCGTTTTATGGGTCTTTGACAGAGAGCCTGCAAATCGTACTGCCGGTTAAACTCAATGCCCTGTATATGCTGCTGGGCTTTGCCGTCGTGATGGTTACGTATGTATTCGCTAGACGGATGTGCAGAAAAAAGGTGGCGCGCATACCAATGAGCGAGGCGCTGAAAGCGGGAACGGAATAATCATGAAGAAATGCACCCCTTCGCCTTTCATATAAGAGGCATGAAGGGGTGCACTCTTGTTATATCAGCCCCTCACTTTATCAGGAAATCCGCCAGTTCCGGTCTTCCAGCCGTTTATACCTGGCATACCAGCCTTCCCTCTGGTTAAGCGCCTGCGGGCTGCCGCTTTCCATGATACGGCCCCGTTCCATGATGTGCACCGTGTCGGCGTCAATGATGCCGGAGAGCCTGTGGCTGATGGTGATGATCGTCTTACTGCTGCTGATTAAGCGTATGGCACTAAGTACCTGCCGTTCCGTTACCGCATCCAGACCGGATGTCAGCTCGTCCAGCAGCAGCAGGGGCGGATCGGTGACGATGGCCCTTGCCAGCGAAAGCAATTGCGTCTGGCCGAAGGAAAGCTTCTGTGCTCCCTCACCGATCACCGTATCCATCCCATCCGGCAGCTGCCCTATCACATCATATAATCCGACCGTTTTCAAAGCCTTCTCCACTTGCTCTTTTGTGATGGAATCGTCCCTTAAAGTCACGTTTTCATAGATCGTCCCGTCAAACAGCACGACCGTCTGCGGGACGATGCCAACCAGCCTTCGCCGCTTAGATGGAGGGAGCAGGTAGGGATCAGCCCCTCCGATTAAAATCCTGCCGCTCCCGGACTTGTAAAGTCCGGCCACAAGATTCATCAGCGTGGTTTTGCCCGACCCGGTTCTGCCGGCAATGGCAGCCTTGGTTCCGGCCGGTACCGTCAAGGATGCGCCGCTTAATACATCCTTGCCCTTTATATAAGCAAAATGCACCTCTTCGATACGTACCGTTACGTCATCTACATGGTTCAGGGCTGATTCATCCAACTTCTTCGCTGTTTCAATTTCCAGGTTAAAATATGCCTTCATCCTGTTCAGACCAGCCATGGCTTGTTGAATGGTCTGGATTTCTGTAGAAACCGCCTCAATGGGATCAAACAGGCGGATAAAAAGGTCTGCCGCGGCTGCCAATGTGCCAAGGGACAGCCCCAGGGCAATAGACGTTGTGTTGTTGGACGCGCCAATGAATATAGCCAAGGCAATCACCGCAGCACGCAGCGTTTGCATGATGCAAGGGAACCATGCATCATAGATGCTGTTGGCATTCATCGCGACGCGGTGGTTTTCCAGCAAAGGTTCGAAACGCCCGGCAAAGAGCCGTTCCTTTCCGAAAATCTTGATGACCTTCATGCCGGAATAAATCTCCTGTATGCCTGTGTTGATGTCCGATACACGATTGCGGACAACAAGCTGCTTTTGATAGATGTTTTTTCTGAAATAGTCGGCCAGGAAATATATGATAGGAAGGGCGCCCAGTGCGATATACCCGAGTGTCGCAGTGAATGAAAACAGTGCGGCAATCAAGCCGATGATTTTAAGCAAATCGGCCGCCGCGCTGATAATCCCCGAGGTAAAGAGCGTATTGACGGCATCCATGTCCGCCGTGAATCTGGATATGGTCTCCCCTGAGGGTACTGTGAGATAATATGACATGGGCAGGGACTGAAGCCTGTTAAGCATTTGTGACCTTATATGCAGCAGCATCTTCTGGCCGAAGACCATGGCTCCGTATTCCCGAACAAGGTCACTAAGCCCTAGCAGCAGCGCGGCCCCCAAATATAGGAACGCATATTGCCACAAGCCCTGCCCGCCCGATTGAAAAGGCCCGTCCACAATCCGTTTCAATACCAAAGACGGCCATGCGCTTAACACCGCACCTAAAGCCACAGCAAGCAGCAGCATGATAGCATAGGGGTAATATCTTTTCGTTGTATGGACAAGCGCCTTTTTCATGAAGCTGTTTTCGTTTTTCTTACCCATTTGCATTCCCCTCCATGAACACCTGGGCACTGTAGATATCCTTGTACAGCCCATCCTCTTTCATAAGCGAATCATGGGTACCATGCGCAATGATCTTCCCCTTGTCCAAAACCAATATGTCATCGGCATTTTGGAACGCTGTCAGGCGGTGGGTAAAGAGCAGCACGATCCGGTCTTTATAATCCTGCTTCAAACGCTCAATAATCACAGCCTCCGTGGCGATGTCCACGGCGGAAAACGGATCATCCAGAAGCAGCACAGGGGCGCCGGAATAAATGGCCCTCGCCATTGCGATGCGCTGCCTTTGCCCACCGGATACCCTCATGCCCTTTTCCCCAACCAAAGTATCAAGCCCATCATCGAACCGTGCAATATCCTCCGTAAGTGCCGAGGCCGTAAGCGCCCGATCCAGCGCTTCATCCTCCTCATCGGAAAAGCAAATATTATCCCGGACGGACATGGAAAACAGGAACTGCTCGTGGCCTGCATAGGATATCAATCCGTTTCTTTCTCCGGCTTGAAGGCCGCTTAATTCCGTGCCGTCCAGCGCGATGCTTCCCTTGTATGGATATAAACCTGTCAGCGCGTGGGCGAGCGATGTCTTGCCGGAGCCTACGGCCCCCGTAATGCCGATGATCTGCCCTTTCTTTGCCGTAAAACTGATGTTGTGAAGAATATCACCGCCGCCAAATCCGAAGCTCAAGTTCTTCACACGAAGCTCCCGGCAATCCATCTTTTCATCATTCTCCTGAGAAGGCAAATCAGAAAACACAATCAACTTCTCCTTGATTCTGCTCCACGCGGCTCTCGCACCATGCCAGCGGTTGAATACGCGGGCAGCCACCCGGGTCCGTCCGGAAAGGGCGATAAACATTACCAGGAATGCGTTGAACGATCCAATCGTCCAATGGCCGTTCACGACCATATTGCCGCCCATTGCAATCACCACAACGATGCCAAGCCCGGCAATCAGTGAATATACGGGCAAGAGGGCTTGTTGCAGCAGCATTTCCTTTATATTTAAGTCCGCCTGCTTTTCAAACGACGCCCGGATCCCCTCCGCTTCGGAAGATTCCCGGCCAAACAGCCGCAACACCGCTGCCGCATCCAGATACCGCGCAAGGCCGCCGCTCACCGCGGAGGCTGCCTTTCTTGCTGCCATGGAGTACTTATACAGAACATGCCGCATATTCTGCGCAAGCAGGATGGTCAAAGGCACCATGATGGAAGCGATCAATGTAATCTTCCAATCCCTGAACATCAATGCAACAAAGTAGGAGATCATCAGAAGCCATGTATCCCAGCCCTCATTGAGCGTGGTCATCACGGTATCCACGACCAGGGTGATGTCTCCGACCGTTCGGGACATTAAGTCGCCTACGGTTTCCTTTTCCAATTCGGGAAGCGGTCTTAATAGCATCCGTTCCATAAAAGTTTGCCGAAGGTCGCAGGCCACCCGGTTGAACTGATCGCGCATGAACCAGCGCTTGACAAAGCGGGCAAGCTGGAAGAATGCCGTTACTCCTACGAAATAGACCGCGGAAAGCATGACTTGGCGCCCGGTACCGCCGCCCGCCGCATCGATCAGGTTCCCCAGCAAAATGGGGCCCAGAACGATGACTGTGTTATAGATGATGCCGCCGATAGACGAGACAATGAATTGCGGCATGTATTTAAAAAGATACCGGGGCAGCGTCTCCTTGCCCTTGGGAGGGCCAAAGAGCCTCATAATCCCTCTCCTGTTCCGGCCTTGATCTCCTTGAAAAGCTCGTTGGCTTTGCTTCCCGCATCGGCAAGAACGGACACTCCCGATTCGGTGATGGCGTAATATTTGCGGATTTTGCCTTCAACATTGCGCTGCTCACACTGCAAAAGCCCGTCTTCTTCCATGCTGTGGAGGATGGGGTAAAGTGTTCCGGCACTCATGGCATAGCCGTGATGCTTCAGTTCATCAATCATCCATGAGCCGTAGAAGGGTTCCTTTTGCGCGTGATGCAGGACATGGATACTGATGAAACCGAGGAACAGCTTCCTTAAGATTCGGCTTTCCAATAGTATCGCCCCTCCTTTTATCGAATGCCAATATCGGTTTTCAATATCGATTTGCGATAATTATATGCTACATTCATTATCTTGTCAAACGATAATGGAAACTAAACGAAATACCAAGAGCCGCCGGATGAGGGCAGTTCTTGGTATTTGCATGCTGATTTTCAACTTGGTCTAGCCGATGCCTGCAATCGTAAGCTTTATGATGCTCTGCGCCTGTACGCCCTCATCGCAAAGATATATGCCACGACCGTAATTCCGATACACCACGCAAGGGCGACCCATATATCATTGCCTACAGGCTGCTCCGCGAGCAAAGCCCGAATCGCATTGACGATGGAAGTAACGGGCTGATTTTCGGCAAAGGCTCGTACGACTGATGGCATTGTCTCGGTCGGCACAAAGGCCGAGCTGATAAACGGCAAGAAGAGAAGCGGATAGGAAAACGCGCCCGCGCCGTCCACTGATTTTGCAGATAGTCCGGCAATCGCCGCAATCCAAGTCAAGGCCAGCGTAAACAGCGCGAGGATACCTGCTACGGCGAGCCATGACAGTACCCCGGCCGACGAGCGGAAGCCCATAATGAGCGCTACGAGAATGATTACGACGACAGAAATGGCATTGGATACCAGCGAGGTCAGCACATGTCCCCATAGCGCGGCGGAACGAGCAATCGGCATGGAGTGAAACCGCTCAAATATACCCCGTTTCATATCCAAAAACAAGCGGAGAGCCGTATAGGCGATGCCGCTTGCAATCGCCATCAGCAGTATGCCGGGCAGCAGGTAATTCACATAGCTGTCCGTACCGGTTTGGATCGCGCCGCCGAGCACATAAACGAACAGCAGCATGAATGCAATGGGCATGATGGTTACTGTGATGATGGTGTCAAGGCTTCGGAAAATATGACGCATGGAACGCCCCAGCATGACGCCCATATCGTTGAAATAATGCTTCTTTACCATTTCCATTTATTTTGCCTCCTTCTTGCTAATGATTGCGAGGAATATCTCCTCCAAGCTCGGCTGTTTTTCCACATACTCCACCTTTGCGGGCGGGAACAGTTTTTTCAGGTCCTCAAGCGTGCCGCTTACTATAATTTTTCCTTCATGCAAAATGGCGATCCGGTCGGCGAGCTGCTCGGCTTCCTCCAAATACTGCGTGGTCAGGAATACCGTCGTGCCATGATTAGCAAGCTCTTTGACCGTCTTCCAAACCTCGATGCGTCCTTCGGGGTCAAGCCCAGTGGTCGGCTCATCCAGAAAGATAAGCTGCGGTTTCCCTACCAGGCTCATGGCGATATCGAGCCTGCGGCGCATACCGCCCGAATAGGTGGAAACCCTGCGGCCGGCAGCATCGGTCAAGCCGAAGCGCTTCAGCAGATCATCCGCGACCTGACGCGGATTGTTAAGGTGCCTCAGCTTGGCGATCAAGATGAGATTTTCCTGCCCGGTCAAGATCTCGTCCACGGCGGCGAATTGCCCGGTCAGGCTGATGGACTGCCGAACATAGTCGGGCTTTGAAACTACATCGAATCCGTTTACGGTGGCGGTTCCCCCATCCTGTTTCAGCAGCGTGGTGAGGATTCTGACAATCGTCGTCTTGCCCGCGCCATTGGAGCCGAGCAGGGCGAAAATACTTCCCCTATCCACCTCAAAATCTACACCCTTTAGGACATGAAGCTGTTTATAGGACTTTTGAAGTCCTCTTACATGAATTGCTTTGTTTTGCATGCTTTCCCCTCCATTTTGATTTGTTGCTAGCTTTAATACCGACCGAAGGTATGTTTAACATCAAAAAAATAATTCTACCATTCAGATATCGAATTTGCCATTTTGAATTCACCATACCAACCGACGGTATGTAATACTCCTAAAATAATCTGCCTTTAAGGCAGTTTATTTTTGAGTCGTTGCTTACAGCAATTATGCCTTTTCATTATATACACGGAAAATCTGTCCGAATCGTTCGATCATTTGGTCATCGATCAGGTCAAGCCCCAATCCGAGCAACACTTGCTGAGAGAATCTGCATTTGCGCAACGCGTTTTCGGTTGTATCGCTGAACACAAGAGGGCTCAGCCACAGGTTGCCCATCAGCATTAAGATTTCGCTGAGCTCCTTGGGGTAGTCGGTTTGTATCGAACCGTCTGCCACCCCCTGTTCAATAATGGGCTGTATATACATTGGGACAGATTCTTCGGTAATGTTGCGCATCTGGAACGCCAGAAACCTTGGGTTATCCATAAGTTTGGGGACGGTGGACAACATCTCAAGCTGCGAAGGAGCGTTTAGGGAAACCCGTAAAACTTTGCGAAGCTTCTCAAGACCGTTAAGTGACTTGTCGTCCCGGATCGAAGCGAACACTTCGCCAACGCCTTGACTCGAGCGTCCGATCACTGCCTGCAGAATTTCTTCCTTTGATTTGAAGTGGTGGTAGATTGCCCCTTTAGACAGACCGCCGAGCCCGTTAACAATATCTTGAATTGAGGTATGCTCATAGCCTTTCTCCAAGAACAGGTTGAGTGAAACGGTTAATATTTGATTGATCGTTTCTTCAGGGTATTTATTTCGTGCCATCATCACTCCCCCCTATCATACATTCGGTTGGTATGTAATCAATATACAGAATCATATTGAAACTGTCAAGCCCATAATTATTGTAATTATATTTACTACTATCGTATGCTTTTGCTGGATAATCAAGGTGAAAATGGAGCAAAAATCGGGCCGAAAAAGCGCGCTTTTCGGCCCAGTTTTTTTGATTTATAGATGACATGAAGGATTTGCATCTGTACTTAGAGGTTCGATACAATACTGTTGGGATTTTTACACCCGCTTTTTATACGCCCTCATCGCAAAGATATATGCCACGACTGTAATTCCGATACACCACGCAAGGGCGACCCATATATCATTGCCCACAGGCTGCTCCGCGAGCAGAGCCCGAATCGCATTGACGATGGAAGTAACAGGCTGATTTTCGGCAAAGGCGCGAACAACCGGCGGCATTGATTCGGTGGGCACAAACGCCGAGCTGATGAACGGCAGGAAGATGAGCGGATAGGAAAAGGCGCCTGCACCATCCGGAGTTTTGGCGGCCAGTCCGGCAATCGCCGCGACCCATGTCAAGGCCAGCGTAAACAGCGCCAGGATCCCGGCCACGGCCAGCCATGGCAATACGCCTGCCGACGAGCGGAAGCCCATCAAAAGCGCTACGAGTATGATGACGACAACCGTAATCGCATTAGATACAAGTGAAGTCAGCACATGCCCCCACAGGGCGGAAGATCGCGCAATCGGCATGGAGTGAAACCGTTCGAAGATGCCTCTTTGCCTATCCGTAAACAAACGGTAAGCCGTATAAGCGATGCCGCTTGCAATCGCCATCAGCAGTATGCCGGGCAGCAGGTAATTCACATAATTGTCCGTGCCGGTTTGGATCGCGCCGCCCAGCACATAAACGAACAGCAGCATCATGGCGATGGGCGTGATGCAAACCGTGATGATGGTGTCCATGCTGCGGGTAATATGGCGCATGGAACGTCCAAGCATAATGCCCATGTCGCTGAAATAGTGCTTCTTTACCGTTTCCATTTATTTTTCCCCCTTCTTCCCGATGATTGCGAGGAATATTTCCTCCAATGTCGGCTGCTTTTCCACATACTCCACCTTCGCGGGCGGGAACAGTTTTTTCAGCTCCTCAAGCGTGCCGCTAACTATAATTTTCCCTTCATGCAAAATGGCGATTTGATCGGCAAGCTGCTCGGCTTCCTCCAAATATTGCGTGGTCAAAAATACCGTCGTGCCATTGTGAGCAAGCTCTTTGACCGTCTTCCAAACTTCGATGCGCCCTTCGGGGTCAAGCCCGGTGGTCGGCTCGTCAAGAAAAATGATCTGCGGTTTTCCTATAAGGCTCATGGCGATGTCGAGCCTGCGGCGCATACCGCCCGAATAGGTGGCAACTCTGCGGTCGGCGGCGTCTTTAAGACCAAAGCGTTTTAGCAAATCGTCAGCCACTTGACGCGGACTTGTGAGGTGCCGCAGTTTGGCGATCATAATGAGATTTTCCCGCCCGGTCAATATCTCGTCCACGGCGGCAAATTGCCCGGTAAGGCTGATGGACTGCCGCACGCTGTCGGGCATTGACACAACATCGAAGCCGTTTACTGCAGCGATTCCACCGTCTTGTTTCAGCAACGTGGTGAGGATTTTGACAATCGTTGTCTTGCCCGCGCCGTTGGAGCCGAGCAGGGCGAAAATCTCGCCGCGCTTCACCTCAAAATCGACACCTTTCAGGACTACCGTATTTTTGTAGGATTTTTTCAAATCCTTCACCCCAATTGCGATGTCTTTCATTTGGACTCGTTCCCCCTTCCGAATTTATTCATCATGTCGCGGTTTAATTTTTTGCGATAGTTATCGGTCCACATTTTCGTGCCGCGCAAAAGCTCATCGCAGAACCCGACAACATCTTCACCCGTCACATCGAGAACGTGCTTGCTGTCCGCCGCGCTTACTTCAAACAACTCAATCAACTCGTACTGAATTTTCAACATGTCAGAGCCGTCTCCTACCGCGAAACTCCACATGTATCCCTGGATTTTTTCAAATACGAACCGATAGTCTTCGGGCAGCGCCTTTACCCTTGCCATTTGCTCCTTATACTCTTTTTTGTCCCCGATCATTTTTTTGATAAGTTCCAGCATCGTTATCGCCCCTCTTTTTTAAACTTTTCCATTATCTCTTTGTTTAGTTTTTCCCGTAACTTTATGGTATAGGTTGACGCGCTTGCCAATTCATCGACAAAAGCACCGACATCATTACCTATCACATCAGGTACCTGTTTGCCTTCCGCCGCGCTTGCTTCAAACCAGTCGACTAAGTCTGCAAATATCTTTATGCCCCCGTCATAGTCAACACCAATGCCGGTCGTGAACATATACTTCTGAATTTTGCGAAACACGAACCGATAATCTTCCGGCAAGGCGTCGACCCGCTTCATCATTTGTCTGTATGCCCGTTTCTCTTCCAGGTCGCCGATTATCAATTTTATAATAGAATCAAGCATTGATACTACTCCTCCTTTAGCTGGTTGATTTTCGACGCGACAAATTCCCATTTTTCCCAGAACTTCCGCAATTCCTCGCGCCCCGCGTCGTTGAGGGTGTAGAACTTGCGGGGCGGCCCCATAGCGGAGGGTTTTTTCTCCATATCCACCAGCTCGTTTTTCTCAAGCCGGATCAAGATGGCATATACCGTTCCCTCAACAACTTCCGTAAAGCCCAGCGTATTTAAGCGGCGCGTGATTTCATAGCCGTAGGTTTGTTCCCGGCTGATGATTTCCAACACACAACCTTCCAACACGCCTTTGAGCATTTCAGTAAGGTTTTCCATTCAAATACTCCTTCATTATTTTATAGGGCTGGTATGCTGTGACGCTGATATTCAGCGTCGCTGGTATGCAGTGTTATTGAGTAGCAGGTACATAGTAACACTGAATAGCGACCTTGTCAATAGACAGATAAAAAAAATTTATTCAATCAGGAGGAAGATCAGAGGGATAAAAAAATAAAGGGACATAAGCGAAAGAGCACCGTACCGGTACTATCCGGCGCGGCGCAAATTTATCCTGTTTTTTATTGCGTCCAAAAGCTTTATGCCGCTTTGCGTTTGTAAGCCCTCATTGCAAACAGATAAGCAACAACAAGAATTCCCAGGCACCACGCGAGCGCGATCCAAATGTTATTGCCCACAGGCTGACCTGACAGCAGCGCGCGGATGGCATCCACTATAGAAGTCACCGGCTGGTTTTCGGCAAAGGCGCGAACGGCGGGCGGCATTGTTTCGGTCGGCACAAACGCCGAGCTGATAAACGGCAGGAAGAGTAAAGGATAGGAAAAGGCACTGGCACCGTCCACCGATTTCGCGGTAAGGCCGGCGATCGCCGCGATCCATGTCAAGGCCAGCGTAAACAGCGCGAGTATACCGGCTACGGCGAGCCATGATAGCACCCCTGCCGAAGATCGGAAGCCCATAAGGAGCGCTACGAGAATGATAACGGCAGCCTAAAAAAATGAGAGCCGTCCTTTTCAGACGGCTCTGGGTTTTCTTTTAGAGAAACACTTCTTTATTTGTCCTGTATCATATTATCTATTTGCATCCGTCGGCGATGCTTTTCATAACAGGCAATGCGTAGGCAAAAAACTCCTTATATGCCAAACAGAAACGATTGCGCCCAAGCGAGTCTCCCATATCCCGGTCACGCCGGCAGCCGCCGCGGCAGAGAACGTAATAGGGGCATGCGGAGCACTCCGCATCTTTTTCAAGCGAATCCTCAATGAAGTGCAGCTCCGCCCGTTTCTTATCCAGTTGCTCAAAGGAGTCGGTAACGAAGCTTCCCAGGCGGTACGCGTCCAGCGCATAAAAATCACATGGATATACGCTGCCGTCAGCTTCGACCACGTATTGATTTGTGCAATGGCCCGCCATGCCGCAGGACTCGGGGGGCTTGCAAAGAAGCATGCCGATATAATTTTCGAATTGGCGGATATACACAAACCGGCCCTGCATAATATCCTGCGACCAGCGGTCGAAAAGCGTTTTCAGGAACAGCGCATAATATTCGGGCGTCAGCCAGCCTGTTTCCTTGCCGAAAGGGTCAAGGCAGGCGATGTATTGCTGCCAATTTAGGCCCTTTTCCATAAAGAAATCGTAAATCGCTCCAATCTTCCTTGCGGTATCGTTGGTCACCACCGTAAGCACATTGAAATCGATCCTGTGGTCTTTCAGCATCGCCGCCGCTTCCATAGCGCGGCGCAATGTGCCTTCTCCCTTAAAGTCGACACGGTTTTTGTTATGCACGCTTGTTGTTCCGTCAATGGACAGGCCCACCAGAAACCTTTCCCGCTTCAGGAATTCCGCCCACTCGCCACTTAGCAAAAGGCCGTTGGTCTGCAGGGCATTGTCGATCTGTATATTGTTTACATTGTACTGCTTTTGCAAAGCAACGGCCTTTTTGTAAAATTCCAAGCCTCTGAGCGTCGGCTCGCCGCCCTGAAAGCCGAAGGAGCAGCTGCCCGTGGCATGCATAAGCGCTTTGCGGATGACGGTTTCCAGCGTGTCCTCCGTCATCATCCCAAAGTCGGACGTTTCCCGGTTTTGCGTCTCATCCGCGTAAAAGCAATAACGGCAGCGCATATTGCACCGGCCTGACGCAGGTTTGATCAAAAGGTAAATCGGAGGCATTTCCACTTCCCTCTCAGCGTATGGATGGTCAACATGGAATATACGGCGGTGGTTTTTATGCTGAAGCAGATAGCGACAATCAGCGCCTCGTAATGGGATTAAATCAATTATAATCGATGTCGATGATCGGCGCAAATGCCAAGCTGGTTCCAGTGGCTGCTTTTGTTATCTTTTTGATATATTAAATTAAACGATACGAATTTAAATAGGTCCACTTTGCAGTCTGTTTGCTGCATAAGGGCTCCGGAATCAACACATGATTCCGAAGCTTTTTCGTTCTCCTTGACACCTTTTCCATTGCTTGGTATGATGCGTTTGAGAAAATGATTTATTGAATTTCCGATTGTCGGCTCTTTCCCTGAGGAGGCATTCCAGTGCAGAAACTGCATTTTGCAAGGCGGTATTACGACGATACGGATTTCCGGCGTAACTCCTACGATAAACCGGCGGTGCGCATTTTGCGCATGCTGAAAACATTTGGCCTGATCATCGGGATTATGGCGCTGGCTACGCTCATCTCCATCATGTTTCGGAACCTGGGATTCCATGAAGCCAACTATATCATGACGTACAATCTTGGCGTCGCATTGATCGCCTATCTCAGCGAAGGCTATTTGTACGGCATTGTCGCCTCGCTGCTAGGGATGCTGACATTCAATTATTTCTTCACCGAGCCATACTATACGCTGATCGCCTACAGCCCGGAATATCCCGTCACGTTCATCATCATGCTGATTGCAGCGCTGATTGCCAGTACCTTGACAGCGCGGGCCAAGCGGGAATCCCAGCGCGCCGAAACACGGGAAAAGCGCATTCAGATTCTGTATCAACTGGAGAAGAACCTATTGGCCGTTAACAGCAAGCCCCAGCTTATGAAGGTAGCTTCCAAAGACATCAGCGGCCTGTTTGACGCTTCCGTTATGATTTGCGCGGCCGATTTGAATGGCGAGCTGACCATGCGCCACGTGGTAGGCACGGATATATTTGCGGAGGAACGGGAAAAGGCCGCCATGATGGAAACCTACCATTCCGGCATGGCCAGCGGCGCCGGAAAGGAACTGTTCTCCTCCTGTGGCGCCTATTATCTCCCCATCAGCGGTCCCAGCGGCGTGTTGGGCGTTATCGGCATCGCCTTCCCCAACAGGTATGTGCTTTCCGAAAGCCAGAAGATGTTCCTGGATACTGTCAGCGCCCAGATTGCCCTGGCCCTGGAGAGGGAACGGCTGTATGAAAAGCAGCAGCGTACCAAGATGGAAATTGAAAAAGAGCGGCTTCGGGGCGATCTTCTCCGCTCCGTCTCCCATGACCTGCGCACGCCGCTAACCAGCATTTTGGGCTCCGTAGGCACCATGATCGAAAACTATGAAGCGCTGGACGACACGGTTCGCAAGGATTTTCTGGGTGACGTTTATCAGGAGGCGGAATGGCTCAGCACCCTGGTGGAAAATATACTGAGCCTGACACGGCTGGAGGGCGGCAAACTCACGTTGCACAAGGAAATGGAAGCGGTGGAGGAGATCGTTGCCGAAGCTGTATCCCGCGTGAAAAAGCGCGCCGGGCAGCATGAGATAGACATCAATATCCCTCAGGAGCTATTGATGATTCCCATGGACGGCACGCTGATTGAACAGGTGCTGGTCAACCTTCTGGACAATGCCATCAAGCATACGCCTGCCGGGTCGTCTATTCAAATCACCGTCCGCGAGGAAGGCCCTAAGGCAGTGTTTGAGGTCAGCGACAACGGGCAGGGAATACCGGAAAACGACCTTCCCTTTATTTTTGACCGCTACTTTACGCGTCCGGCCGGGGGTCTTAAACGGCGTGGTATCGGCATCGGTCTTTCTATCTGCAAATCCATCGTGGAAACACACGGTGGCACCATCATTGCCCAAAACAAAGCATCCGGCGGTGCTGTATTCCACTTTACGCTGCCTATGGAGGAATAGCGCATGAATCCGCTGATTCTGGTTGTGGAAGATGAAAAACCTATCCGCCACTTCATCAAGGTGGCGCTGGAAACGCAAAAGTATAGCTGCCTGGAGGCACAGGATGGTACCACCGCACTTGCGATGGCAACTTCCCACCACCCCGACGTGATGGTGCTGGACCTGGGGCTGCCGGACATGGATGGGCTGGACGTGATCCGCACGATCCGCACATGGTCCGCTATTCCGATCATTGTTGTCTCCGCCCGCGGGCATGAACGGGAAAAAGTGCAGGCACTGGATATGGGGGCGGACGATTACCTGACCAAGCCCTTCAGTATTGCGGAGCTTTTGGCCCGCATCCGTGTTTCCCTGCGGCGCAGGGCACAGGAGCAGGGCGAAGGGGGAGGCAGTACCGCCTGGCGGCTGGGCGAATTGTACATCGACTATGACAAGCGGCGCGTTACCATTTCAAATGAGGAAATCCACCTGACACCCACGGAATACCATCTGCTGACACTGCTGTCCAGCCACCACGGCAAAGTGCTGACCCATAGGTTCCTCATCCAGGAGATATGGGGCGGCGCTACGCAAAGCGATACCCAGTCCCTTCGGGTTTGCATGGGGAATCTGCGCCGAAAAATTGAGCAGGATCCGGCACAGCCCAAGTACATCATTACGGAGGTAGGCATCGGCTACAGGATGGTAGATGAGATTTAATTAAAATAAAATTTTTCGCCGCCGGAATTGGCGGCTTCTTTTTTTTTTCACAAAATCATTACATCCCCGGTGCCATATTCACAGCATCCTTATGCCATGTCCACTATAATACAATCATTCTCCGAAAGGAAGGATGCATGATGAAGAAAACCGTACCGTCTTCTGCTTTTTTGAAAGCAATTGAAAATGCGGCCTTGGCCCTGAATGCGCGGGACTTCCAGTTGTCACGCGAAATCATAGCCGGCGCCATGATGATGGATATGGATGCTCCGGAACCCCATAACCTGCTGGGTATTTTGTATGAGCTTATGGGCGACGATGGAGCCGCCAGGCAGCACTACCGGGCCGCCTATGCGCTGGACCCCACCTACAAGCCCTCCTGCCGCAACCTGGAAAGGCTTGTGCTATACGGCTGGGGGGCAACCAAGGGTTTTGATTATGGCGTTCCTATAGCTCAGGAGCAGGATGAGAACGCAAATTGATTTAAGGTAAGTAAGGAACAAAGAAGAGGTGTAACGATTATGTATGTCATTATTGCGGGCTGCCGCAAAGTGGGTTCCAATCTTGCGCTGGAACTTTCTCAGGAAAACCACGATGTAGTCGTCATTGACAGCGATCCCAGCCATTTTGAGGCGCTGGGTTCGGGTTTCAACGGCGTGACCGTCGCAGGCATGCCCATCGACGAGGATGTTTTGCGCAGTGCCGGCGTGGAACAGGCAGATGCGCTGGCCGCCGTCACGGACGATGACAATATGAATATCATGGTCTCCCAGGTGGCCAGGGAGCTGTTCCATGTCCCGGTGGTCATCACCAGGGTATATGATCCACGGCGCGAGATCATCATGGGCAAAATGGGCCTTAAAACCATCTGCCCCACAACGCTGGCCGTTGCGAAAATCAAAAGCCAGCTTTTGCATGAAAGTGAGGCAGAAACGCTGGACATCCACGGCACGGGTGTTACCTTTCGCGTGGTCAAGCCCCATCGCCGCCTGATCGGAAAAGCCATGGCGGAAATCAAGGACGAAGCCATTCTTGGCATCATCAGGAATGATACGTTTGCCCTGCAGACACCCAAAACTATCATTGAGCACAATGATATGCTGGTTATCGCAGAATATGCATCTACAGGAGAGTGAGTCCAGTTGTATATCGTCATTGTAGGCGGCGGGAAGGTTGGTTACTATCTGGCTAAGACACTGGCGCCCGGAAAGCACAGAATTGTGTTGATGGAAGAGAATGATACGCAATGCAACAAGATCTCGGGAGAGCTGAACGATCTTGGCATCAGCTTAGTTCATGGGGATGGTACGGACATCAATTATCTGCAGGATGCAGGGATCGAGCATGCCGATATCCTCATCGCCGTCACGGGCCATGACCAGAACAACCTGGTGGCCTGCCAGCTGGCAAAAAACTACTTTAGCGTGCCCCGCACCATTGCCCGGGTCAACAATCCAAAGAACATTCAGGTTTTCAAGCAATTGGGCGTTGATTCCGTTGTCAGCAGCACCGCGCATATTGCCAGCATTATCGAGCATGAGGTGGATTGGGTCAGCATCAACCAGATGCTTGCGAAAAAGGTAGGCGATGTGCGCGTAAAGGATATGATAGTGTCGCAAACCTCTCCGGCATCCGGCAAGACGGTGGCAGACCTGGACTTGCCCAAGGGCACCATTCTGATTTCCGTGATTCGGGATAAGGATGCCTTTATTCCCAATGGGCAAACTCAAATTCTGGCCGGCGACAGCGTCATTGCCCTTGCCCACGACGATAACATGAAAACGTTGTCCGAATATTTTTCCGGCTGACAGGAGGAAGATCCCATGAAAAAAGTGCGCGACGGTGCCTTGGGTATGGCAGCGGAAATCCTGTTTGTCGGCGGGCTTATCCTTCTGGGCTTTGCCGTTTCGATGATTTGTGGATGGTGAAAAGCGTATGATCGAAAAACGGAACCACGAAAGCCAGCTTGGACCAATCTGCTATTATATCGGCATCGTCATCGTAGGCCTGGGGCTGATACAGCTCATTCCCCTGGTCACATCGCTGCTGTACGGGGAATGGCATGTGCTGTTTGATTTTGCCATTGGCAGTTCCATTACGCTATTGATCGGCGGATTGCTGATGCTCCTGTTCGGCAAATACCGCCGACAAAGACTCAGCTGGGGCGAAGGCATGGTGGTTACAGCCGGAGCCTGGTTTGTGGGCATGCTGCTGTGTGCGCTGCCCTATTATCTCAGCGGCAGCTACTTAAGCTACCTGGACAGCTGCTTTGACGTGATGAGCGGCTTTACCACCACGGGCCTTACGCTCATACAGGACATGGATCACCTGTCCAACGGCATCACCATGTGGCGCTTCGTTTT
Source organism: Bacillota bacterium (assembly GCA_023413135.1). GTDB lineage: Bacteria > Bacillota > Clostridia > Christensenellales > Aristaeellaceae > JAEWAH01. The sequence goes on from JAEZQK010000117.1 coordinate 24,963, forward strand.
AACCTTTGTAGGCGGACAGGGCATGGTGGTTCTGGTTTTGACGGTGCTTATCAAGGGCGCCAATGGTGCGTACAAAATGTACGTAGGTGAGGGCAAGGATGAGCGGCTCATGCCCAACGTAGTCCATACCGCCCGGTATATATGGCTGATCAGCATGGCTTATCTTGTGGTGGGAACGCTTTGCCTGTGGATCGCGGGGCTGCGGGCCGGCATGGCGCCCGACCGCGCCTTCCTGCACGGGTTGTGGCTCTTTATGTCCGCGTGGAGCACGGGCGGCTTTGCGCCCATGTCGCAAAGTATCCTCTACTACCACGACACACTGTATGAAATCATCACCGTTGTGTTCTTTGTCATCGGCTCGTTCAACTTCGCGCTGCACTATGCCGCCTTCACAGGCCGCAAAAGGGAACTGACAAAGAACATTGAGACGATTTCCTTTACCATAACCCTCACCGTGCTTACTCTGGTGGCCACCTTGGGGCTCATGCAGTTGAAAGTTTATCCCGGCGCGGTGGCCATGTTCCGCAAGGGATTTTATCAGCTCATCTCCGGTCATACCACCACCGGCTTCATGACCATTTATGCCCGGCAATTCTACAACGAGTGGGGAGACATCGCCCTGTTTGCCATACTCATCGCCATGCTGATCGGCGCAAGCGCCTGCTCCACGGCTGGCGGCTTCAAAGGCCTTAGGATGGGGATCATCTTCAATGCCTTCCGCAAGGATGTAAGGCGCATGGTGCAGCCGGAATCGATGGTATCGGTGCAAAAATACCACCATATCAAGGATGTCATCCTGGATGACAACATCGCAAGAAGCGCGCTTTTAATCGTGATGGCCTACATTGTAACCTTTACCTTGGGTACGCTCATAAGCATGCTGTGCGGCTATCCCTTTGGCCTGGCCGCGTTCGAGGCGGCGTCGGTCACAGGAAACGTGGGTTTAAGCGCCGGATTGACCTCGGTTTCCATGCCGGCGGTGCTGAAGATCACCTACATTATCATCATGTGGCTGGCTCGCCTGGAGTTTATGTCCATCCTGGCTCTGGGCGCGTATTTTGCGACGAAGGTGAAAAAGAAATGTCAAAGATATTAACCGCAATCCTCCTTGTTGCCATTACCACAATATCGCTTCCCGCCCTGGCATTGGCCACGAACGTATCCAGCACCGACCTGATCGAAAAGGCAAAGGAACTGGATGGACAGGAAGTCGTGTATACTGGGGAAGTCATCGGCGACATCATGGTCCGGGGGGATCATACATGGGTGAATGTTTCCGACGGCTCTAACGCGGTAGGCGTCTTTGTGGAAAATCAGCTTATGTCCGATATTACCCTGGCTGGAAAGTATGGCGTACATGGCGATGAAGTAGAGATCACAGGCATATTCCACCGCGCCTGCCCGGAGCATGGCGGTGACCTGGACATCCACGCCATCAGCGTGCAGCTTCTGGAAAAGGGATATCCCATGACCTACAGCATAGAACCCTGGAAGCTGCCTGCCGCCGCGGTATTGGCACTGGCCACCGTGGTACTTTTTGCGTATATGATCAGAAAGCAGCGAAGGCGACAGTAATATTCCGCAATGAAAAAAGACCTGCCAGGAGGTCTTTTTTCATTGGTATCCTTTTTGGGGCTAGATGAAGGCGCTAGAACCATTTCTTCTTTTTGAAATAGTATACCATGCATCCCGCAATCAGTATCATTACCAGCCAGATGACGCCATAGCCCCATGGTTGCACCAATTCCGGCATATAGTCAAAGTTCATGCCATACACGCCCGCAATGAATGTGAGCGGAATAAAGATGGTGGAAATAATGGTCAGCACCTTCATGATCTCGTTGAGCTTGTAGCTGGTGTTGGATATATGCAAATCGGTAAGGCTGGACAAAAGCTCCCGGCTGGTTTCCGTGGAGTCGATGGCCTGCACGATATGGTTGTACACGTCCCTCAAATACGGCTCTGTGGAAGAGCTGATCAGGGGAGTGGATTCCTTGCCCATCAGGGAAGCCACATCCCGAAGGGGCCAGATATACCGGTTCACCCGCAGAAGAGATTTTTTGATCTCCCGGATCGTGTTTAAATGCTCCTGGGATGTTTCAGCCATCACTTTTTCTTCCAGCGCATCGATCTTCTCGTTCAGCACTTCCAGCACGTCAAAGTAACCTTCCACAATGGCGTCCAGCAGCAGATAGATCAGGTAATCGGCACCGGAACTGCGCACATGCGCGCCCTTTAAGTCGATCCAGCCGCGGATGGTATCGAACACGTCTCCCTTTAATTCACCGATAGTGATCACGTAGTTTGCGCCCAGCAGGAAGCTGACATGCTCTACCACCATCTCTTCGCCGGAAAAGTAGATCATCTTGACCACGATGTACAGAAAATTGGGATATACCTCGATCTTGGCGCGCTGCTCCTTGTTTAAGATGTTGTGAATCACCAGCGGATGGATGTGAAACGCGTTGCACAGCGCCTCCAGCATCTCAACCGTATGTTGCCCGTCCGCATTAATCCAGCGCACGCGCTTTTCGGGGATAACAGCAAGCTCTTTAAACTCGTCGATATGAGCGCAGTCCACCTGATAGGTTTTGCAATGCTCCGAATCGTACTCGATGACCTCAATGGCGTCGCAAACATTGTTTTGCTCTGTGTTCTGAACCATCCTGTCCATTGGGACCCGCCCCCCCATTCAGCAATCCTTGCCGCCTCCACAGGCTTTCATACCAATCATCCCCTATTCGATGGAAATCGGGCAAATCCTTTCTTACGGACGCGAATCCTCCCATTCAAGCGGCGCAATTCCTATTTTTACGGACCGCACTGCCGCCCAATACAATCATGCCCCCGGCGATCAGCAGCCCGCCAGCAATCTGCCTTATGCCAAGCCGCTCACCCAGGATGAGAACAGACAGCAGCGCGGCAGTGAAGGGCATCATGCCGGAAAACGCTGCGGCTGTCAGCGCGCCGCACCTTAAAATTCCCTCATACCAGCAGATGAAGGCCAATGCCGTCACAAACAGCCCATACCACGCAAGCGCCAGCCAGCCGGTGAGGCCGATGGCACAAAGCCTGTGCACGGGATGCTCCAGCATGGCCGGGATGAGGCAGAAGATCAGCGCCATGAAAGATACGATAGCAGTTTGGACGGGAGGCTCTACCGTCCCATGATTGGGAGATGTGCCTTTTGTGGCAAACGCTCTGGAAAAGATGTTAAACAGCGCCTCGCTGAAAGCGGCGCAGATCACCAGCATATTCCCTAGAAAATGGCTCATGGAAAAGGTGCTTTCCGGCGCCAGCAGGCCCTGGATCAGCAGTACACCCGCCATGGTCATGAAGATGCCGGCGAGCTTTACCCATCCGGCCCGCTCCTTCAAAAAGATGATGGCCAACATTGCCGTGATGGCCGGCGTAGCGCTGGTCAGAATCCCCGCTTCCCCGGAGCTGGTATAGTTTAGCCCTCCAAGCAGGAACATGCGGAACAGAAAAATGCCGCAAAACGCCTGCACTGCCAAGAGAAGAGTTTCTTTCAAGGATAGGCGGAGCACTGTCCTAACGATCTTTTTGAAATAGGCGGGCAGCAAAAACAGAAGCGCAAAGGCAAGGCTTATGGCCGTGATCGTAAAAACTCCCAGCGTTCCTGAAACAAACCGGGCCGCAACCACGCTGGTGCCCGCCAGCGTAAAGGCAAAAAACAAATATATGGGTCCTTTCATATCATGTGCCACCTTGGTATCCTCCTAACGCCTTTCTTTTGCCCAAAAGCCATGGTATGATTATAGCTATCAAACTGGCATGGTAAAGTGCCAGAATAATACGAAATATACCAGTCCAGTTGGAGGCAGTATGCTGGGTATAACACTTAACAGGCAGTCCGCGCTTCCCGTCAAGCGCCAGCTCTACGATGCGCTGAAGATTAGGATCACAAGCGGACATCTGAATGCGGGCCAGGCGCTCCCCTCCACCCGGGAACTGGCTCAGGCTTTGAACATATCCCGCAACACCGTGTGCGAATCGTATGAGATGCTCCTTGCGGAGGGCTTTATCATAAGCCGTCAGGGCGCACCCACTGTGGTGGCCGGCGGCCTGCATGTGGAAAAGCCTTCGGATGTGCCTCCCCGTGAATCAGCGTCCATCCGGGTCTTTGCTGCCGATTTTCGCACCGGCAGCCCCGATTTGAACTTCCTGCCCAAATATTTATGGCAACAGACGATGCGCCGCGCTTTGGAAGAACTGCCCCTTTCCAACTATGGATATTCAGGCCCTCAAGGGCTTCCTGAATTGCGGGCAGAAATTGCTGATTGGCTTTTCAGAAGCCGCGGCCTTAGCATACATCCTGACGACGTGTTCATTACCGTGGGCGCGACCCATGCCTTGCATGTGGCTTGCGATCTATTGTATGAAGGGGACCGGACGCTTCTTGCGGAGGACCCATGCCATACAGGCATGCTTCGGACCTTTCTGAACAAAGGCTGCCAGGTAGCCCCTGTGCCTGTGGATGAACAGGGCATGAGGACGGACTTTTTGCCTGATGACTCAAGCGCTTTTGCCGTGTATGTCACGCCATCCCATCAATTTCCGCTGGGCGGTATCCTGCCCGCCACCCGCAGGGCGGCACTGATCTGCTATGCCCGGGAGAAGGATCTGTATGTGATCGAAGACGACTATGACAGCGAATTCCGCTATGGCGGCGAGCCGGTTGCCCCGCTGTATGCCATGGATCCCCAGCGGGTGATCTATGTGGGCACCTTCAGCAAGACGCTTTTCCCGGCGCTGCGAATCGGTTTTGTACTGCTGCCCCGTTTTCTTCAAAAGCGTTGGCTCGCCTTGCGAACCCATACGGACGTGCAAAACCCGCCCTTTGAGCAAGCCGCCCTGGCCATGCTTCTTCATGACCGCAAGCTGGACAGGCACATTCAAAAAATGCGCAAAATCTATGGCCAGCGGCGTCAGGCGTTGCTGAGCGTATTAAGAAGCTCCTTTGGAAGCGGATGGATTCCCTGGGGCGATGCAGCCGGGCTGCATCTGGCCATCCAGTTTCCAGGCATGCGTTTTGATGACGCCTTCCATAAAGCATGCCTTAAGCATGGCGTTTACGTTACGCCGGTGGAACGCCACTGCATTCAAAAAGGCTTCCATTTGGACAAGCTTCTGCTGGGCTATGGCCACCTGACCCCGGAGGAGATCCGCCACGGCGTTTCCCTGCTCGTGCCATTGATCGCCATGCATGTACCCTAATTTCCTGTAATGTTGGTTAATATATCCTATTCACTCTTGTCATGCATGTAAGGGGAGTGGTATGATGCTTTTAGTTAATTTTATTTTGTGCGAAAGCTGTGAGCGACATGGTGACCGATCTTATAAAGGTACTGATAGTCGACGACAACAAAGATTTAACCACTATTATCAACCATCTATTTTCACAGTATGCCGATATTATTCCGGCAGGAGTTGCCCACAATGGCCATGAAGCCCTTGATAAGATCCAAAAAGAAAAAATCGACGTGGTGCTGCTGGATATTATCATGCCCGATATGGACGGCATGCAGGTTCTTACGCAGCTTATGCAAATGGAAGAAAAAAAGCCCGCTGTCATCGTTTTATCGGCTATCAGCAGCAATACCATGATCCAGCGCGCGCTGGAACTTGGCGCCGATTATTTCCTGGTCAAACCCGTGGATGCCATCACCATGATCGAGAAGATCCGGGCAGCGCATAGATCACACCGCGGCGGCAAATTAACCAAAATTGATATCGGATAATTCCATTTGGATGAGGCTGTCCAGACCCATGCCGCTATAGTCGGCGGCGAACCCGGCATCCTTCAGATGAAGCACGGGAAGCGTTACGGAAAATGTGCTCCCCATTCCCAGGATGCTTTCAAACGCAATGCTTCCGCCCAGCAATTCAGTCAAGGCTTTGCAGATGGAAAGGCCTATGCCGCAGCCCTCGCTTGTCCGGGTCAGGGAAGTATCCACCTGCCGGAAGCGGTCAAAGATTACAGCTTTTTTTTCATCGGGAATTCCTTCCCCATTATCCGTTACAGTAATGATCACGTTTTGGGCAAGCGCCTTAAAATCAACCTGGATATGGCCGCCCGCCAAAGTATGCTTCATGGCGTTGGACATAAGGTTCAGCAGAATCCTTTCCAGCATCTGGCTGTCGGTGGACATGAATAGCCCTTCCATATTACAGGAAAAATCCAGCTTCAGCCCTTTTTGCCTGGCATAGGTGCCGGTGGAGACAACAATGCTTTTAAGCAAAGCCACCACATCCACATGCTCCCAATGCGGTTCCATGAAGCCGGCATCCAGCCTTGTGATATCCAGCAGATTGGCTACCAGCCGCCTCAACCGGTAGGCGTTCATCTTCAGCATATTCACAAACTGGGCTTGGTCATTGCTTTGGCTGCCCATGTTCATGGTATCCTGTCCCATCATATCCGTAAGAAGCACGATGATGGACAGGGGGGTTTTGAACTCATGGGAAATGTTGATGAAAAAGTCAGTGATCAGCCGGTTTTTCTCCTCCAGTTCTTCCGTCTTTCTTCTAAGCTCCGTTTCCATGGCTTTTCTTGAGGTGATGTCATGGGCGATGCCGATGATGCCTTGCACGTTTTTGTTCTCGTCCAGCCATGGCGTCTTGTTTACCAAATAAGTTCTTATTCCTTGGGGTGTAGGAACTGCCTCTTCAAATGGTTGTGCATCACGTGACGCAAGTACCTGCCTGTCATTTCTTATGACCTCCCAGGCTTTTTCCTGATCACCATAAATCTGTATATCGGTTTTTCCTATGATCTGATCCAGGGGACTGCCCATAGCCAAGCTCAGCGCCCGGTTGCCCATCAGTATTCTGCTGCTATCATCCTTAAGAAAAACAGGATCCTCAGTGCCGTCGATGATGGCCTGAAGCAATTCTTCCTTCTGGCGCAAAGCCCGGGCCGCCTTCTTGCGTTCCGTAATATCGTACAGAATATAGGTGCAGGCATACCCGGCGGGCAGAACACGGTATGTAGCGGCAATTTCCACAGGCACGCGCCTTCCCCCTTTGCTCAGCACCTCCATTTCCACAGGCATTATGAGCCCGCTTTTACCCCATTCAGAATAAATCTCAAAATCGAGGCGAACGTGGCTTTGATACGGTTCCGGCAGCAAGCTATAAAAGAAGATACGAAAGAGTTCATTTTTTTCGTAATGAAGCATCTGCTCCGCGGCAGTATTGGCGAAAAAAATCCTGCCGTCCTCATCCACCGTAACGACCGCTGCGGCAGCATGCTCCGCCAGGCTGATATAGTTGTCTTTGTCTCCCGCGAAAAAATCTGCCATAATGGCGGGCAATGAGCTTCCCTGCCTCCTTGCCGTACCGGCGGCTTTCGCCATGGAAAAGAGAGCAAAGATGGCGCCGACATACTGTGCAGCCCTTCCGACCCAGCCAAGAAGGGTGCTTACTCCGTTCGTCACGCAGACAGCCAACAGCCCCAGCGCCATCATGATCAGCGAAAGGGCATACCAGTAAAGATAATCTGCCCTGTAGGCTCTGTACTGCCTGTTCATTTGAAGAAAAGCACAAAAATAGAATGCATTGGCCAGCCATAGCACCGCATCCCGAAGCCTAGTTGAACCACTGCCATCCATAAAATGAGGTGTCTGCCCATTCAAGGTAGCGATGAGCAGATAAATGGCCAGCAAGCATGTACCGGAAAAAGCCAGGACAAGTTTCATCTTTTGGCTTTTGCTTTTTACCGGCTGCGGTATATATTCCTTTTGAGCTGCCGCCAGCTGGCAAATAGCACAAAACAATGCGCATGAATTATATATTGTTACTGTAATATTGGCGGAATCAGGCCGAAGCTGCAATATACCCGCTGCAGCCGACCCCAAGCCGAGCGCCAGCATGCCGCAGCTTATGAAAAGGGCATTGACACCATTGTTTTTAATGTAGGCATAGCCTGCAATCACCGCCACAATCAGGGGTATGATGCCGGTAAAGAGTGCATTGCACAGTAAATGAAGCATTTCATTTTCAAAGCTGGCAGGAAAATTCAAAAAAATTAGAACAAGGATACCCAGAGCGAAAAGGAATACGATCATCTTGCCAAGGCGCATTTGTATACTCAAGGGCGGCCTCCCGAATGAATGCACAATTAAGAAAACAGTTTGCTATTCAGTATAGGGATATTCCAAATAATTGTCAACGATTTCAAGCCGTTGGAGAATACATCCTCATTGCTTCCGGCATTGTTTGATCCACCGCTTTTTCTGGTATATTATCCTTAGTATTTTCCCTGACAGCTACCGGCCGGTTCATACTGCCGGTTGGTACGGCAGGCATACATAGCATGGATAAGGAGGCAGCACATGGCAAGCAAGATATCTAAAATTGTCCCCAACCTGTGGTTTGCTACCCAGGCGGAAGAAGCGGCACGATTTTATACTTCCGTTTTTCCAAACTCATCCCTGGGCAAGATCACCCGCTATGGCAAGGCCGGCTACGACATCCACGGCATGGCGGAAGGCACGGTGATGACCGTAGAGTTTACACTTGACGGGCAGGAGTTTCTGGCGCTCAACGGCGGCCCCGTGTTCACGTTCAGCGAAGCCATTTCTTTCATTATCAATTGCGATACCCAGGAGGAAGCCGACTATTTCTGGGATATGCTGACCGAAGGCGGCGATCTCAATGCACAGCAGTGCGGCTGGCTTAAAGACAAGTTCGGCGTATCCTGGCAGGTCATCCCCATAGAGTTCAATGAGATGATGGATGATCCCGATCCTGAAAAATCGGAACGGATGATGGAAGCCATGCTGCAGATGAAAAAGCTGGATGTCGCCGCTTTGAAAAGGGCGTATGAGGGTTGATACGGACAAACTCTATCCTAAGGGGATTTATCCCCGAACCAGGGCATACAACCGAATCGTATAAAGTTCGAACAAAGCAGGCTGCAGCCTGCTTTGTTCGAAACAAATAGCCGGGCGCCACGCGGCTGACCCGGCTTTGGGTATTTCTTTTTGGCCATCCCTCATCAGACAGCAACGGCAAGCACACTGAGTACAGCATTGTTGATCGTAGCACCCGGCGTAATATCGACGATGGAGTTCGTCGACAGGCTCACCGAATAGGTGTAATAGCCTTCCGGCACGTTTGCATCCAGGAACTGGAAGCTGAAGGCTTCCGACTCCAATACGACAACCGTCGTGGAGAACGTGTAGGTGGAGCCGACATTCAGGGGAGCGCCGTTATTGTACACACGCTGGATCTGGAAGTTCAGCGTAACGGAAATTCCCAGTGGCAAACTGATATTGCTGGTGAATGTCAGCAGGTTGTTTGTATTGCCCATTCCGGTGGTATCAATGGACGTGGAAACCACATTGATGGGGCTGGACAGCAGAGTCGTAATAATGGGTAGGGGGCCGGCGCCGCCACTGGAAGCGTTCAGGGCAACCTGCCTGTCGCATATGGGCTTTTGCCATTTGCCGTACGAATCGTTCTGCGCCACGATATCAGTACCGGGTTCGGCATAGCCGTTGTCATATCCCATGGCGGGGTAATACCCGTTGCATCTATCTTGGATCATAAAGACATCACCTTACTTAGATTTGGAGACCCTCTCCGCTTCATACTATTCTGTCTTGATGATTTTGTGTTCCCCGAGTGAAGATACCTTTTTTTCCCGGTTTCAAAATGAAGCGGAAGATTCCTTGCCCTCTAGCGGCGACTTGATCCCAACCCGAAAGATGAATGAAATAGTCGCGCCTGCAAGCACCATAAGACTTTATAGGATGGCAGGAAATCGCAAAGCCTTGAGCGAATGAACAAGCAGCGCTTTGCCGTACAGAGCTACGGGTTTTGGCCCGGGAAGGCCCTCCGGCAGCGGAAGGAGATCAATGCCATGCCCGTGACCATCGGCTATGACGCATCCCATAAGCTTCATTTGTCGGGCCTTACATGCACCTGTTCCTGCGATCATCATCTTCCATCCCAGGATATTTACGTGGGCACAAACTTGATTCCAAGCTTGCCGGATTATATCAAGGCGCGGAATCTGGGCACCCACTGTGTACTGGTGGCCGACAACAATACCTATGAGATCGCCGGGCGGGAGGTGGAGCGCCGCCTTGTGGCATCAGGCTTTTCGGTCATCCCCTGTGTCATCCGCCGTGATCATGTCATGGACCCGGATGAGCAGGCTTGCGGCGAAGTACTGTTATCCATTCAGCCGGAAACACAATTCCTGATAAGCGTTGGCTCCGGCTCCATCACAGATACCACCCGCGTCAATGCCACACGTACCAAATTGCCTTTCGTTTGTGTCGGCACCGCACCCTCCATGGACGGGTACACCTCCGTGGTAGCTCCGCTGCTGCTTCGCGGCGTCAAGATCCACCGGGCAGGCGTCTGCCCGGAGATCATCGTCTGCGATCTTGACATTCTGCGCACCGCACCCTTATCCATGGTTCAATCCGGCGTCGGGGATGTGTTGGGCAAATATATCGCACGGGTGGATTGGCTTATCGGCAGCATCGTAAATGGCGAGCCCTACTGCCCGGTGTGCGGACAGATCGTACTGGACGCGGTGAGCAAACTGGTGGAGAATGTGGGCGAAATCCGCCAAAGAACTGAAAAAGGCATCCGCATCCTTATAGAAGCGCTGCTCCTGGCGGGAGTGACCATCATGATTGTGGGGCATACCAGGGCCGTAGCATCGGTGGAGCACAACATCGCCCATTATTGGGAAATGATGCAGCTGATGCGCGGCAACCATCCGCCGGCCCATGGCGCATCCGTCGGGGTAGCTACGCTTTTATGCTGGCCCCTGTTCCAGCGCTTTGCTAAGGAAGACTTGTCCAAGCTCGACCTTGAAAAAATAAAAGCCCGGCGTATGCTCCGGTCGGAACGGGAAAAGTGGCTCCGCTTTGCTTATGGGGAGGAAGCTGCCAGCGCCATCATCAAAGACAATCCCGGCGACTTTTTGTCTTGGGAGGAACAATTGCGGCGCATTCAAACGGCGCAGGCATGCTTTCCGCAATTGAAAGAAGTCATCATGAGCCTGCCCTCCCTGGAACAAATCCAGCATGCCATGCGGGAGCTGGGTGCTCCCATGACGCCCGCGGAACTGAACGTGGATGAACCGCTTTTGAACGTATCCATGCATTGCGCCAAGGACTACCGCACCCGCTACACGCTGTTCAAGCTCATCGACGAATGCGGGCTGATGGAGGAATACCTCATAGATTATCCGCTGCCGGAAGCATTTTAAGAAGCATACGATCAAAGCTTACAACAACACGTCAGCTAACCTGGGGAGTAACGAGGGGGCCGCCGCCCCCTCGTTTGTCAATCCGAAATCGGCGACATGTGCGGCGATTTCGGAAGGATTTCGTTGGAAATTCATTCCTTACAGAATTTCCTGCCCATAGCCTAGGACGAGGGGATGAAGTCCCCGAACCTGGAGTTTTGAAATGGCCTGCCATTTCAAAACGAAACACCGGTCAAGCAAAGCGCAGACCGGTGCGTAAGGGAAATTCTGCAAAACTCGTGAAAAGCGCGCCAGCGATTTTCACGACAGCGCGTCATGACGCGCGCATTGCAGGTATGCTGTCCAGGATGCGCAGCCAGCGCTTGCGCATCCACTGGATGGTGGGGCCATTGGAAATGGCGGCAAAGAATGTACCTACACCGATGCCCTCCAGGCTGCCGTACAGCACCAAGGACAGGATCAGCCCTACCGACAGTACAACCATATCAAAGCGCAGCTTGACATTTAATATGCTCCTGCCCTTATAGTAGCTCACTTCCCGAAGGAACATGTCAAAAGGCGCTATGGGCAGCTTTGTGAGCATAAGCGCCCCCACGCCGCAGGTCAAAATCAGATAGCCCGTCAGATAGTAGAGGATACGCAAAGGCAGCGTGTCATCAGGCAAAAAACGCAGACAGAAGATAAAAAAATCGATCATGTACCCCGCCGCAACCGAGGTCAGGAAGGATGCCAGATAATCCACCTTGACCCGGCGAACGATGGCGATCATGGAAAGCATGGTAAGCCCCTGTACCATATAGGTCCATACGCCGAAGCTGAAAAACAAAAATTTCCGGCTCACCACATACGCCAGGGAAGAGGCCACCGCAGTTCCCATGGCGCTTTTGGCATACAGCGCCGTGCCAAACGCCACCAAAATCAGGCCGACCACGTATCCGAACCAGTCCCTTGGGCTTGGCTTTTGCAGCATGCCTTTTACCTTCTTCGCCTCATTCATTCTGCCTCATCTGCTGGCCGGCAGCGCCTGTCCAAAAGAATTACCTGCATAGTATACAAGGTCGCCTGTCCTTTCGCAACAAAGAATATCCTTCCAGCCGTCCTGCCGTTAGGCCCCAAGATCGCGGCTGCCCTGTTATGACTTTTCACAAGCTGACCATTTTTTGCCACGCGCCCGCTTGTTTCTTTCGTGCATTTTTGCCCGAATCGCCTTGACAGGCGGAAGCGTCTTCCGTATACTGCAACCATTATCCTTGTATACAAAAAACAGGATTGCATGCGCAATGGAGGGCATCATGAACCTGACGCAAAAAATACTCGCGGCCCATCTTGTGTCCGGAGACCTTGTCCCCGGCCGGGAGATCGCCATCAAAATCGACCAGACGCTGACCCAGGACTCCACAGGCACAATGGCGTACCTGCAGTTCGAGGCCATGGGCGTAAGCCGCGTTCGCACCAAAAAATCCGTGGCGTACATCGATCACAACACGCTGCAAACAGGCTTTGAAAACGCCGATGACCATAAATACATTCAGACCGTAGCGAGCAAGCACGGCATTTACTGCTCCAAACCGGGCAACGGCATCTGCCACCAGGTGCACCTGGAGCGCTTTGGCATACCCGGACAAACGCTGCTGGGCAGCGACAGCCATACCCCCACCTGCGGTGGGCTGGGCATGATCGCCATCGGCGCGGGCGGACTGGATGTGGCGGTTGCCATGGGCGGCGGTGCTTACTACATCACCTGCCCGAAGGTATTGGGTGTTCATCTTACAGGCAAGCTTCCACCCTTTGTGGCAGCCAAGGATATTATTTTGGAAGTGCTGCGAAGGCTTACGGTCAAGGGCGGCGTAGGCCGGATTTTGGAGTATACAGGGGAAGGCGTTTTGTCCCTCTCCGTGCCGGAGCGGGCAACCATCGCCAATATGGGGGCGGAGCTGGGCGCCACCACCTCCATCTTTCCAAGCGACGAGGTCACCTGTGCTTTCCTTCGCGCCCAGGGCCGGGAAAGGGACTTTATCCCCCTTTCTCCCGATGCGGACGCGGCTTACGACGAAATACTGTCTATTGATTTAAGCACCCTGGTACCCCTGGCGGCCCGGCCCCACATGCCCGATAACGTGGCGCCCGTCCGGGAGATTGGCCCTATCCGGGTAGATCAGGTGTGCATCGGCTCCTGCACCAACTCCAGTTACCTGGATATGATGCGGGTGGCCGCCATCTTAAAGGGCACAACGGTGCATCCGGATGTTTCCCTGGTGATTTCCCCCGGCAGCAAGCAGGTGCTTTCCATGCTGGCCGAAAACGGCGCGCTGGCTGATTTAATTGAGGCTGGCGCCCGCATCCTGGAATGCGCCTGCGGCCCCTGTATCGGCATGGGCCAAAGCCCCGCCACCGACGCCGTCAGCGTGCGCACCAACAATCGCAACTTCTACGCCCGCTCTGGAACAAAAAGCGCCCAGGTGTATCTTACAAGCTGCGAGGTGGCGGCAGCCACCGCGCTGACAGGCGTGCTCACCGACCCCAGAGGGCTAAACGTAAACCTTGATATTTCCCTGCCGGACGCGTTTATGATCAATGATAACCTTATCCTGCCCCCGGTGGAAGCGGGACAGGAGGATACCGTGCAAGTGGTGCATGGCCCCAATATCCACCCCTTCCCCGTAAACGCGGCGCTACCGGAGCGCCTGTCCGGCCCGGTACTCATTCAAATGGAGGACAACATCACCACCGACCACATCATGCCCTCCAACGCAAAGCTACTGCCCTACCGCAGCAACATCCCCTATCTGGCAGATTATTGCCTGACGCCCGTGGATCCGGAGTTTCCTCAAAGGGCCAAGGCGGCAGCCGGCGGCTTTTTGGTGGCGGGGCAAAACTATGGCCAGGGCTCCAGCCGGGAACATGCTGCGCTGGTGCCTCTTTATCTTCATGTAAAGGGCGTCATCGCCAAATCCTTTGCCCGCATCCACATGGCCAACCTCATCAACAACGGCATCCTCCCGCTTACCTTTGCGGATGCCGGCGATTATGAGCGGATGGAACAGGGCGATATGATCGCCTTCCCGGATGCCCGGGCGCAGATAGAAAAAGGCGGGGATGTTTTCACCCTCGCCAACGAAACAAAACATTTTGAATTTCAGGTGAGCTTGCCTCTGACCACAAGGCAGCGGGGCATGATCCTGGCCGGCGGGCTGTTAAACTATACGCGGGAGACGGGAGAATAAACCATCAATCGCTCGCCACAATCCAGTTTGACGGGTCGTTATCCAGCCTGTTCTCAATTTCCTCCTGCATGGCAAACTGCGTTTCCATATCCGCGATGCCGTTTGCACGCTTTCCGGGCATATAATCCTGCTGGAAAGTACGGACGGCCACCGTGGTCTTCCCGCCGAACACGCCGTCGACATCATCAGGCTTAATGAGCGTAAGCTCCTGCAACTTGGTTTGCAGCTGGCGCACCTTTTCGCCCTTGTTGCCGGGGCGCATGGTGACTTCCGCTACATCCTTCACGGTACCGTAACCCAGGATCGTGGGATCGGATAGCAGGTATTCGTTCCTGGCTACCTTAGTGGTATTGTTGCCCTCGATGACGTGCACTACCACCTGGTTTTCTTCGTTCACATCGGTATATTCCACCATGGCTACATGATCGGTATCCCGGCCACCGCGCCAGGTGAACCACATCCAGTCACCCGGCTGGGGGATATATTCATCCCGAAGCATGGGCGCCTGCTTGCCGGGGAACCACTGGGCGCCCCAGTCGTCGATCGTGCCCTTCCTGTCTATGTAACGGCCTCTTGCAATAAACCAGTCCCGGCCCACGTTGCTGCCGCTGTACAAAGGATATTGCACCTTCAATAGGTCTGTACCATAGCGCTCATCGGTCTGATCCACGGCCCAGCACAAAAACTCCGCGCACCATTGGGCGTACGGGTCACCGGACCAATCACCATACTTCGTATATCCGTTTTTCTTTTCCGTATATCCGATCTCTTCACTGGCCACAGACAGCAAAAGCTCCACAAAGGATTTTTCCGGAGCCTTTGTCGCCTGGGGCGGCGCCGTTACAGCCGGCGCTTCCTGCTGCCCCTCCGTCTGAGCTTGTGCGGCGGCAGCCGGCACAGAGGGGATGGACCCTTCCTCTGCCAGAGTGCATGTCAGCACAAACATCAGGCCGACGATAAGAAGCATAAACCTTCTGCTCATGCAGACACCTCCTTTACTGCACTATGCTAACATAATTTCGAGGTTTTTCGCAACGGCAACTCTTAACAGCCAAACTATACAAAAACGGGAACCGGTTCCCCCATGGCAAGGGAATCTTCCGTAATGCGGCAGTCATACGCCAGCACATGAACACCGGTATCCGCCGCAATTTTCAATGCATTTGCAAAGGCGGGATCGGTTGATCCATTGGGCGAAAAACATCGCACGCCACGCATCTGAATTACAAAAAATACGTAGCATTCATAGCCGTGAAGCACCGCCGCCGTAAGCTCCCGCAAATGCTTCCCGCCCCGCTGGGTGGGCGCGTCGGGAAAGCGAACATGCCCATCCTCCTCCAGCGTGACACCCTTGATTTCCACCAGGCAGCGCTTTTCCTTCGTTTCCACATAAAAATCCAGCCGGGACTGCCCATAAAAATACTCCGGGCGGATAAGGTGTACGTCAGGCAGGAAGCCGCCGCCCTCTGCCCACTCCCTAAACACCCGGTTGGGCGCCTGGCTGTCGATGTTGATAAGCTTGTCCTCTTTGTAAACGGCAATCACGTCATACATCGTCTTGCGGCCGGGCATCTTCCCCGGCGCAAGCACCACCCGGCTATCCGGCACAAACAGCTCCCGGCACCGGCCTGTGTTTTTCACGTGGCAGACCACCGTCTCCCCATCCACCAGCACGTGGGCCACAAAACGGTTGGGCCGGCATAAGAACCGGCCCATTTTTACATTTTCATACCGCATGGCCGCGCCTTACTGCCTCCAGATGCACATGAACAGCGCGCCATCCTGGGCGCTGGCTTCCACCCGGACGGGGAAATCATAGTCATTTCGGATGCGCAGGTTCAGGCTATCATTGCCCACCGCTGCGTCAACCCCATGGGGCAGATAGCTGGCCCCGCCGGGACCGTGAGGACGCCGGTACAGCACTGTGAACTGCGGCAATTGCAGCAGGGTATTATAGAAAGTGGAAGATACCTGGCAGGTACCTCCGCCGGAGCCCAGCGATACGCCGCCATCCACCAGGACAGGCGCATCCTTATAGCCATTGCCCCGGGTGAACGGCCCGATCTGCTTGTTGAAGTCCAGCTCCTCTCCTGGCGCAAACACACGGCTCAGCCGCTCGCAGGCCACCTTGATATTCGTCATGCGGCCAATGTTGGCATCCGTCTCAACCACTTTATAAAAGGAGGTAAATGCGGCGATAGGCGTCTCGCCACTGATGGGCGTATCGGTAGGCGAAACCGGTGTCAAGTCCTTGAGCAAACGCGTGTCCACATACGCATAGGTGCGGTGGTAAGGAATCCGCGCCCAGCCTTCGGCAATGTCCAGGATGCTCAATCTCGCGCCTGCCTGTAGGGTAATGAACACTTCCGCATCTGCCTGCGGCGCATGCAAAACCGGCGTCACATCCGCCGTCACCGCCATGTAGGTATGCTTAAAGATGCCATAGGGGGGCGTGTTCACAGGGTCTACCGGCGTCACCTTGTGGACGCGGGTGCGCACCAGGTACCCGGTTTCTTTACCATAGCGGACCTGAATCCATTCCGGATCCACCTCCAGAATTTCCACTGTTTTATTCTTCGGGATCCGGGCCACAATTTTTGCAGTTTCGCTCCTCTGCTGGCGCATGATGCAGTCATAGGCCGTCAAAGCCGTATATAGCGCCTTTTCCGCGGCAAAGCCCGCGGGCAATATACCCAAAAGCAGCGTAATCGCCGCAAATATCCCCGTAAGCCTTTTCAAGAATGACATGGGACTGTCTCCTTTTACCTATGTTTCCATGATGATTATACCATCCATTTCCTCTAAAACGCAAGCTGCGGGAGGTGGTTTTACATTCCATACAACTTGTGAAAAAACGGTCAAACCCGCAGGGAATGCTGTTCAAAAAGGAAATCCTTTGATATAATAAGCTGAATCGACACAAGGAGGGTTTTTTGCATGCCACTTGTCAACACAAAGGAATTGTTCCGCAAGGCATATGAAGGCGGTTATGCCATTGGCGCCTTTAACGTCAACAATATGGAAATCATCCAGGGGATCACCGAAGGCGGTAAAATGGAAAATGCGCCGCTGATCCTGCAGGTTTCCGCCGGTGCCCGCAAATATGCCAAGCATGTCTACCTGATGAAAATGATTGAGGCCGCCCTCCTGGATACAGATCTGCCGCTGGTGGTCCACCTGGATCACGGCCCCGACTTTGAAACCTGCAAAAGCTGCATCGACGGCGGCTTTACCAGCGTCATGATCGACGGCAGCCACCTTTCCTTTGAAGAAAACATTGCCCTTACGAAAAAAGTGGTGGAATATGCCCACGACCGCAATGTAACGGTAGAAGGCGAGCTTGGCCGCCTGGCCGGCGTGGAAGACGCCGTTTCCGTAAGCGATGATGACGCCCGCTACACCGATCCCGCCGAGGTGGAAGAGTTCGTCTCCCGCACAGGCGTCGACAGCCTGGCCATCGCTATCGGCACCAGCCACGGCGCCTTTAAGTTCAAGGGCGAACCCCGCCTGCGCTTTGACATACTGGAGAAGGTGGCGCAAAAGCTGCCCGGCTTCCCCATCGTGCTCCACGGCGCCTCCTCCGTGATCCCCGAGTACGTGGACATGATCAATGACTTCGGCGGCAGTATGCCCGGCGCCCAGGGCGTACCGGAGGATATGCTGCGCAAGGCCGCCCAAATGGCCGTATGCAAGATCAACATCGACAGCGACCTGCGCCTGGCCTTCACTGCCGTGATTCGCAAGCACTTCGCCGAGCATCCCGACCACTTCGATCCCCGCGCATATTTGACCGACGCCCGTACCGCGCTGCGCGATATGGTCCGCCACAAGATCGTAAACGTCCTGGGCTGCAACCAAAAGGCGTAGTGGAACGCCGGGGAGGCTCTGCCTCCCCCGGACCCCACCGCCAAAGGCTCCGGAGCCGAAGCGCCGCCTGTGGCGGATAAAGCGAGGCGGAGGAGGCTGGCGAAACAAGCGATGCGAGCGGCAGCGAGTCAGCGCGCCGATTGAGCCAGATGGGAATGTCCCTTGAGAATCCCTATATTGGGTCAAATATAAAAAGACTGCTCCTTCCAAATCGCATGTAGAGGAAGGAGCAGTTTTTTGTAGGCTTAGTACGCAATGCCTAAATAAGCATCAGCATCGATTTACGGCTGGCTTTCCATCAGTCTTCTGGCCAATTGCACATACTCTGCCGCCCCTGCCGCAATGGCTTTTGCAATCTTCTGCTGATACTCCTCCGTAAGCAGCAGCTTTTCCTCCTCGGGGTTGGAAATAAAGCCGCACTCCACCAGCACGGAGGGGATATCCAGCGTCAGGATGAAAAAATCCCCTGATTGGGCCACTCGCCTGCGCTTGGGCGACAACCCCTCAATCATGGCTTGCTGCATGATCCCCGCCAGCAGGCGCCCCTCCTCCTTGCCCATACGGTAAAAGACCTGCGGTCCCGATTGGCTGCGGCTGCGGAATTCATTCATATGGATGCTGATGACCATGGTGCAGCCTTCGTCCTTGATCAATTGGACACGCCGCTCCATATCCTGGCGTTTTTTCGTCATATCCTTAGGTTTTTCCTCATCACACAGCGCATAGTCCGCCGTTCTGGTCAGCACTACCCGCGCTCCCAGCTCCTCCATTACGGTGGCGGTCTTCTGGGCTACCGAAAGATTGATTCCCTTTTCCCATATGCCGCTGTCGCTCGCCCTGGCGCCTCCGTCATACCCTCCATGGCCCGGATCCAAACATATAACCTCTCCTTGAAGGGGCAGTTGCCCGGAGCCTGAAACATTCTGGGCCGGATGGGCGGGCACTGCCGGATGCGGGGGATAGGGGCCCTTCCCAAGCTGCAGATACCCTTCCACTCCTGCCAGCACCAAAAGAAAAGCACCGCACAGACTAAGGGTAATCAAATGGCGTTTTACGAAATCGTGACGCGGCTTCGTCACTTTTTCCACATCCTTTCCCGCTGCTATCCTATGCCTTCCTTCCCTCCTCTATGTCCGCATGAACATGCGCAAAGCTGCGTATGCAACTGTTGCATGCAGTGCCGGGTGGGCCAAGCCCTTTGCAAAACACCTTGCTCTTCGGGCATTTCAGACAACAAATGCATACGGCGGTGCACGTATGCATTGTATATGCTGGATATGCTTCAAGTGTATATGATGATGAAAGCAAAAACATTATTCCCGCCGACATTTCCACACTTTCCACATGGTTATCCACAGTTTTGCACCGAAAAAGGCGTTATAAACCGCCATTTTTCGTTTCCAGCTGTGGAAAACCGTGTCCTATAGCGGCGTTTTCCACTTGTGGAGATGTACACATATATTTCTTACCGGGTTATTACAAGGCATGCAGACCTATTGTGCAAACGGTTACGATTCCTTTGGAAAAGCAGCAAAATTGTCGGAAAAATGTCTCCTTCATTTGAATACGAAACACCGTCCTAGCAAAGCACAGGACGGTGCGGTTAGCCATAGGCGAAAAGTGCAGCCTCAAAAAAGAACACCCAAGTGCAAATGCACTTGGGCGTTCTTTTTCGAATCAGTCGACCGTAAAGGGCATCAAGGCGATGGCACGTGCGCGCTTGATTCCTTCGGACAGTTGACGCTGATGCTTGGCGCAGTTGCCGCTCATACGGCGGGGCAAAATCTTGCCGCGCTCATTGGTGAAGCGGCGAAGACGGTTAACGTCTTTGTAATCGATGAATTCGACTTTATCCACACAAAAGGCACACACTTTCCTGCGGGGTTTGCGTCCCCGGGGGCGTGCCCTTTTTTCGCCACGATCTTCAGACATGGGTGAATCCTCCTTCTTGTCGGGTTAAAATGGTAGCTCGTCCTCATCCACCTGGGTAAAGCCCCCGGCGTTGGTTTGTTCTGCGCCGTGAGCACCGGAGGGAGCACGGCCTTCGCCGTCCTCCTGCCTGGAGGAGAGGAACTCAATGTCGTCAGCTGTTACCTCCAGGGAGGCTCTGGTCGTGCCATCCTTGCCTTCGTAGGTCGACACGGAGACACTGCCCGTCACGCATACCTTGCGCCCTTTTGCCAGGTACTTCTGGCACAATTCGCCCAGTTGACGCCAGGCCGTGATGCGGAAGAAATCCGCCTCGGGCTGATTCGCAGCGCCTTGGGAACTGCGGCGGCGGTTGACCGCGATGGTGAAGGAGCACACGTTAAGTCCAGTACTGGTGGTGCGCATTTCAGGATCGCGGGTAAGGTTGCCGATCAGGATGACTTTATTCATCTCATGTACCTCCCTTGGGGGTCATTCCTCCACGTTTGCTTCGACGGCAGCTTCCGGTTCAGCTTCCGCGCTTACAGGAGCAGCGGGAGCAACGGGAACGGCCGCGCGCACGGGACGGGGTTTCACGCTGGAGCGCTTTTCTTCGAGCTTGACCACCAGATAACGGATCACGCTGTCGGAGATCTGCAGATTGCGTTCGATTTCCCGGGGGACCTCACCATTCGCCTTGAACGTGGTCAACACATAGTAGCCTTCGGTTTTGTAGTTGATGGCGTAGGCCAAGCGGCGCTTGCCCCACGTTTCATCCACCTTCTCCACCTCGCCGCCGTTGGTCACGATCACCTGGGTGAACCGCTCGATCAGTTCTTTGCGGGCGGAATCCTCCAGCGCGGTGTCGATGATGTAGGTCAGTTCGTACCTATTCATACCTTTCACCTCCTCATGGACGTATGGCGCTGCAACATATGTGCAGCGCAAGGATGTGCCAATTAGGAATTATAGCATTGCTTGTCATGGATTGCAAGAAAAACTTCATAAGTTGTCATTCAATGTATGCCAATGTTTGTTATTGCATCCGTTACTCCCAATCTTCCGCACCCAGCCGTTTCTGCAACGCTTTCAGCCGCAGCTGACGGTCCTTGTAATCAGGCAGGACACCCTTAACAATCGCCCAGAACCGCGCCGAGTGGTTCATTTCCTTAATATGCGCCAGCTCATGCACCACAACATAATCAATGACATTCTCCTCTGCCATAACGAGCCGCCAGGAGTAGTTGATGCTCTTTTTGCCGGAACAGCTGCCCCAGCGCGTTTTTGCAGAGCTTATTTTGATATTTGTGGGCGTCAAACCCATTTTTGAGGCATATTCAAGGGTTTTTGCTGTCAGAACCTGCTTTGCAACCAGCTTATATATCCGCACACAAGCATCTTTAATTTGCATAAAATTTAGTTCCGGCATCATGTAAAACTGCGTACCGTCAAAGCCTATCCGGTTCCCCGGCTTTGCGGCAATAGGATACTCTCTTCCCTCTAGCAAAACACGATCCCCATAATCAAGCCGGAACGCCGCTCTGCTATTTGTCCGCTCCTTCATAAGCAGGAGCTTATTCCGTATCCATTCTTCCTTGGCTGCCACAAAGCGGTCGATAACCTCTTTCGGTATTTTGAACGGGGCACGGACCTCCACAATGCCTGTGGGCAGAATATGAATCGCCATTGTTTTTCGCTTGGAGCGAATGATATTATATTCCATGTTCCTATCCTTTTGTTGTTTTCCCGGTTTTACTTTAACCCCAAAGCAACAATTGTGCAAGCCAATCGAATTATTTCGGACAAAATAGGAAGGGAGGAATCAGAATGCAGGATTTTCACCGTCCCGCGCTGTACCCTGTGGCCGGCGCTTCACTTATCGTACTGTTCGTGCACGGTTTCTTAGGCGGACCAGGCCAATTCACCCGGCTGGTCCAGGCAGTCAACGAGGCGGGCTTCGCGGCGGAAACGCTGCTGCTGCCCGGCCATGGCAAAAAATCCTGGGATTTTGCCCGCCATACCAGCCGGGAGTGGCAGGATGCCGTCACCGCCGCCTTAAAACTTCGCCTTGAGCAATATGAAAAGGTCGTGCTGATGGGCCATTCCATGGGCGGTTTACTCAGCGTCAACGCTTCACTGAAGGCCGTTCCCGCCCACGGCTTGGTACTTTGGGAAACGCCCCTCCGCTTGCAGATGAGGCTGGCAGGTATAGGAAACGACCTTCAGGTGGCATTCCTGCCCGAAAGGCTGCAAAGCCCGGTAGCCAAGGCCTACCGTCAGGCCAGCAATGTGCGCTTTTATACGCCCATGGGTTACCTTTTCACTGTCCCCCGGGCGGTGGAGTTGCTAAGAATGATGGCTGTCACGGAGCGGGAGCTTTCCAGGGTCCGATGCCCTGTACTTTTGATCCAATCCCATGGGGACGAGATCGTCCACCCCGGCAGCCTTCACAGGCTGCAAAAGGGGCTTGCTAGCGCAAATGTGTCCACGCTCCAGCTTACAACATCCTGGCATTCCTATTTTCCTGACGAGGAGCTTTTGCGTCTTCAGGCGCAGCTCATCGCTTGGCTGAAAACCATATAAAATCCAGCCATTTCAAGGAAAAAGCGCGTTTAAAAATTTGTGGGAAGGCACTTGACAATGCAGGTGCTTTCGTGTACAATACATTTCGTCGCTCATGAAAAGCGGCTGTTTGACGGGGTGTAGCGCAGTCTGGTAGCGCACGTGCTTTGGGAGCATGGGGCCGGGGGTTCAAATCCCTTCACCCCGACCACGATGCCTTCTCCCCTCAGTTTGACAGGGCTCCTTGGTCAAGCGGTTAAGACACCGCCCTTTCACGGCGGTAACAGGGGTTCGAGTCCCCTAGGAGTCACCATTTCCCCCTGGCGGTATGGGCCTTTAGCTCAGTTGGTTAGAGCGGCCGGCTCATAACCGGTTGGTCCGGGGTTCAAGTCCCTGAAGGCCCACCAGCCATATGGCCCGGTAGTTCAGTTGGTTAGAATGCCA
>JAEZQK010000030.1 GCA_023413135.1 Bacillota bacterium
AGGATGGGGAAATCGAGCTGGTACGAAGGTTCGGGTATGAGGATTTCAAAGGCAGGCTGTCGTGAGAATGGCTGCTTATTGCAGCCAGAGTAGGGCGGGGGCTTGCTCCCGCCGCGTGTTGCAGTACCATCAAGATACATTGGGAACGGCGGCGGGAGCAAGCCCCCGCCCTACTCTGGCTGCAATAAGCAGCCATTCTCACGACAGCCTGCCTTTGAAATCCTCATACCCGAACCTTCGTACCAGCTCGATTTCCCCATCCTCCCGCCAAAGCAGGATATCCGGCAGGCCCATGCCGTTGAAGGTGTTGTTTTTGACCATGGTGTAAATCGCCATGTCGCCAAATACCAACCGGTCACCCGCTATAAGCTTTCGGTCAAAGGAATAGTCGCCGATCACATCCCCCGCCAGGCACGTTGGCCCCGCCAGGCGGAAGGTATGATTTTTCTCCCCAGGCTTCCCCGCATCCAAAAGCGGCGGACGGTAGGGCATTTCCAGCACGTCGGGCATGTGGCAGGTAGCGGAGGTATCCAGAATGGCGATGGGCAGCGTATTGTATACCACATCCATCACCGATGTGATGAGGTACCCGGCATTCAATGCCACGGCCTCCCCCGGTTCCAGGTATACCGTCACATCATAGCGTTCGGAAAACTCTTTCACCAATCGGATGAGGCGGGGGATATCGTATCCCGGCTTTGTGATATGGTGGCCGCCGCCGAAGTTCACCCACTTCATTTGCGGCAGGATCCTTCCAAACTTTTCCTCCACCGCCTGAAGCGTTTCTTCCAGGGCGTCGGAATCCTGCTCGCACAGGCAGTGGAAATGCAGCCCTTCAATCCCCGAAAGCAAATCCTCGCGGAACTGTTCCCGGATAACCCCCAGCCTGGAACCGGGCGCACAAGGATCGTAGATGCCATGCTCCTGGGTGGAATGGCTGGGATTTATGCGTATGCCGCAGGAAACACCGGCCTTAAGGGCTCTTTTGCCAAACCTCTCCCATTGGGAAAAGGAATTGAACACGATGTGCCCGCACAGGGAGGCCACTTCATCAAAGGAAGATGCATCAAAAGCGGGGGAGAAGATGTGCGTCTCTCCCCCGAAATGATCGTGACCAAGCCTTGCTTCATGCAGGCCGCTGGCGGTAGTCCCCTTAAGGTACTTTTCCATCAGGGGATACAACCTGAACATGGAGAAGGCCTTTTGCGCCAGCAGGACCCTGGCGCCGCTCTCCTGCCCCACCCTTTGCAGTATCTCCAGATTGTGTATGATGGCCGCCTCATCGATCAAATAGCAGGGCGTTTTAAGTTGTGATATATCCGGAAGCTTGCGCATGTCAGTCCACCAACACAGGCGTAAAGCTCTCCTGCCAGGGCAGGCCCCAGCGGTTCAGTGCCTCCATAAAGGGATCGGGGTCAAACTGCTCCATGTTGAACACGCCGGGCTTTTTCCATTTGCCTGTCAAAACCAGCATGGTGCCGATCATGGCCGGCACGCCCGTGGTGTAGGAAATGGCCTGGGAACCTACCTCCCGGTAGCATTCCTGATGGTCGCAGATGTTGTACAAGTAATAGGTCTTGGGCTTCCCGTCCTTAAGTCCCCTTAAGATGCAGCCGATGTTGGTTTTGCCCACGGTGCGGGGGCCCAGTGACGCCGGGTCGGGAAGCACGGCCTTTAAAAACTGCAAAGGCACGATTTCCTTGCCCTCAAACATGATGGGCTTGATGGAGGTCATACCCACGTTTTCCAAGCACTTCAAATGTGTGAGATAGCTTTGCCCGAAGGTCATGAAAAAGCGGATGCGCTTGACGCCGGGAATGAACTTCGCCAGCGACTCGATCTCCTCATGGTGCAAAAGGTACATGTCCTTTTTGCCGATGCCCTCAAAGTGATACTCCCGCTTGATCTCCATGGGCTCGGTCTCCACCCAGTGGCCATTCTCCCAGTAGCTGCCCTTGGCGGTAACTTCGCGGATGTTGATCTCCGGGTTGAAGTTGGTGGCAAAAGGATAGCCATGGTCGCCGCCGTTGGCATCCAGGATGTCGATCTCGTGGATCTCGTCAAAGTGATGCTTGAGTGCGTATGCGGAAAACACGCTGGTGACGCCGGGGTCAAAGCCACTGCCCATCAGCGCGGTGATGCCGGCCTCACGGAAGCGGTCATGGTAGGCCCACTGCCACTTGTACTCAAACTTGGCGGTGTCGGTGGGCTCGTAATTGGCGGTGTCCACGTAGTCTGTTTTGGTGGCCAGGCAGGCGTCCATGATAGATAGATCCTGGTAAGGCAACGCCAGGTTCAACACCACATCGGGCCTAAAGCTTTCGATCAGGCGGATCAGTTCCTCCACGTTATCGGCATCCACCTGGGCGGTTGAAATTGCTGTCTTTCCGCCGGAAAGCTTGTCCCTCAATGCATCGCACTTTGATTTGGTACGGCTGGCGATCATGATTTCTTCAAATACTTCGCTGTTCTGGCAGCACTTATGGATGGCCACGCTGGCCACGCCGCCGCAACCGATGATGAGCGCTTTTCCCATGGTGAGTCCTCCTTATGTAAAAAGGGATTCCAAAGGGATTAAATCCCTTTGGCAGGGGATCGGGGGCAGCGCCCCCGGCTTCAAAGTATCGCCAATAGCAATTCCCGAAGCACCTTCAGCGCCGTGGCCGTGGACGTCCCGCTGGGATCATAGGGCGGTGAAAGCTCGTCTAAATCACAAGCCACCACATTGGCGCACCTGAGGTCAAGAATAGCATCCAGCAGCTCCGTAAACGGCACCCCGCCGGCTTCCGGCGTGCCGGTGCCAGGGAATGCGGAAGGGTCCAGCACATCCAGGTCGATGGTCACGTACAGCGGCTTGCCCGCAAGCTTTTCCACCGTTTCGGCAAAGCCCTGCAAGTCAAACCTGCGCATGGTCACATGGCCATCCGCCGCCCATTGAAATTCCGGCCTGTCGCCGGAGCGGATGCCAAACTGGAAGATGCGCCCGTCGCCCAGTATGTCCCAGCAGCGCCTTATCACCGTGGCATGGGAGAGCGCCTCGCCCAAATACTCATCCCGCAAATCCGTATGGGCGTCAAAATGCAGGATGTGCAGATCTGGATACTTCTTCGCAGCGGCCCTTACAGCACCCAGCGTGACCAGATGCTCGCCCCCCAGCATGACGGGGATCTTGTTGTCACAAAGGATGGCGGTGGCCTTTTCCTCGATCTTATTCAGCACAGCCTGCACATTACCAAAGGGCAGCTCGATGTCTCCCCCATCGAACACCCGGCAGTCTGTCAGGTCCTTATCCTGGTAGGGGCTGTAGGTTTCCAGCCCGTAGCTTTCCGCCCGCATCACGCGGCTGGCAAACCTTGTGCCGGGCCTATACGATGTGGTGCCGTCAAAGGGCGCGCCGAAAATCACGGCCCTGGCTTCCTCGTACCCGCTGTCGCACCCTAAGAAGGTCGATACATTCTCAGTCCACATGTTCCACATCCTCCAGCAGCCTTTGTACATAGGTGGGCAGCGCAAACGCGCCGCGGTGCAGGTTGATGTTGTAATAGCGCGTATCGATCTCCAGCTTCTTCCACTCCCGGGGCCTCAAATCCTTTACGGGATGATACTCCTTGGAGGCGAACCCGAACAGCCAGTACCCGGAAGGATAGCTTGGGATATGCGCCTGGTACACACGGCTGATGGGGAAAGATTCGGTGATGCGCTTGTGGGCCCGCTGCATGGCCAGCGCATCGGCATCATAGAAGGGGCTTTCGTGCTGGTTGACCATGATGCCGTCGGCCTTCAACGCTTTATAACAGTTGCCGTAAAATTCCCTGGTGAAAAGACCTTCCCCCGGCCCGAAGGGATCGGTGGAATCCACCACGATCAGGTCATATTCATTTTCCCGGCTTCTTACAAACTTCAATCCATCCTGGTAAAAAATATGCACCCGTGGGTCGTCAAAGCTGCAGGCGGTAAAGGGCAGGTATTCCCTGCACACCTTGACCACCGCCTCATCGATCTCCACCAGGTCGATGCGCTTGATAGACTCGTACCTGGTCAGCTCCCGCAAAATGCCGCCATCGCCGGCGCCAATGACCAGCACGTTTTCCACATTGGGGTGAACGGCCATGGGTACATGGGTCAGCATTTCATGGTAAATAAACTCATCCTTTTCGGTGAGCATCATAAACCCGTCCAGCGTTAAAAACCTTCCGAACTCCGGGGATTCAAACACGTCGATGCGCTGGAAAGCGCTTTGCCCGCTGTACAGCTGCTTATCCACCTGTATGGACAGCTTCACCTGGGGCGTGTGCCTCTCGGAAAACCAAAATTCCATACTACCTCCTGCCAGGGGGCTTTGCCCCCTGGACTCCCACCAAAGGGACCAGTCCCTTTGGAATCCCATTTTAAATAAATCCGCCTTTCTGCGAAAGGCACCGGCGAGGTTATGAAACGCAGCCGCGTTCCTCACTAGGTCCAGGGCCCGGGGGCCCGCTTCTGCAATCCTCAGTCAGCTTCGCTGACAGCTCCTTTCAAAAGGAGCCTTAGGGATGTGTCGTGCAAGAGGATTTAAGAGTAGAAATCGTATCCTCCTCCTTGGGTCCAGGGCCCGAAGGCCCTGGTCGTCTCAAGGGGGTAATGGGAGGTGCAGGAGGGAGGTGAGGGGGGACATCGAAATCCCCCCTCCTCCCTCCTGCGTCTATGCGTCTCGGTGCGCGGCCATCCTCATCGCAAAAATCCGCCATAGTTGTTTCAAACTTATAAAACTATATGACTAATATCTTCTCCACTTCCGGATCCTGCGTGCCGGTGAGGAAGCATCCTTTTTCCCTCGCATAGGAAATATACCCGATGATTTCCTTTGTGATTCGCTCGCCGGGCGCCACGATAGGAATTCCTGGTGGATAGCTCATCACATACTCCGCGGCGATGCGGCCGTCGGTCTCTTCGAGCGGCAGCATGATCTTGTCGGAGTAGAAGGCTTCCTTGGGCGTCAATACCACCTGGGGATTGATGTACTCATGGTCCATCAGACCGCTGCGGTCTTTTTTGTAGCGCCGGCGGATTTCGGCCATTGCGCCCACCAGCCGCTCGATATCCTGGAACCTGTCGCCCACGGACAAATACGCCAATATGTTGCCGATGTCACCAAACTCTATTTGTATATCATATTCGTCCCGGAGCAGGTCGAATACCTCAATGCCGGCCAGCCCCACATCCAGGGTATGCACCGCCAGCTTCGTCTCGTCAAAATCGTACACGCTGTCGCCATTGATCAGTTCCCGGCCATAGGCATAAAAATCGCCGATGCGGTTGATCTCATCCCTGGCGTAGCGGGCCATCTCCGTAACCTTCCGGAATATCTCCACGCCACTTAATGCCAATTTCCTCCGGGAGATATCCAGGCTGGACATGAGCAGGTACGAACCGCTGGTGGTCTGGGTAAGATTGATGATCTGCCGCACATGGTTGGGATTGACCCCCGGCCCGCACAGCAGGAAGGAGCTTTGGGTCAGCGACCCGCCGGACTTGTGCATGCTCACCGAGGCCATGTCCGCCCCCGCCTTGATAGCAGATACGGGCATATCCTCCCCGAAGGAGAAGTGGGTGCCGTGGGCCTCGTCGGCCAGCACCTTCATGCCCGCTTCATGGGCCAAACGCACGATTTCCGGCAGGTTGGAGCAGATGCCGTAATACGTGGGATTGTTCACGATCACGGCCTTGGCTTCGGGGTTATCCCGGATAGCAGCGGCCACATCCGCAACCGACATGCCCAGCGCAATGCCCAGCCGCTTGTTCACCTGGGGGCTCACATACACCGGCACCGCGCCGCATAAAACCATCGCGTTGATGGTGCTGCGGTGTACATTGCGGGGCAATATGATCTTTTCCCCCTGCCGCACAGTCGACAAAATCATGGCCTGTACGGCGGAAGTGGTGCCGCTGACCATGAAAAAAGCGGCGGAGGCGGAAAACGCCTGGGCCGCCAGCTCCTCCGCCTCACGGATGACGGACGTGGGATGCACCAGGCTGTCCACCGGCTTCATGGAGTTCACGTCCATGGAAACGCACTTTTCGCCCAGCAGCGCCACCAATTCGGGATTGCCCTTGCCGCGCTTGTGGCCGGGAACATCAAAGGGGACAACCCGGTTTTTTTGAACAATTTGCAGGGCCTCCACAATGGGCGCCCGATTCTGGTCAAGTACGGCCATGCGTCAGCCTCCTTTGCGGTATACGTTGGAGCCGGAGAAGACCTCGATCATTTCCTTGCGCAGATTGGTGGTAATCTCTAATCTCAGCTTGGGCGGAAGCTCATAGATGTCTGTATTGAATAGGTAATGCTGCAAATCGACTTCCTTCACCATCATCTTGGTGTGGAACAGGTTCGCCTGATACACGTTCACATCGATGGCGTCGTAGTGCTCCAGCGTTTTTTTATCAATATAGTCCTGTATGGATGTGATGTCGTGATCGATGAAAATCTTCTTACCGGAAAGGTCCCTGGTAAAGCCCCGCACCCGGTAATCCATGGTGATGATATCGGAATCAAAGCTGCCGATCAAATAATCCAGCGTGGACAGCGGCGTGATCTCCCCGCAGGTGGCCACATCGATATCCACCCGGAAGGTGGCAATGGCCGTTTCGGGGTGGAACTCAGGATAGGTGTGCACCGTCACATGGCTTTTGTCCAGGTGCGCCACCACCGTGTCCGACTCCATACGGGAGAGCATGGATTCCTCGGCGATCAGAAAGGTGACGCTGGACCCCTGGGGCTCATAATCCTGGGTAGATACGTTGAGCACATGGGCACCGATCATCTCGGTCAGCTTGCGAAGGATCTCGGTAAGCCGCTCGGAATTGTACTGTGCGTCGATATAGGCGATATAATCCCGCTGCTCCCTTGGCGTTTTGGCATAGCACACATCATAAATATTGAAGCTAAGCGCCTTGGTCAGGTTGTTGAACCCGTACAGCTTCATTTTATCCTGGCTCATGGCGTCCACCTCCCTTCGATCAAATAGCAATCAAAAACGCACGGAAATACCGATGCTTGCTGCAGCGGATTCTCGTGCGTCATACGCAAACTGCCGGCTCAACGGGCGCTTCTCGCCCATATCATAACGTACAGCATACTCAGAGTCTATATAGCCTTACACTTTTAATACTCTTATTGACTATTCACAAGTGGTTATGCCGCTGGGCATATTGGTTATGAAGGAACCAACTTATAAATTGAGCTTTTCGCTCCATCAATAAGGCAACAAAAGTTGCCAATCGGCTTAAGACCTGGCTGTCCGTATGGCCACTTCACCCCGGGGAATTTTCGTTGGGGCGGTCTTGATTTTTTTCAATGGCATACGTCATGCGTATACCTTGAAACGATGTATAAAATACCATGATGCAAGCCAAATGTCAATGGTAAATTTCGTGCGCCTATGCAAGACTTTTTCACAGAAAACAGTGCCTGATGAAGGCCCCGAAAAGCTTTGCAAGCGGCCCACCGCCAAAGCCCATAAGCCCTTGCTTGGCGCTGTTACGCGGCTTGTATGCACAATTGCATTTTGTTACATGTCTGTAAGCAATGCTTAAGGGGTGGGAAAAATTGGAACAAGTACATTCAAGCCTCCGAAAACATGAATTGTTTACATGTTCTAAATGGATTTGTCCATGCCTTCTTCCCTCAGCCTTTTACCAATGCGCATCAGTCCATTTTCACGGTACGCGCCGCAAACCACCTGAACGCCTACGGGAAGACCCTCCTCCGTCACGCCCGCAGGCATGGACATGACCGGGTCCGCTGTGAAAAAAGGCGTGGTGTAGCCCAGATTGGCCGTAGCGTACAGCGTTTTTTGCCCGTCCACCCCAAAATCACCGTAAAAAGGCTGGCCGTTTACCACCCTGTCCGGCTTCATGTGGGGGAAAGCCGGCGTTGCCGTGACAGGCGTCAGAAGGCAGTCGAACCTTTCCATCAGCCGCCTCATGGCGCGCTTGCACTCCTCCCGCTGGTTTTCCGCCTCAAGATACGTTTTCAGCCTTCTGTCCATATGTTTGTTGCCCATCAGGTACCGGGCGGCAATAAAGGCCGCCGGCGGCAATGTGGATGCGATAGCTCCGTATAAAAGCTTGATGAAGCTTTCCCTTGCCAGGTTGAAGGG
Organism: Bacillota bacterium; assembly: GCA_023413135.1. Taxonomy (GTDB): domain Bacteria; phylum Bacillota; class Clostridia; order Christensenellales; family Aristaeellaceae; genus JAEWAH01. The sequence goes on from JAEZQK010000030.1 coordinate 8,139, forward strand.
ATAATCATCACCCTGGAGCTCATACAGATCGTTGTTTTCGCCGATCCTTTCAAGGAACCCCTTCAGGCATTCCCGGCTGTCTTTACCAAGGGGCAGGCCGCCGCAGTCTAATGACCAGGCAATTTTAAGCCTGTTCCCCAATTCGCCATTTGCCGAAGGGAACCCGTATTCCGTTAGCACGGAATAGAGTACCTCAATTACTTCAGGCGTTTTTGCCTGCAGGCCGATGCGCAGCATCTTGGAAAGCGTGCTCCCCATAGGCTTTCCGCCCGCGAATCCATGAAGGCTGATGGCGCTGCCGGTAGGCACAAATCCAAAGATCCCGCAAAAATGAGCGGGAATGCGGATGGAGCCCATCAGGTCGTTGCCGATATCCGCGTCGCATATGTCAAGCTTCACCGCGCAGGCTCCGCCGCCGCTGCTGCCGCCGCAGGTGCGTTCCGGAAACAGGGGATGGCAAGTCCGGCCGTAGACCGGGTTGTCTGTCTGCGCATCCATCGCTCCCGGCGGCATGTTGGTTTTGCCAAGGATCAGCGCATCCTCCGCCCTGAGCTTGAACACGGCTTCGCAGTCCTCCGCTGCCAGGTTATCCTTCAGCCGCGCAAAGCCGGCCGTGGAGCGCATGCCCTTTACATCCAGGTTATCCTTGACGGTTACCACAGCCCCGGCCAGGCGCCCGGCCTTTCCCTGCCTGACTTTCGCGTCGATTTCCCTGGCCTGTGCAAGCAGCAGATCCGGGTGGCATTCCACCACGGCGTTCACCCTGGGGTTTTCCTTTTCGAGGATCGCCAGCCTTTCCTTGGCAATGGCCTCCACTGTTACATCTCCGCGCAAAACAGACCGGATATTGGAAAGCATATCGTGACCCATTATCATCCCTCCTTCTTTTTTTCAAGAATACAGGGCTAAATGGGGCAAAGCTTTTCATTTCTTGCTATTATGTTACCTTACGGGTACGCAGAAGGTGATCTCGATGTCTTCTCCCGCCTTGCGGTAATACTCTACAAAAGGGCGGCTGTCGGGGTATAGCCCGTCCATGATCATGCGGTATCCGTACAAATAATCTGTCAGGCCGAAAAACGCTTTGGAAAAATCCGGCCTGTTCCTTTGCATGGTAAAGCAGATGTATTTTCCTTCGGTGGGAAAGGTGCGGACTGATACCTCCCCCTCCGGCATGACGCCGTCTCCCGCCTCTAAGCAGGCAAAGTACCGGCATTTGTCAAGCGGCGCCGCCTCCGGTGTATCCAGCGTCAAGCCCATCAGCACAAGGCCGGGGCCTATGAGACGGCGCTTGCCAAGCCATGCGCACAGCCTTTGAAAGGCTGCAAATATGGCGTCGCTTTCAAACTCCGAAGACAAGCCCTGGCAGGCGATTCCCGCCACCTTGACATCCGAAAGCGTCTTTATATAGAACAATGCGTCCAATCCGGGATCGGCCTGATACTGCCGGAACTGCTCCTTGGTAAAATTCATCGGCCGCTTTCTTTCCTTATTTTTACGATATTCAGAGGGCGTGCAGCCCATTATTTTGCCAAAACTGCGAACAAAGCCGGCGGAGGAAGAAAAGCCGCAGTCAAAGGCGATGCGTGTGATGGAACACCTTTCGTACAAAAGCCGCCCGGCCGCCGCCACCACCCTTCGCTCCTGCACGTGTTCATGGAGCGTTCTTCCCGTCATGGCATGGAATACACGGTGGAAATGATACTCCGAATATCCGGAAACAGAGGAAAGCACGGCAAGGCTCAAATCATCCGAAAGATGATCGTCGATGTACGCGTATACCTTGTTCAGCCCCGGATACCAGCCCTCCGCGCCCGCTTTTTCCATGTCATCCTCCCATGCTCAATGGGCTTGCATATACTTTTTCAGTTCATCATGCCAGGCATCCGGTTCAAAGGTGCCTATTGTAGTGTCTTCCCCAAAGAGCAAGTCCACCAGATACCGGGGCTTTTTGCCGCCAATATGCATGGCCTTGATGCAGGATACGCAGTAGACAACCACATCCTCACAGGGCATTTGCTGGGCTCTTTTTCGCATCTGCTCCTTTACCTCTTCTACCGGAAGCGCACCGTAAAAGCTGTCGCCGCAACAGACGGCCTTGTCGCGGGTTCGCTCCGGCTCCACCACCTTAATGTTCATACGCTTTAGCAGCGTGCGCACGGCATCGTGTACCCGCAATTCCGTACGTGTAGGGCAGGCGTCGTGGATGGCCATGGGCTGCCCGTGATAGTCGGGAAAGGGGAATGTCTCGCTTTTTAACAGCACTTCCCACAGCGAAACGGTGGAAACGCCCTCATACAGCGAGCGGAACCTTCTGTCGCACCCCGCGCAGACGTTGATGATCTGGGTGCCGTTTTCAAGGCACGGCTCATGGTGGCAGCAGATGTAATGCTCGGGGATGGTTTCGCCGGTTTCATTGAGAAATGTGGTGATTTTGTGGGCTAGGTCCGGTTTGTACATCATCAGCCCGCAGCCGGGAGCGTAAACTTTAGGCATGGTCAGCCTCCTGAAAAGGGAAAAGTATAAGGATATGCTTATTGTACAGGAAATAGAACGGAAAGTCTTGATATAATTTTTTTCGCCAATGGCGTCGCGATGCAAAGGAGAAAGTCAGACGTTCAAAGAAAACAGAATAAAAAGAGCAGCCAATTATTTGTGGAGGAGCATTTTTAATGTTGAGGAAGCTTATCACCGGCAGTTTGGCAATCCTGTGCATTTGCACCCTTTTCCTCACACCTGCCTTCGCGTCCATGCTGGAGGAGGCCATCGCAAAGGGCGGAAAGCTTACGGCAGAGCTTGAAAAGGTTGCCGCGTTTGATACGGTAACGGTGGACGGCGTTACCTGCCGCATCGTGCAGGGTGGGGGCACCGACGGCACGTATGCCTATGTGGCGCTGGTCACGGGGAACAACGGCGCCTCTACCAAATCCGTGATATTGAAGTTTGATCCAAAGACCTGGGAGATCGTTCAAACATCCGGCCTGCTCCTTTTGCAGCATGCCAACGACATCACTTACAATCCCAGGCTAAAAAGCCTTGTGGTGGCTAGCTGCACCCCCAACGACAGGCAGCTTGTATATGTGGACCCCGATACGCTGGAGTTAACCGGAAGCACACTTTTGCGTACAGCCACCTACTGCCTGGCCTATGACCAGTGGAAGGATTGCTATTGGACCGCCAAGGATTTGTATTACGGCTCGGTGCCCGCAGACGATTTGAAAACCTTGACCAAAGCCTGGAAGCATGACACCACGGGGTATACGACCCAGGGCATGACCGTGGATGAAAAATATCTCTATTTTGTGCTGTACAAAAACAACTGCCTGATGGTTTATGACAAGGAAACAGGCGCCCAGACTGTGATCCCTTTGAGCGTGCCGGCCTCGGAAGGCGAGCCCGAAAGCTTGTTTTTACTGGATGGGGAGATGTATATTTTCTTTAATAACAAGACATGGACGGGCGGGGAAATCTACCGCCTCCAGTCCATTCATACTAACTGATATAGGAGGCTTGTGGCCCGCCGCATGTACAGGATGGGCTGTGCTACCTGTTTTCTTTCAGAGCAAGATGCAGACGCCTGAAATTAAGCGGCGTGCTTTGCGTGCGAATATGTTTGGTGGCATAGCTTGCGCATTAATTTAACTGTGTTATACAAAACCAAACCATTGATGCATCTATGAGCAATAGTTTTTAAAGCGAATCCACCCCTGCCAACTGTCATCCTGAACGAAGTGAAGGATCTTACTTTTCCATGTTGCATAAAGATCCTTCGTCACTACGTTCCTCAGGATGACATATGGGCGGAGCTTGCTTGTATTCTATGCGCTGGTATTCATTGATGCATTAAAGTATTAAATTGGTACTAATACCCTCACAAGGAGTAGGGGCGATTATGAATCGCCCGCATTGCCATACGGCAAAATCCAATTTACTTGAAGAACAGACTGATGCCTTTACTCAATTCAAAGCATTCAAAACAAGCCTCACCACGAAAAACAGCACCACCAGCCAAATAACCACAATAGGCACGGCATAATACCAGCGCTTGGGCTTTCCATCCTCCCACAGTGATTGGGCCTGCGCCCGGCATTCGGCCATCACCGGTTCCGGAATCAGCTTCACGGTCAGCGCCACCAGCGCTGGCAGCAAAATGACATCATCAAGATACCCCAGCACGGGAATAAAGTCCGGGATCAGGTCGATGGGCGACAAGGCATACCCCACCGTAAGGAGTGCAATGACTTTCGCTGGCCATGGCGTGTCCTTCCGGCGAAGGGCCAGGAAAACGGCGGGGATGTCGGTTTTTAGTTGTTTGGCACGCTGCTTTAAGTTCATTTTATTCACCCGCTATCAGCATATAAATTCCAACGATACCCAAAAGTACAGCAACATACCTTTGAAATTTTGCCTTTTCCATAGCCTTAATCAACCTGTTCGCCGCGAAGGTGCCGCCAATCATTGCCGCGCCCATCGCCAGCCCGGTCCATAGGACGTTCAGATTAACATCCACAAGCTTGCTGTATATAACAATCTTCAAGGCATGCATGGCGGTGGCAGTCGCCGCTTCGCTGGCGATATAGGCGACAGGCGGCAAACCCAGCGAGAGAAAAACAGCCGCACCAATCGGGCCGCCGCTGCCCGCCAGCCCGGATATTAGGCCGGTGACAGCGCCACCAATCAGTATAGTTCTTGTCCCGGCCTTCAGTTCCTTCTTCCAAATCTGTTTTATTAAAACAAAGGCAACCAGCGCTGCGCCAATGCACCGGGTAACAATGTCTTTGGGCAAAACGGAGAACCCGAACGCACCCAGCGCCGCCAGGGGCAGCGACGTCAAACAAAACAGCAGCACCTGCTTCCAGGCGATCTGCTTTATGCCAAAGGCCATGCGGGAAGCATTGCCGATCAATTGTGCAATGGTCAAAACAGGAACGGCCACCTCCGCCCCAACGCATGCGGTGGCAACAGGCATCAAAAGCAAGGCCCCGCCGAAGCCTGTAGCGCCGGAGATGAATGAGGCAAGGAAGCTGGAAACGATTAAAATGGCAAAGATCATATCCATTTCTCCAAGCCAGAAAAAATAACAAAAGAAGTATACAGGAAACAGAGCAGAAAGTCCTGCTTTCATCAAAATCACTCTATATCTTGCCGCATGCTTATAGTTAGAATTTGTATGTTGTGGTATTATGATACAAACTTTTCAGGCTGGCGAAAGGAAGTGCTTCAAACCATGGAGGCCTTTGATTATTTGAATGCCTATTACAGCAATTACAACGAGGACGGGCGCCTTCTTTCACAGCACGGCCAGGTAGAATTTTAACCACCATGCGCTACATACAGCAATACCTTCAGCCAGGCATGCGTGTTCTGGAGGTGGGTGCCGGCACGGGCAGGTACACCCACGCGCTAGCACGGCTTGGTTTTGCGGTGGACGCGGTGGAACTGATCCCCCACAATATTGAAGTGTTTCAAATGAATACTGAGCCCAGCGAAAACATCACCATCCGGCAGGGAAACGCATTGGACCTATCCGCCTTCGCTAAGGAGTGCTACGATATCACCCTTGTTCTGGGACCCATGTATCACCTGTATACCGTGGAGGATCAATCAAATGCCCTTTCCGAAGCGCTGCGGGTGACAAAACAAGGCGGCATTGTTTTTGTAGCCTATTGCATCAGCGACGCTTGGGTGATCGGCCACGGCTTCAAGGACGGTTTTGCCCCGGCGCTTGTGGAAGGCGGGCTGATGGACCCTGAGACCTTCAAAACCTTTTCCACTCCGGCAGAATTGTTTCAGCGGTATCGCAAAGAGGATATTGACGCATTGATGGAGCGCTTTCCGGTTACACGGCTTCATTATGTGGCCTCGGATCTGATGACCAATCACATGCGCGAAACGGTGGACGCCATGGATGAGAATATGTTTGCGTTGTATTTGAAGTATCATTTTGCTGTGTGCGAGCGGACGGATATGGTTGGGGTTACGCACCATAGTATTGATGTTTTCAGGAAAGACAAGTGAAGAAGATTATAGACAAAGCAAGCGTTGCCAAAGCAGGATTAGCGTCATATATACTCCGGCACATGTCATCAACAAAGATCACTAGAAGAGGCTTCCCCTTGAGGGGAAGCTGTCACCGTAGGTGACTGATGAGGTGTATTCCGACGGCTACTAACAGGCGTTGCCTCGGCCAGTTGCAAGCAACTGGCCTGTGACAAGGGGATGTTCTCTTTCGTCCCGAAAGAGAACCAGAAAGGGCTGGGGGGTTAGGCGATTCCCCCCAGACCCCCACAAACGCCCTCATAATTGGTAGCGCCCTTCGGGCGCGAATTCGTATAATTCCAATGAAAGAAGTAATCAAAAAAGACGCTGTTGTAAAAAGCAAATGGTAACTAAAAGGTAAAACCATGCTAAATATAGAAATAGTAAGAACCAAAATTTCAGTCAAGTTGAGGTATGCATTAGATTCTTTTACTTTATACATAATAGAGAGGATGAAATGTTATGGATCGGTGGAATCCCTTGGAGATAATTAGTATGAATTCTGACGACACATATAGGCAGATTGCCATAAATAGTACTAAGCAACAGATCAGGAATATCTTAAAATCTTATGTTGGATATCTTGATCCTTTTTGTGAACTACTTCAGAATGCAATGGACGCAACTGATAAACGAGAGATGGATTGTAATTGCACAACTTACAGTAAGAAAATTAATATCACTATTGATCTTTTTGAAAACACTATATATGTAGCAGACAATGGAATTGGGTTTGAAGCAACTCAATTTAGAGCTTTCTTATCCCCAAACGTATCCTATAAAAATGCGGGACAAGCACGTGGTAACAAGGGTGTTGGAACTACTTATCTTGCATATGGATTTAACAAAATGGAAGTGTTTACAAAAACCCCCGCATTCACTCAATATACTGTAATTAGTGATGCAAGGAATTGGATCGAAGATCGAAATAGTGATATGCCAGTAGTAGAAGTTATCGATGGCACGGACCCTTCATTCACATTTGATCAAGGCTCATCTTTTAAACTATATTTCACAGATTCGCAAGGCAGAAAAACAAAAGACCTCTGTTGGTTAGGAATCAATACTGCAGAAAGTTGGAACTCTATTCTATTAACTAATACCCCATTAGGACATTTGACCATAGATGGATCTCGTTCAAATGTCTTTTATGATTTGTACGTGATAAATACAAGTCAAAAAGAGTCTCACTTGATTGCACAAGAAGCCTCATATCATTATCCCCACTTATTTTTTAGAAATGCTTCTGTAGACATTAATGATGTAATAAGATGGCAAAAATCAGAGTTAGAAAAAGGGAGAGATGGAACTAATACGCCACAACGTTTTAATAAGAAACTATGTATTTATAGATTCTTTTCAATTGATGACATTATTGTTTTGGCGAATCGTTCAAAGACATTATCAATTGAAGAACAAACAATGCTTAACACATACAATGTTACTGCTTATGGTTTTTTCTGCAATTCAGTTGACAGATGGTTTGATATTAATGAAAAGTATGTTGGAGAAAGAAAAGGAGCAAATTTTATTACGTTCGGTTTGCAACTTGCTACAGATAACATGATTCAAGGTGCTCCCTTACAAATTCCCTTAACATCAAATATTGGATACCAGAAGCAATCACAGGTAATCATTCATCTTGATGGAGCTGAACCTGATCTCGGACGAAAAGGGTTTCAACCTGAAATTCGTGTATTAGCAGAGAAAATATCCTCAATGATTGTTGGGCTTGGCTTAAGTGCATGGAAAAAATTGCTTGCCGCTGATGGCAATTATAATCGCAGAGATAATGATGTAAAAGCTCTTCATGATTATATAAGAGAAATGGAAAATCATGAACAAGAGCGTCCTTTATTAATTAAAAACGAAGCATTTTTCTTGCCAACGAAGCAGATTTCAATTTCATCAATACCTTTAAGTGAACAAGATGTTGTTGTCTTGTTTAGTCAGCTTATTGCTGGAGGTGTTATTAGATCGCTCGAATTAATGGCTTCAAGTACATTTGCAAAATACGATGCAATCTATAAAATCATTGTTCGCAAACCAATAGAAAATCATTATTTTGATGAAAAAACAAATCCATTAGGAGTTGATCGAGAATCGCCAATACAGCCAGGCATTCAAACAGCGCCAGCATTTTTGGAGTATAAACATAGTTTTGACAATCTAATCCAGGATTTTGATAATGAAGATAAGCATCCAAAGGATTTAGGAATGGTAGTTGTGTGGACTATGGGCAAAGGGCGTTGGAAAGAAAGATTCCAAGCTATTTCCTATCTACTACCTAACTATAGAAGTAGAAGACCCTATCATGGAATAACACATGAAATGTTTGATGAGACGTCATCAAATCAAAGAACTTTTTTTTGTATAGTTCTTGAAGAACTTATACAATTCTTAAATGATCCTCAAAAATATTACGATGATTATTCAGCACAATATAACGAAGACTAATTATGTTAACTATTGGTCAATCTAGGAATCTTCATACAAAAAACAGGTTTTCCTGGAGGGGTGCGGGGGGCTTCCTTTTTCAAAAGGAAGCCCCCCGCATAATTTCCTTATCCCTATTACTCCACAATAACCGACTTCCCCGTCAGGAACTTATCGACTTCCCGGGCGGCGAGTTTGCCTTCCTGGATGGCCCAGACGACGAGGCTTTGGCCGCGGCGCATATCACCGGCGGTAAAGACCTTATCGGTGCTGGTTTGGAAGGAACCGTAGGAGGCCTTGATATTGCTGCGCACGTCGCGCTCCAGGTTAAGGGCGGTGGGAAGGGTATCTTCCGGGCCTAAGAAGCCCATGGCCAGGAGGATGAGGCCAGCGGGCCAAACGCGTTCACTGCCGGGAATCTCCTGGGGGATCAGGCGGCCCTGGGCGTTCTTGACCCAGTCGATGTTGACGGTGCGAACTTCTTTCACGCGGCCGTTTTCGTCGCCGATGAGCTCTTTGGTGTTGATGAGGTAAAACCGCGGGTCACGGCCGGCGACGTGGATGGCTTCTTCCTGGCCGTAGTCCACCTTGAGCTTTTTGGGCCATTCGGGCCAGGGGTTATTTTCCTCGATGCGGTGATCGGGCGGCTCCGGCATAATCTCGAACTGGACCACGCTTTTACAGCCCTGGCGCAGGGAGGTGGCCACACAGTCGGTGCCGGTGTCGCCGCCGCCCAGGATGATCACATGCTTGTCTTTGGCGCTGATGAAGCCTTCCGGCTCCGTGCCGTCAAGCAACCGCTTGGTGTTGGCGGTCAAAAAGTCCACAGCAAAATGCACGCCGGATAAATCCTTGCCCGGCACGGTGAGGCCACGGGGCTTGGTGGCGCCGCCGCAGAGAAGCACCGCGTCAAAGTCGGATAAAAGCTGCTGGGCAGGGAGATCCTTGCCCACTTCGGTATTCAGGGTGAAAGTGATGCCGGATTCCTTCATGAGGCTGACGCGGCAGTCCACCACGTTTTTGTCCAACTTCATGTTGGGGATGCCGTAGGTGAGCAGCCCGCCGGGCCGGTCCTGACGCTCGAAGACGGTGACGGAATGGCCTACATAGTTTAAGAAATACGCGGCGGACAGCCCAGCGGGGCCGGAGCCGACGACGGCCACCTTCTTCCCGGTGGGCACGGCATGGTGGGCCTTGACCCAGCCTTCCTTGTAGGCGCGCTCGATGATCTCATATTCCAGGGCGCTGATGGTGACGGGCTCCATGTGGTAGCCTTCGGTGCAGCTGCCTTCGCAGGGGGCCGGGCAGACCCTGCCCGTGAATTCGGGGAAGGGGTTGGTACGCTGCAGGCGCAGGTAGGCTTCCCGCCACTGGCCCCGGTAGACCAGGTCGTTCCATTCCGGGATGAGGTTGTGAACCGGGCATCCCGCCGCCATGCCGGCAAGGAGGATTCCGCCATGGCAGAAGGGGATGCCGCAGTTCATGCACCGGGCGGCCTGGGTTTTGACCTCGGCCGTGTCCTGGGGCAGACGGATTTCGGACCAATCGGATAAGCGGTCCCCTGCGGGGCGCTTGGGGTAGTTGATGCGCTGGTATTCAAGGAAACCTGTTGGTTTGGCCACTATATATCACCCCGTAAAGAGAGATTTCGCATCTGCGGATGCGACCAGGGCTTTCCGGTCGCCCTGGACCTTCGGACGGCATCTCTTTGAAGATTTGATAGATGAAAGCTTCGTGCCTGCGGGCACGACCAGGGCTTTCCGGTCGCCCTGGACCTTCGGACACCATCTCTGTTTAGAAAGCGATTTCGCACCTGCTGGCACTACCAGGGGCTTTCCGGTCGCCCTTTGGAAACCTTCGGGTGGTACGACCAGAGGCCACCTCATCCGGCGCTGCGGCGCCACCCATTCCATCTGGCTCAATCGTCGCATTGCTCACTGCCGTTCGCACTGCTCGTTTCGCCAGCCTCCTCCACCCCGCCCACTTCCGCCACTGGCGGGGGCGGGGTTCCGGAGCCCTCAAGGGGAAGGCTTAAGGCTTCGCCCCGCGCTCGAAGGCGGCCATGAGGGCTTCATCGCCCTTTAAGCCCTGGTCGATGGCTTCGTTGATGAATTGCAGCATTTGCTTGTAATCCTTGGGGATCACGCGGGTGAAGCGCTTCGAGTAAGCTTCCCAATCCGCCAGCACCCGCTTGCCCAAGGGGCTGCCGGTCAACTCCACATGTTTTTCGATAAGCTCCTTCACCTGCTGCTTTTCCTTATCGGAAGCAAACGTCTCCAGCAGCACCATGGACTTGTTGCAGCGGACCTCGTCAAAGTCCAGCACATAGGCGATGCCACCGGACATGCCTGCCGCGAAGTTGCGGCCTGTTTTGCCCAGCACCACCACGCGGCCTCCGGTCATATACTCGCAGCCATGGTCGCCCACGCCCTCCACCACGGCATCAATACCGCTGTTGCGCACGCAGAACCGTTCCCCGGCCACGCCGCTCAAATAGGCTTCACCCTCCGTAGCTCCATAGAAGGCCACGTTGCCGATGAGAATGTTCTCCTCCGGCTTGTAATCCGCTGCCTTGGGCGGGTAGGCGATGATCTTGCCGCCGGACAAGCCCTTGCCGAAATAGTCGTTGGCGTCGCCCTCCAGCTCCAGGGTAAGGCCTTTGGGAGCAAACGCGCCGAAGCTTTGCCCGGCGGAGCCCACGAACTGCAGGTGGATGGTATCGCCGGGCAGGCCGTTTTCGCCGTACTTTTTGGAAATCTCGCTGCCTACCAGCGTGCCCACCACCCGGTCCACGTTGCGGATGGAGAGCTTTGCCCGAATGGGCGTGCCGTGCTCCAAAGCGGGCTTGCACATGCGCAGAAGTTTTTTCATGCCCAGGTTCTTTTCCAGGTTGTGGCTTTGATCCCGCTTGTGGTAGCGGCCCACGTCGGCGCCGGCATAGGGCTGGTAGAGGATGGGCGACATATCCAGCTTGCCGGCCTTCCAGTGGCGCAGGTTTTCCTTGGCCTTCAGTTTATCGGTGCGCCCCACCAGCTCGTTGACGGTGCGGATGCCAAGGCGGGACATGATCTCCCGAAGCTCGCGGGCGATAAAGCGCATGAAGTTTTCCACATATTCCGGCTTGCCGGTAAAGCACTTGCGTAAGTTCTCATCCTGGGTAGCGATGCCTACGGGGCAGGTGTTGAGGTTGCACACCCGCATCATAAGACACCCCAGGGCGATCAAAGGCGTAGTGGCAAAACCGAACTCCTCGGCCCCCAGCATAGCGGCAATGGCCACATCCCGGCCCGTTAAGAGCTTGCCGTCGGTTTCCAGGATCACCCTGTCCCGCAGGCGGTTTAAGACCAGCGTTTGGTGGGTTTCCGCCAGGCCCATTTCCCAGGGAAGGCCGGCGTGCTTGATGCTGGTGAGCGGCGACGCGCCGGTTCCCCCATCGTACCCGCTGATGAGGATCACATCGGCCTTGCCCTTGGCCACGCCGGCGGCTATGGTGCCCACGCCTACTTCCGACACCAGCTTCACGTTGATGCGGGCATCACGGTTGGCGTTTTTCAGGTCGTGGATCAGCTCCGCCAGGTCCTCAATGGAATAGATGTCATGGTGGGGCGGGGGTGAAATCAGGTCGACGCCGGGGGTGGAATGGCGCGTTTTGGCAATGGCCGGGTACACCTTGCGGCCGGGCAATTGTCCACCCTCGCCGGGCTTGGCGCCCTGGGCCATTTTGATTTGAATCTCCTTGGCGTTGACCAGGTAGTTGCTGGTCACGCCAAAGCGGCCGGAGGCCACCTGCTTGATGGCGCTCTTCTTCGAATCGCCGTTTTCCATCACATTAAAGCGCTCCGGGTCCTCGCCGCCTTCGCCGGTGTTGCTCTTGCCTCCCAGCCGGTTCATGGCGATGGCAAGGCACTCGTGGGCTTCCTTGCTGATGGAGCCATACGACATGGCCCCGGTCTTGAAGCGCTTGACGATTTGATCCACCGGTTCCACTTCCTCAATGGGAATGGTTTCGCCGGCGGTGAACTTGAACTCCAGAAGGCTTCTAAGGGTGGCCATCTGCTCCTCATTGATCTTGCGGGAGAAGGTTTTAAAAAGGCTGTAGTCCCCTGAGCGGCAGGCCTTTTGCAAAAGGTAAATGGTCTCCGGGTTGTACAGGTGCTCCTCCCCGTCGGCCTTTGCTTGGAAGGTGCCGCCGGTTTCCAGCGTATCGGTATAGGGGGAATTTACCGCAAAGGCGCTTTCGTGGCGCATTTTGTTTTCCTGGTGGATTTCCTCGATACCGATGCCCTCCAGCCGGGAAGGGGTATGGGTAAAGTACCGGTCGATAACGCTTTGCTGCAGGCCCACCGCCTCAAAAATCTGCGCGCCATGATAGCTTTGAATGGTAGAGATGCCCATTTTGGTGAGCACCTTCAAAACGCCCTTCACCGACGCCTTGATGTAGTGGGCAATGCCTTCTTCGGCGCTTGTGCCATTTAGAAGGCCTTTTGCCGCCAGGTCGCGGATGGTGTCAAAGGCCATATAGGGGTTGAGGGCGGTCACGCCGTAACCCAGGAGCGTGCAGAAATGGTGCACTTCCCGGGGTTCGGCCGATTCCAGCACCAGCCCGACGTTTGTACGAAGCTCCCTGCGTATCAGGCTGTGGTGCAGCCCCGAACAGGCCAGCAAGGCGGGGAGGGCGGCATATTCCTCATTTACGCCCCGGTCGGAAAGGATCAAAATGTTGGCTCCCTGGGCAATTTCACGGCTTGCCTGGCGGTTTAAAATATGCAGCGCTTTTTCCATGCCGGTTGGGCCATCGCCGACCTTATAGAGCAGTGACAGCACGGCAGTCTTGAATATACCGTTGTCCAGATGCCGGATCTGGTTCAGTTGATCGTTTGCCAGGATGGGGTGCTGCAAAAGCAGGCTGGCCCTGTCCTCCTGGTCGGGCGAGAGCAGGTTACCGGAGGAGCCCAATAGCACGCCGGCGGAGGTGACGATTTCTTCCCTTATGCCGTCGATGGGCGGGTTGGTCACCTGGGCGAAAAGCTGCTTGAAATAGACATAGAGCATTTGCGGCTTTTCGGAGAGCACCGCCAGGGGCGTATCCATGCCCATGGATCCCACAGGGTCTTCCCCCGCCACCGCCATGGGCATAAGGAACTTGTAGATGTCCTCATAGGTGTAGCCGAAGGCCTTTTGCAGCCTTAACAGATCCTCGGGCAGCGGCGTTTCTTCCTGTTTGGGCGCAGGCAGCGACTCCAGGGGGATGATATGCTTTTTGTTCCATTCGGGATAGGGGTATTCCCTCGCAACGCTGCTTTTTAGCTCCTCATCGGAGATGATGCGCTTTTGCAAGGTATCGATCAGCAGCATCCTGCCCGGCTCCAGCCGCCCCTTGTAGGCTACATTCTCGGGCTTTATATCCGCCACACCCACCTCGGAGGCAAGAATCACCCGGTTATCCTTTGTGACATAGTAGCGGGAGGGGCGCAGGCCGTTCCTGTCCAGCATGCCGCCGATGACGTCGCCGTCGGAAAAGGCCATGGCCGCGGGGCCATCCCACGGCTCCATGAGAAAGCTTTGATATTTGTAGAACTCTTTTTTCTCCTCCGGCATGAGGGGGTTCTTCTCCCAGGGCTCGGGGATCATCATCATGGCGGCATGGGGAAGCGACCTGCCGGTCAGGTACAAAAACTCCAGGCAGTTGTCGAACATGGAGGAGTCGCTGCCCGTTTCGTCGATCACCGGGCATACCTTCGATATATCTTCAAAGAGAGGGGAAACGATGCTCCGCTGCCGCGCCTTCATCCAGTTCACGTTGCCGCGGATGGTGTTGATCTCGCCGTTGTGCACAAGGTAACGGTTGGGATGGGCCCTGGCCCAGCTGGGGAAGGTGTTGGTGCTGAAGCGGGAATGCACCATGGCTAGTGCGGAAGCGTAATCCAGGTCCGACAAGTCCAGATAAAAGCTGCGCAATTGGGAAGCTGTAAGCATCCCCTTGTACACGATGGTCTTGGAGGACAGGCTGGATATATAGAAGATGCCGCCGTTGTCCTCGCTCAAAGGGGGAATGGTCTTTTCCGCCAGCTTGCGGATCAGGAAAAGCTTGCGTTCAAAGTCCATGCCGCAGGGGATGTTTGAACTCTTGCCGATGAACACCTGAATAAACCTGGGCAGCGCGGCCTTTGCGCTTTCCCCGATGGTGGTAAAATCGATGGGCACCTCACGCCAGCCAAGGATGGTTTGCCCTTCCTTTACAACGATGTCCTCAAAGGCCGCCATCTGCTTTTTGCGGAAATCTTCGTACCTGTGGGCAAAGATCATGCCCACTCCGTAGTGCCCCGCCTCCGGCAGGGAAATGCCCAGCGTTTGACAGTCCCGTTTAAAAAAAGCGTGCGGTATCTGAGTAAGCACGCCGGCCCCATCGCCGGTATGCTCATCCGCGCCGTGGGCGCCGCGGTGGCTTAGGTTCTCCAGAACCGTGAGGGCGTCTTCCAGTATATCGTGGGACTTTTCCCCGCCGATATGGACGACGAAACCCATGCCGCAGGCGTCATGCTCATTCCTTGGATCGTACAGCCCCTGCTTGAGGGGCAAACCCTGTCGATATTCCATAACCTCACCCATCCATGCAACTTTTTGAGGGTTGACATTGATTCTACCACAAATCCCGAGTGGATGTAAGAATGAAAATGCATTTTTTGTGTTTGAATCCTTCAAAAATCACAAAAAGTACAATGAGAAACGGCAAAAAAGAAATATTTTACAATACTACCTGCATAGCGAGATTTCATGTTCAGTGTATGGCAAGATAGCCTTTTGAGATGCGCAGCAGAGTAATGCCGGTTCAAACATGAGGTGCATGCTATCCTCCATCATATCGAAAACTACTCATACAATGCGGGCGATTAATAATCGCCCCTACGACTGCAAAGAGTATGTTGGCTCTTCTTCCGGCTCTTATGTGCCGCGGTAGTGAAGTCAAAAAACATACGGCATCGTAGGGGCGATTATCAATCGCCCGCCTGTACCGGTTAAATCAGCATCGCTTTGTTCGTAGCATTCGCCTGTTTGCTGAATGGTCAGATGCATGGCAGATCTGGAATGGTATAAACCCTGCTCCACAGGTAAAGATGAGACGTGGACATTTCAAAAAAGATTGTTGAAATTTTCACAATATTGCGTTAAAATATTAACGAGTCAGAGAAAAGCGTTCACTGATCCCCAAATATAAAATCGGAGGCATCGCCCATGGCAAAAGAGCAGGATATGAAGCTTGTAGAAAATATGATCGACAGCCTGGTAGATAAGGCACAGGAAGCGCTGAAAAGCTATATGCTCCTTGACCAAACCCAGGTGGACAAAATCGTGCACGCCATGACGCTGGCCGGGCTGGATGCGCATATGCGCCTTGCCCAAATGGCGGTGGAGGAAACAGGCCGCGGCAACGTGGAGGACAAGGTTATCAAAAACATGTTTGCCACGGAATACGTGTGGCACAGCATCAAAGACCTGAAAACCGTAGGCGTGGTGGATGAAAACGAGCAGGAAGGCTATATTGAGCTGGCGGAGCCGGTTGGCGTGGTGGCCGGGGTAACACCCGTCACCAACCCCACCTCCACCACGCTGTTTAAGGCCTTGATCTGCGCTAAGGCCCGGAACCCGATCATATTTGCCTTTCACCCATCCGCCCAGAAGTGCTCCGCCGAATCCGCCCGCATTATGAGGGATGCGGCCATCGCCGCCGGCGCGCCGGAAGGCTGCGTGCAGTGGATTGAGCAGCCCTCGGTGGAGGCTACTACGGCGCTTATGCAGCACAAGGGCGTATCCCTGATCCTGGCCACCGGCGGCTCCTCCATGGTGCATTCCGCCTACAGCGCGGGAAAGCCCGCTCTGGGGGTGGGCCCTGGCAACGTGCCATGCTATATTCACCGCAAGGTTCACGTGGAGCGGGCCTGCACGGACCTGATGCTATCCAAAACGTTTGACAACGGCATGATCTGCGCCTCGGAGCAGGGCGTGATCGTGGATGAGCAGATCGCGCCCCGGTTTGAAGCCTTCATGCAGGAGAATAATTGTTATTTTCTGAGGCCCGAGGAGATTGCAAAGCTGACGGAATATATGATGCCCGCCGGCCGGGAAGGCGTCAACCCCCAGGTGGTGGGCAAGACCGCCTCGTGGATCGCCGGCCAGATTCAATTGAATGTACCGGAGAATACGAAAATACTGATCGCCAGGCTTCCGGAGCCAAGCCGGCAGTATCCTCTTTCCCTGGAAAAGCTTTCCCCCGTGCTTGCTTACTTTGTAGTCAGGGATGAAAAGGAAGGCTTCCGCTATGCCAAGGATATGCTGGAGCTGGGCGGCCTGGGCCACTCCGCGGTGATCCATTCCGACGACGAGGAATTATGCAAAGCCTACGGCAAAGCCATGAAGGCCGGCCGGGTCATCGCCAACGCCCCCTCTTCCCAGGGCGCCATCGGCGACATCTACAATACCAATACCCCTTCCCTCACGCTGGGCTGCGGCTCCTTCGGCCATAACTCCACCACCGCCAACGTATCCACGGTGAACCTGATCAACAAAAAGCGGGTCGCCCACCGCAGGGTGAACATGCAGTGGTTCAAAATCCCGCCGAAAATCTATTTTGAAAAGGATTCCGTGCAGTATTTAGCCCACATGCCGAATATCAGCCGGGCCTTCATCGTCACCGACCCTGTGATGGTGAAGCTTGGCTACGTGGATACGGTGCTCCATTACCTTAGAAAACGCCCGGCGTACTGCCACAGCGAAATTTTTGACCAGGTGGAGCCCGACCCCTCGGTGGAGACCATCGAGCGGGGCGTTGCGGCCATGAAAGCCTTCCAGCCGGATGTGATTATCGCCCTGGGCGGCGGTTCCGCCATGGACGCGGCCAAGGGCATGTGGCTGTTTTACGAGTACCCGGAAACCTCCTTTGACGGGCTGCGGCTCCGTTTCCTGGATATCCGCAAGCGGGCGTTCCATTTCCCCAACCTGGGCAAAAAAGCGCAGATGGTGTGCATCCCCACCACTAGCGGAACGGGCTCCGAGGTGACCAGCTTTTCCGTGATCACCGATAAGCGGAACGGCAACGTGAAATACCCCTTGGCGGATTATGAGCTGACGCCGGACGTAGCCATCATCGACCCCCAGTTTGTGCAGTCGCTGCCTAAAACGATTGTAGCCGATACGGGTATGGACGTGCTTACCCATGCCATAGAGGCTTATGTATCGGTGCTGGCTTCCGACTTCACCGATGGGCTGGCCATCAAAGCCATTGAAATGATCTTTGAATATCTGGAACGCAGCTACCTTAACCAGAGCGATACAGTAGCGCGGGAGAAAATGCACAACGCCTCCTGCATTGCGGGCATGGCCTTTACCAACGCCTTTTTGGGCATCAACCATTCCCTGGCCCATAAGATTGGCGGCGAATTCCATGTCAGCCACGGCCGGGCCAATGCGGTGCTGCTTCCTTACGTGATCGCCTACAACGCCAAAAAGCCCGACAAGTTTGCCACATTCCCAAAATACGGCACGTACACCGCCGACAAACGGTACGCCAAAATCGCCAGGGTCCTGAATTTAAAAGGCGACACGGTGGATGAGCAGGTGAAGAGCCTGATCGCGGCCATCCGGGAGCTTACAAAGAAACTGAACATCCCTACCACACTGAAAGACCTTGGCATCGACGAAAAGGGATTCCTTGAACGTGTGCCTGCGCTGGCCGTGCGGGCGTTTGAGGACCAGTGTACCACCGCCAACCCGGTTTATCCCAAAATACGGGACCTGGAAAACATCCTGCTGGATGCCTATTATGGCGGCGCCCCTGCCAAAAAGCCGTCGGAACAGAAAGCACCCCAAAAGGCCGCAAAGGAAAGGGAAAAGGACCCAGTACTGGTGTAATGCCACAAAGAAGATGCCGTCCGGCCGGGCGGCATTTTTTGTATGGCGCGATCCCCTTGGGCGGGCTTGCCATACAGGACTTATCAGGTGTACACTGTCTTTCGAACAAATGGCTATAACAAGTTTGGAGGAGTACAAATGCAAACGCTGACACGCCTTCCCGCGCTGCCGCTGGTGGCCAACGACCCTTACTTTTCCATCTGGTGCGCCACCGACCATCTGACGGACGCGGACACGACCCACTGGGCCGGGTCAAGGAAGCGCCTGTGCGGAAAACTTACGATTGACGGAAAACCTTACCGCTACCTGGGCCGTGGCGAGGGCGAAGCCATGGAAACGGTATCCCTTGATGTTACGCCCACAGCCACCAAAAGCGTATTGCAGGCAGCCGGTGTCCGTATTTCGGTCGCCTTCACCACTCCCCTGCTTCTGGATGACCCGGATGTGCTCTCCACACCCATTACCATGATTGATATTTCCCTGGAGGCGGTGGACGGGCGCGATCATGAGGCGACCCTTTCCTTCACGGCTTATGACGAGCTGTGCTATGACGGAAATGAGCGCCCGCATATGATACAGGATGTTTTTGATGCGGAAGGGCTTCGCGTGAGCTACATGGGGCAGCGCAGGCAAAAGCTGCTTTGCCATTCGGGAGACCATATCACCATCGATTGGGGATACCTGTACCTGGCCTGCCGGGAGGCTGTACAATGCACGGCGGATGGTTTGGAAGCCTATGCTCCTGCAAAACTTTTGCCCGGGGAGCGGAAGGATGTTTCCCTGCTTCTGGGGTATGACGATGTATCGTCCATCAATTACTTTGGCGTTCCCACCAAGGCATGGTATGCCCGCAATGGTAAGACCCTTGTCCAGGCGCTTCACGAATTCGACGCAGCGCACGACGCGCTGCTTAACCGCTGCGCAAGGCTGGATGAGAGCCTTATAAAGGAGGCCATGGCAAAAGGCGGCGAGGACTACACATTGATTTGCACTGCCGCATACCGCCAATGCATTTGCGCCCATAAGCTCATTGCCGACGAGCATGGCCAGATGGTATGGCTGAGCAAGGAAAACGACTCCAACGGCTGCATGGGCACGGTGGATGTCAGCTATCCCTCCACGCCGCTGTTTTTGAAATATAACCCGGAGCTTGTGCGAGCCATGTGCCGCCCGGTTTTGCGGTTTGCGAAGATGCCGGTGTGGACGTATGACTTTGCCCCCCATGACGTGGGCCGGTACCCGCAGGCAACCGGCCAGGTATATGGCGCCAAAAAGCGGGAACTTACGGGCGGCGAAGTACGCAACGGCGATATACATCCAAATTATTATCTGTATCCTGGGCAGGCGGATTGCTACGAACTAAGATATCAGATGCCGGTGGAAGAGTGCGGCAATATGCTGATCATGCTCTATGCCGCTGCGGCTTTTGACGGTCAGTTCGAAATGGCCAGGGAGGATATTTCCCTGCTTGAGCAATGGGTGCAATATCTGCTGAAGTATGGTGAGGATCCGGGCGATCAATTGTGCACCGACGACTTTGCGGGGCACCTCAACCATAACATCAACCTTTCCGCCAAAGCCATGGTCGGGGTGGCATGCTATGCAAAGCTTCTGAAGCTGCTAGGAAATTCGAAGGCCGCTTTTTATGAAGCGGAGGCCAAGCGGATGGCGGCCAGCTGGCAAAGGCGGGCAAGTGCAGGAAAGCATACAGCCCTGACCTTTGACGGACAGGGCTGGAGCATGAAGTATAACCTGGCATGGGATAAGGTATTAAAGCTTGATCTGCTGAACGATGACTTCTACAGGCAGGAGGTCGAAAGCTACCTGCCCCGCATTAACGCGTATGGCCTGCCCCTGGATTCCAGGCGTGCATACACCAAATCCGACTGGATCCTGTGGACTGCGGCCATGGCGGAGGATTCCGACGCATTTAATAAACTCGTCGCGCCCGTAGCCAGGTACCTGCGGAAATCAAAGACAAGGGTCCCCTTCAGTGACTGGTACGACACTGAAACGGGAAATTACATGCATTTTATTGCCCGCAGCGTTCAGGGCGGCGTATTTATGCCGCTGATCTGATATTAAAGATACACCATGACCAGCGCTGTTCCCATAGGCGGCAGCGAAAGCTCCAGGGAAACTTGGCCGGCTTCCACCGGCAGCCGGAGGTCTTCCCGCTCAAGTGCACTGGCGGACATGAGCTTCGCCAATTGCCCCTCGTTTAAGTATTCTGGCTCCCCCATCTCCCTCCAGGCCTTAAGGGCGTTGGCGTGGGTCTCATCCACACGGTACAGCTCGGCATGCACCGCCGCGCGCTCGTCAAGCCCAGTCAGTGTTAGCCGCACGGACTGGGTCTTTATGTCGTGCTGCAGCGAGTGATGGTTTACCGCCAGCAGTTGAACGGCGGAGGCTTCCTCGCTGTACATGGCGTAAACGTCCAGCGTCTCCTCGCTTAACTGCGCCTCAAACATCCGGCTGCCCAGCATATGCAAAAGCTGATATACGCGGTAGCTGGCCTTGGGGATGCCCTGCAGCGTCATCAAGCCGAATCCGCCATGGAACGCGGCGCTGGGCATGCCCCCCTCCTCAAAGATATCGGTGAAAGTCCAATAGGAATAACCCTTCACCAGGCCCATATTGTCCATGACCGTCTTTAAGATGAAAGAGGCGCCGAAGGGCCCGTCGGAGGGGAGGCCCGCCAGGCTGTTCCATTCCGTATAGTATACGGGCAGCCCTTTTGCTTCCTGAACGGCGCGGCGGGTCATTCCGGTAACGACGCCGCGGTCCACCCGCTTCCATAGCTCGCGACGGAACACCTCGTACTGCTGTGCAAGATCCTTAAGCGCTTCCTCATCCTCCGGATCCTGCTTTTTAAACAGCTCGGCAAAGTTCAGGCTGTCTTCCACGCCGTAGCCCAGCACCACATCGGTAGGATAGTGATGTGTAGAGATGAAGTCGATGGGCGTACCGCTTTCCCGGCAAAAGGCAACCATCTCGGGGATCAGCGCATTATTGCTGGTAGCGGGCCCGCCCACCTTAAGGGCCGGGTCCACCCGCTTGATGGCAGAGGCGGTATGGCGGTACAGCTTGAAATACTCCTCCATGCTGGCCGCCCAGAAGCCGCCCACGCCAGATTCCCCGCCCAGGTTCGGCTCATTCCAGACCTCAAAGAACCACTGGCGCACCTCCGCCCGGCCATAGCGGTTAATCAGGTGCCGGATCAACTGCTCAATCAGCCACTCCCAGCGCGTATAGTCATTGGGCGGGGAGATGTTGCCCTTGTAGTGGAAAACCGTGTCGTCGGAGGATTTCAAGCATTCGGGCATGAAGCCCAGCTCCACAAAGGGCTTCATTCTAATGGACAGCAGAAAGTCAAAGATGCTGTCAATGTTGGTGAAGGAGAGAATGTAATCGTTGCCCGTGCGGCTTTTTTTAATCACGCTCATATCATCGTCCAGCAATCCGTGAAAGCGAACATATTTGAAGCCCAGTTCCGTGCTGCAGCGGCGCAGCTGCGCCCTATAATCCTCCCGCAGCGCCGTGGTGGCGTGGCAGCTCCCCACGCACAGTTCCCAATAGCGCTTAACAGGCCTGGCCGGAGAATGGATGTCCAGCTTAAATGATTTCATATGCTTCTCCTTTTCTTTATGGATCAATCAAGATAAATATCCAGGGTATCTTCGGGCAGCGCCAGCAGCGTATCCCGCTCAATCAATATCCCCGCGGGCCGGTAGCGGTTGCTACGTGGCACCCCTGGGACCTCCACCCCGCCGCAGCGCACCCGCATATTGCCCGGGCCGCCCTTCAGGTGATAATGGAACCGCCACCGCCTGCCAAAGCATTCGTATTCCAGCGCGCATCCGTCCATGTAAATTGGCAGCACCGGGTCGACTGCAAGGCCCCCGGCTTTTAGCGACAGGCCAAAGATGCAGGCGATCAGAGTATGCAGGAAAATGCCGGGGCCGCTGGAATACAGCCGCCAGCCGCCCCACACGCCGGCTTCCCCTGTGCGCAATCGCTCGTACTCCCGCTGGAATTCATAGCGATCCGGGAAATCACCGTCGGAGCTGCTGAAGTACAGGTTGCTTTGACGGGGCAGGGCATTGGGGATGCTTTTTGTAATCAACGGCGGAGCCACGGCCATAAGGCCCGCAAAGGCCCGGTCCATAAGGCCCAGTTTGGCCATGGCCTCCACATAGCGGATATGGGCATGAACGTATTGCAGGCCGATCTCCCGGCCCACATTGGCTGCCTGCTCCGCCCGGCGGAAAAGGCGGGCCGGGCCGCCGGTATACTGCGCCGGCCGGTCCATCAGCCGCACGCCGTCGGGGCAGGAAAGGTAACGGTCGATCTGCTCCACATTGCGCATGGCCTGGACGGGGTCAACAAGCTCCGCCAGGATGCTGCGGGTCAGCGGCAGCAGCCTGCACCGGATGCCGGTGCGGGTGTCATGGGGGTGCAAAAGCGGAAGATCCTTGTCCCCATCCCGCAAAAGAAATCCTGGAATCTGGCCATCCGGCAGCAGATATTCAGAAAATGCCTGCTCCATTTGCTCCGCCGCGCTTAAAAAACCGGCGGCCAGTTCAGGCTCCGCTGCCTTAAGCGCCTTGCCTAAAGAGCACCCCACCTGGCAGGCCAAAGCCTGGGTCCAGCTGCTGACCAGGTGCTGCTGCATGACGGGATCCGCCGGCTGCAGCGTATCGTCCCAATCCCCGCCTGCATAGGTGAGCAGCGCGCGGCCGTCCTGAAAGCGGTCGGTCAGGTGGGCGGCGGCGCGGCGTATATGGTCCGTAAGCGGTTCGGCCTGATCCTGGTCGGCATAGGGTACTATTTCAGAAAGGATGGCCTGATCGCCGGTTGCATGCAAATAATCCGCCACGCACTTGAGCGGCCAAAGGAATACATCGCCGTGGCAGTTATCCGCCGCTATAGGATAGCGGTCGAACATGAACCACTGGGGCCACTGGCCGGTGACGGCCGACTGATGGGCGAACACGCGCATCAGCACCTGCCGCGCCAGGGCAAAGTGGCCAAAGGTGCACAGCAGCTCAAAGGGCCCCTGGCACACATCCCGCGTGCCCCAGGCTGCGCCGCCGGGCTGCTCCAGCCCATGGGGGGAGGCAAAATGGATCATGGCGTTGTGCATATACCAGGGAATAAGCTCCTTAAGCCGGACAGCGTCTTCGTCATCGCTGTCAATATGCAGGGATGATGTCATCTGCTTAAGATGCATTAAAAAGGCCTGTTCCTCTAGCATGCGGTCCGCGGGTGTCTCCTTCGGAGCAAAGGGTTCCGCCTCCAGCGCCCCGTGCATTTGCAATGCAAAGCTATCCGCATGAGGTATGGACAGGCTCATCAGCGTACCATCCCGGGGTTGACCGTCCGCAAAAAACACCCGGTCGTCGGATATCCCCCACGAAGGTGCAAAGACCTGAAGATCCATATGCCAGTCCGGGTAAGGGGACGCGGCCCGGCGCTCCGGGGATGTGTTAAGGCGCAGCATCGAACCCTCCCGTATTAGATCGATATCCTGCTCCCATTCCTGCTCCCCCATTACCCACTGGCAGGTGATAAGGAAATCATACGCCCTGTTGGCGCTGTGCACCGTGAGCACAAAGTCCGGGCTGCCGGCGCAGACGTGGGCGGTAACAGTGATCATGTCTCCATCCGGAAGAAGATAATGCCAGGAGGTGCTGCCCACCGTCATGGCATAGGCCGCAGGCAATGTCAGCAGGCGGTAGGTCCCGTCCAGGCGGACATACAGGCGCAGGCCGCCGTGGTGCTGCAGGTTCAGTATCCCCCGGGCAGCCGAGACAGCCTTATGCAGATTTGTATTGCCGATCACGGTCTGGGCCGCGAACAGGCCATACATATAATTGGTGGAGGCCAGCATATCCGGGCGGAGGCTGTCCGGCCCCTGGGCGTTCATCAGAATGGTGCCGTGGGGCCGGCGGCAGCGCAATTCCTTGCCCGCCAGCACCACATGGGTATGATCGCCGGTAAAAAAGCTTTGGAGCATTCCTTCCTGGGTCTCCTCCAGCCTCCACTGGGGCCATAGCCTGGCCACCTGCTCACGGCCCATGGCGGAGCTGGCATACGGCATGCCGAAATCCGGCGAGCGGTGCATAGGCGGAACCGGCTGCCACTTAAGCTGACAGGAGTTATAGGCTGCCCAGGCTTCCTGAAGCTCCCGGGCAAGGTCCTCATCCTTCACGGCCCTATGATCGGGGCATACCAGAGCGTAGAAGGTAAGGCTCGCCTCGCCATTGAGAAGGACTGGCTCGCTTTGCAGGCCAATGTAGGCGCACTCATACTGCAGCACAGTACCGGGAAGCCCCCGCGACAGGGCCTGCGGGGGATCTCCGCGCTTGTGGGATAAGCCGAAGAACTGCGTCGCGTCGGTGCAGAAGCTGCGTACCCGGCCCTCCAGCATGCCCTGCTGCATACAGGGGAAACGGCCTCCCGTCTGGGGCAGGTTCTGCCGGGAGCGGACAATGGCCCCCTGAGGCCCTTGCAGGATGGTATGATCCAGGTACTGGGATGTGTACAGCTCATTGGTCAACACCATGTTCCGGTCCGCCACGCCCAGGTCCTGGCCTAAGAGCACGTCGAAGGTACCCTCGCCCCGCAATATCACCTGCCACAGCCAGACGGTCTCGCTGGCCAGGCAAAAAATAACCTCGTAGTCTACACCAAGCGCATGACCGCTTTGCCGAAGGGAATAATCGCCGCTTTCCGTAAGCGGGGCGGCAGACAGGCCTATCAGCGGCGCAGCCTGGGGCTTTAAGCCATCCAGCCGGCGCAGGTAAAGCTGATTCACCGAGCCGGCCAGGGGGCTGCCCACGAAACCGTTCAGCAGCAGGCCGTCATGGGAAAGGGCGCATATGTCACCCGAGGGAAAAAATGAAAAACAGCTTTTGCCGCGGGTAAAGGTGATAACCTCCCGTGGGGGCGCAAGCAGCGTCATGATTCCAACCTCCGTGCGGATCCCCGCTTGATCAATGTGGCCTCGAAGACCAGGTGGCCCGTCTGTCCGCCCTGCATCTGCTCAAACAGCAGCCCAAGAGCTGCGCTGGCCATTTCTACCGCGGGCTGGGCAACGGTATCCAAAGACGGGTGGTAATACTCCGCTGCTTCGATGCCGTCAAAGCCGACAATGGAAATGTCTTCGGGTATACGCTGTCCCGAGGTCAATACGGCCTTGGCCACGCCGGTGGCAATGGTGTCCGAGGCCGCGAAGGCGGCGGTGAAAGGTATGCCGCGCATCTTAAGCGCCCGCATGGCGGCAAAGCCCGAGGCGGCGGTATATTCACAATCCTGTACAAGCTGCGGGCGGAAGGGGATGGCGTGGGCCTCCAGCGCCGCGCGGTACCCCATCATTCGGCGGTACCCGGTGGTGTTTTCGCTGTTGGGCAGCTTGGCAAAAAAGCAGATGTCCCTGTGGCCCAGGGAAATGAGGTATTCCACGGCTTTGGACGCTTCCCGCATGTCGTCGATGATGACGCTGGAATACAATGGGCGCGGCGCGTCCGGCGCGGTGAAGGTCAGCATGGCGCAGGGCACCCCTGCCAGCTGGAGAAACTGCTGCTCGGTATGGTCGTACTGGCCGCCGATCAATATCACGCCGCACAGCTTTTTATCGGCGGCCAGGTACGCGGCTTTGGTCAGCTCATCCTGGCCATCCTCCACCGGCTCTACCAGGAAGGGGATGTTCCGAAGATTGAGCTGCCGCTTGATCTCATGGATCATGGGCACGAAAAAAGGGTTGGCGATGCTGCGAACCAGCAAGCCGATGGTGCGGCTCTGGCTGATCTTGAGGCTGCGGGCACTGACATTGGGCACATAGCCCAGATGTTTGGCGGCACGCAGTACGCGCTGGCGCGTCTCCTCACTGACCGGCCCGGTAGCGTTGAGCACCCGGGAGATGGTGGAAATACTGACTTGGGCCTCCCGCGCCACATCATGAATGCTGGGTTTCACGCAAACCCCTCCTCGTTTTTAAAAAGAAAGGGGAACGGAGGGAACTCCTCCGTTCTCCCCTCATTGGGCGGTCTTGACTTACGCCGCTTGCCTATTGGTTGATGGGCGTGAAGGCGTTAAGCTGGGTCTTGACCTCCTGGATGACTGTTTCAATGCCGGCCTGGGTGAGGCTGTTGCGATAATTCGCCACGGCGGTCTCCACATCCTCCGGAGTCTTGCCCAACAGAATCTGACGGCCCAACTCGTTGTTGATGTCGGAAATCGCAGCCAGTTCATTGACGACATTGGTGGGGTCAAAGCTGAAGCCGCTGAAGGGATTGGCAATGGCAGTCTTCTTCCACTCCTCGATCAGCTCATACCGGCGGGGATCTTCGGTCTGATAGGGGATGTTGAACTTGTCGTTGCGCAGCGACCAGCCGGCAAAGCCGAAGCCATCCACTGCCTGGTCAAAAGTGGCGGGCTGTGTTACCTTGCCATCCTTGATCTCATAATGCCGTCCCTCGATGCCGTACTGGAACAGGCGGTAGTAGGTTTCGTCGGTCATCAGCTTCTCGATCACCTTCAAGGCGCGCTCGGGATTGCCGGAAGTTACGCTGATGACGGTAGAGTTGTCCACGCCGGCCTTGACGAGCACCTTGCCGTTATCCACGGCGGGGCTCCACCAATTGACCGCTACGCCGGGCAGGGATTTTTCCTTGGTGCCGTAATGCCCCGTCCAGTCAGGCATATGGGTAAGGTATCCTGAGGAGATGCCGTTTAACAGGTTATCCTTGGAGCCCGTCTTGGCGGCAAGCACATCCTGGGCAAAATAGCCGGCGTTGGCCCATTCCTTCATTCGCTTGGCCCAGGCCATGAACTCCTCCGTAAAGGCGGGGTGAAGGATCTCGGTGTACTTTTCAGGGCTTTGGCATACCAGCGGGACCTGGCTCTCGGGCAGACCGGGTGCCAGAATCCATTCGCCCGTCATATCCACAAACATGCGGTAGATGGCGTTGGACTCATCCGCATTGCCGTTGATGGGGGCGAAGGTCTCGTTCTTGGCGATGGCCGCCAGATAGGCCTCCATGGTTTCCAGGGAAGTGACCGGCTCCAGGTTGTACTTTGTACGCAGGTCATCGCGGTAGGCAAAGCCATAGGGGGTGAATTCGCTGTACAGGCAGGGCACGCCATAAATGCGCCCGTTGTACTTGGCACCCGCCCAGGTTCCCTCGGGGATGGCCGCTTTAAGGGTAGGCACCTGGTCCAACAGGTCGGTGATGTCCGTCAGCACGCCCTGGGAGGCCAGCGTGTAGTAGGAGATTACCGCCGTGGGCGAGGCATGGCTCATGTCAAAGGCCTCGCCGGAGGCGAACAGCAGGGGATACTTGGTGGCGATATCGCCCCAGTCGATGTACTTGATTTCAATGGTGCAGTTCAGGTCTTCCATCAGCTTCTTGTTGAGTTCATTGAGCACATCGCGGTTGGCTACGCCCTCGCCGCCCCACAGGTAGTACGTTAAGTTGACGGTTTTGGACATGTCATCCTGCGCCAGCGCGGGGGCCGAGAACATGGCCAGCCCCAGGATCAGCACCAGCAGCATGCTCAGCCAGGTCTTGGTTTTCATGAAATTTTCCTCCTTGTATTTTTTAAGCTACCGTGTAGCTTAGGTACCCAAATCAAAAGAATCATCCCTTGACGGAGCCCACCGTCAGGCCGGCCACAAAATACCGCTGCACCAGCGGATAGAATACAATCACCGGCCCTGTGGCGATGACGGCTACCGCCATCTTGATGGATTGTGTAGGCAGGAGGGAGGTATCGATGGTGACACCCTGGTTGATGAGGCTTTGCACATTGGTCTGGCTCACCAGTTTTTGCAGGTACAATTGCAGGGGGTAGAGCCTTTCCACGCTCAGATACAGCATGCCGTTGTACCATTCGTTCCAGTAGCCCAGCGCGGTAAACAGGCCCACCGTGGCCAGAGAGGGGATGGCCAGGGGCATAAATATCTGCCAATAGATTCGAAAATCCCCCGCCCCGTCAATCGTGGCGGATTCGTACAGGGAATCGGGAATGCTGCGCAAGAAATTGCGCATGAGGAAAATGGACCAGGCGCCTACCAGGCCCGGGAACAAAAGCGAAAAAACCGTATCCTTGAACCCCAGGATCTGGACGTAGAGGATGTAGGTAGGAACCAGCCCCGCGCCGAACAACGTGGGAAAGTAGAAAAATAAGGAAAAGGCGTTGCGATAGAAAAAATCCTTGCGGTTTAATACATAGCCGGTCATGGACATGATGAAAAGTCCGGTAGCGGTACCCGCCAGGGTGATGAATATCGTAACCTGATAGGCGTCGATGAGCTTGCGGGGGTTGCGGAACAAAAAGTTGTAAGCCTCTGCCGACCACTGGTTTGGGACCAGCTTATACCCCTGGGTGATGATCTCATTTTCCGACATAAAGGAGGAAGTGATCATCAGCGCAAAAGGGAACAGGCAAAGCAAGGCAAAAAGTGTGACAAGCAGATAGAACACGGCATGCATGGGACGTGTGCCGCGCCCGTTTGCGGTCACCCGGCGATGAATATTTGCCTGAAGCATGCTTAAGCCTCCTAAAACAAGGAATTCTCGGGATCAACGCGCCGCACCAGGGCGTTGACCAGGAAAACCACGATCATGCCAAACAACGACTGATAAAAGCCTACGGCGGCGCTCTGGGAGAAATTGAACTGCCCCATCAGGCTGCGGAATACAAAGGTGTCGATGACATCGGTCTCAGGATAGAGCACACTGTTGTTGCCGATGAGATTGTAAAACAGGTCGAACTGCCCGCGCAGGATGCCGCCCAGATCGAACAGGATCAGCAGCACCACCGTGGGCCTAAGCATGGGCAGGGTAATATGGCGGATGCGCTGGCCATCGCTGGCACCGTCGATATAAGCCGCCTCATAAATCTCCGAGCTGATGCCGGTAATGGTGGCCAGATAGATGATCATGCCATAGCCGGTAGCCTTCCAGATGCGGAAGAAGAGGATGATATATTTCCAAATGCCCGGGCTGCTGTAAAATGAATACGCTTCGCCTCCAAACGCCTTGATAAGCATGTTGACAAATCCATTGTTGTAATTGAAAAAGTTATAGGCGAACACGCCAACAATTACATAGGAGATAAAATGGGGCAGCAAAATGACGGACTGGGAGATGCGCCGGAAGGATCTGCTGGCCACCTCGGAAAGCATGACGGCAAAAGCGACCTGAAATATGTTGGTCAGCAGAATGAAGGCCAAATTGTACAGTACTGTGTTTTGGGTGATCTGCATAAGCTTTCCGGTTTTGATGAGAAATTCAAAGTTCTTCAGCCCCACAAACGGGCTGCCGAAAATGCCCTTGCCCATATTGTACTGCACAAAGGCGATATAGGAACCGGGCATAGGCAGATACAGGAACACAAGGAAGTAGATCGTGGCCGGAAGAATCATCAGGAAGAGCACCCAATGACGGTTGACTTCCCGGCCCAGCCTGCGCAAGCCGCGGACCGGGCGTGGCGGAGTCGCCGGAACAGGAGGCTGAACCATGCACATCCCTCACCTATAAAGCAATTGCGTAGAGTAAAAACGTTTTTATAAGGGAATCATAGTACTATAATCCATATTTGTCAATACAGAATATATAATATGCCTTAAAATTATTCTAAAGTAATGCTCCGTTTCTTGAAATATGGCAAGTGACTAAAAAATATATGCTACATTTTCGTGAATTGGGCTTGTTTTTCAAGAAAATAATAAAAACGTTTTTCTGGGAAAGATTTTCATAACAAAAAAGCGGACGGCCTTACCTCCCGCAAAGCCATCCACCTTTTCCTGCTGCGATCCATAAAGCTGCGAACCTTATTACTGGGGCACGGACGGCAAATTGCCCAAATTACTGCCTTCGTTTTCATCCGGCAGGGATTTCAAATACTCGCTTCCCTTTCGTGTTGCAATGCCAACGCCCTGAATGCCTCCCTGCCTGGCAAGCTGGATACCTTCTTCTTTGCTCAAAACACGGCCGTCCGACAATTGATAGCCGGTGATGCGGCCGCCCTTCTTTACCAGCGCGGTGATCCGCTTGGCATCCGGTTTGGGCTGCGGTACATCCTGCAGTGCCATCATCGGCAGTTTCGATAAACCTTGATTCATATCAGACATTGAAAACCAACCTCCCATCACCGCTCAACGCGAAAACGATCTGCTTCAACAATAGCTTTCCGCCCAGGAAGAATACTATTCCCCGGCCCGGCGTTCACTTTCGCGAGCGGTAATGGCTGCATATGATTTTCGATCTGGCATGGTCCGGCCATTTACGATTCCAAAAGTGGCAGGGGCAGGACTCCGATCCCCTCCATCATTTGATCATAAGCGTTGGTCAATACCGTATCGATGCCAAGCCGGCGGTAGGCCAGCGCTTCCTTGGGGGCGTCACACCAGAACAGATTGCAGTGAAGGCTGTTGGCTTTTGCCTTGTCGATCATGGCTTTGGTCAGGAACAGCTTGCAAAACTGCACCCGGCTGCATGAAAAGCGCAGCGCATTTTCCACGATGGAATAATTCATGTGGCCCTCCAGGCAGCAGCGGGGCAGGTCCGGCGCCAGCTTAAGGGCTGTGAGGAGCACATCCTTTTCCCCAGTGACATAAACCCGGTCCATGGCGCGGTGCGCCTGAATCAGACGCAAAATCTCCTCAAACACCCGGGGCGGATACGGATCAACCGGCCGGTCCTCCACCTGGGGCAGCACCTGCTCCACTCCTTCGGCCAGCGGTGGAAACAGCGTCTCCCGCCGGCTATAGACCTGCCCCAGCAGGCGCATCCTTTCCCGCATACAGGGATCCGTAACCGGCGGCTGGCCGGCGGACTTGATATGCAGGTTGATGGTCACACGGCGGCCAAAGGCCTCCAGGACCTCTTCGAACAAGGGTAAGGGTGTAACGTCAAAGCCACCCGGGAACCGGTTCCCCGCGTTCAGCCGGCGCAGCTGATCGTACTCCATCTGTGCGATGAGACCGTGGCCGTCGGTGGTGCGGTCCACCGTGGGATCATGGCAGACAACCAGCGTGCCATCCTTAGCCGGCCACAGATCCAGTTCAATTTCCTCCGCGCCGTTTTGGACGGCCGCCTCAAAGGCGGGCAGCGTGTTTTCGGGTGCCCTTACATTCATGCCCCGGTGGGCGCAAAGAAACGCAGGAATGCCGGGATTGACCGCTGCATTCATGATGCATAGTTTCCTTTCTATTGCCTATTAAGATTTGTTTTGAAGCTTGGGGTCCAGTTTGTCCCGCAGCCAATCCCCGATAAGGGAGATTTGCAGGATCAAAAGCACAATGGCGGCCCCCGGTACAATGGCCATCCACCATTGATTGATCATGTAAGTGCGGCCTCCGCTGACCAGCACGCCAAGGGAAGTGTTGGGGGGCTGGATGCCCAGGCCCATAAAGGACAGGGAGCTTTCCAGCAGGATGAAGGAGCTCATGGACAGCGTGGCCTGCACGATCACGGGCGAGGCGATGTTTGGCAGCAGGTGCTCTATCAGGATGCGCATGGGCGAAGCGCCAATGGCGCGGCTGCATTCAATGAAGCTGGCATTTTTCAATTGCAAAATTTGACCCCTGATCAGCCTGGCAAAGCCGGACCATCCGGTAATGCCAATCACGAACACCAGCGTGGCCTGGGATGTGCCAAGCACGCAGGCGCAGATGATACCGATGATTGTGGCCGGGACGGAGAGGCGGGCATCCACCAGCATCATGCAAACCGCGTCCACCTTGCCGCCGAACAAGCCACCTGCCACACCCAGGGAAATCCCCAGCGCCAAGGCAATGAGCATGCCGGAAAAGGATATGGCCAGGGATGTGCGCATGCCATAGACCAGGCGCACGGCCAGATCGCGTCCCAACTCGTCCGTACCGAACAGGAAGGGGGAGGAAGAATCCAAGAAGGTAGGCTTCTTCAGCCTTTGCAGCAGGTTTGTCGCCCCCAGGTCCACCGGGAACAGCACCGGCGCCAGGATTGCCAGTATGACCATGGCGAAAAGAAGCAGGATCATGATCAAAATCGACACAGGGATAGACCGGTGTTTTTTGGGTGTTCGCCGACGCATGGGAATCTCCTCCTTCCTAATATGAATCCCGGATGCGGGGATCCAGCCAGTTATAGGAAAGATCCACCAGAAGATTGATGAACGTCACCGATATGGCGATCACCAGCACGCCGAACTGCACCAGCGGAAAATCCCGGTGCTTGGCCCCATTGATGATCAGCGTGCCGATCCCCGGCCAGGAAAAGACAGTTTCCACCACCACCGAGCCGCCTATGAGCGTGCTTAACTGCCCGCCCAGGATGGTGATCACCGGCACCAGGGCGTTGCGCAGCGCATGGACCAGGATGACCCTGCGTTCCTTGACCCCTTTGATCCGGGCGCTGTCCAGGTACTCCTGACGGATCACATCCAGCATGGAACTGCGGGTCAGCCTTGCGATACTGGCGGTAGGCCCCGCGGCCAGGGTGATCACCGGCATGATATAGGAATAGAGCCCCGCCTCCGAACCACCGCTGGGCAGCCATCGAAGCTGCAAGCTGAACAGGAAGATGAGCAGGATACCCAGCACGAAATTGGGCACCGTATACCCCACCACCGCCGTGCCCATAACGGCCCGGTCGCCAAAGGTATTGTGGCGGACCGCGGCGTAGATGCCGATGGGGATGCCCAGCAGCACCGACAGCCCGAAGACCCACATCCCCAAAGTGAGCGTAGCGCCCACCCGCTGGGAGAACAGTTCCAATACCGGTTTCTTATAAAAGTAGCTGACGCCCGCATCCCCCCGGAACATTTTCAAAAAATAGCTGAAGTACTGGGTCAGCAGCGGTTTGTCCAGCCCCAGCTGGACGCGCATGGACTGCCTGGCCGCTTCATCGGCACTGTCGCTTAAGATCCAGTCCACCGGGTCGCCTGTCAGGCGGGTAAGGATGAACACCAGCGTCCAGACCACCCAAATGGTCAAAATCGCCTTCAAAAGCCGCAACAGGATGTATTTTTTCATGGCTTCCCCTCCTGTTCCGCCAGGTGGCAGGCCACAAAATGGCCCGTCCCCAGCTCCCTGAGCGGCGGTTTTTCGTTTTTGCAGACTTCCTGCGCCTTCCAGCACCGGGTCCTGAAGGGACAGCCCTCCGGCAGATGGATGGGACTGGGCAGGTCGCCGCGCAGCAGGATGCGGTGCCTTGGCGCCGTGGGGTCCGGGACGGGGATGGCGCTCATCAGAGCCAGGGAGTAGGGATGCAGCGTGTGATCGAACAGCTCTTTTTTGGGTGCCAGCTCGATGATGCTGCCCAGGTACATCACGGCGATCCGGTCGGATACGTGGCGGATCACACTCATATCGTGGGAAATGAACAGATAGGTGAGCTGCAATTCCTGCTGCAGCCTTTTGAACAGGTTGAGGATCTGGGCCTGGATGGACACATCCAGCGAGGAAACCGGCTCATCGCACAAAAGCAACTCAGGGCGCAATGCCAAGGCCCTGGCGATGCCGATGCGCTGGCGCTGCCCGCCGGAAAATTCGTGGGGATATTTGTCCAGCGCATCCTTGGGGATGCCCACCTTTTCCAGAATGGGGGCGATAGCCTCCAGACGCCGGACCGCGCTCATGGATTCGTGCACCCGCAACGGTTCCTGAATGATCCGGCGGATGTTCATGCGCGGATCGATGGAGGCGTACGGATCCTGGAATACCATTTGCATGTTCCTTCGCAGCGACGCGGGCATCCGGGTGGAAACCTCCTCTCCACGGAAGCGGATCTCACCCGAGGTTTTTTCCACAATGCCCTGGACCAGCCGGGCCAGAGTGCTCTTGCCGCAGCCGGACTCGCCGATCACCCCCAGCGTTTCGCCCCTCTTCAGGGTGAAGCTCACCCGGTTGACAGCCTTGACCTCCCCCACCGTCCGCACCCGGATCACGCCCTTGCGGATAGGGAAAACCTTGCTAAGCTCCTTGACGGTAAGCAGGGGTGTATCATTGGCCATATGCTTGCTCCTCCTCCCGCGTTTCCCCCTGCAGGGGGATTTCATTCAAGCGCCAGCAGCGGGCCATATGCGTTCCTTCTACCTGAATCAGCGGCGGCTCCTTTTGTGCGCACTCCGCCGTGCTGTATGGGCACCGTCCATAAAAGCGGCAACCCTTGACCGGAAGGGAAAAGGTGGGCACCGTTCCCCGGATGGAGTACAACTCCTCGCGGTCCTCCCTTGCGCTGGGGATGGCCGCCAGCAGCCCCTTGGTGTAGGGGTGGCGCGGTGCGGCGAACAGCTCCTTCGTATCCCCCTGCTCCACCACCACGCCGCCGTACATGACCATCATCCGCTCACAGGTCTCCGCCACCACACCCATGTTGTGGGTGATGAGGATCATGGCCATGTTCACCCGCTCCCGCAATTCCCGGATCAGATCCAGGATCTGTGCCTGGATGGTCACGTCCAAGGCAGTGGTTGGCTCATCGGCAATGATCAGGCGCGGGTTCATGGCCAGTGCCATGGCGATAAGCACCCGCTGCTGCATGCCGCCGGACAATTGGTGGGGATAATCATTTAGGCGCATCTGTGGCGAGGGGATCTTGACCATTTCCATCAAGCGGACGGCTTGATCCCGGGCTTCCCTGGGCGACAGCCTTTGGTGGGTGGTTAGCGCCTCGGTCACCTGCGTACCGATGGTGTACACCGGATTCAGGGAGGTAAGCGGGTTTTGAAAGATCATAGAAATCTCCTTGCCCCGCACGGCACAGAGTTCCTTTGGCGTCATGGCCAGCAGGTCCCGGCCGTCAAAGAGCACGCGCCCCTCCTCCACCCGGGTATAGTTTGGATCAATCAGCCCCACCAGGGAACGGACCACCGTGCTTTTGCCGCAGCCGCTCTCCCCGACGATCCCCAGAAATTCACCCTGGTCCAGGGTAAAGCTGACCCCATCCACGGCGGGAACGGTCTTGCGCTTGGAGTAGTAATACGTTTTCAGGTTTTCCACCGTCATCAGATGCGCTTGCGCCATATCGTGCTCCTTCCCCGGGGGAGATCCATGCAAGTACCGCCGCCTTTTGGGGCGGCGGCATTTTTATTAAACAGGAAAGCCCCCGGTGCTTAGTTGCTGAACTTCAGGTTATCCGCACGGAAATTCATGCGCTGATCGGTGCTGGGTGTCCAGTCGATACCCTTGCGCACGCCGAAGAACTCGGCATTGTTGTATAGGCAAAGGCCCATACCCTGCTCATCCCAGATGGTCAGCATCTGTTTGATCAGTTCCTTGCGGGCGGCGGGGTCCGTTTCTTTTTCCAATTTAGCGCCCACTTCCAGCCACTCAGGGGGCATGCCGTTCAGCCACGCGAAATTGGCTGGGTTGGAACCGGGGGCCCACAGCATCCATACGCCGCCAAGGATGTCGTTCATGCGGGAGGCGGTGGACCACGTACGCATGTCGGTGACTTCTTCCCACTTGAAGGTATCGCGGATGTCCACCTCGGCCTTGATGCCAATGGCACTCCACATGGCTACAATAGCCTCTGCCGCTGCGTTACCGTTGGTATAGTACCCGTTGCGCAGTGTGTATTTGATGGTCTCCCCGTTGTAGGAGGACTTGGCTAAGTATTCCTTGGCTTTCTCCACATCATAGCCGATACCCATGTAATCCTCGATGTAGCCCTGACCGTATTCCTTGAACTGATGGCCGTTGGGCACTACGGTGCGGCCGTCCCACAGCGCCTGCGCCAGCAGATCCCGGTCCACAGACCAGGCCAGCGCCAGGCGGAAGTTCACGTCGTTCATGGGTGCGGTGTTGGCATAGAAAACCACCGTGTGTATGTTCAGCACCTCGCCGCCTGCTACACTGAGGTTTGTCTCGGCTTCCAGAGTGGGGATCATGTCGGTGGTAACCTGGGCAATCATGTCTACCTCGCCGGTGATCAGCGCGGTGGTCCGGGCAGCCGTTTCGCTATACAGCACGAATTCAATGGCCTTTGCGTTGGGCGCGTCGCCCCAGAAGCCGTCATATGCTTCCAGGGTGATCCTTTCTGGGGTGAACTCGGTTACCTTGTAAGGCCCCGTGCCGATGGGTGCAAGCTGGAAGGCTTCGTTTCCGATCTGCGTCACATAGTCCTTGGGCACGATGTAAGCGCCCCACACCGAGGACAACCGTTGCAGAAACACCCCGTCGGGAGAATTGGTCACGAAGCGGACCGTGTAATCGTCCAGTGCAGTGACGCTTTTGAGGGTGGAAAACAGCGTACGGATGGTCCCGTCGCCATAGCCCGGGTCCAGGATGCGCTCAAAGGTGAACGCCACATCCTCGGCGGTTAAGGCTTCCCCATTTTGAAAGGTAACGCCCTGGCGCAGCGTGATGTCCCAGGTCACATCATCCACCTGCTTCCAGGCGGCGGCCAGCAAGCCCTTGACACCGTCGGCCGCCGTTTGGTCAGCTTCCAGCAGCAGGTCGAACACGTTGTAATATACGGCCATCTGGGCAATACCCACGGCGTAGCAGGGATCCATGGTGGGCAGGATGGAAGCGACACCAACCCGCAGCCGGTCCACCTTCGCGCTCTCTGCCTGCGCGCCTGTTACAAGACCGCCCGCGGCCATCAATAGGACAAGGAAAAGGGCCAGTGCTTTTTTAAACCGCAGCATACCGATACCTCCCGTTTCTTGTTCTGTTCTTTACCGTTGTAATGGGCTACGCTCTGTTTGTGTGATTTCGTCAAATATCGGCCAAATCCCACATGATGATGAAAGCATAGCACAGTTATAAAATATTTGTCAATATACTAAACTTTATTTAATAGCATGGCATTAAAAAACCTGCCGACTTACCTGGTGCAGGAGCACGCCTTATCATCGCCATAGGCGGCAGCGAAGGGACAAAAAAACCTCCCGCTTAAGGCGGGAGGGGATGTTGAACATTCCATTGGTCTTCAGGCTCTGGGAGCGGCAGTGGACCGGCGCGGGATCAGGCTTCCCAGCAGCTCCGTCTTGGTGATGGTGCTTAAGGGGAGCACCTGCTCCTTGCGTATTTTGGCATGGAGCAATTTAAACGCCTGGATGCCTACTTCAAACATGTGATGGTCCAACGTAGTCAGCCCCAGCAGATCGGAAGCAAAATTATTGTCAAAACCGCATACGCTGTAATCCTCAGGGACCCGGAGATTGCGTTCATACAGGGCGTCCAGCACGCCGTAGGCCAGTACGTCGGTGATAGCCATGATGGCTGTCACCTGGGGATGCTCCGCCAGACAGGCTTGAACCATCTCATATCCGGCCTTGCGGCGGGTCATGTAGCTGCCAAGGGCCAACTCCCCCTCCGCCTGCTGGCTTTGAACGTATAATGCCGCCTCCGGCTGCTGGTCAAACACAGCTTGGACACCTTTTAGCCGTGTGGAGGTGGGGTAACCCTGCCATTCGAAGAAATCGTTGAGGAAAGCCACATGGCGGTGGCCCAGGGACAGGATATACCGGGCCATTATCATCCCCGCGGCATAGTTGTTGGTTTCGACCATGTCGGCCCGTAAAAATGTGTTATGATCACCGATCACCACCACCGGGATATCCTGTGGGATACTTTCAAGCATAGCGTAATTTTGCGGCACATACGTAAAAATGATGCCTGCGATGTCGCTGTGGCTGAACATGAAGATCCCGGACATTTCCCGCGTGGCGCTGTGATACGTCTGAAAACACAGAGCCTCGTAGTTTTCCTGCTGGGCTGCCTGCTCAATGGCCTGGATCAGCGCAGTGTAATAATATCCCGTAATGGTGGAGGTGAAAATGGCTACCACCCGCTTTTGAAACACGCTGGAAACAGGGGCATCCTCCTTCAGATACCCCAGGCGCAGCGCCGTCGAATATACCCTGTCGACGGTTTCCCGGTTGAAGGAAACGCCACTTTTTTGATTGAGAATCATGGAAGCGGTGGACTGGGAAACCTGGGCTACCTGGGCCACCTGTTTGAGCGTGGGCCTGTGGTTCTTGACCATGCCTTCCCCCCGATGCCACTGCACAGCGGCTCCCGATCCCGACTGCCTCCCCCAAGATGCCGTCCGCGATGCAAAGAAACACCGGCAGGCAACCTGTTTTCATCCGGAAAGGGCGATGTTGTGAAATGTTTACATTTTAGCATAAGCCCCCGGGAATCGCAAGCAAGCGAAACGTAGGGGGCAAATTCTACGAAACGGAGACAGATTCGCCGCCTTGTGGGTTGCATTTTTTCTCGCCTGAACGTAGAATCAGGAAAGACAGGAGGAAAAAATGTGGAAAAGAAATCGATCGGCAGCTTTCTGGCGGCGCTGCGAAAGGCAAGCGGCCTGACCCAGGAGGATGTGGCACAGAGGCTGTTTGTATCCAATAAGACGGTCAGCAAATGGGAACGGGATGAAAGCAGCCCCGACCTTGCCCTGATCCCCGTGCTGGCGGAAATGTTTGGGGTCACCTGCGACGAAATCCTCCGTGGTGAGCGCGGAGAGAAGGAGCCGGGGTATGATGAGAAGGCCCGTACAAAAACAGAAAAGCAGGTGCAGCGCATCCTCACCCATACAGTAGGCCAGTTCAAAAGTGTATCCTGTGTTGCTGCTGCCTTGACAGTGCTGGGGCTCATGTGCCATTTTGCCGTAGCTTACACGTATTTCAAGCCCCTGGTGGCCTTTGGGCTGGGGCTTGCGTTCCTGCTTGGCAGCGTCGTTTTGGAAATAATTCAGCTCATCCGCACCAATGCCGCGCTGCAGGATGGAGCCATGCTGGGGGAAGGCACCATTTCTTCTGCTGCTATAGTTTCTCTCCTTCACAGGATCGCCTTTGCCGTCTTTGGGCTCAACGCATGGGCGGCCATTTTTATCTGGCCCATGGTAACGGCGCAGGGGCTGGACTATGCCAACAGCGTAGTATCCTTTGATGCCTACCTTTCCCAACTGCCGAAGCTGTTGGCGATATGCCTTGCCGCGGCAGCGCTGGCCGCATATTTTGCGCGGCGCTGGCTGGGCTTTGAGATAAACAAAAAGTCGGTTTTCGTCACGTTGAGATATAAGACCGGCATGACCCGGCGCATGGCGCGGATGCAGGGCGCTTTTTTGCTGGGGGTAGCCGCTCTTTTCCTGTTATCACCAGCAATTTTTTTACTGGCCGGCGGGTATAGTGTAGCTGCCGCTATTTTGATCCTGTCCATTCTTGTGATTGGCCTGATCGCCATCATAATGGCTTTCATTAAAGCTCTCCGCCATAGCAAAGACAGGCTGGAACGCTTAGTGATCCTACTTTTGAGCGCGCGGAATGTACTGTACGGCATTGCGGCATTTTCCGTACTCAAATATGTTGGTGCATCCGAATTGCCCATGGACCCATTACCGCGCTTTCGTTTTCCAAGTGACTACACTGTTTCTTCCGCATTTTTTCAAATGGTTCTGATTACCATGGTATATCTGATCATCAGATATTTCCTTACAAAAAATGTAAAACACGAAAACATTGATAGGTCTGTTACCTGATAAGCATGCCTTCCTCAAACCTGTCGACAGCCGGTATACAGCGGGCGATTGATAATCGCCCCTACGGCTGCAGAGCGTCTATTGGCTTTTCTTCCGGCTCCCATGTGCCCCGGCAGCAAAGCCAACAAAAATACGGCGTCGTAGGGGCGATTATCAATCGCCCGCTTGTGCCGGTTCATTTCAGCATCGCTTATTATGGAACAGTCTCTGGTTATTATATGAATGAAACAAAGTATTGCTCATAGACGCATTATACCGTTCCAAATCATGATTGCTTTGATGCCTATATCCTTGGAGGAATCGGAGCAATTCATATGCAATAGTAGGGCGTGGGCGGGGGGGCACCGTCCGTTTCCTGGTCTTATGGTACCAGTACAGACGGCGAACGCCCGCCCCCGCCCTACATCGTCAACGACGTTTTCACATTCATCAAAGCATTAGTGTTTTGGATAGGAATAAAATATATATAAGTTTTCGGGGTGAGGCGCGGAGTGGGGAGCTTTTTCAAAAGCCCCCCTCTCCGCATCTATAACCTATCGTTCTTTACCCCTCAATCCACGCCACCGACAGGCAGCCGCTGCCCAGATGGATGGCCAGCACCGGGCCCAGAAGCCGCTCCATCACGGGGATGCCCTTTAATCGAAGGCGCTGGGCCAACTGGCTTGCCATACTATCTGCCCGGCAATGCTGCACCACCACAGGCCCCTGGTATTTTGCGACTGCGTCCTCTAAAAGGCGCAGCTGTTCCTGGCGGCCTCTGGCCATGCCATAGGCATTGACGCCACCGGAGGTGAGCTTCAATATGGGGCGGATATTCAGGATCGTAGATACCGACAGCCGCACGAAGCCCAGCCTGCCGCTCCTGCGCAAAGGCTCCATGTCCTCCACAGAAAAGAAGGTGCGCGTTTTTTCCCGGGCCTCCTTCACCTTCGCCACCACCTCGTGAAGCGGCAGCCCCGCGTCGATCCATTCCCGGGCCTTTGTGAGCAGCAGGTACATGGCCCCGGCAGTGGTTTTGGAGTCCACCACGGCCACCTTATCGCCACCCAGCTCCTGGGCGGCCTTATGGGCGTTGGCGTAGGTTCCGCTCAGGCGCGAGGAAATGGTGATGACGAGGGCCTGGTTGCCTTCCGCCAGAATGTCCTCCAGCGTGGATAAGAACGCGGCCAGGGAAGCCTGAGCGGTGGAATAATGGGCCACGCTGTCGGCCACCGTGTTTAGCATGGTGGGTTCATCCTCGTCGATATAACCTTCCGAGTACAGGGTGCGCCCCTCATACGTATAATTCATGGGCACCTGCACAACCCCAAGGGATTTCGCCTCTTTTTGCGTAAAGTAAGCGGTGGAATCCGTAACCAGGACGATCATAACGGCTGCCCCCCGATGCTCCTGAATTTATTGTATCGTAATGCCGCGATGGCAGGACCATCGAAGTTTTCATACTCTTTAAGCGCCATACAAAGCGCGTCTTTGATTTCTTCATACAGCGGCGCAAAGGGGGTGGGCTCCTGGAAAATGCGCTCGATCACGCCTAGGG
Organism: Bacillota bacterium; assembly: GCA_023413135.1. Lineage (GTDB taxonomy): Bacteria > Bacillota > Clostridia > Christensenellales > Aristaeellaceae > JAEWAH01. Next base: position 49,548 of record JAEZQK010000030.1, read on the forward strand.
AATAAAGGTCCTGGGCCGTCAGCTTCAGCGCCTCGCTGGCTTCCTTTGTTTTTTTGGCGTCCTTCCACAATATGCTGGCGGCGCCTTCCGGGGAGATCACGGAATAGACGGCGTTTTCCAGCATCCATACCTGGTTGGCTACCGCCAGTGCCAGCGCGCCGCCGCTGCCGCCTTCGCCGATAACGATGGCAATCACGGGCACGGTCAGGGCCATCATCTCCATCAGGTTTTCCGCAATGGCAAGGCCCTGGCCGCGTTCCTCGGCTCCAAGGCCGCAGGCGGCGCCGGACGTATCCACAAAGCAGATTACGGGGCGGCGAAACTTTTCAGCCAGCTTCATCTGCCGAAGCGCCTTGCGGTAACCTTCAGGGTTGGCTGCACCGAAATTCCTTAAAACCTTTTCCGCCGTATCGGTACCCTTTTCCAGGCCGATCACGGTGACGGGGCGATCCATCAAACGGGCAATACCTGTAACGATTGCGCCGTCGTCGGCAAAGCGCCTGTCACCGTGCAGTTCAATAAAGCCGGTGAAAATGGACCGGATGAACTGCATGGCGGTGGGGCGGCCTTTGGCCCTGGCGGCCTGCACTTTTTCATAGGCCGGCATGTTTAGACCTCCCCCCGTGAATGCTCAGCAGCTGTGCCAGCAGTTCTTTTTGCGTGTTTCTTACGGCAATGTGATCCACAAAGCCCTTTTTCAATTGGAATTCCGCCCTCTGAAACCCCTCCGGCAGCTTTTGGCGGATCGTTTGCTCAATCACCCTGGGGCCGGCAAAGCCAATAAATGCCCCCGGTTCGGACAGGATAATATCCGCTTCCATGGCGAAGCTGGCGGTAACGCCGCCGCTGGTGGGATCCGTTAAAAGTGCGATATACAGGTTGCCGGCGTCGCTGTGGCGGCGGACGGCCCCGGATACTTTTGCCATCTGCATCAGGGATAAAATCCCTTCCTGCATTCTGGCCCCGCCTGATACGGTGAAGCCGATGACAGGCAGGGTGTAATCCTTCGCATATTCAAACAAGCGGGTCAGCTTTTCCCCTACGACGGTGCCCATGGAACCCATCATGAAGGAAGGCTCCATGGCGAAAAAGCAGCATGCAAATCCGCCCACGGCCGCCTTGCCTGTGACGACGCCTTCCTTTTCACCGCTTTCCCTGCATGCCTTTTCCAGCTTTTCTTCATAATTTGGAAAGCCCAGTATATTTCCGCATACAAGATCGGCATCCATTTCTTCAAAGCTTCCCGCATCGCATATAAGCTCAATGCGCCGGCGGGCGCTCATGCGCATATGGTGGCCGCAGCGTGGGCAAACCAGTAGGCTATTTTGAAGCTCCTGAGTGGGGACAGTACGCTTGCAGCCGGGGCATGGAACGCCCTTGTCCTGATTGGCAGCCTGCCCCTGATTCTCCAGTTCATTTTTCGGCTTGCGGAACAAGCTTTTTGCCAGCATTTTGTGTACTCACTTCCTTAAAAAGTCCGTGGCATAGCTCCCGTCCAGGAAGGCGGATTCATTGATGAGGTCCGCCTGGAATAAGCCGGTGTGCTCGATGCCCTCGATGACCGTTTCGCACAGGGCGGCCTGCATTTTGCGTATGGCCTCCTGGCGGGTCGGGGCGTGTACGATAAGCTTGCCAACCATGGAGTCATAATAGGGCGGCACAAAGTAGCCCTGGTACAGCGCCGTGTCAAAGCGCACCCAGGGACCGCCGGGAATGTGCAAAAGCGTCACATGGCCGCAGCTGGGGCGGAAGGACGATTGCGGGTCTTCCGCGTTGATACGGCATTCGATGGCATGGCCCCTCACCGATATGTCCGCCTGGGTGAAGGGAAGCTCCATCCCCGCGGCGATGCGGATCTGCCACTTGACCAGGTCGATGCCCGTGACCATTTCCGTCACCGGGTGCTCCACCTGCAGGCGGGTGTTCATTTCCATAAAATAATAATTCTTGTCCTGATCCAGCAGAAACTCCAGCGTGCCGGCGCCCTCATACCCCACCTTGGCCGCGGCGTGGGCCGCCGTCTCCATCATCTTTAACCGAAGCTCGGGGGAGATCAGCGCGCAGGGGCTTTCCTCAATAAGCTTCTGGTTGCGCCGCTGCATGGAGCAATCCCGCTCCCCCAGGCATACGGCATTACCCTTTTGATCACAGAGGATCTGCATCTCCACGTGCTTGACGTGCTGAAGAAACTTTTCCATGTACACGCCGCCGTCGGAAAAGGAGGCCTGCGCCTCGGCTGAGGCTGCACGGTAGGCGCTCTCCACATCCTCCGGCTTATCCACCCTACGGATTCCCCGCCCGCCGCCGCCGGCACGGGCTTTCATCAGAAGGGGAAATCCAATTTTTTCCGCGGCTTTTGACGCATCTTCCGCGCTGCTTACCAGGTCGCAGCCGGGAATGGTGGGTACCTTAAGCTTTGCCATGGTGCGTTTGGCTTCGTCCTTGTCGCCCATGGCGCGGATCACTTTGGCGCTGGGGCCGATGAACTTCACGCCGTGCTTTTCACACAGTTCAGCGAAGGCCGCGTTTTCAGATAAAAAGCCGTATCCCGGATGTATGGCCTGGGCTCCGCTTAAGATGGCCGCCGACAGGATGGCTTTTTGATTCAAATAGCTGTTTAGTGCCTGGGGGCCGCCGATGCAGTAGCTTTCATCGGCCATGGAAACGTGCAGCGCGTCCCGGTCCGCTTCGGAAAAAACGGCCACGGTGAGGATGCCCATTTCCTTGCATGCCCGCAAAATGCGTACCGCAATCTCGCCCCGGTTGGCAATGAGGATTTTCGGAAACATTCTATCCTCCGTTCATCCGGCCAGCATCAGCGTGAATACGCCGCTGGCGCATGGGGCATCCGAAACAGTCGCCTCTCCGGCGATCACGTACACATTGGCTTTATTCCGCGTAATGCGGCAAGTGATATGGATGGTGTCACCGGGGCGCACCATGCGCCGAAAGCGTACGTTCTCCATCCCGGCGTACAGGGTGGTCTTGCCCGGCAGCATATCCCGCAGCAGTATCCCCGCGGTCTGGGCGATGATCTCGCACAGCACCACGCCGGGTACTACCGGATTGCCTGGAAAGTGGCCCTGCAAAAACCATTCGTCGCCCCGCACTGTATATTGCCCCAAGGCGTTTCCGTTTTCATCCATCTCCACCTCGTCCAACAGGAGCATGGGCTCCCGGTGGGGCAGAAACGTTTTGATTTCTTCACGATTCATACGCTCCCCCGGTCAGAAAAGTTTGAAAAGCGTCTGCCCGTATTCCACCACGCTGCCGTCCTGCACGCAGACGTCCACCACTTCGCCATCCTTGTCGGCGGTGATCTCATTGTTGAGCTTCATGGCTTCCACAATGCACATCACATCGCCCTTTTTCACGCGGTCGCCCACCTTTACAAAGGGCTTGCCGCCGGGCTCCGGCGCAACATAGAACACGCCTACCATGGGGGATTTCACCTCATGGATCTGGTTGAAATCGGGGCCGGGATCGGCGGCCTTGCCAGGCACCGGCACACCGGCCGCTGCCGGCTGTGGTGCAGCTTCCCCAGCAGCCGCCGGCTGTTCCGCAGGGCGGAGGGGGGATGCTTCCCTGGCCAACAGGATGCGGGTTTCGCCTTCCGCCACTTCCAGGCGCGTGAGGCCATGCTGGGAAAAAAGCTGGAGAAGTTCCCTCAGTTGCTTCATGTTCATGTAACTGACCTCACGGCGATTGCGCTGTTATGGCCGCCAAAGCCCAGGGAGATGGAGAGGGCTATATCGGGCTTCCATTCGCGCGCATGATGGGGCACGTAATCAAGGTCGCACTCCGGGTCGGGCTCATTTAGGTTAAGCGTGGGGGGCACAATGCCGGTCTTTAGGGCCAGCAAGGCCGCAATGCATTCCACCGCGCCTGCCGCGCCCAGCATATGGCCCGTGGCGCTCTTGGTGGAGCTTATGAGCGATTGCCTTGCTTTGTCTTCGCCCAAAGCCACCTTGATCGCCTTGGTCTCGATTTTATCGTTAGGCGGCGTGCCTGTGCCATGGGCGTTCACGTACACCTTTTCATGGGGTCCGATGCCGCCCGCTTCCTGAGCCGCCAACTGAATGGCCTTGGCCGCTCCCAGCCCTTCGGGGTGGGGGGCTGTAATGTGGTTGGCGTCACAGGTGTTGCCGTAGCCCACGATTTCGCCATAGATGGGCGCGTTTCTGGCGATGGCGTGCTCCGCTTCCTCCAGCATGACGATACCGGCACCTTCGCCCATCACAAAGCCCTTGCGCCGCATGTCAAAGGGCACGCAGGCAACCTTGGGATCAGTCTCTTCGCTTAAGGCCTTGCAACTGGTGAACCCGGCAATGGCCAGGGGTTCGATGGCCGCTTCCGACCCGCCGGCCAAGATGGCGTCAGCATAGCCGTGGCGGATGGCACGGAACGCTTCCCCAATGGCATGGGTGGATGTGGCGCAGGCCGTGACCACCGGCAGGCAGGGCCCCTGGGCGCCAAAGCGGATGGCGATGTTCCCCGCCGCCATGTTCCCGATCATCATGGGGATGAAGAAGGGAGATACCCTTTCCGGGCCACGGGTTAACAGCTTTTCGCTTTCAGAGGCAAAGGTGTGCATGCCGCCGATGCCGCTGCCCACGTATACCCCCAGCCGCCAGGGATCGGTGATTTCAAACTTGCTGTCCTCCATGGCCTGCACGGCTGCCGCCACGGCGTACTGGGCGTACAGGTCCATCCTTCTGGCGGTGGACACATCCATGCCGAAGACCTGGGGATCAAAATCCTTTACTTCTGCGGCCACCTTCGCTTTAAGGTTCGCTGTATCAAAGCGGGTGATGGGCCCGATGCCGCAAACACCGGAAATCAAATTATTCCAAAAAACAGAAATGCTGTTCCCCACGGGAGATACCACGCCCAGTCCCGTGACAAATACACGCTTCATGGCTTGCACCTCACATGTACAGTCCGCCGTCCACTTGCAAAACGGCGCCTGTGATATACCCCGCCTCTTCCCCGCAAAGGAAGGCCACTGCTGCGGCGATTTCTTCGGCGGTGCCGATTCGTTTCATGGGAACTGCCTGCACCGCTTTGTCGATCAGATCAGCGCCCATTTTTTCCGTCATGTCCGTTTCAATAAAGCCGGGAGCCACCGCATTGCAGGTGATGTTCCTTGCTGCCAGTTCCTTGGCAATGGTTTTTGTAAGCCCGATGAGGCCCGCCTTGGCGGCGGAATAGTTGGCCTGGCCGGGGTTGCCCATCAGACCCGATACGGAGGAGATGTTGACGATGCGGCCCCACCGCTTGCGCAGGAAATCGCCGTAGGCGGTGCGGATTAAATAGAACGCCCCATTCAGGTTCACCTGGATCACCCGGTCGAAGGCCTCCTGCGTCATTCTAGGCGTAAGGCCGTCCATGGTGATGCCCGCATTGTTTATCAGGATGTCCACCGTACCCCATTCCTTTTTAACGCGGGCAAAGGCTTCCTGCACGTCGGAAAGGTTCGAAATATCGCACCGGATGGCCATGGCGCGTCCGCCCTGGGCCAACAAATCGTCCAGCGTCTTTTGTGCCGCCTGTTCATTGCCGGCATAGAGGAAGGCCACATGGGCCCCTTCCTTGCTAAGGCGCAGCGCTATGGCCCGGCCGATCCCCCGGGAGCCTCCCGTGACCAGGGCGATTTTGTCCCGCATCAGGCGCTTCTCCCTTCCATGATGGCCGCCGCTTCTATGAGGCTGGCCGTGTTTTCTACGTGACATACGGTGGCTTCCGGCAGAATCTTGCGTACAAGGCCCGAAAGCACCGTGCCCGGCCCCAGCTCCACAAACAGATCCGCGCCCTTTGACCCCATATTGCGCACCGTTTGTTCCCACAATACGGGATGGTCCACTTGCCCGGACAGCAATTCAATGATGTCATCCCCGTAAGGAAGGGCGGTCCTGTTGGCGTACAGCGGGATATTGGGTGTTTGCAGCCCGGAATCCTGAAGCCAGGTATGCAGCTTTTGCGCAGCATCGGACATCAGCGGCGAATGGAACGCACCGCCGACTTTCAACGGCATGGCCCGGCCACCCAGACCCCCAACCGCTTGCAAGAAGGCATCCTTTTGCCCGGCGGCGCCGGAAACCACCACCTGGCCCGGGCAATTAAAATTAACGGGATAAACATGCTCAAACTGCCGGCATAAGGCTGTTACCTGATCGTTATCTAAGCGCAGGACGGCCGCCATGAAGCCGGGCTGGGCATCGGCGCAAGCTTGCATCAGCAATGCCCTCTCCTGAACAAAGGCGAACGCTTTTTCAAAGGGCAGCATGCTGGTGAAAGCTGCCGCCACCGTTTCGCCCAAGGAAAATCCGGCGCACATGTCCGGCAGAATGCCCTTTTCCACGGCTGCGGCGGCGCAAGCTGTACTAACCGTAAACAGGCAGGGCTGGGTGTTTTCCGTGATGGCCAGTTCCTCCGCGCTGCCTTCAAAACACATACGCAACGTGCCGGGGCGGATGGCTTCCGCCATGTCGAAAATCCGGCGGGCGGCGGGCGAGGCTTCGTAGAGCTCCTTGCCCATGCCTGAATATTGGGCGCCCTGGCCGGCAAACACAAAAGCTATTTTGCCCACTTTTCGGCACCCCGCAGGCAATCTTCCGCCTGTGCAAACATTTCGCGCAAAATTTCTTCCACGGGCTGGCAGCGGCTGATCAGCCCGGCGGATTGCCCGGCCATAAAGCAGCCTGTTTCCAGATCGCCCTCCTGGGCGGCCCTGCGCAGCGCGCCTGTGCCGAAGGCCTCCAGCTCTTCCTTTGAGACGGCCGGATCCTCTTCCTTCGTCCGGAACGCTTGCATGTAATTGTTTTTCAGCGCCCTGACAGGGTGGCCCAGCTTGCGCCCGGTAACCGCGGTGTCGATATCCCGGGCCTTCAATACCATTTCTTTATAATTTTCGTGAATGTTGCACTCACAGGAAGCCAGGAACCTGGTGCCGCATTGCACGCCCTTGGCACCCAGCATGATGGCGGCGGCAATGCCCCGGCCGTCGGCGATGCCGCCCGCGGCCAGAACGGGAATGGAAACCGCATCCACTACCTGGGGAACCAGCGTCATGGTGGTCAGCTCCCCGACGTGGCCGCCGGATTCACAGCCTTCGGCGATAACGGCAGTGGCCCCATCCCGCTCCACACGCTTGGCAATGGCGACGGAAGGCACCACAGGCACCACCTTGATGCCGGCGGGCACCCATTTTTTCATGTACACGCCCGGCAGACCGGCTCCCGTGGTCACCACGGGCACCTTCTCTTCCAAAACCACCTGCGCCGTTTCCTCCACAAAGGGGCTCATGAGCATGATGTTCACGCCGAAGGGCTTATTGGTAAGTTCACGGCATTTTTGAATTTCCGCGCGCAGGTATGCGCCATTGGCATTCATGGCAGAAATAATGCCAAGACCTCCGGCGTTGGACACGGCGGCTGCCAGTTTGGCATCAGACACCCAGGCCATGCCGCCCTGAAAAATGGGGTAGCGAAGGTCAAACAGTTTGGTAATTGCCGTTTCCATTACGCTTTCGCCTCGTCGATAGCCTTCACCAGATCATTCACGGAAACCATGTCCTTGGTGATTTCGATGGTAACGCTGAAGGCATCCTCCAGGTCCATCACCAGTTCCGCCACGTCTAGGGAATCCAGCTTCAGATCGGAAAATTTGCTTTCCAGGGAAATTTGATCGGCAGTGGTTCCCTTGCGCTGTGCCAGAAGATCCGCGACTTTTTCAAAGGTGCTCATAATTTTTTTCCTCCTGTTTTTTGTTTTTATTAAAAGGGATGGAACACGAAGTCATGCCTTTATTTGTGCCAGCGAAGGATGCAGGCACCGGTGGAAAGCCCCGCCCCGAAGGCGCACATAACGATGAGGTCGCCATCGTTTAAGCGCCCTTCGCGATTGAGCTCATCCAGCAGGATGGGGATGCTGGCGGAGGAAGTGTTGCCAACACGGCTGATGTTGCTGGGGAACTTTTCCTCCGGCTGGCCTAGCCGCTGGCGAACGGATTCCAGAATCCGCCGGTTGGCCTGGTGCAAAAGGAACCATTGGATATCCGATAAAGAGACGCCCGCCTCCTGCGCCGCTTTTGTGATATCTTCCGTGGCGTGGGATACAGCGAAGCGGAATACCTCCTGCCCGGCCATGTGCACGCCGGCCGGAATGGGCGAGGGGGTGGAGAAAGGACAATTGCCGGGTGAAGGCTGAATGAACAGCGTATCCTTGTCTTCCGCTACGGACAGCCGGATGGATAAAAGCCCATCCTGCCCGTCTATGACCACAGCGCCTGCGCCGTCGCCAAAGAGCACGCTGGTGGCCCGGTCCTTCCAATCGCACAGGCGTGACATGCCTTCGGCACTTAAGATCATTATTTTCTTCGCTTTGCCGCTGTGTAGATAGGCCAAAACCACATCCAGCGCGTACAGGAAGCCTGTGCAGGCGGCGTTCAAGTCCATACAGGGGCAATTGGCACCAATGGCCTTCTGTACGGTACAGGCAATGGCCGGGGCGATTTGTTCGCCCTGACAGGTGGTGCCAATAATCAAATCCAGCTCTGAGCCCGCCATGTGGGCATCGTCAAGCGCCTTTTGGGCGGCCTGTATGGCCAGATCGGTGAGTGTTTCTTCTGATAAAATATGCCTGCTTTGGATCCCTGTCCTGGTTGTAATCCACTCGTCGCTGGTATCAAGAAACTGTACCATTGCCGCGTTGGGCACAGATAGGGCAGGCAGCGCGCTGCCTGTACCCAGAATCCTCAATTCGCTTCAACTCCTTGAATAAGGGTGCTTTCCTCCCGCATGTGGGCGATTCGCTCTTGCTGCTGAAAGAAAGATTGCAGGTTACGAAGCACCTTTAGCAAGACTTCCCGTTCTTCCTGGGGGATATTCTGGGAGACAGCCTGCACCATATGCCGGTGGAAGAACCGGTGCGCCGCCTCCGCCCGCCTGCCCTCCTCCGTCAAAAGCACATGGACCATCCGGCCGTCCTCCCGGCCCTTGTGCTTGCGCACGTATCCCTTTTGCGCCAGCTTATTGATGGCTACCGTCACCGTGGGCAGGGTGATGGAAAGGTCCTGGGCAATGTCCGTAATGGTGCGCCCCTTCTCCGGCTCCCGGTGGATGGCTTCCAGCATGTGCAGCTCGCTGATGCTCAGCTTGTTGCCGCTCATGTTTTTCAGCGTCTCCTCCTCCATCTTGAGGATCATATGAAAGGTATTCACCAAAAGGTCATTGAGGGCGATACTGAATGGGTCCATAGGTCACCTCAGTTTCATTTGTTAGTCAAACTAACTAACAGAAGCGATTATACCCCGGCCTATAACAACTGTCAAGAGGGTGGAAAGTGTCGAAAAAAGCGATCAAGGGAATGTAATACCAGACCAAAACTTTAATGCGTCGCTTTCGGTACCTTAGGACGAGAACCCATCGATGCATTCATGTTTTGGAACTGTATGTGTATTCACTCAATGGAATCGCCTAATCCCCGGCATGATGCTTTCGTGGCTTGGCGGGCGATAATCACCCCTACACCTACATAGGGTTTGTTGCCGCCTCTGCCGGAGCATTTGAGAGCCGAGAGAAAGGCCAATACACTCTTTGCAGCCGTAGGGGCGATTATCAATCGCGCGCCTAAACCATCCGGTACATTCGCGGGGAATGGCCCATGCGCCATCCTCTACCATTGTCAGGGAAATTATCCATTGACATCCATAATAGGTAAGTATATAATACACATGTAAAAATTTAACAACAGCAGGGAGATTTGTATGTGGCAGAAATTTGTTCAATCAGTCTTTCTTGTTTTGCTGTCCATTATCCTATTAGGAATGTCGATGGCGGCGAACGCCGAAGAAGTGGTATTGGCAAGGGAGGAATCGCCTTATGCAATTTACTATGGAAGCAGGGGCAAGCCTGAGGAAGCTGGAATGGACGTAGTTACGTTACTAGAAGTTCATTATCCCCTCGCGATCAATGTAGAGCTGGGCATCATAGATTTGGAGTTGCAAAAGAGGTTGGAAATGCAATACGGTTTCAATGGGCAAGAGTACAATCTTGATGCGTTACCTACCATTGATTACTACACAGGAATCGTTATTATAAGACAACCCCAGGGTGTGGTAAAATAATCTAGCATAGAAAAATAGGATTAGGGCTGTCTCAAATGCTTCCTCAGCCACCATATACCGTGCTTTGGGCAAAACCATCGACACTATATATTGTGGAGGAAAACAATTTGAGACAGTCCCGATTTTTTTGGAAAATCTTTGAGAACTGGTGCAGCCCCAATTCAAGTCTTTTTTCTGGATTGTCTATGGGGCATGCGCACCGCTGCGCACGCCCCTTTGAGAAAATTAGCTGATGGATTTGTTATTCCGCATTCCGTACGATGCTCATCACTGCCACGGCGCTTGCATCCCCTTGGCCGGTTAGCAAATTCTTGGGCGCGTGGATGTTGAACATGAAGCCATTCTCGCCATATTTTTCATCGATGCCTTTAGAAAACTCCTCCCCCATGGCAATGTGCTCCACCCGGCCTAAGACAAGGGAGATGATGCCTGCGCCGGACAGGTCCAGCGATTGCGTAAACTTGCACTCCAGGCAAAGGAATGCTTCCCTGATGCGGGGTGCGCCCACCGCAGCCGCCGCTTCCTTTGTAAAGCCACCGGCCTCGAACTCATCGGTATCCTCGCCATTCTCCTGGATGGTCTTGTTCAGGTTTTCATAATAGTCCTTGGAAAGGAAATTGACCACAAATTCCCCTGTACGGATGATGTTTTTGTAGGTATGGCCATGCTGGCTGAGCCCACCCAGGATGGCGTGGAAAGCCTGGCCATCGCCGCAAAAGGTGCTCCAGGAATGAAAGCATACGTTGGGCTGCCCGTTTTCCTTGAGGGTGGTAATGGCGAAAAGCAGGTTGGGGATGCCGCAGGCGTATTCCAAGTGGGAGAAGAAGCTGTATTCCCCGTCCCAGGTAGGTATGAAATTTTCGGGCTTTACGGTGCCCATTTCAATCTTTTTCATAAGTGTCCCTCCTTTTTTTCTTCTCTTTGATTATATCGGAGGAACAGGACACCTGTTTGTCTTGTTCATTGTAGGCCTCAACCATTTTTTTCGCGATTGCCTGAATTTCCTCCACCATATCATAAGGTTCCACCACCCTGGCCTTGTCCCCAAAACCAAGAATCCAGCTTACAATGTACGATCTGTTGGTGTAGCCTGATTCAAAGCGCAAAAATCCGTCCGGCTGCTTAATAAAGCAGCCGCGGCCATAGCTATCGATCAATTGATACAGCACCGACGGGTCAAACAATACAACGACACGGTGCCCGTCCGGAAACCGGGCCTCAAAATCCATGCTGCCGGGCGGTATTTCCCGCGGCGTGAAGATACTATCCAGCACCTCAAGCTCCCACAGGCGGTTCAATTTGAACAGGCGGAAATCCTTTCTGTCCATGCAAAACCCGAGCATATACCAGGCCGACCACTGAAAAGCGATGCAATAGGGCTCTATCCGGCGGCGGGATTGCCCCTTTTCGGAATAGTAGTCAAAGGCGATGAGCCTGGACTTTGTGATTGCCTGCTTGATAGACGCGATCTTTTCCGAAAGGCTGCTTTTGTAGTGGGAGGACAGGTTGATGATCATGTTCTCCTTGAGCGAAACTACCGCGCCGCTGTTTTTTGCAAGCTTGTCCAGCATCCGCTCCATCTGCGTGCCGGAGGATACGGTGCCGATGCCTTTCAATGCGGCCAGCAGCGTTTGCAGCTCCTCCGCGGTGAGCACGGACTTATCCAGCTTGTAGCCTTCAGCCAGAGAAATGCCGCCGTTGCCGCCCTGTTTTGTGATCACCGGGATGCCGGCCATGCAAAGCGCGTCGATGTCCCGCCCGATGGTGCGGCGGGTGACTTCAAACTTTTGGGCCAGCTGCGGCGCGGTAACGGAGCCGCTTTGCAAAAGCGTGGTCAGGATGCCCATGAGCCTGTCGAGTTTCATACCTGTTTACGAATTCTCCTTCCGGTGCGGTGTAAGCAGATAAAACCTTTTTGCTATCAGGTGCCAGCCAAGTGAGCGGGTAATTATCGCCTGCCCAGCTTGGTATCCTGGCCGCAACGTGCGGGCGATTGATAATCGCCCCTACGGTTGAAAAGAGTTTATTGGCTTTTCTTCCGGCTTCTTTATGTCCCGGTAGTGAAGTCAACAACCATACGGCGTCGTAGGGGCGATTATTAAGTGCCCATCTGGCTCAATCGGCGCATTGCTCACTGCCGTTCGCACTACCATCCGACTCAATCGGCGCGCTGCTGCGCTGCCGCTTGCATCGCTTGTTTCGTCGGCCTCCTTCGTCTCGCTTCATCCGCCACAGGCGGCGCTCGATTTCGGAGCCTGTTTCGCCAGCCTCCTCCACATCGCCCTACTCTGCCACTGGCAGGGGCGGTGTTCCGGAGCCCGCTGAGCACCGGTTATATTTCGATATACACATGAAAAGCCCTGCATGACAAAGCGATACCCTGGCAGCATAGGCCGCCAGGGCAATGTCAGTATGGATAAAAAACTTTTACTTCATAGGCGTAAGCCGCAGCGAGAAGGTGAATGCTGTCTCGTTGAAGGCATACTTCGTAAGCAGCCTGGGCCCGCAGCTGTTGGAGCCGATGCCGTTCAGCCTGTAATCCATGCAAAGCACCGGACCGGCCGCCTTTTGCAGCTCGTAATTGTGCGCCTTTTTCGTCAGCTCCTCCTGGGTGTAGGGAGATAGCTGGAAGGAGAAGTCCGTTTCGCTGTCCATGCGCAAGCCAAAGCCGTCACAGGCCGTAACCTCCGCAAAGGCGCAGCCAAAGTGGCTGCCGTTCTCCTGGGGCCGCAAGTAATCCTCATGGTTCTTTTCCGCCGTGGTGGAAAACACGCACATAAAGGACGCGCGGTGCTTATCCACATAGCTTTCATAGGGGCCATAGCCCAGGTACCGGGCGTTTTGCACATCGCTTGGCAGCTTGAGCCGGAGGCCAAACCTGGGCAGGGAAGGCATGGCTTCATCCTTTTCACAGGAAAAGCTTACATCCATCGCCCCGTCCTTCCCGATCACATACCTTGCCTGTACCTGCAAAATAGGCTGCAGGTAAACGGGAGCAAGGTTAAGGCGGCAGTTGATGACGGCCAGCCCATCTTTTTCTTCGGCCGTTGCCTCATAGGCCCTCTGGATCGCCCGGTCATACCCTGCCTTGATCCAGTCATTCTTCAGGTTGCGGTCGTTGTCGGTGGGGGCGCGCCAGATATTGAGCAGCATGGGTTCGGTAATCAGGCTGCGGTTGCCCGCCACCATCTGGTCAAAAGCGCCCAGACGCACATCGAACCGGTAACGGAAATCGGGGCCGGAGACGGTGATATACCGGTAGTCCTGCTTAATTTCCACTCCGCCTTGAGACAGTGCCTTCAGCTTGCGTTCCGTGCGCCGGAGTACGAACTGGTCGCGGCCAAGCAGCATGCCTGCCGGGATCAGGGGATGGCTGCTCGATGCCTTGTAGGTAATGTTCATGAAGCAATCGCCGCTGGAAGGCACATCATAAGCCAACGTATATGATTTTTCACCCCTGGGCGGGAGGGAGAAACCGGTGATTTCACCCGTTTGAACGGCATCCCCATCCTTGGTTACGGCAAAGGAAACGGTCAATATGTCCTTTGCATCCGCAAAGTCCAGGGTGCTGGTAAAGATGACTTCGCCCTTTGTAAGGTCGCCGGCCTTGGCCCTTACCGGCCTTATTACATTTTGGTATTCCTTCAAGCCCGTATGGGGCCTGCGGTCGGGGTAGACCAGGCCATCCATGCAGAAGTTGCCGTCGTGAGGGAACTCGCCGAAATCGCCGCCGTAAAAATACTTTTTCAGGCCTTCGGGCGTTTTGCCCATGTACACCGTATGGTCGCACCATTCCCACACAAAGCCGCCGCACAGACCAGGATGTTTCTCCATCATCTCCCAATAGTCTTCCGCATCCCCCGGGCCGTTGCCCATGGCGTGGATGTACTCGCACAGCACATAGGGCTTTTTCACCTGCCCGTCGCCGAAGTAATCTTCGATTTCCTGGATGGAGGGGTACATGCGGCTGTACACATCCAGCGCATCCTGGCTGGCGGGATCATCCTTGGGCTGATGATGGGCGCCCTCGTAATGCACAAGGCGGGAAGGATCGTACTCCTTCACCCACCGGGCCGCCGCGTCGAAGTTGACACCGTAGCCAGCTTCGTTGCCCAAGGACCAGAAGATCACCGCGGGGCAGTTTTTATCGCGGATCACGTTGCGCTGCACGCGGTCCAGAATCGCTTGCTTGAAGCGTGGGTCGCGGGCAATGGCGCCATAGTTGTAATCGAAGTCCCCGCCCAGCTTTTCCGCGCAGCCGTGGCTTTCCACATCGGACTCGGCGATCATGTAAAAGCCATACTTACTGCATAGCTGCGGGAACCAGGGGGCGTTGGGGTAATGGCTGGTGCGGACGGCGTTGATGTTGTGCTGCTTCATGATAGTCAGATCCCGGATCGCCTGCTCCCTGGAAATGGCATAGCCGGTAACAGGATCGCTGTCGTGGCGGTTGACGCCCTTTAGGCGGATGCGTTTGCCGTTTAGCAGAATGATCCCGTTCCGGATCTCAATTTTGCGGATGCCCACCGGGACGGCAATGGATTCGCCATCACCTGTGATAAGCAGGGTGTATAGTACCGGCGTTTCCGCCGTCCAGAGGGAGGCGCTGGGGAGTGCAAATTGGGCGCCGCCCGTTCCCTGCTTGCGTGCCAATTCCTTTCCGTCGGGGTCCAGCAAAACAAACTCAAGAGGAAAGGATTCGCCGGCGTAGTCAAGCCTCACATCGATATCAGCTCCCCGGAAGCTGTCATCCGGGCAAGCGTTTACAAACACATCCCATACATGGCGCTTGGGGCGAAGCAAAAGATACACATCCCGGAAGATACCCGACATGCGCAATTTATCCTGGTCCTCCAGGTAGCTGCCGTCACACCACTTTAAAACTACAACGGTCAGCGTGTTTTCCCCGGCGTGGACGCAGGAGGTGATTTCAAATTCCCCCGTGGAGTGGGATACCTGGTTGTAGCCCACGAACTGCCCGTTGACGAACAGATACAG
The DNA here is from genome assembly GCA_023413135.1 of Bacillota bacterium. Classification (GTDB taxonomy): domain Bacteria; phylum Bacillota; class Clostridia; order Christensenellales; family Aristaeellaceae; genus JAEWAH01. Next base: position 64,671 of record JAEZQK010000030.1, read on the forward strand.
GCAGGAATCCACGCCCTCAAAGTTCAGATAGCAGCGCATGGAAGCATCCGAAAGCGTAAAGCTACGGCGGTACACACCGCAGGGGTTATCCCTGGGCACATAGGGCGGGTCATAAGGGAAGGGATAGCGCACATTGGTATATTGATGGCGGTCATAACCGTGGTTTTGCCACACGGAGGGCACGGGAATGGTCCTATTCCCCAGGGGAAAATCCACGCGGCCGATGTCCTCCGGAGCATCCTCCACGCTTTCATAATAGGCAAACGTCCAGTCGCTGTTTAGAAGGATGCGGCGGGAGGAATCTCCCCCCCTGCGCGCATCCTCTTCCCCTGCACAGGGCAGGTAATAGGCGCGGGGTGAAGCCGTATTTACATGCAGTACCTGAGGGTCCTCATAAAACCGCTTGAGCATACAATTCTTCCTTTCCAAGAACATCAATTCACTGTAGATTATTGTATCCCAAAGGCTTGTTTCGTCCATTGACAAAAAAGGCAAAAACATGCACAATATGCGCATACAACAAAAAGGCAGAGCAGGGAGGGAATGCCCGTCATGCGCATGGATGCAGGATATTTTTATGGCCATGATGTTGATGATGCGGGAGAGGAGCATTCCATTTTTGTCTTAAGCTGCGGCCATTACCAATTGATCAAAAGGCAGGAATTTGAGACCTTTCGCCGGGAGGGAAGGCAGGATTGGCAGCTATTGTACATCGCCGGCGGCAAAGCCCACTTTTACCTGCCCGAGGGGGAGCAGACGGCCGGGAAGGGAGAGGCGTTTTTATACCCCCCCGGCCAGCCCCAGCGGTACGGATATGTTCTGAAAGAAAAGCCGGATGTATACTGGCTGCACTTTTCCGGGACCCAGGCCGCTGCGCTATTAAAAAAGGCCGGGCTTCCGGCGCTTACAGTATTCCATCCCGGTGTTCACAGCGATTGCGTCATGCTGCTTGACAGAATTATCAGGGAATTGCAGCTGTGCGGCCTTTACAGCCAGGAGCTGGCGGCCGCTCATGCCCAGGCGCTGATCTACCTGCTCTCCAGGGGGATGAAAGAAAAGGCCGGCCCGCAATCCGCGGCCAGCCCGGAGATACAGCAGCTGGTGGAATGGATCCACCGCCATCCGGAGGAATCGTTGTCCATGACGGCCTATGCCCGCCGCGCGAACATGAGCGTTTCCACCTTCATTCGCAAATTCAGGGCGCATACGGGGCTGCCGCCCCAGAGGTATATCACAAGGCAGCGCATCTATCACGCAAGGGAATTAATGATTTCCTCCCAGATGTCCATCACAGACATCGCCCGGATTGTAGGGTATGACAATCCCCTGTATTTCAGCCGCATGTTCAAAAAGGAAACGGGCATGTCGCCCAGGGCTTACAGGCAGGCGTCAGGAACAGCCGCGGAGGAGAAAACGGAAGCATAAGGGCGGGCTAATCTCCTTCCCTATCCGGCGCCGGCTGAGGCGGGGCTACCAGTGGACTTTGAGCTACAGGAGTTACGAATCGGATAATCCCCGGCAGAGAGGCCAACAAACAAACGGCGCCGTAGGGGCGAAGATGAATGGGTTTTCCAAGCAATCACAATCCTCGGCAGATAAGCCAGTTGCATGCGACCTTGCAGGCAGATTATCAATCGCACGCTTAGGATTGGACTGCCAGGCTGAAGGTTGCCGTTGCAAACCGGGAAGGTAAATGATATAATTCCAAAAGCGGAATATCGTTTTACGAAGTGGAATTACCGTATGCAAAATATCAGGATGCGCTCTTTGGGTATACTGGAAAAGGAAGGCGATGCATATGCGCATCTTAATCCCCTATCACCGTTCATTTCTTAAAGCGGAACTGCCAGACGAAAGGGTCCTGGCAGTTCTTTCGTCCAGGCGGCCGGCAAAGTCCCACGCTTCCCAGGAGCAATGTGTGGCGGATGCCCTTAAAAACCCCATCGGCAGCGCTCCCCTGAGCGTTCTGGCGGAGTCCGCCCGCCGTGTTTTGATCCTCTCCAGCGACCATACAAGGCCTGTCCCCAGCAGAATCCTCATGCCTATGATCCTAAGGGAAATCCGCAAGGGGAACCCGGCGGCGGAAATCATCATCCTGGTCACCACAGGCTGCCACCGGCCCAGCACCCAACAGGAGCTTGTGGAAAAGTATGGCGATGTAATCGTGAACAGCGAGTGCATCCGCATGCACGACAGCACCGCCGAAAACGAACTGGTGGACAAGGGGCTTTTGCCCTCCGGGGGCAGACTGCGCCTGAACCGGCTGGTGGACTGGGCAGACCTTTTGGTTGGCGAAGGGTTCATCGAGCCCCACTTTTTCGCAGGCTTTTCCGGCGGGCGAAAAAGCGTGCTGCCGGGGATGGCCTCCCGGGAAACGGTGCTGTATAACCATTGCGCGAAGTTTATCGCCCATCTCAAGGCACGCACAGGCATCCTTGCAGGCAACCCGATCCACGAAGACATGGTGCATGCCGCCAAGGTGGCAGGGCTTAAATACATCGTGAATGTGGCACTTGACGAAAACAAGAAAATCATTGGCGCATGGGCGGGCGATCCCGTCAAGGCCCATGTGCAGGGCTGCGCTTTTGTCATGGATCACGCCCGGGTACCAAAAGTAACGGGTGATATCGTGCTGACCTCCAACGGCGGCTATCCGCTTGACCAAAATATATATCAAGCCGTAAAGTGCATGACTGCCGCGGAAGGCTGTGTTCGTCCGGGCGGCGTCATCATCGTTTCCGCAGCCTGTCATGACGGCCATGGCGGGGAGCATTTCTTCCGCCAGAGCAGCCAGCCTGTACCGCCGGAGGAGATCCTGCGCCAGATCGAAGCTGTGCCGGCTGAAGAAACGGAGCCGGACCAGTGGCAGACGCAAATACTTATGCGGGTGCTGAGCCGTGCCAGGGTGATCTTTATCGCCGCCCCGGCCCTTCAGGATCAAATCGAAAAAATGCACATGACCTACGCGCCTTCCCTTGAAAGCGCGCTGGCCATGGCGGATGCCATGACCCCCGGGGGCCGCTACGTCGTCATCCCCGACGGCGTAGCCGTGATCGTTGACAGGTGATTATCGTCTCTGCCGGGGCACTCGTAAGCCGGGAGAAAAGCCAACCTTCTCTATACGGTGTAGGGGCGATTATCAATCGCCCTCTTAAGCTTGGCACCCTGGGTTTATTGTGCCATGCACATCATAAGCCTTCCCCTTGAGGGGAAGGTGGCGCGCAGCGCCGGATGAGGTGGTTTGCTACGGAAATATTGCCACCATAAACACCTCATCAGTCGACTTCGTCGACAGCTTCCCCTCAAGGGGAAGCCTCATCTGGTCTTTCATACTCTCCATTTCCAAAGTAAGCCATAACCTGTATTCCGCAACTTCAGAAGTTGAAAGTCTACCAGTTATCCCCTCTCCCGTTCCATAAGCAGGATTGCCTGTATGGCAATGGCAATGGTGGATTTCTCCGCCTGCATGTACAGCCGTTCCTTCTCTTCCAGTGTAGGCTGCACAGGCAGATACCGGTTGGAATCCGTTCCTACCACCGCGCCTGTACGCAATCCTCTTTTTGCCCCTACAACATACACAGTGTCGCATTCCATTTCCGATACCAGCAGATCCTTTACCCCACGCAGCGTATCATTGAAGGCCTCATCCTGCTGGTAATAGGCGTCGCGGCTTAAGGATGTGCCCACATGCGCCCTGATCCCAAGGGTCTGGGCGGCCTGCACCAGCGCGCAGGTCACGTCAAAGGATGCTGCCGCTGGATAGATGTCCGGAAGGTATACCCGCGCCGTTCCGCCGGCGCGCACCGCGGAATGGACGATCACCGCATCGCCAATGGCAATGGTGTCATGCCGGGCGCCGGCAGAGCCTACGCGGATGAAGGTGTCCGCGCCCACCCTAGCCAATTCCTCCATGGCGATGGCCGTGGAAGGCCCGCCGATGCCGGTGGAGCAGACGGAGATCGAAACCCCGTCCTTTTCTCCCGTATACACGGTATATTCGCGGTTCTCGGCCACCAGGCGTACCTTGTCCAAATGCTTTGCGATCCGGTGTGCCCTTGCCGGATCTCCGGGGATCAGCACATACCGGGCCACGTCGCCTTCCCGGCAGCGGATATGCTTTTGCATTTCTTGCTGGCTCATGCTATTACTCTCCTACAAACAAGGGGACGATTTTCCCCTCGGCAAATTTGACATAGCCCCTGTCCGTCAGGCGCAGTGCCCGGGAAACGCTCAGGCCCAGGCAGCTAAAGGACATAATGGGATTGGGGTGATGATATCCCAGCGCCTCCATGGCCGCGGTCACTTCATGGGCGCCTTTGGCCACCTCCTCCATGGGTGCTTCCGTCACAATGCCGCCCACCGGAAGTTCAAGCCCCGCTACCACCGTCCCATCCCTGGACGCGCAGATTCCGCCCTGATGGGCGATGACCCAGTTGGCCGCGGCGGCGCAGTCCCTGGCGGTTTTCCCGGCCGCCAGCAGGTTGTGGTGATCATGGGCGTAGGTGCTGGCAACGGCGCCTTCCTTTATAAAATCCGGGCCGCCGATCAGGCCGTAGGCGCGCCTTGCCTCGCCCGTATAGCGGTCGAACACCGCGATCAGGCAATAGGGCGACGCTTCATATTCCACCTCGCCATTAATTACGGGCAGGGTATCAAAGCACTCCCTGGTGAGGGTGGAACCATATTCCATTTCCATGATGCGGCACAATACTTTATCCGCCCCACCAAATGGCGCCTGCAGCTTAAAATCCTGCTCCGTCAATGCTTGAAGGCGCAGGCTTTTGTAAAAGTGCGGCGGAAAAAACGGCGCGCTCCGGTTTAGCGGCGCAGGATTGGCGGCCTCATAGGCAAGAGCGCCGTCCTTGTATACAGAGTGGATATCAAAGCGCTCAAGATCGTCAAGGATCACGAAATCCGCGCGCTTGCCAGGCGCAATCATACCCCGGTCATACAGCTTCATGCGCGTGGCCGGGTTGTAGGTGGTGGCCATGATTGCCCGCTCGGGCTTCATGCCCAGGGAAACGGCCTTGCGGAAGAGTACGTTCAAATGCCCCCGCTCAAAGAGCCTGTCGGGCATCACATCGTCGGTGACGATGGAAAAATGGTGCCAAAGATCATTTTCTTCAATATACGCAACGATTTCGGGCGTCAGCGTCTTGTCCTGGAATTCCATAAAAACGCCTTGCGTCAGGCGGTTTACAAAGCATTCAAGCCCCTGGGAGGTATGGTCGGAATCCACCCCGTGGTAAGCGATCTCACACAGGTCCTTGCCGTTATAGTAGCTGATATGGCCTTCCAGCGTAAGGCGCGGGTACCGCCTTCGCAGGGCCTCCAGCCATGTGCGGATCTTGCCATCCGGCTCGTGAAGCACGCTGTAGCAGTTCATGACTTCACCCAGGCATATGACCTCGGGGTTTTCCTCTATCAGCCGGAGCGCGTCATCAAGTTCGATGGCGCCGCCGGTGGTTTCAAAGGTTGAACAGGGTACGGAGCTGGGCACGCCGCAGAACAGGTCGGCTACGCATTCCCTTCCCTGGCGCAAAAAGGCCTCTATGCCCTCCACGCCAAAGACGTTGGCGATCTCATGGGGCTCGGCCACGCAGGCGGTGACGCCGTTTCGAATCAGCATATCGGAAAAAACCCGGGGCGTGACCATGGAGCTTTCCACGTGCAGGTGGATATCAATAAGGGAAGGGAGAATAAATCTCCCTTCCGCATCCATGGTCCTATCCGCCGCCACATCCGGTGTTTTCTCCAGAAAGGCATATAGAAAGCGCCCATCCTCGATCACAAGGTCACAGGTGACAAAACGTCTAAGCGGCGTATTGAACACCCGTGCATTCCGGATATGCGTCCTCATACATCAGTTCCCCAGATAAATTTCGTTGTTGTAGCGGTCCACCCACTCGGCGTTCTTTTCGCGGATGAGTTCCCAGTTGGGGGCCTCGGAGCTGGATACCGGCGCGCCATAGCAAAGACCGGCAGCCTGCTCGTCCGTAAGCACCACGTATTTGTTGGCCGGGGCTTCCACCTTGTCCAGCGCCTGAGCAAGCTGCACTTCCTGGCTTAATGCCCAGTCGATGAACTTATAGGCCAGGTCGGCGTTTTTGCTGCCTTTGACGATGTTGATCTGGTTGATGCCAAGGTACGTTCCTTCTTCAGGGATCATCACATACACCGCATCCGGGCAAGCCTGCTGGATGGTGGAGAACTCAAAATCCTGCACCACCGCCACGGCGATTTCACCCAGCTGGAACTTGGAGGCGATGTCGCCGGACTTTTCATAGAAGTATGCGCCGCCATCGGCCAGTTCCTTGATCTTGGAAAACGCGGGGTTATCATCCACCGCCACATCCGTGCCGGCCACCTTGCCGGCTACCTGCACAAAATAGGGGCCGGAGGTAACGGTGATGGCCGGAACGGTCAGCTGGCTCATCACGTCCTCACGCCAGAGGTCCGCCCACTTGGTCAGCGGCACTTCAATAACGGTGGGGTCGTATGCAATGCCAAAGCCCGTAAAGGTATAACCGGGGCCGTAGCCGTGGTTGGGATTCTGCGCGACTTCATACAGCTCGCCAAGGCGGGTCAGGCGTGTATTGTCAAAGGTCTCCAGAAGGCCATCGGCCGCCGCGTCCTTGACATACTTGTCGGAGAAATACACGATGTCATAGGCGGAGGGATTCTCGCGCAGCTTCGTAAGACGCTCGCTGTTGTTGCCTACCTCCACGACGATTTCGCAGTTGTTTGCCACTTCAAAGGGTGTATGAACATTCTTGTCGATCAGGTCGATGTTGGTGGGCCACGCCGAAATAACCAGCTTTTGTTTTTCCTCAGCCAAGGCACTCATGGATGCGAGAACCATAACTGCCGCCAGCAGGATGCCCAGGAGCCTTTTCATGTTTGTTCCCTCCGTTGCAATAATATATCTTGAAAAGGGATACCCCTTTCAATTCGGGTTGGATGCCTGTCTTGGCAGGCGTCACTTCGTACAGAACACCAGCTTTTCCCTGGGGAAAACGACCCGTGCATGCGCGCCCGCTTCAAAATGCCGGCCCACCGGGGTGTTGACAAAAAAGTCGCCGGCCCTGGTATTCACCACGTACTGCAATTGCTTGCCCAGGAATGTGCACACCCCCACCGTGCCTGTCACAAAGGGGCTGTCCGTTTCATCCCCCTCGGGCACAAGCTGCAGGTCATCGGGGCGGCAGGCGCACTTTACCCGGTCCATCCCAAGAGATTCCGCTTTGAATGCAATGCCTTCCGCGCTGCGGTAGGCGCCGTTTTCAAAGGCTAGGTCCACAAAGTTTTCAAAGCCCACAAATTTGGCGGTAAACGCCGTCGCGGGATGGTGGTAGATGTTGAATGGGCTGTCTAATTGCTCGATGACGCCGCCGTTCATGATGGCCACCTGATCGGAAATGGAAAAGCACTCCTCCTGGTCATGGGTGACATACACGGTGGTGATCCCCAATTCCTTTTGCAGCCTAAGGATCTCCACCCGCATCTGAACCCTGAGCTTTGCATCCAGGTTGGAGAGCGGCTCGTCCAGCAGCAAAATGCGCGGGTTGATCACCAAAGCCCTGGCAAGGGCGACGCGCTGGCGCTGGCCGCCCGAAAGCTCCCCGATCAGGCGGTTTTCATACCCCGTAAGCGCTACGGAAGCCAGCGCCTGGCTTACACGCTTCTGGATATCGCCCCGGTTTACCTTGCGCAATTTCAGCCCAAAGGCAACGTTGTCGAAAATGTTCAGGTGGGGAAACAGCGCATAGCTTTGAAACACATAGCCGAAGTTGCGCTTGTGCACGGGCACCTTGGTATAATCCCTTCCCTCCAGCAAAAACTGTCCGCCGCTGGCCTCGATGAAGCCCGCGATCAGGCGCAGCGTGGTGGTTTTGCCACACCCGGAGGGGCCAAGCAGGGAAACGAGCTTGCCTTCCTCAATCTCCAGGTTGAAATCCTTGAGGATGGTGTTTTTGCCATACCCCGCGCTGATATCCTTGAGCTGAATAAACGCCATATCACACCTCGGTCAATTGTTTTTGAGTTTCACGCCCAGCAGCTTTTCCGCGGCAAACATGATCACCATGGTCATAATCATCAGCAGCACGGCCATGGCGGCGATGGTAGGGTCCATGCGCGTTTCGGCATACCCCAGCATGGCCATGGGCAGCGTCAAAACGCCCGGACCGGATACGAAAACGCCGATGGATACGTCGTTGAAGGCGTTGATAAAGGCCAGAATGAAGGCGGACAAAAGCCCCGAGCGGATGTTGGGTACCACCGTGAGAAAAAATGCCTTGAACCTATGGCAGCCCAGCGAAACCGCTGCCTCCTCCACGGCAAAATCGAAATTGGCAAGGCTGGAGGAGGTGGTGCGGATGATGTAGGGGATGGCGATCAGCGCATAGCCGATGAGCAGGCCCGTATAAATGGAACCGCCTATCCTGGGCACGAAAGACTTCAAAAGCGCAAAGCCCAGTACGATAGCGGGTATGATGGTGGGCGAAATAAAAATACCGTTGAGCGCCTGCTTGCCGGGATACTGGTACCGGTTCATGGCATACGCCGCAGGGACGCCCAGGAACATGGCAAGCACGGTGCCTAGCAAGGAAACGCCGAAGCTGACCATAAAGCCGTTTTTGAAGCTGTCCAGGCTCAGTGCCTTTTGATACCAGCTCAGCGTAAGCCCCTCCGGCGGGAACTGCAAAAAGGAGGATGCGGTAAACGAAGCGCCGACCATCACCACCATGGGGCCCAGCAAAAATACATATGTCAGCAGCGTCAATGCCAGCAGGACCTTGCTCTTTTTCATGTCATGCACCCCGCCTGTTGATTTTGCGGGCCACGGCATTCATGACGGAGGATACGATCACCGTCGTCACGATCATTACCGCCGCGACCATGGAGGCGCTTTCCCAGTCGCCCAGGGTGGAAGTATATTGATACAGCAGTGTGGAAAGCACCTTTGTCTTGTTGCCCCCCAGGAGCTGCGGGGTGGTGTAGGCCGTAACCGTGCCGGTAAACACCAGCAGGCCGCCGGTGATCAGCCCGGATACGCTAAGCGGCAAAACTACCTTGAGGAAAGCAAGCACGGACGGTGCGCCCATGGACCGCGCCGCCAGGATCAGGTCGTCGTCAATATGCTCCATGATGCCCACCAGCGATAAAAGCATCAGCGGCAGGAAAAGCTGCGTATACCCGATCATCATGGATACTTCCGTGTACAGGATGGATAGGGGCTTATCAATGATGGTCAGGGCGATCAGCAGGTTGTTGATGGTGCCGCGCTTGCCCAAAAGGATCATCCAGCAAAAGGAGCGCACCACCGCGCTGGTGAGCAGCGGAAATGTGGCCAGGGAGATGCACAGGCCTTTTTTGCCCGGGGTCAGGCGGGAAATATAATAGGACACCGGCAGGCCCACGGCGATACAAATCCCCGTGTTGAGCAAAGCCAACCGCAATGTCCGCATAAAGGTATCCTGAAAAAAAGCATTGGAAAACAAGGTGAGATACCCGGACAAGGAAAATGCATCGCCTTCATAAAAGGTGGAAAACACGATCCTAAGCACGGAAAACACGCAGCACACGATAATAAATACGGTCCCGGGAACAAGCAAAAAGTAAGCGCTCCTCTTTTTCATGCACGCCGCCTTATCCTCAATTTGGAAAAACACGAATAATTTTTGATAATCATTCTTGAACGTTCGCAATATTATCCTTTTTTCCGCCAAAAGTCAAGCTTTTTCGCCATTCCTGTACGCCATACAAACAAAAGGCTGCCTCCCTTAACAGTGCGGCAGCCCCTTGATTTGGCGGCAAAACAGATTTCATACTAATGGAGAACATTATTGCGTCGATGGCCGTGAGGGATTTTTGCGCAATACAAGGAGACAAAGCGAGGCGTAGCAGCGCTACGTTGGGTTCCGTAGCCCGGCTGCCGCCAGTGGCGGCAATAAGCCGGGCGGAGGAAGCTTGCGATACAAGCGATGCAAGCGGCAGCGCAGCAGCGCGCCGATTGAGCAAGCCGGGTACAAGACGACGCTTAAGTAGCGCGAAAAGATCCACGGCAACGACGCTATAATGTTTGGAAGCAGTATTACACTACAATTCCCGGCATGCCACCGCGGCCCATGGGGGCACGGCGCTGGAATTTCGTCGAAAGCTCCACGCGGCCATGCTTGTCGCTGCTTTTTTCGAATGCAGTCAAAATCTCCAGCACATGCAGCGTTTGATGATAGTCGGCCCGGAAGGGGCGGTTGTTAAGTAGGGCGTCGGCCATATCCGCCAAGCCCAATGCGCGGCTGTTCTCCTTGTAGTCGTACAGGAGAGGCACTTCCTTCACCGCACGCTCTTCCGGCGTATATAGGGAAATGGGTCCGCCGAAGTAGTTGGGATCAGGCGCGAACAGCGTACCGCGGGTGCCATAGATCTCCAGCCGCGCCTGGCTGGGATAATATACGTCAAAGGTGGTGAAGATGGTGCCCACGGCGCCATTATCAAACTCCATCATGCCGGTCACATAGGTAGGCACATCCACATCCACGATCTGGCCGCGCTTGGGCGCGCTTGTCACAAGCCTTTGGGGGAAGGCAGCCTTTGTGACCCCGGTCACGGCCTTTACGCCGCCCACAAGGTTCACAAGCGCCGTTACGTAGTATGGCCCCATATCCATCATAGGCCCGCCGCCCCGCTTGTAGTAAAACTCCGGGTCGGGGTGCCAGCTCTCGTGCCCACGGCAGATCATGAACGCCGCCGCGCCCACCACATCGCCGATGACGCCGTCGTCGATGAGCCTGCGGCAGGTTTGCAGCCCCGCGCCAAGGAACGTATCCGGCGCACCGCCCAGCATAAGTCCCTTTTCCTGGGCCAGCTTTACAAGCATTTGCCCCTCTTCAAAGTCCGCGCCCAGGGGCTTTTCGCTGTACACATGCTTCCCGTTAAGCAGTGCCGCCTTGGTCACTTCGAAGTGCTCGTTGGGCCGGGTGAGGTTCAGTACAATTTGAACTTCCTCATCGGCAAAGGCGTCGTGCATCGTCTCGTACAGCTTGGGCACATGATATTCGGCCTGGGCTTTTTCCGCCCGCTCACGAACCAGGTCGCAAACGCCGTAAAGCTCCAGCTCATGAAAGGTTTCGGTAATGTTTTTAAGATAAATCCCGCTGATGGCGCCTACGCCGATCATTGCCACTTTGACAGCCATATTGTTGCCTCCTAAAATCCCAATACGTTGTGCAGATACTGCCTGGAAACCATGGCCGCGTGATAATTGCATACGGGGGGATTGTCCAGCTCCACGCAAAGCACGCCGTCAAAGCCGCCGTTTTTCAATTCCTTCACCACGCCCTTGAAATCCACCGTGCCCATGCCCAGCGGCAGGAAACGCGCCATGGGCCATTCGGGGGATATGCTTGCATCCGGATCGACATCTTTTAGATGCATGTAGCTGATGCGCTTACCAAAATGCTTCACGGCCTCTACCGCGTCCATGCCCGCAAGGGTGGTGTGTGCCGTGTCCAGGCACAGCCCTACCAGCTTGGGATCGGTCAGCGAAAGGAAAAGATCGATCTGCTCCTGGCTGAACACCGCTGTATTGGCATGGGGATGGAAGCAGGCCACAAGCCCCTGCCCATGGCACAGCGCGCCGATGCGGTTGGAAAGCTCCGCATACCTGCGGATGGCCTCGGGATCGGTGGGCCGGACATTGGGCGCTTCCCGCCACATAACGCCCTGCAGGTTCATATAAGTCGCGCCGATCTTTTTCATGAAATCAGCGTAAGCCACCGCGTTTTCATAATCCTTTTCCGGGTCATCGGAGTAATGCAGGTACAGGTTGGCCATCTCCAGGCCGTATTTGTCCAGCAGCGCCTTCACCGCCGCCGCGTCGTTGTCAAAATACTTCGTGATAAACGCAAAATTTTCCACTGCCTGGTAGCCTAGATGGGCTGCTTCTTTCAGGGATTGCTCAAATTCATACTGATAGTTGTCCTTGTGGTGAATAAGCCAGGTCCAGCCGGTATATGCGATCTTCATTTATTCTTCCTCCCGTTATACTGCGTGATTCCGCTGACATCCTTATGCCTGCTATACGCATCATAGCATATATGTATGGTTAAAAATAAGCCAAAAATGATAAAGAGATTGCCAAAATTTGGCCTCACCCGTGCCGTATGCTTCCTATGATCCATTGTATACATCCGGCTCATCTGATATCATAAGGGAAAAGTACGGTAACGTGGAAAGGGGTATATGACAATTGAGCAGCGGCTTTTTCTACGAGATCAATGAGCAGGCTCTGAACGTCCACTATGGACAAAACTTGACCTTTTACCCGCATTTCCATAAAAACCTTGAATTCTTCTACAACTTGAGCGGGCAGACAAAGGTCGTCATTGAGGATCAGGAGAAAGTGCTCGGTGCCGGCGAAGTGGCATTTATTTGGCCCAACTATGTGCACAGCTATGCCGCCTATCCGGAAAACAGCTATTATATCGGCATCATTGACGTATCCGTGATCAACGAGTACGCGCCTATATTCTCGAAAAACGATTGCCTCGATCCCTTTATCCCGCCTTCTTGCGTGCATCCCGATGTTCTGCGCTGCCTGGATTGCCTGACCAGCCCGCCGGCTATGAGCACGCCTTTGCGCCATTTTTACCTGGGAATCGTACTGGGCAGGCTGCTGGAAACGCTGCCCCTGGGAAAGAGCAACCATGCCATCGGCCATGATGCCCTTAGAAACCTGATGCGGTATATTGATACCCACATCACAGAGCCGATTTCCCTTGACCGCCTGTCAAAGGAACTGTTCATGAACAAATATTACATCTCCAAGCTTTTATCCCAGCGTATCGGGTGCAGCCTTCGCACCTACATCAACGCTATCAGGGTTTCCATGGCCTGCGCCATGCTTTCAGACCCCGCCGTCACCATCCCCCGTATCCTTGAAAGCTGCGGGTTTGAAAGCGAGCGTACTTTTTATAGGGCGTTTCAATCCTATTGCGGAATGACGCCCAAAGATTACAGGGCCCATGCGCCGCAGGGCGCCCAGGTCTTTCCAAAAGGACGCCTGCCGGGCATAGCCTACGGTGCAAAGAAAATCAATGAAAAAAGAACCGTCCAGCAAGCGTATGCGGACAACTCCATTTCGTCTTGAACATCAGGTTTCACCACTTGCAAAAGTCTCAGCCGATATCGACGCCCGGATAAAAGCAGGTCGTGCGTATAAAGCGCGCCCCAAAGCTGCGGGCCATAGCGCATTGGGCGGCGCTGCGGCGCAGTACCAGCGCCTCCGCCTGGGTGACGCCTTCATCCCGCATCATATGCAGCGCCCGGGTTAAAAGGGCTTTGCCCAGACCTGCGCGCCTGTAGGTGGAACGGACATGTAAAGCGGCCAGTGCCACCCTGTCCCCTGTTCCGGACAGGAGCACCTCGCCCATGGGTTCGTCATTGCGGTATATGCCCAGCGCCAGAAAGTGGGGCCGCTGCATGCACTGGCCCAAGGCGTTCAGATCCAGCGGGGCAATGCGGCTTTGATTGAGACGGTTCAGCAAGCCCTGCTGCTCAAACTCATTGCGCAGCGGTATGTTGGCCACGGTGCAGCCCATGGGGATCGTGTCGCCACTTTCGGGAATGGAAAATCGCACCAGGTCCTCCGCGTCATCCAGCAAAAACCCGTTGCCAAGAAAAAACTCCATGCCCCTTGTGTCTTCCACCGCCAACTGCGTATACAGCCTTGTGGGCATGTAGGGATTCTGTGCCCGGATTTGGCTGATCCGGGCCAGGAGCGCGCCGAAAAGCATGTATTGGCAGGATGGCGGCGCTTCCAGCTGCATGTATAGGTGCACAGGCCGTTGCGGGAACATGTCAGGCTGATAAAAAGGCATCACATAGCCTGTGCCCTGCTGAATATCCATGTCATCCATCACGAAGAACACGTTCTCCGGCGGCAGCCCTTGATATATACCTAACGGATGATATACGCGCATCGCGTCCATCCTTTCAAACTTCTGCGTGTTTCGCGGCCCCGGGGGGGCGCAGTACATTTTATTTTACCCCAGCTTGGGGAAATCTGCAAGCAAAAATCGGATTTTTGCAGGTCTTGGAGTATTCGAAATAAATAGAAAGTACAGTGCCGGGAAAACAGAGCTTCGTTTTCCCGGCACTGAGGCTGCTGCGCTAAGCGCGCATTTCCAAATAAGGCTATTCAATGCTCTATGCAAACGGTATTCTGCCCAGTTCTTATGATTTCAGGGAGGAGTGCCTTTTTTTCCTCTCATGAAACCTGGAAAAGCTCCATATAAGCAGTACCCAAAAGCAGTTATTACCAAAGTGTGCCTTTGGGAAAGCGGCCATTTTTCTTTTACTTTCCACATGGGTTATGGTACAATATCTGAGGTATGCAAAAGGATATTCCCCATTTGTACCCATGAAGGAGTTATGTCAATGCCCGCAACCGTCGGCGTGGTTTCCCTTGGCTGCACGAAAAACAGGGTGGATACAGAGCAGATGCTGGGTATCCTCCGTCAAAGCGGATATCAAATTATTCCCGACGCAAAGAGCGCTGAAATATTGATCGTCAACACCTGCGGCTTTATCGAATCGGCAAAAACGGAATCCATCGAAACCATTCTGGAAATGGCCGGTCACAAGAAGACAGGTGCCTGCCGGCTGCTGGTGGTTACCGGCTGCCTAGCCCAGCGGTATTCCCAAGAGCTAATGAACGATATGCCGGAAATAGACCTCATCCTGGGTG
>JAEZQK010000065.1 GCA_023413135.1 Bacillota bacterium
TGCGGTTGGAGCGGGTGATGGGAATCGAACCCACGTAGCTAGCTTGGGAAGCTAGAACTCTACCATTGAGCTACACCCGCATGTCCGCACATCTCGTGCCAGTCAAAGTTTATTCTAACGATTCCCAGCATTTTTGTCAACAGAGATTCAGTGATTTTCCTCAAGGAATTTCTCCAGCTTGCGCTTGACCCTTTGGAGGGCGTTGTCGATGGATTTCACATGGCGGCCCAGGTTCTCGGCGATTTCCTGGTAGCTCTCCCCGTCCAGGTAGGCGGCCAGCACCTCCTGCTCAAGGCCCGAGAGCACCTCGTCGATCTTGTCCCTGATGCTCATCAGATCTTCCTGGCTGATGAGCAGTTCCTCCGGATTGGTAGCCCGGCCCTCAATGATCACATCCAGCAGCGTGCGGTCGGATTCCTCGTCGTACAGGGGTTTGTTCAGGGAAACGTAGCTGTTGAGCGGAATGTGCTTCTGCCTGGTGGCCGTCTTGATGGCCGTAATAATTTGACGGGTGATGCACAGCTCCGCAAAAGCGCGGAAGGAGCTCAATTTATCATGCTTGAAGTCACGGATGGCCTTATACAGGCCGATCATGCCTTCCTGCACGATATCCTCATGGTCCGCGCCGATGAGGAAATAGCTGCGCGCCTTACTCCGCACAAAATTTTTGTACTTGTTCAGCAGATACTCCAGGGCGGTGCCGTCGGCCTCCTGGGCCATCGAAACGATCTCCTCATCAGTAAGGGAAGCAAAAATGCCTTCCCTTCCGGCGTTCAGATTATCGCCGTCATCCCTGGGCATGCTGCGGTTTTGCTCCGTCATCCCATTCCCTGTCCTTTGCAAAGCAATTTATCCTTTGTTCCTTGCCGCCATGACTGCGTACATTAGGATACCAGCCGCCACCGACGCATTCAGGGAACCGATTTCCCCTTTCATGGGCAGCGACACGGACCTGTCGCAGTGTTCAAGCACCAGGCGGCTGATGCCTTCGCCCTCCGAGCCGATGACCAATGCCAACGGCCCCTTCAAATCCGATTTAAGATAATCTTCCCCATCGGTTACGGCGGCGGCGATCCACAGCCCGGCCTTTTGCAGGTCCTGGAGGGTGCGTGTGAGGTTCCCGACCCTGGCCACCTTCACATGCTCCACCGCCCCGGCGGAAGCCTTCACCGCCGCGGGGGTCAGCCCCACGGAGCGGCGTTCCGGCACAATCACGCCATGGGCGCCCACGCACTCCGCTGTACGGATGACGGCCCCCAGGTTATGGGGATCGGTGATGCCATCCAGCAGGATCAGGAAGGGGTCTTCGCCCTTTTCTTTTGCTTCCGCCAGCATGTCTTCCACCGCGGCATACTGGTAGGCCGAAGCAAAAGCCAGCATCCCCTGATGGTTTCGTGTGATCTCATCCAGCCTTGCCCTGTCCACTTCCTGTACGGGGATGCGGGCCTCACGGGCCATGGCAACGATCTCCCTGGCGGAGCCGCTCAAATCACCCTTGGCCACCAGCAGCTTTTCAATATCCCTGCCGCTTTTGATGGCTTCCCTGATGGGATTGCGCCCGGAAAGCAGGTTCTCATGGGGATCAATGGATTCTTCCACCATAGGTTTGGGTGCGGGAGGCGGGGTGGCGGGCTTGTATTCATAGCGCTTGTAGGCCGGTTCCTCATTTTTATACTCCCGTGCGGGAGCCGGGCGGCCGTATGCACGCCTCTCCCCCTCCGCCCTTTCGGGACGGGCCCGGTATGCAGGCCTTTCCACGTTGGAGCGGAAATCGCTTCTGGGGGCCGGATGGCCGTAAACACGCTTTTCCCCTTCCCCGCTTTCAGGGCGGGCACGGTAAACGGGTTTTCCCCCGGCAGGGCGGTAGTCGCTCCTTGGGGCGGGACGGCCGTAAGGCTTTCCTTCGCCCTGGGCACCGTCAGGCCGGGCACGGTAAACGGGTTTCCCACCGGCAGGCGGCGCTCCTTCCGGCCTTCTGCCTGTGCGGGAAGCCATGGGCTTATCTGTTCGCTGCGCATAAGCCCCTCTTGACGGCTTTCTGTAATGGGTCCCTTCATCATCCCAGGAACCCTGTGCAGCGTGGTCCTTCTTCTTGTCCTTGGTATAATCCTTGTAAAAAGCCATCTGGTGAGTCCTCCTTGTTTTTCAAACCACGCGTGCTTTTGACTATTTCCGTATGGATTGCAAAAGCTCTTCCCGCTCACGGCGTATTTGCACCATTTTGCCGCAGGTCTTTTCCCCTTCAGGGCAGGCGCCCCGCAAGCAGCCCGGTCCCGCTTTTTCAAACAACAAAGGTGCCGCTTCCATGCAAAGGCGGTGCATTTCCATGGCCATGGCCCTAATTTCCCACTGGGCGCGGTTGCACATGCGCAGCGCGAAAAAGTGATGAAGCTCCCGCACGTTCATGGTCATGATCAGCCTTGTCTCGCAGGCGCCAGGAAGCACGAACCTGGCGTCCTCATTGCTTTGCTCGCCCGCTCCCAGTCTTTCCTGCCAGGCGTCATACCATGCCTGCATTTGATCCATCTGCCTGGTATACTCCGCCACGGCCTCCCCGCCCAATTCCTTAATCCTGGGCGGTACGACGTAGAAAAAACCACCCGTATACGATACATACCGCTGGCTTTGCACACTGAAACTGGCAATGCGGTGGCGTGTCAATTGCGCCAGGCAAATACGGCTGATTCCTTCCACCGCGAAGGTGAAGGAAGCATGCTCCATCACCGAATCGTGGCCCATATCCATCAGCCGCTGAATGAATGATGTTTGATCCTTCTCCTCAATGCGCTTTTTCAGTGTGTCCACATCCGCCCGGGAATAGCACAGCCGCGCCCCCAGGGCCACGAGCTCCTGCATATCGGCGGTGTGGCGCAAAAGCGCCACCTTCAAATGGCACTGGGCCATGTAATTCCTCCTTAACGGCTTCTTTAGGAAATGGCTTCTTCCGGCTGGGCTATACGATACAGCTCCTGCAGCCTATCGTGGCGCCCGGTCAGATACAGATATCCGATCAGCGTTTCCAGCCCCGTAGCCTGGCTATAGGCCGCCGGGTCCTGGTTCTTGGGCGCGCCATGGCGAGGATGGGCGTTACGGCCCCTGCGCACCATGTCCGCTTCTTCGTAGGTTAGTTTGTCGGTCAAACGGGAAAGCGCCTGCGCCTGCGCCTTTGCATTCACACGGGCGACGGCTGCACAATGCATGTTGTGAAGATTCTTCCCCGTATGGAGAAGGCCGGTACGCACCATCAGGTCCCAAACGGTGTCGCCAATATATGCCAACTGCAGCGGGCTTAATTGGGAAGCCTCCCGCGTAAGGCCGTTTTCAAGTGCCTCCAGCAATTCCTTCACCTCCTGTGCATAGGTGGCTTCATTATAACAGATACATATCGCAAGCACAACGGCAGGACACTGGAATTAAAAAATCCCTCGGTTAGGTTTGCATGGCAAAAGCAAACCGAGACTGCTTGACAACGATTCAAACGGCTGTTACAATTAGACCATACGGTTTAGACCGCTCGGTCCAGACCAAAAGAAAGGGGTAAGGCATATGGCATGGTGGGTTTGGGTACTTATCGGTATAGGCGTTGTGCTACTGGGAGCGCTTAAGATTTCCGTGCTAAAGAAATGGACGCAGCGCAAAGCGGAAAAGAAGAAGTTCACGGATGAGGACTGAGGCTTTTTAAATGAACAGGAAACCCGATTACCACAGCCTGCTGGGAGAGGGAAATCCTCTTGACCGTTTTCCGCTTTTATACGAAGCCGCGGTGGATGAGTTTTCCCAAAAGAGCTTTGAGGAAGCTTCCCTCAACGACCTATTGCGCAAAGCGCAAATGAGCAAGGGAAGCCTGTATCACCATTTTGGGGACAAATTTGGCCTGTACCTTGCGGTGATAGATATCATCGCCAAGAAAAAGATCGAATTCTTCACGCCGCTAATGCAAAAGGGCCTTGTCACCTCGGATTTTTTCGAGACTATCAAGGCCCTTTCCCGGCAAACCATGGACTTCATATTCCTGGATGAACGCCTCTACCATCTGTTCAACCGGTTTTTGGAGGCAGGCCCCGACTGGATCAAGCAATTGATGGTTTATTTTCACTATGACTTTGGCCAGGGGTTCGGCGGTCTCATTGAGGCTGCCGTCGAGTCCGGGCAAATCGATGGCCGGTACCCCAAGGAATTTGTCCAGAAGATATTGGAGCTTCTGTTTTCGAATCTGCACAAATTGACCGATTCCCGGGATCCCGAGGAAATATACAACCATCTGGAACTGGTTATCGACATGATGCGCTCGGGGCTATCGGGGCAAAAGGAGAAAAAAACATGACCAGCGCTTTCACCATCGATTCACTGAAATACCGCTATCCCAAGGCCAAACAGGAAGCGATCAAAAGCATGAGCTTTACCGTGGAGGAAGGCGAAATCTTTGGCTTGCTGGGCCCCTCGGGGGCAGGCAAATCCACTACGCAAAAGCTGCTTATCAAGCTATTGGAAAACTATCAGGGCAAGATCGCTTATTTCGGGAAGGACTTAAAAAGTCTTGGCAAATCCTTCTACGAGGAGATCGGCGTAGGGTTTGAAATGCCGGTGCATTTTTCGAAAATGACCGCCATGGAAAACCTGCGCTTCTTCTCCGGCTTTTACAAAAAAACTGCCGACGTAAAGGAACTGATGGAACGGGTGGGCCTTTGGGAGCACAAGGATGTGCGGGTAGGCGAATATTCCAAGGGCATGAAGGTGCGTTTGAACTTTGTGCGCGCCATGCTCAACAGCCCCCGGGTACTATTTCTGGACGAGGTGACCAACGGCCTGGACCCGCGCAACGCCCACATTTTGAAAGAAATCATACTGGAATTCAAAAAGCGGGGCGGCACCGTGTTTTTGACCACCCATCTCATGAACGATGTGGAGCAGCTTTGCGACCGGGTGGCTTTCTGCGTGGAAGGCGAGCTGAAGGAGCTCTCCACCCCCAGAGATTTGAAGCTCAAGTATGGCAGCCGCGAGCTGAAGGTGGAATACAAGGAAAGCAATATAACGCAAAGCGCCGTCTTTCCCATGGATGGAGTCGGCAGCAACGAAGATTTCCTGACGCTTATAAAGAGCAGGGAGATCGAAACGATCCACAGCGGAGAGACGTCCATGGAGGATATCTTCATTCGCGTGACAGGAGTCAAGGTCCAATGAAAACGATGCGAACACTTTTCCTGGGCGAGATGCGGCGGATGGTGAGCTACAAAATCCTCCCCGTCAGCCTTTTTACCTCCGTGTTATGGATCATCGCCTTCCTGCTTTTGTCAAAGACGGAGGCGCAGTCCGTCGCCCCTATGCTTTTGTTTACAGATGTGGTGCTCATGTCCATTCTGCTTGTCGGCGCAAGCCACCACCTGGAGCGGCAGGAGGGCACGGTTAAGTCCATGCTGGTGATGCCGGTCTCCGTTGGGCAGATCGTGGCATCCAAGGTTCTGGCGTCTCTTGCGCTGAGCCTTGAGTCGGCGGTGGTCACCTGCGTGGCGCTGTATTTCATCCACGGTGTCACGCTGAACTATGGTTTACTGCTTTTGTCGGTTGTTGTATCCGGCGCGGCCCACGCGGTGCTGGGCTATTCCCTTTCCCTGATGAGCCGCGACTTCTCCTCAATGCTTGGCATCTTTTCCCTGTACATCGTTTTGTTTGCCGTGCCAAGCATCCTTCTTCTATTGAATGTCATTCCGGCGAGCTTCGATTGGCTGCTTCTGATCTCGCCCTCCCATGCCGCCCAGAAGCAGCTTAGCGCCGCCTTTACCGGGACCGGGGATTTGTTAAAGCTGCTGGTATCCTTCGGATACCCGGCGGTATTGACCGCCATTCTGCTGCTTAAGTACGTGTATCCCGGCTTCAGGCGCCATGCGGTAAGGGGGTGAAACCATGCGCAAATATCTCTTTTTACTCAAGTATGAATCGAAGACTATCCTGCGGGATCCCATCAACCTGTTCTTGTGTATCTTCCCGCTGCTTTTGCTGGGCCTGTCGGCCTTCGTGTTTCCGAGGGTGCTGCGTTCAGCCGGTTTGATACAGGGGATAGCCCTTCAAACGGCGCTGCCGATGGCCATCATCATCTTTCTCACCATGGGCGGCTTCCTTGTAGGGGCCATGTCCACCTTCCTTCTTCTGGACCACAAGGATGAGCACACGCTTCACACCATTGCCGCCACGCCCATTGGGCTTTCCGGCTATTTGAAGTTCAAGCTCACCTATATCTACCTGCTCACGGTGCTTTCCTGCCTTATCGTACTGCTGGGTACCAAATGGCTGGCGGGCGACGTATATCAAATCGGCGGCGCCAGACTGTTTGACAAGATTGGATTTTGGCAGGTGATCACCTTTTCCCTGTCCTCATCCTTGTTTGCCCCCGCACTGTCACTGACCCAAGCCGCCTTCGCCAAAAACAAGGTGGAGGGCTTTGCCTGGATCAAGGGCGCCGGAATCGTGGCAATGGTGCCTGTTCTCCTTTTGTTTCCCGCCTTCTCGGGGTCGTTGCAATACGCGCTGGGGATATTCCCCAATTTCTGGGCGGCCAAGGGGCTACTGCAGGTACTGTCCCCTTTGGATTCCCCGGTCAATTTAAGCTATGGCCTGTATGTGGCCGCCGGCACAATATACAACCTGCTGATCCTGTACGCTTCCTTCCGCTTCTTTCTCAAAAAGCAGCAATACTGATTCAAATTGAAACCGCCCTGCCAGCGCAAAACGCTGGCAGGGCGGTCTTATTTATGCTTCAGAATCTTCTGTTGATGATGGACATGATCAGATCGCCATTGTTGAATACCTTTGCCAATGTGCTTTGCTCCACCATCTCACTGAACTGCTCGAAGGGTACGACGGTCATTAAAAGAGGCACCAGCGCGAATACCGCATAGCAGAACACCACGCCCCGCAGCGCGCCGAACACGCCGCCGGCCAGCCAATCCAGCTGCTTGAGCAGCGGAAAGTGGAAAACGGCCCGAAGCATATTGATGAGGATGGACATTACCACATACAACACCAGGAAGCACAAAAAGAAGCACAGGATGTTGATCGACACGGCCACAATGGTTTGATTCACATATTCGGCCACTGTGTTGATGCCAACCCCTGCAAAAACCTGATGTTCCAGGTTATACTGCAAAATGGTATTGATCGGCGCGGGAAGCTGAATGCTCTGCATGATGGTGGCGATAGCGTTTTGCGTCAGCGTACCCACCTGGGCCACGGATAATTCCAGGTTTCCCAGCCGGGAGGAAGCGTCCGTATAGTGGATCAATGATCTGGCCAGGTCCTGATTGTTTTGAATCATATTGGCCACCTGCGGATAAATCAAAAAAGAACCTACCAGCGCCAAGATCACTGCACCCATGCCGAGCACCGATTGGATAAAGCCCCGATAAAATCCCCACAGGATGCTCAGGGCAATGATGGCCAATATGGCGTAATCCACCACGTTCATCAGGATTCCTCCTTCCGCCTTTCCCTGCCCTTAAGGCATGGTGACGGCATATACCGTATCCCCGCAAGCCAATAGGGCCACGCCCCCGGCCGTCATTCCCAGAAAGTCCGTAGGAACCTCCATGTCTTGCGGCCGGTTCAGCGCTGAAAACCGCTGGGCGCCCAAATCTGTGCGGTAGATATATTCCGAAGAGAAGGCATACACGGTTTTTTTGAAAATGGCCGCCCCCACGCAAGATGACGGCAGCGTATAGCGCCTGTCGTTTGCCCCGCTCAAAAGCCGGATCTCCCGGATGGCGTAATCACCGCTGGTCTGAGAAGAGGGCGCCAGAAGCATCATGGTATCGCCTTTTTCCGGCGTTTCGCTGGCGATCAGCGTCCAGCCGTATACCAGGATGGCCGCGCCCGTCTCCTCCTTGCCCTTATAATCGAAGGTGCGAAGCTGCCTTGTGCTCACCGTGCGAAGCTTCTGGGTATCATACAGCACCTTGTAGGTAAAGGCCTCCCCCAGGGAAATCACCCCGGTGTTCATCTGGCCTACCTCAAAGGTGTTGAGCACCGTATTGGCCACCGTGCCGAACACATCCAGCGCCATCGTCCAAACGTACTGCCCGTCCTCGCCGTAAAAGCCCACATCCAGCATGAGGCGGCCGGAAAATGCGTCCGCCTCCTCATCCACCGGCGCGCCGTTCAAGTCGCAGATCATCAGCCTGGGCTCCGTATCCTCCCCGATGATAGCGGCGGCAAACTTTTTGCCGATGCGGGCAAACTGCACCTGCTGCCCCAGGTTGTCGATGTAGGTGGGGTGCCCGTTTTGATCCAGAATATATATCTGGCTGCCGGCCCAGGCCACAACAGAGTTGTCACTGGCGGAAAAGCTGGCGTCCGCGCCGACGGTATGGGACCAGCGCACCGCGCCGGTGGTGGTGATGCACCAGATGGATACGCCGTCATAGTACAGCACATACTCGCCGAAGGGCGTCACATTTTGCCCTGCCAGGCAGGGCAGGCGGACGGCGGATGTCTCCGAAGGCTGACCCAGGCGGCGGATTGCAACAATGATGACAACGGCAAAAACAACTGCCAAAAGCAGGATGACCAGGATCGCCCAGTGCCTTTTTCTGGTGTTGTCCGGCTGCCGTCTTTGCATCATAGATAATAGGCTAGCTCCTTTTAAGAAGCGGGACATCTTCCCTTATGCAACGATGTATCCCGCTGAATTCATGCTGTACCTTTCGAGAAAATGGCTGCGCCATTTTCTCGAGTTCGCACCTTTTGCCTGCTCACTTCGTTCGCGGCCGGCAAAAGGTGTAAGGAAAGCTTGCTACGCAAGCGACCCGCGCACCCGGCAAAGCCGGGCGACACGATTTCAAACGAGGGGCTTCGGCCCCTCGTTACTCCCCAGGAGGAGTTCTCGATAAAATACAGGTAATCGCAAAAATTTTATGCCGCCACTTTTTTATTATAATGAACAATCAAAAAAGACGCAACGCATTTTTATTGTGCGGCCGAACCATCTTCTTCTTTTTCCCGGCGGAGCCTTTCCATGTACTGCCGGGGATGGGCCAGAAAATCCTTCATTAATTGCACATGGCTTAGATCTTCATACTGTACGGAGGTCACCGGCGCCTGATCGAAGCACCAGATGTCCGCGCCTGGATACGCCATCAGGATGGGGGAATGGGTGGCAATAATGAACTGGCTGTCCGCCTCCCGTTCCATTAAGAGGGAGACCAAAGCCAGCTGGCGCATGGGTGACAGGGGGGCTTCCGGCTCGTCCAGCAAATAGATGCCGCCGGGTCTGATCCGCTGCTTGAATAGCGCCAGAAAGCTTTCCCCATGGGACCTGCTGTCCGGCTCACTGCCGTAGCGGCTGTTCAGCGCCGACAGGGATGACGCGTAAGCCATTCTCGCCTGGCCCTTGGCAAAAGCGCTGCGGTGGGCATTTTCCTCCTCCACCCGGTCGAGCTCCAGGCTCATATCCTCCTGCATGAGGGCGATGCGCTTGACGAAATTGAAAAAATCCTCCGCCCGAAGAAAGAAGCCCTTTCTTATCTTTACGCCAAAGGCAAGCCGAATCGCGTCACACAGCGGATCGAGCCCCATAAGCGTCGTATCCCTTGACGCATCCTCCCAACCGATAGACGGCAGGGAAAGCTTGCGGGCCAAGGCTTCCATCAACGTTGACTTTCCTGTGCCGTTCTCCCCCACCACCAATGTGACGGGAGATGTGAACTCCCTTTTTTTAAGGGACATTACCTGGGGACAGTGGAAGGGGTATGCGCCAAGCTCTCCTTCCACCGACAGAGACCGAAGTGATATCATACGCAGCCCCCTTTTTGCAGATACTTTCCATGGGATCCATTAAACGGATATTATTAGGGGGAGCCCATGGCTATAGGCTCCCCCGCCATTTCTTATTCTGCGGCCAACTTTACGATCGCGCGGGTAAAGATTTTCACATTGGCCATCAGGCCATCCACCGTCATATATTCCCCTGCCTGGTGGGCCAGCTCCTCGTCCTCCGGAAAGAGGGAGCCAAAGGCGACGCCCTCTTTCAGGCAGCGGGCATACGTGCCGCCGCCGATGGCGATCG
This sequence comes from Bacillota bacterium, assembly GCA_023413135.1. Lineage (GTDB taxonomy): Bacteria > Bacillota > Clostridia > Christensenellales > Aristaeellaceae > JAEWAH01. Next base: position 10,055 of record JAEZQK010000065.1, read on the forward strand.
CCTGTTTGGGCCGTCCGGTGACTTCATGGTATGCATCCAGCAGCGACTGCACCAGAACACTGCTTTCCGGTACATGGTGGGGCTGCTTGAAGGCGGACTCGGAAACGGTAATCCCGGCAGGATAAACGGCAGCGGAAATAGCCTTTAAAATCGCCTCGGGACTCGCCATCACGGGATAGCGGATGTCAATGGTAGCCTCCACTTTTTGCTCGTCTGCCTTCAGGATGCCCAGGTTCAGCGTCAGCGCGCCGGAAAGCTTGTCGCTGACGGCAATGTTCAAAGACGTTCCGTCGTACTCCAGGCCGATCACCTGGGCAAGGCGGAGAAGCGGCCCACGTGCGCCCAGATATTCCAGCGCCTTAAGAAGCCTGCCGATGGCGTTTTTCGCCATCTCCGGCATGGCGGCATGGCCGGCCACGCCCTGGGCGGCGATCTTCACCAGGCCATCCGGCAAACGCTCCGCCGTAACCGGGTACCCGGCCGTTTTCCCAAATTCCTCCACCTTGCGTACCGTGTCCGTATCCCCTAATACATACGCCTCGGCAAGGCCCGGGATCACGTTGGGCCGCTGCCCGGCCTCGATGCGCACAACCTTCAGACCGTCTTTTACGGCGGGACCTTGAAGCTTCAAGTGGTACAGGCCCTTTTCCGTATTGATCACGGGGAAGCAGGCGTCGGGGCTGAAGCCGGCGCTTGGCATATCGGCGTGCGCCTGATAATACTTCATATCCTCCATGCCGGATTCCTCGTCGCAGCCCAGAATAAGCCGCACACGCTTCTTAAGCGGTATACCGGCCATCTGTATGGCCTTCATGGCGTACAGCGCGGCCACCGCCGGACCCTTGTCGTCATTTACGCCGCGGCCATAAATACGCCCGCCGATCAGGTCGGCGCCAAAGGGATCCGTCTTCCAGCCATCTCCGGCAGGCACGACGTCCAAATGCGCCAGGATGCCCAGCACATCTTCCCCCTGGCCCATCTGCGCGTCCCCGGCATAGCCGTCGATATCCCGCACCACAAAGCCCAGATCCTTGCAGTCCGAAAGCGCCAGGTCCAGCATCTGCCGGACGGCCTGCCCAAAGGGAGCGTTTTGAACCGGCTCCCCCTTCACACTGGGGATACGCACCCACTTTTGCAGCGTTTGAATAAGGGGCTCCCGAAGCGATTCAACGATCTGATCCAATTTCGTGTAATCCATGTTTATTCTCCTTCCAATGCCCGCTTCAAACGGGTGACTGCTTCCGCAATGTTCCTGTGGGGACAGCCAAAATTCAGGCGCATGAAGCCTTCCCCGGCATGCTTGCCAAAAAACGTGCCGTCCGTCAGCATAAGCCCCAAGCGCTGGGTACGCTGCATGATTTCCTTATTGCTATGGCCATACTCCCGCAGGTCCAGCCAGGCCAGATATGTACCCTCTACCGGAGACATCTTCACTTTGGGAAGATGTTTAGCAAGCAAATCGGAAAGAAGCTGCCTGCCGGCGTCCAGATAGGCGATCAGCCCGTCCAGCCATGCATCCCCGGTTTCATAGGCGGCCCGGGTGGCCTCCAGGGCGAATATGTTGCCGCTTTTAACGCCGCAGGAAAACAGCGTCTTTTCAATTTTCTCCCGCATCTGGCTATGCCTTGTGAACAGCACCGCCTGCTGCAATCCCGCCAGGTTGAACGTCTTGCTGGCCGCCGCCAGCGTCACCACCTTGGCATTTGGATTATCGCAGGTCAAGGACAAAGCGGGCACGAAGGCGTGGGGGGAAAACGCAAAATCGGCGTGTATTTCATCGCACACAAGGGGTGTGTGATACTTATGCAAAACAGCAAACAGCTCCTGCAGCTCCTCTTTGGTCCATACCTTGGAAACCGGGTTGTGGGGGCTGCACAGGAGCATCATTTTCGCTCCCGCCTTCAGTTGTTCCTCCAACTGGCCCAAGTTCATGTGCCAACGGCCGTCTTCATCCTGAACCAGAGGGTTTTCCACCACAGTGCGGCCGTTTTGGGCAATAGACGAAAAGAAGGGTCCGTACACCGGCGGCTGGATGATCACGCCGTCTCCCGGCTGGGTAAAGGCCTGGATGCAGGCCTTGAGGCCCGTCACCACGCAGGGAAGCATCAGCAACTGATCCTTATCAAGGGATACAAAGTGCCGGCGGCGCCAAAAATCAAGCACCGCCCGGCCGTCATCCTCCGCTACCTCCGTATAGCCGTAGGTGCCATGGGCGGCCCGATTGAGTATCGCCTGCTGCACGCCGGGAGGACTTTCAAAATCCATATCTGCCACCCACATGGGCAAAAGGTTTTCCGTAGCACCTTCCTCCAAGGTGATATCCCATTTTTCGCTTCGGGTGCCGATCCTATCGATGCCCCGGTCAAAATAATCGAACGAGAACTCCAATGAAAGGCCTCCTTTGTTTATTAAGTATCCGCCTTGATCACCCAGAACCCGCCGCCCCGCTCCACCACCTGCGCTTTCAAAAAAATGGTGTTCAAATAAGCAAGAGCAGAGGGCGCGCCCTGCTGTTTGCGGATGACCAGATAGAGAGATCCGCCGGGAAGAAGGTGGCCGGCGCTTTTCGCAAACAGGTCATATATCACCTGCTTGCCGGCCCGGATGGGAGGATTGGTCAGGATGCAAGAAAATTTCTCTTCCCCAAGTGCCGCGAAGCCGTCGCTTTCAAGCACTTTCACCGAAACGGTATTGCGCTGCGCGTTTTTCCTGCTCAATTCCACCGCCCGGCTGTTGATATCCACCATCGTTACCCGGATGGCAGGATACGCCTTGGAAACGGATATCCCCACCGCCCCCCAGCCGCAGCCCATGTCCAGCACATCCCCCGAAAGAGGCGGCAGTGCGTGAAGCAAAAGCGCCGTGCCCTTGTCGATCCCGTCCCGGGAAAAGACACCGGCGTCCGTTTCAAAAGTCAAGGTGTGGCCCTCATAGACCGTTTGACATTCCCCCGGCCGGTGGGTGCTTTCTGGTGCCTTGGAAAAATAGTGGTCAGGCATGATGATAATCCTCCCCGTACGCGTCGCGGCGAAGGGCGGCGGTCTCAAGGTCCGTAAGTTCCCTGAATCCGCCTTCCGGCAAGCTTTCATCCAAGCGCAGGCTGCCAAAGGAAATCCTCTTCAGATCCGTTACAGTAAGCCCCCTGCTTAGAAACATGCGCTTGACCTGATGGAACTTGCCTTCCTTCAGCGTGACTATCGCCCTGGATTCCTGAAGACTTGTTTCCAGTATATCCAGCTTGGCGGGCTGGGCCGTAAAATTAGAAAGTGTCAATCCATTTTCAAAAGCAAGCACATCCGCCTGACCCAGCGGCCCGTTCACCCGCACCAGATATTCCTTGGCCACATGATGCCTGGGCGACAAAAGAAAGTGGGCCAGCGGCCCATCGGTGGTGAAGAGCAAAAGGCCCCGGGAATCCTTGTCCAGCCTGCCCACAGGCATCAAACCCATGGCCCGGAAATTTTGCGGCAGCAGGTCCATAACTGTTTTCGCCTTGCGGTCATTGGCCGCGGTGAGTATTCCGGGAGGCTTATTGAGCATGCCGTACCGGAGGGTGGCCAGGGATACATTCTGCCCATCCACCTCCACCACGTCCTTTTCCGGGTCGGTTTTCAGCCCCGGATCAAGGCAGGGCCGGCCGTTGACCAGAACGCGGCCACGGCGAATGAGTTCCTTGACGTCGCTCCTTGACCCCAGCCCCTGCCGGGACAGGAGCTTGTCCAGCCGTTCCATGTTAATTTTCATCCTCCGGCCGCCGGATATAGTACGCTTGCAATACCTTGCGCAGCGGCAGCAGCGGCCAATACACCAGGATAAACACCGCCGCCAGCCCCCAGAGCATTTGAGGCTCGGCAAGCTGTGAAAGGTCTAATTTCATCTTATTCAAAAAATCCCGAAGCAGGCGGTATCCCATATATACACCCGGCACAAGAACAGGCATCAGCAGCAGCGTTTGAATGACCGCCACGAAAAACTGGCCGCCACGGCGCCCCCTTAGGCGGGAGAGCATCTCTTTTCGCGCCGGTTCATACCTGCCGCCTGATTTCTTGAACAAAAAGCGGATCATGCCATTGCGCATCATGCCGTACAAAAGCACCAGCAGCAAAAGCACCATGAAAGCCGCTATGATATAGGCGCCCTCCATCAAGCCGTAGCCTTCCCCCAATGACCTGCCCAGATTGATGACCATGCGAAAAACCTTGGTGCCGTCTTCCACGCCATACATCAGGTACACGCCTGCACCCAGCCCCAAACAAAGCGGCAGCGCCCAAGGCAGCAAATGCAGTGCCTGTGAAAGCATAGCGCCAAGCTTCCTGCCATACCCCTTCAAATCAACAAGCCGCGCCGATAAAAAGGTTCTGCCCTTCAGCGCATCATGCATGGCTTCTCCCATGGAATAGCGCAGCGGGAAGACTACAAATACATACAGGATGGGCGTCAGCATAGAAAGATAGCGCAGCGGGCTGCCCTTCTCACATAGAACCAGCGCCAACAGGGGAGATAAAGCGGCAAGCCTGATCAGGATCAAAACCAGCATGCCCGCCATCCAATTCAAATAACTGCCCTTTAAACGTTTGCACGTCTTCCTCCATGCAAGCGATACGGTATTTGAGGCCGATACATCACGCATTGCCTGTCCCTCCTTAAAAATGAATATACGTCTATTTACATATTATACCGTACACGCCCAAGCCATGCAATTGCAATTATTTGCCGGGCCATGGTACAATTTAGGGTGTGAAAGCCGATTGAGCCGGATGGAGGTAGATATGCGTCTCACATTGATTGGCATCGCCAGCAAATATATCCACCAAAACCTGGCCCCCTGGTGCCTGAAGGCGGGCTTGCGCCAATATGGCGTCAAAGCACCATGCCAGGTGCTGGAATTGAACATCAACCAACCTTTCGCCCAAGCGCTGGAATCCTTGATGGCCACAAAGCCACGGCTCGCAGGCTTTTCCTGCTACATATGGAACATACGCATGGTGCGCTCCCTTATCGCCTGCCTGAAGATTCTATCCCCCCAAACCATCATCGTCCTGGGCGGACCGGAGGCGGGAAGCCGCCCGGAAAGCATTTTGCAGGAAATTCCCCAGGCGGATTATGTAATCTCCGGGCCGGGGGAGTACGCCTTTGCGGAGCTGTGCAAGCGCCTTGCCGCGAGCGGGGACATCCGCGATATTCCCGGCCTTACCTTCCGGCTGCCGGAAGGCCTGAAAACGAATCTGCCCGCCCCTTTGCCGCTGCCGCCGCCATCTCCTTATACAAAGGAGTGCATCCGCCATCTTAACGGCCGCATCGCCTATGTGGAGACCTCCCGGGGCTGCCCCTTCCACTGCTCCTTCTGCCTGTCGGGGCGGGAAGAGGGCGTATCTTTCCTTTCCCTCACCCAGGCCAAGAAAAATCTGCTGAAAGCCGCAACCTCCGGTGCTAAAACGGTAAAGCTGGTGGATCGCACCTTCAATTGCCACCGGGAGCGGGCGATGGCGTTGTTCCGTTTTTTGATCAAAAAGCATCAGGAAGGCGTCTTTACGGATGTATGCTTCCATTTTGAAGTGGCAGCGGACCTTTTTGACGAAAAGATGCTGGCACTTTTGCACAAGGCGCCACCAGGGCTTTTCCAAATGGAAGCGGGATTGCAGAGCTTTCATGCGAAAACCTTGGAGGCCTGCCAAAGAAAGACCGATGTAAAAAAGCTGATATGGAACATGGGCATGCTTTTTCTAGGTCGGAACATCCATTTGCATGCAGACCTTATCGCAGGGTTACCCTTTGAAGATTTTCAAACCTTTGGAAGATCCTTTGACCGGGCTTTCCATCTGAAGGCAAATATGCTGCAGTTGGGTTTTTTGAAGCTTCTTCCCGGCAGCCGGCTTTGGGAGCAGCGAGAGGAATACGGAATCCTGTATAATCCCGAGCCGCCTTATGAAATACTGGAAAACAAGTGGCTCTCTTATCATGATATCTGCCGTCTGAAGCGGTGCGAACAGGCAGTGGAGCGGCTTTATAACAGCAGCAGGTTCCGCTTCACCTTGGGACTGGCAGAAAATGTCAGCAGCCTTAAACCCTTTGAGCTATTCTGCCGTCTTGGCGACCTGATTGCGGACCAGCCGGGAATACTTTCACAGGAACGGCTGGCTGAACTGGCTTTCTCCTTCTTTGCCAGCCTGCCCAATATGCGCCGGGATACCCTGCGGGATACGATGGCCCGGGACTTTTTGGTCAGCGACAATACAGGCCGTCTGCCTGGCTGCCTGGAAGTGCCCGATCCGCGGCTGAAAAAGGCCCTGGCAGCGCTGCGCCGGGAATACCCCCCGGGGGCGAAGCTGGGGGCCTGCATCCTGTATTGCCATGGTGAAAACCTGCTATGGGCAGACTACTCCCGGCGCGATCCCGTGACGGGAGAATATGCCAGCCTATTTAAGTCCCTTGACCGTTTTCTCTAGGCTTCTTCCCTTTCCGGATCGCCTTTGCGATGTAGTGCAGCAGCGTATAGGCGACCCCGAACGCCAGCACGCCCCACATGCCCATGGCGATGTCCGACAGCTCCATGTTGCCCGTATGGGTCACAGCCTGGCCAATCTCAATAGCAAAGGCCAGCGTGCCCATCACGGTCAGGGTATACACCCAGGCGACGGCGTTGGGACGCAGCTTTGCAAACAGCCAGCGCACCACAAGAAAAAGCAGAAATCCCGCAATGCCCATCACCAGAAAATGAAGCTGCTTGTCACTTAAATACAGCTCAAAGCTATCATTGATATGCAGCAGAAAATCATGGGCCTTGGCCACCAGATCCACGACGAAATATAAAAAGTCCTTCATGGGCTTATCCTTTCTTCACGGCTGTTTCCGTTGATTCAACGATCAAAAACCGGCAAACCCTGCCATAAACCGGAGGAGTGCCATGCGGCAAACATTGTCCGTCTACCATGTACTTAAACAGCGCCGTGGAGAGATTCTGGGGTTTACTTCCTTGCTTCTTTTGTGGCGGCTGTGCCTGATGGCGCTGGCCATTGATCCCTTGGCCCACGATCCCCAGGATTCCTACACCCTGCAGGCGCTGGCCTGGCGGATGGGCCAAATGCACATCACGCCAAGCAAGCTGAGTTTCGACCTGGAACTGGCTGTATATAACGGCAAGCTATATATGAGCTTTCCCCCGGTGCCTACGATTCCCCTGTGGATTTTGACCTTTTTTTGCGACTGGGCCACACCCAACCATATCGTCAATCTTGCCTATTTCCTGTCGAGCTACCTTGTGGGCTATTCCCTGTGCCGCCGTCTAAACAAGGCGGATGGCCCCGCTGCCGCCTGGGCCGCCTTTTTGGTGGCCGGCTGCAATCTTTTGAACATATGCTGGTTTGGCGGCGTATGGTACCAGGCCCAGGCACTTTCCTTTCTGCTGACACTGTGTGCATTCCGGCTTCTTCTTTGCAAGACCCCCGCTGCTTTAAGCGCCGGGCTGTGCTGTCTGGCATTGGCGGTAGGCTGCCGCCCCTTTCAGGCGGTGTACGTTGTGCCGGGGCTATGGATGGCTTACCGGAATATTCAAAAAAGGGAGAAGGCCGCCCCGGTGCAGGCGCTTTTGCGTTTACTGCCCTTATGCATTTTCCCCCTTGCCATCGCCGTCGGTTACGGCTTGTACAATCTGGCCCGGTTCGGCTCCTTCTTTGAGTTCGGCCATACCTATCTGCCGGAGTTTCAGGAGTACGGCCCTCAGTTTTCCTTGGATTATCTTCCCCAAAACATAGAAAACGTGTTACGCCTGCCCTGGTTCACGGAGGGGAGGCTATATTTCCCCTATTTTAACGGATTTGCGTTTTACCTTGTGAACCCCCTGTTCCTGATAGCATCCGGTGCGGTTTTGAGCGGCCTTATGAAGAAACGGTTCAGAGCGCTGGATACCATGCTGGCCCTATGTCTTGTTCTGCATTTTTTCCTTCTTCTCCTGCACCGCACCTTCGGGGGCTGGCAGTTTGGGACACGGTATTTGATCGACCTGTGCCCGGCACTCTTTTACATTACGCTGCGCCACCCCAACAAGTCCAAGCTGATGGTGGGGGCCGTCATGGTATGGGGCGTTCTTATCAACCTGTACGGCGGGCTGCTTTTCCATTTGACATAATAAAGCGCAATTTCCCGGTTTCATTTTCAGTTCCGCCATGGTATAATCAGGAAGAAGAGGGGGATGACCTCTCCAACCTAAAAACGGAGGTACAAGCACATGGATATTTACGTCTGCACCGTTTGCGGCTATGTCTATGATCCCGCTGTGGGCGATCCCGACAATGGCCTGGAGCCCGGTGTTCCCTTTGAAGACCTGCCCGAAACCTTTGAATGCCCCGTGTGCGGCGTGGGCAAGGATATGTTCGAAAAACAGTAACCTCCGGCCAAATACCGCCAATAAGGCCCGGGAGACACTTTCCGATGGAAAATGCCTCCCGGGCTTTTTTATTTCTTTACCGAATTATCCACAAACCGCCAGGGGATCTCCTTCCAGGGCGAGGCGGCGTAATCGATGCCCACTCTGGGCAGTGTTTTGATATCCGGGCGGAAGCCGTCGTCCTCCAGCCACATTTCTTCCCCATGGATAAGGTCCAGCCCGTTTTGGCGTTTGGTGATGGAAAAGGCCTTCGTCCACTTGGCCGGGCCGTCAAGGGGTGGGTGCAAGGCCCGCACCAGCACGGCCTGGGGCACATCCTTTTCCCCCGTCACCACATTGAACAGCCAGTGCAGCCCGTAGATCAGGTACACATAGCTGATGCCGCCTGCCTCGTAAAGCTTCGCACAGCGATCCGTTTTGCCGTGGCGGGCATGGCAGGCCATATCTTCCGCTCCCCGGTAGGCCTCCGCCTCCAGGATACGCCCCCGAAGCACCGTGCCGTCGTCCATGCATTTGCAGATCAGCTTGCCCACCATTTGGGGCGCCGCTTTCAGCACATCCTGGCGGTAAAAGTCTTCCCCCAAGCGCCGGCTGCCCATCATTCCACCGTTTTGGTGGCGATCACGGGTACGCCGCTTAAGCACACATTTTCCAATACAACCTGCCCCATATGGATGGGCGGATCAAGCTTCAGCGAGCGGATTTCCCGCATGCAATCCGCGATGTCACTTTTCGGGATAGGCATCTTTGTCTTCACGCTCAGCGGCATGCGGCGGCCGTTTACTGGCACTACCGCGGTGATCATGCGCTGGGGCGCGATGCTCTCCTGTTTTCCATATACCTCGCCCCGCTTGCAGCCATTGCCGGTGATGGAAACCACCTTTCCATCCTCGATGGTAACCTCCATCCGGCAGCCCACGGGGCAGCTGATGCACGTAATCAATTGTTTCATATACATACCCCCATATTAAGGCACGATTTCCACTGTGATATCGTTTTGCGGCAGTGCCTTTATCGCCTTCTCCGAAAGGGTGACCACGGCCATTTCGCCGGGCGTCAGGATACGGCTTTTCTTGCGCAGCACGTCCTGATCATTACAGCGTACCACTATCGTTGCGTTTTCAAACACCTTGGCGGGCCGGAACATGATATCCACCGGCGGAGCAGCTTCCCCCTCCGCTATCAGATGCAGCTTTTGGGGAACGGCACCCCGGACGCCCGCGCCGTCCAGAACGTTCACCACAGGGCTTGACGGCTTCTTCCCCTTAACATAATCGGCAGCCGCCTTTCCGGCCCGCAAGCTTTCGGCGCTGACATGGTCCACCAGATCATGCACGTGCAGCACGTTCCCGCAGGCAAAGATCCCCGGCACGCTTGTTTGAAGCGTATCGTCCACCACCGCGCCGGAGGTCACGGGAGACAGCTTTACGTTCGCGCCTTCGCTCAGCTCGTTTTCCGGGATCAGGCCCACCGACAAAAGAAGTGTGTCGCAGTCAAAATCCTTTTCCGTGCCGGGAATGGGGTTGCGGTTTTCATCCACCCTGGCCACGGTAACGCCTGTAAGCCTGTCACGGCCCCTGATATCCACCACAGTGTGGCTGAGCATCAGAGGGATATCAAAATCCTGCAAGCATTGCACAATGTTGCGGTTCAGGCCGCTGGAAAAAGGCATGATCTCCACGCAGGCCAGTACCTTGGCACCCTGCAGCGTCATGCGCCTGGCCATGATGAGGCCGATATCCCCGGAGCCCAGGATCAGCACACGCTTTCCGACCATATAGCCTTCCAGGTTCACGAACTTTTGCGCGGTGCCGGCAGAAAAGATGCCCGCGCACCTGGTGCCCGGCGTAGCCAGCGCACCCCTTGGCCGTTCCCTGCAGCCCATGGCCAGCACGATGGCCCCGGCTTTATACACCTGCAAGCCATGCTCCCGGCTGATGGCGGTAACGGTATGGTCCTCCTCCACAGACAGTACAGTAGTTCCGCACTGTACAGGAATACCAAGCTCCAGCGCCTTGTCGATGTCCCGCTGGGCGTATTCCGGGCCGGTCAGTTCTTCTTTAAAGCGGTGGAGGCCAAACCCGTTATGGATGCACTGGCGCAGGATTCCGCCGGGATTCTCCTCCCGCTCCAGTATCAGCAGGTTGTCTATCCCGGCCTCCCGGACGGCGATGGCGGCGGCCAGCCCCGCCGGGCCGGCGCCGACAACAAGTACATTCACCTGAATCGTATCATTTCTCATTTGCTCAGTCATGTTGGTCTCCCTCCAGCGCGGCCTCGGCGATAGTGCCCACCAGCAGGCGGCTTTCACCGCCGCACTTGGTGACCTGTGTATAGGGGATGCCCAATTCCTCCGAAAGGATCGCAAGCACCCTGGGGCTGCAAAAGCCCCCCTGGCAGCGGCCCATGCCTGCCCTGGTCCGGCGCTTCACCCCATCGATGGTGCGCGCTCCCACGGGGCGGCGGATGGCCTCCCGTATCTCCGCCTCGGTGACCTGTTCACACCGGCAGACCAGGCTGCCGTTTTGCGGATTTTCCCGCACCGCCTGCGCACGCTCATGAAGGTTCATTGCATGAAAGGGCTTGGGCCTTGGGATGGCAGGCAGATATGCCTCTTTTTCCGTGAGTTTAAGCGCCGATGCCACCTGTCCGCCCAGCATTTTCGCGATGGCGGGAGCGGCGGAAAGCCCCGGGCTTTCAATGCCCAGCGCCTCGAAGGCCATAGGCGCATCCTCCACGGGACCTAACACAAAATCGCCGCTTAACTCATGGGCGCGGATGCCGGAAAAGGTAGTGATAGTCCCCCTGGGCGAGGCATTCTTCCAGGTAAGATGCGCTTTTTCCAGCACCGTTTTCAGCCCCATGGCGGTGGTGGCGGTATCCGCGTCGTCATCGATATCCTCGGCGGAGGGACCCAGTAGCAAATTCCCGTGCACCGTGGGGCTGACCAGTATGCCCTTGCCCATTTTGGTCGGGCACTGGAACATGGTGTGCGAAAACGGCAAATGCGCCATTCTGTCCATAAGGTAATACTCGCCCCGGCGCGGGATGATGGTATATTTTTTCCCGGAAATCATGTTGTGCAGCTTGGCGGAATGTGTCCCTGCGCAATTGATGACGGCGCGGGCGGTAAATTCCCCCCGGTTGGTCAGAACATGCCATACTTCGCCATCCCGGAAGAGATCTTGCACTTCTGTTTCCATATAAAATGAAGCGCCGTTTCGCGCCGCGTGGTCCGCCAGCGCAAAGCTCAATTCATAGGGGCTGGTCAGCCCGCTGGTTTCCGCCAGCAGCGCTCCCGCCACTTCGGGATTGGTGTTGGGCTCCAGCGCCAGCACCTCCTGCGTGGACAAGAGCCTAAGGCCCGGCACGCCGTTTTGAATTCCCTGATCGTACAATTCCTTCAGGGTGTGCATATCCTCCTGCGCAAACCCCAGCACCAGCGCGCCAGGTTGCGCATAGGGCGCTCCCAGCGTTTTGCATAAGTCCGGATACATTTTCGCGCCTTCTACATTCAACCGGGCCTTGAGCGTTCCAGGCTTGGCATCGAATCCGGCATGAACGATGCCGCTGTTGGCTTTGCTGGCGCCTTCCGCCACGTCGGCCATCCGCTCCAGGACAGCAATGCTTCCATGATAGCGTGACAATTCGCGCGCAACTGCGCATCCCACCACGCCGGCGCCGATGATCAAAACATCCAAGTGCAATTAAATCGCCCCAATTCTTCCGCAAATCAGTACCCAGAAACAGCAGAAAAGGTATCTGCGCATTTATTGTAGCACAGTCACATGCTGCACACCATGGGCATTTCGCCAAAAACACGCACAAACGCGCGCGAAAAAATGATAGGTTGCGCAGATTTGTGGAAAATACCGATCATTTTTCGCATTTTATACATTCTGCATATAACATCTCAGCATTTTTGTGTATCATGCCAGCTTGCGTCTTTCACTTGTTGTTGAGCCGAATTTACTTACAATTTTATACATTATAAAACTATCCGCGTGGTATAATCTTACGTATGGACCATGGATGCTTTGAAACAATTACCTGTACAGTTCGATCAATATATGGATGACAAGGAAAGATATTGAATATACAATACCATTGACTATATTGCTTGTATGCGATATGGAGAAAGAAAGGAGATTCCTATGAAAATCCGCAAGTTAACCGCCTTGCTCCTGGTATTGGCGCTGCTTGCCATCCCCGCGCTATCTCTTGGAGAGGGTATGCCTAATTCCGTTTTGGAGAAAGCGATGGGCGCCGGGCGCAGCGTAAAGACCACCATCACCTTCGAGCCTGGCGAGATGCTCACCCAGGACGCATCCTTGGTCCCCATAGCCGATCTGCTCAAGGTATTGCGCCTGGAAGCCGTTACCCAGCAAAGCGGGGGAGCATTCCTGTTCGAAACGGATATTTTCCTTCAGGACAAATCCTCCCTGACCTTTACCCAAGTAGTAGATAAGGATCAATTCCACTTCAAGAGCAACCTGTTTGGAGACAAGACGATTTCCTACACCATGGAGGAATATTTCCAATTCCTCATCACCCAGATGGAGGCGCAGGGCGCTGATGAAGCCATGATCTCCTTCTACAAGGCCTACTTCAAAATGTACGCTTCGCTCCTGAAAGGTGATCTGCCCCAGCTGCCGGAGTTCGATGCGCAAAGCCTGCAGCAGGATCTGGTGACGCCTATGACAGTGTGGTTCACCAAGCTGGTATCCGCTTCCGAAGTCACCACAGGTACCTTCGAAAGCGGCAAGCATGACACTGCCACTCTGCAAACGGTGTATTCCCTGTCCGCCGATCAGATTACCGATCTCTTGGCCATTGTAGCCAACTGGGCCGGCAAAGACGTGAATCTGGATGCCGTCTTCTCCTACATTTCTACCATCAGCCCGGATATAGGGGATCTTTCCGCTTCCAAGGCGGATGTGCAGGCTGCGCTCAAAACAATGCCTGAGGAATTTCTGAAGGAAGCCGCTCCCGCTATGCCCGAGCCCTTCACCGTCACCACCTGGATGACCAATGAAGGCGCTCTTGTAGCGCTGGAGTTCAAGGCCAGCATATTCGGCGAGGACAAGGAAAAAGCCAAGGATACCATTCTGGCCGGTTACTACGTAAATACGGAAGCTGATGGCGTAAACACCGAATTGACCTTTGACGTGGCTTCCGGCACCGACGGCTTTGCCTTCAACTTCCTAACCAAAGACACATCCGCCGGCGATACCCAGTGGCAAGTGGCCATGGATGTGAAACAGTTTGGTATGGATGCCTTTGCCATGAAGCTTGATTTTGCAAGCCGGGAGGAAACCGCAGGCACAGGCGCCAAAGATTCCTGGAAACTGAATGCGCAGGTTACCAACTTTGGCCAGGTAATGGGTATCCTTCTGGACAACACCGCCAGCATCACCCCCATCGGAGCGGATGTCAAGAAGGAAGGCAGGATGGATGTATATCTTACCGGCCAGAGCGCGCCCGTTGCCTCCATACTGTACACCAGTATCACCGGCGAACCGGTAGAAATCCCCGCCATTCCCGAGGACAGCGTGCGCCTGGGCAAATTGAGCGTAGAAGAGCTGGAGGCCTGGGCTCAGGAGCTTTCCACCACCATGATGATGCAGTTGGGCCAGATCATGCAGAATCTGCCGCCCTCCGTGCTGTCCGCAATCAACGGGACTGCCACTTACTAAACAAAATCCCCCCGCCGGTCAAGCCGGTTCGGAAAAGCCCCCTTCAAATCCGAAGGGGGCTTATTTGCTTGAAAGCGTATATTTGGGGACAGAAGCACGAAGGTTCTTTTTCTTCCCTTTATTTTTACTACGCATATTATGGAATTGAGCCACAACAATTGTGCCTTAAAACAAATGATTAGGTGTGACCATTATGAATATAGCACTGCAAATAGAACGGCTGGCTGCGGGGGTGGTGGCCAGTGGCGCAAATGTGCTGTTTGACACCATCGTCCATTCCTCAGGCAATATCAGCTACAATGCTGCAACCGGGGTTATTACCTTCAACCAACCCGGCAGGTATGTGGCAAATTGGTTTGTAGCAACGCAATCCTCCACTTCTACAAACGGAGCCGTGTTTGCCATTTCCTCGTCGCAGGGCGACTTTCTTGTGGGAAACTCACCAATCAAAACCGGCGGGGTAGCTGGCGCAGGGATTCTCAATATCGCTGTTGCCCCCGTGACGGCTTCTCTTGTCAACGGAAGCACGGCAGCATACTTCCTTGCGGGTATTGTACCCGTCAAGGCAACGCTTGTCATTGTACAGGATGATCCCGCCGAGCCGTCTGATGGCCCGGGCGCTGTAATCCCTTTTTCCTCCATGTTTCAAAGATTTGCTTCCACCATTTCGGATGGTTCCTCGGAAAATGCCGTGCCTTTAGGGTTTGGCTCTTCAAACCGTGCGTTCACTATTATCAACAACACGGTTACTTTCAACCAAGACGGTCTTTTCTTTGGCTTTACTGTTCCGCGCGATATGACTATCACCCATATTTCAGGTTTTACAACCAGTCGGGAGTTATTCACTCAAGTCCCTGATGGATCCCTGGTTGTTCCGCATTTTCAGGTTGGTGCAGCTTCGCCGGCGGGAAATGTCTACACGCTGCTTCCCGGTACCCTGCTGCCATTGCTGCCGGGCTATTCCTCTTTTTCTCCTATCGGTACGCCTCTGTCTGCCGATATGGCTGTCTCTGTTCCCGTTAAGGCGCGCGACAGTATTGTTTTTGTTGGGATGATCCAAATGACCGGGCCTAATCCTATTTCATTTACAACCGAATTATCATGGGGAGGCAGTATTATTCTGCAATAAACCCATGCGGAGCATGGAAATAATCCTGGGCGACTGCCTGTTGTATCACGCGGTCTACCACTGTCGGGATTCCCAGCTTCCGGTGCCTCCTTCTGGTTTCGGGATTTCCTTCCGGCGTACTTGACCTCCTTCCGGTGAGTATTTGAGACTTACGGCTGTTCGGCCCTTCCCGCTTTTTCCCCCTTCGGTACTATGGCCTCGGTTGACTTATCACGGCAAGCTTTACTCCGCGTTTCGGATTTCCCTACTTCGCGTCCGTGAGACCTCCATGGGTAAGAACAATAGCTTTTATCCCCTTTGGTTAGATGTTCCTACTGCCATGCCCCCAGTGGTCTCTCTCCACCTAGCTATCGCCCATGCCGGGCGCACACCATGAAAAGAGCCAGCAATCTCAATGGGTTGCGGGCTCCTTTGATTATGCCAAAACACAAAAAAGTACACTTTGTGAGGTTCATTTCCCTGCACCTGCGTTCATTTGCCAAACATGAAGTCTATCCGCCCTTCTGTACTGCGCCTTGATTGAGCGTTACAAGCCTAATTTTCACCCGTTTTAATGTTTACAAATGAGCTAAACTCAGCTTCGCTAAGCATGTCTGCTTTATAAGCCTAACGATCCAAGAATGATTATCAATGGCATACATCGCTATTCGTTCTAGCTTTTAGCAGTTTTTTATAAGTCAAATCAATTCCAAGAGCTCCAAGCGGTGCTGTGATTAATATGGAAAGTACCGCAACACTGAGAATAATGTTTCCTGCAGATATACCAGCGGCTAATGGTATCGCACCCACCGCAGCTTGTACTGTTGCCTTAGGTAGATGACCTATATTGCAAAAGAGCGCTTCCTTTGCATTTAACCCGGATTTTATTAAGCTTACACAAACTCCTACCGATCTGAATATGAGTGCCCCAAATATAGCCAATACAGCCGCCAGACCTGCAGTATAGACATATCGGATATCCACGGCAGCGCCTACCAGCACAAACAAGATTAGTTCCGCCGCCACCCAAATCTTCGAGAACTTGCCCGAAATTCTCTTGGCGACCACCTCCTGCATCTTTAGCACTGTCCCGCCTAATGCCATAACAGCCAAAAGACCTGAAAACGGCACGATGCTGGATATATGTTCTTCAAAGCCCACAAATAAGAAGGAGATGCCCAAAATGAGCAATATTTTGATTGTGTCTCTCATGTGGATCTTTTTCAATATTTGTACCAGCACGATGCCAACAGCAATTCCTACCGCAAAGCCAGTCAGTATGGAGATAGGGATGTTCAGTAAGCTGACAAAGCTGAATTTATCTCCTTTTGCGACGCCAACGAAAGACGTAAAGAGGACAATGGCATAAATATCGTCCGCTGAGGCACCGGCCATGACCAATTGAGGAATGCTCTTGTTCATGCCGTAGCCTTTTTCCATCAGTGTCAGCATCTTCGGGACAATAATGGCCGGTGATACCGCTGCCAGCATTGCGCCCATGATAGCCGCCTCTATAACACTTACCCCCAAAAGCGGAGGCGCAAGCAAGACAGCTCCAACAATTTCAAACGTGGCAGGAACAAAGCACATGAGTATGGCAGGCTTCCCAACCCTTTTCAAGTCTTTTATGTCAAGAGATAATCCCGCCCTGGCCAGAATCACAATGAGCGCTATTTCCCGCAAATCTGCAGAAATTGCCAAAATGGTCGGGTCAATCAAATTGAGTACGTAAGGCCCTAAAACCGCACCGGTTATTAACATGCCAAGCAATCCGGGCAGACGCAATTTCTGAAAAGTCCCACTTAATGCAAAGCCCAAAATTAAGATAAGTGCAAAACTAACAAGCATAATTTTAATAGCATCCTTTCAAAATTAGCTTCTACTGCCTTTTGCTCCGTTCATTGCGTCTACCGCCTTATTCAAGCAGATCACTTCCAAAAAAACATAAAAAAACTGATGCAATCTACAATCACTTTGTAGAAGTCATCAGCAAGAATGCGCTTTAAGCTTTCGCTAAGGGAGAACTTCATTCCCCATAGGCATCATATTATACTCCTTTCCAAAAGTCAATCGATAGTTGAAATTTTTTCGGACATGCCCATGAGGGGGTTCACAGCATCTACGGAGCTTACTTAAGCCTTGCCGGCGCTACGGCGACTGTCATAGGCTTTGTTACGGGCTTTGGCGAATTTATTGGATATTCTTTTCGCCTTGTTACCGGCTTTATAGTCTCGCCCGCACCATAGGAAAAGCCCGGAGAATCAGGTTCTCCGGGCTCATACCGTTACCTGCATCTCAGTACATTTCAGAACAAAATCAATAAAATCAGAGAACTGGTATTCACCAAAGATGTCGTTCAGGCAGAAGGCGTATACGTAGCTTATGTCACCGCCGGCCAAATCCTCATAGCCAAATTGCAGCGGCTCATCAGTCACGGTAATGGGGTCTCCCTCAAAGGTTTCGCTCTGCTCGTTATCCTCTTCATCCCAATAGATCATTTGATACAGCGGCACGATTACGTCCCCGGCCGTCAATTTTTCGTACCCCCTGACAGGCAGGCCGTTCTCGTTATAGCCCTGGGTATATCCCACAACTTCGCCGCCCGGCCTTTTCTCATCGAACATCACAAGCAGGTAGCATTCCTCTTCATTGACGGTAACGTCAATGATACTCCGCCGTGTATTTTCCGTGACAATCTGGTCCGTCATGCAAACCAGCTGCCCTTCCAGCATGGGCCAGGAGCCGTCGAACATGCTGTATACCACACCGTTGTCCCAGTCTATTTGCGCATTTTGCAAATACCCCAAATCAACATAGGCCTCAAAATCGCTTTCGCTGACATCCATCATCAGGTTCCCTTCCACATAGGAAAGGTTCTCCATATCCTCGGCACTCAATTCCAGGGAATAGGCATACACATTTTCGTCATCATAGCCCTCCGGAACAAGCAGCGCTTCTTCCCCTGCCTGACCGGTGATCTGCTGTGGTGATGATGAGGACGCGGTAAAGACGTAATCGCCGCCGTTTAACATTTCTATATAGCCGGTGATAAAATCGGTAAAGCTGGGATACAGCTTTTCGATGTCATAGCCCTGGCCGTAAGACTGGAAATCGCCTCTGGTTGCAAACGGTACAAGGATCGACATGCCGCTTACATCCTCCAGATTATCGGAATAGCGGTTGTACTCTACCACCTTATTCAGCGCATTTTCAAAGGCACTTACATCCACTTGGGAAAGCTCTGAAAACACTTTGGCAAACTGCAGAATATCCACCATATCGCTTGTATTGCCCCCGTCGAAATCCCCGAAGCTGCGCATATTCTGCCGTTGTCTTGATATGGTGCGCAGTTTCCCGGACTCCAGCGCCTGGATGAGGCCTGTGCCGATGCTTTCCATCTCCTTGGTCACGGCATCCATATTGCCAAGATTCAATAAGCTTAAAGTAATATAATCATCAGGGTTATATTGCAAATTCGTATCGATGAAGCTGTCCACGATTGCTTTGCAAAGCGATTCCATATCCATGTCCGGTTCCTGGGAAAGCGCATGAAGCCATGCGGCATAATCCCAGCCGGAGCCGGGTTCCAGCTCTTCGCTGGCAATCATGTAATCAGCATAGTCCGAAAGATAGTTTGCCATTTCAAAGGTCGCCATCAGGCAGGCATCAAACCCCACAAAGCGAAAATGCTGGCCATCCAGCAGTTCGCCTGCCCCTTTCAGGGCGGTGCTAATCTCGCTGATCGTCAAATTGTCTCCCGTAAGCTCATCAAAGCATACGCCGCTGGTTGATCCGCCGCCATGATCCCAAAGGATGAGGCCGTACTGCTCAGCAGGGCAATTTGCTATGCCAAATTCCAGAAAGCTTTGAAGGGTCTTTGCATCCCCCATGTTTCTTTGTTCCTGCTCATCCACAAGCTGCAATTCATCGCCATACACAAACCATCTCTGGTTCAAGGCGCTGTCGATTCCCTCCGCCTGCCACGTCTTCGTCCCGCCTGTTTCAACCAGCACATTTACAGGGCCATCGGCTTTAAGCCCGGCGGAGATCATTTCCCCCAGATCGCCGGTAGCCGAACCGTTCTTGGATTCCAGATCGGTGCCGCACAAATATATCATGATCGTAAAGGAAGAAGCCTCTTGCGCGAAGGCGGTTATGGGAATCATCGTCAGGAGCATTGCCAGTGAAATGAAAATAGAGACCACCTTCCGCGGCAAGATCGTCTTTGTCATAAAACCTGCCCCCCCCCCCACTTTATTTGTCATTTGCCCCACCATGTGCCTTCCATTTATTGTAATCCTTTCCCCTGTAAAAATCCAGTATGGGATGCCAAATATCGTCAGTTTTTTATAAAAAAGCCGCGTTCTTCCATGAGAACGCAGCTTGTAAGCACTATGAACTTCTTGGGAAAAGCCATTTTACTTTCGTCAGCGGCCGTTCCCCGGCAGCTTTCGCCACTCATTGCGCAAAATGGCATACAACTCCACATCCACAAAGCGGGACTTGTTGTACAGCCGCTCCTTCAATGTGCCTTCCCGGCGCATGCCCACATGCTCCATTACCCGGCCGCTGGCCGGGTTGTCGCACTCGTGCTGGGCCTCGATACGGTTGAGATTCAGCGTTTCAAAGCCGAAGCGCAAAATTTCGCGAAGCGCCTCCGTCATAATGCCCTGGTTCCAATAGTCTCTGGATAAGCTGTAACCTACCTCGGCGGAACGGTTTTCATTGCTCACCCACATAAAGCCAATGGTGCCGATCACCTTCCCGGTCTCCTTCAGCGCTATGCAGAAGCTGCTGGGTGTGCCGGCACGGTACTGGCGCAACACATAGCGGATATAGGCCCTTGTCTGATGAATGTTTTGGTGGGCTTCCCACAGCACATGCCTTGCCACCTGGGGGTCGCAGGAATATTCGTAAATATCCCGGGCATCACCCATACGCATGGCGCGCAGGATCAGCCTGTTTGTTAAAAGTTCCGGCAAGCGGGTAAAGACGCTGTCAAATAGTTGCATGATATATTCAAGCCCTTCCGGCACTTCTTTTGTTTTAATCAAGCGAAATATGCTCCCACAATCATATTCTGGAGGTAGACCTGCGGTCCGACAAAGGGCATACGCGGCTTCACATAGGTGGCCGCACCCCAGAAGAGCACCACCAGGCCAATGATTAACAGAAGGATCATCATCACAAGAAAAAGAAAATTACCGCGCCGTTTGTCCATCACCGGACCTCCTTTCACGCCGTCAAATACAGCGTTCCCGTCTTGCTGCCTATAAATTCCTTCGATCAAGGGATGCGTGATCCCGGATCATTCGTTATTTGTATGAAACAACCTTTTCATCCATGCAAACGGTGAAAAGCCATCAAAATGCCCAGGGCCGTCTTGGCATCACGAAGTTCTCCCGCCATCACCTGGTCTACCGCTTCCTTTAAGGGAATGCGCTTGATCAAGAGGAATTCATCCTCGTCCGCGTGGGCTTCGTGCTGGCTAAGCTCCGTGGCCAGGTACAGCGCGATGCGCTCCGTGCAAAAGCCCGGTGTCGTATCCGCCCGGGTTAAAAGCTCCCAGCGGCCGGCCCTGAGTCCGGTTTCCTCCTCCAACTCCCGGACGGCGCAATGGAAGGGGTCTTCCCCCACAAAGTTCAGCTTTCCGGCGGGGATCTCCCAGGTCATGCGGTCGATGGCCACCCTATGCTGGCGCACCAGCGTCACGCATCCTAGCTGGTCCACCGGCACAATGGCGGCGGCGCCAGGGTGCTTCACCACCTCCCGGAACGCTTCCCTGCCGTCGGGCAGCTTCACCTGCCAGTGCTCCACCGATATGATCCTGCCATCATACACGACCTTCGTTTGGAAAGGGGTCTCCCGCAATGCTTCATCCCCCATGCCAGATGCCTCCCCGGACGCGGAACCTTTTGCGCCGTATACCTATCGATATTCGCCAGAGGGCGCCGCAATCCTGCCAAAAGCCTGCCACCGCAACATTTTCCACCGTCCTTTGAATTGACAATACGGCAGAAGAATACTACAATCGTATAAATGGCCCACCATATTGAGGAGGGATCTCACCCATGAAAAAAAATCTCAGTCACCCCTTTGGCCGTCGCATGCTATCCCTTGTGATGGTTCTGCTCATGGCCTTCCCATGGGTGTCAACACCCGCCATGGCCGCTTCCAAGTGGAGTGGTCTTCAGATTTCAGTCTCTTGGACGGATGGCAGCGCAACGGCTAGCGCGCTTGACTGGACGGAAGACAACTCCTTCTGGGTGCAGGTAAACAGCGATGTGCCGTTTCAAAGTGTCACGCTGTCTTTAAGCATGCAAGGCCATGGAGATTACCAGTATGATGCCGGGCAGGGTATCGGCAACTTGACATTGACAAATGTCACAAATGCCAATGGTTTGGATGCAACCAAAGCCATTCATATCAACGTCTTTGATGGAAGCGGTAATCTGCTTACTTCACCTGAATCTCACATTGTTCTGTACATATCCACCGGCACGACGCCGGAAGAGCCCGCACCTGAGCCAGCCGAAAAAGAAATTGATGTCAATTATGTAGGCACCGACGGTGCGGATTTGGGCGGCAAAAAATATACCGCCGTGGAAGGCCGGGAGAACCCTGTTGACGCTCCCACCACCATCGATAAAGATGGGGCTGTCTATACACTTTCAGGCAATGCTGTACAATATGTCACCGTAAATTCAAACGGCGAAGCGAATCCCAACCCAGTCATCTTCGAATATGATCCCCCCGCCACGCCTGCCGAAAAAGATATTGATGTCTATTATAGAGGCACCGACGACGCGGATTTGGGTGGCAAATCAGTTCACGTCAAGGAAGGCCAGGATAACCCTGTTGATGCTCCCCTCACCATCGATAAAGATGGGGCTGTCTATACGCTCTCAGGCGATGCTGTACAAAATGTCACCCTAAATAAAAACGGCGAAGCGAATCCCAACCCCGTCATCTTCAATTATGATCCCCCCGCCACGCCTGCCGAAAAAGAAATCGATGTCAATTAT
>JAEZQK010000010.1 GCA_023413135.1 Bacillota bacterium
GGAACAAAGCCTGGCCGCCTTCCGTGCGCTGGACGGCTATTTTATGCTGAAAAAGCCAAACCCCCTCTTCGCCAGCGACGAACTGATCGACCTGTTCTACAACCGTTTTCAGGACGGGCAGATTTCCGTAGACCAGTTCCTGAAGGAATTGGACAGGAAGCTAAAGATGATTGAACTGGAGGATTAACAGCGTTTTTAAAGCTCTTGCCGCGCCAGCGCGGTGATGCGCCGGATGAAATCACCCTTGGCCTGGGTATAACCATCCCGGTCAAACTCAAACCTTTCCATGAGCTGCTTCTTTAACTCGCCGTACTCAGCCGCCGCCTCAGGATGGTTCTTAAGATAATCCCTGAAATACAGCTCATCCCAGTCGCCCGCGTACCTTACATGAACATGAAAGACCTGCCCCTCAAAGCCGCGGGGCGTGTACCCTTTCATGAACATCATGTGGGGCGGTGGGTTTTTCGGCTGCGGGCTATACAGATAGCCGATGGATATCATGCCCTGCTTCAATCCTTCCAGATCGGCATCCTCCGCGATCTCCAATAGAATGTCGATGGTCGGCTTGGCAACCAGGTTGGGGATGGATGTGCTGCCGTAATGGTTCATTCCCGCTATGTTCTGTGAACCGATTGTTTTTGTGAGCAGCGCCTTTTCGGCTTCGTACCTTTCTTTCCAAACCGGCATATGCTCGCTTAAGGTGATGGGAAAAAGCCTCCATAGCTCCTCGTTTGTCATTTCATGTAGCGGCTTGCTCATACGAAACCTCAAATCATACAGTAAATTTATTGTTACCAAAAAAGAAGATCTATCTTTGCAAATGTACGGCGTGGTATTCCAAACCTTTGTCATACTGCACCGCGTCAAGGGGAACCACCGTACCCATATATTGGATATTTCCGATTTCGACAGCGCAGGAGAGCCACTGGGCACCGGGATCGATATAGCTGGAAGCCGTGGTTTGACCACCGTTTTTTAGGGAACCGAGTATATAGGCCTTTGAGCCTGCGGGAGCAACGAACTCGGTCGGCTTGAGTTCACCGTTCTGCCCGACCAGGTAGAGCACCTGCTCATATCGGATGCTTCCCGTAGCGCTTGCGGAACGGGTAACGCTTTGCACATCAAGCTTCTCCACATAGCCATATCGGTACTGATATGGTTCTTTTGTCTCTATGCGCACGTAATACCGTTCACCGCACATACCCAGCACAGAGAATGCTTCGTTTTGAGATAAGGAACCTGATTCTTCTTTTCCATTTGCCGTATCGTAAACGGGTACCGAATCGTGCAGTGCTTCCGACAGAGGCGGGTAGAAGCTGTACACTCCGCCTGTTGAGTGATCCAGGCTTGTTGGCAGCATGTACCCCACCGCCTCGCCGATCCGCACTTTCTCCCAGCCGTCGCCGTTTGTATGATCGTCAAAGAGAGAATATACTGTTGTTCCGCAAAAATACTGGCCCAGCGATTTCGATGCTTGCGAAGGCTCTTGACGTAGATTCAGCATTTGCGCGGCATCTTTGGTATCAACCGTAAATGTGGCGAAATTCTCCGACATCGTCACATCAATGCCGGAGGCGTAACCGTATATGAATTGGCCCTGCTCATCCTGATAGCGCACATGCAGCCACTCATCGCTGATTGTGCCAAGAACATGCAAATTTCCGGCCGCCGGCATGGATGCGAGTATATCGGATGTATCGTCTGGCCGGCTGTACAGGGGCAGCGTGTCCTCCGGGCCGGGGAAGCAGGCCGCGCCGGGCTGGCCCTCGAAAGAAGCGTCATTTTCATTGAATTCCGTGGTGAGGAATTTTAGCATCATATACCCTTCCCGGTCACCGATGCGCACGCGTCCCCAATCCCCTTTTTCCTCAAGCACCTCAAAGATGACGCCGCTGAAATACTGGCCCAATATTTTGCCATTGGTGCTGGGTGTTTCGCGCAATTTTACGCGGTCCAGCATGCCGCCCAGATCAAATGTCCTTGCCCTAAAGGTTGTGTCCGCCAGCGCGATACATGAAATGCCTACGAGAACCAGTGTCATCAGAAATGCGGCAATGCGCTTCATATCGTTTCCTCCATTCTATCCTCTGATAGAACAACGAACAGAAACGGCAAAATATTCCACGAAACGCATCGAAAATCAAAAAATGGCCCGGCATGGAGGATCTTATACCATTCCAAATCATTATTGCGTTGATACCCGTATCCTTGAAAGAATCGGAGCAATCCACATGCAACAGTAGGGCGGGGGCTTGCTCCCGCCGCAAGTGCCGGTACCATGCGGCTTGGCAAATATGCATGCTGACGGCGGGAGCAAGCCCCCGCCCTACATCGTCAACGGCGCTTCCACATTCATCAAAGCATTTATGTTTTGGATTGGTATTAATATGCCTGGCCACTTTTATCTTTGCATTTTTCAAGCAGTCATCTGATAAATCAAAAAAATGGGGTTTCCAAAGGGGTTATATTCCGCAAGCTCAATCGTCACATTGCTTCGCTGCCGCTCGCACTGCTCGTTTCGCTTGATTCCTTCGCCTCGCTTCATCCCTCCATCTGGCTCAATCGGCGCATTGCTCACTGCCGTTCGCACTGCTTGTTTCGCCAGCCTCCTCCACACCGCCCTATTCTGCCACTGGCAGGGGCGGTGTTCCGGAGCCACTGGCGGCGCTCGGCTCACTCACCTTTGGTGGGGTGCAGGGGCAAAGCCCCTGCCAGGCGCATTAGCAATTCCACATCATCCCCCCGGCCGGCCTCCCAAAGCCTGGCCCCGGCGATGACAGGAAGCCATTTGAGCACATCGTCCCTTGGGATGTTTGCCTGTTCACAGTAGAATTGCAGATACGGTTCCGCCGCTTCTTTCCCATGGAGCAGGTACAACAAATAGGAGCGACATGCATCCGCCTGGGCGCTGCCGCAGGATGCATCCACCCAGTCGATGAGGACGAGCCCTTTCTCCGTTTGGATAATGTTATAGGGGTGGAAATCCCCATGGCATACCACCTGATCCGCCGCAAGGGAATCCAGCAATTGCAACAAACGCCGCTTTACCTCATCAGGCAGTTCGGCTATGGCAGAAATCCTGCCGCGCAGCTTTTCCCGCTGGGAGGGCAGGCCAATCCCCGGCGTGCGGTGCATTTGCACCTGCAGGGCCACCGCCTGCATAAGGTATTCCACCGCGCGGGACCGGTCCTTTTCCATCAGTTCGCCCAGCGGCGGGCCGGGCACATACTCCATGAGGAGGGCATACCGTTTTTCCATGGTGACTACACCGTACACCCGGGGCGCGGAAAGCCCGGCGTTATATACCCGCTGCTGGATATCCGCCTCATACAGGACGGCTTCTTCGGGCATGCCTTCATGAAAGAGCTTGATGGCCTGATTTTCGTAAAGATACACATCGGCCTGCGCTCCGCGGCCGATAAGATGATCGGGATGAAGGGGGTTCATGAGAATAGGCCTCCCATTTTTATCCAAAGTTACTGCTCCCTATTTTCCCAGGCCATTTGCAGATAGGCCATGTACGTATCAAAGGGTACGTTGAGCTTGGTGATGTATTCCGCATGTTCCTTGCCCACATAGCGGATATGCCAGGGCTCGCCCTTGTAGCCGGTGATTTTGACCCACTCCGTCTTATAGCGGATGATGAAGCCAAACTCCGCGCAGTGGGCGTACAGCCACTTGCCCTCCCCGGTATTGGCAAAGGATTTGTTCAGGTTCAGCTTGATGGCGGCGCAGGATACGTCCACCGCCAGGCCCAACTGATGCTCGCTTTTACCCGCCTGGGCGGAGGCCAGGTCCGCGTAGGATTTGCCGTTATTCGTAACCGACCGCTGATAGATGGCTTTTTGCGTGGCGTATGACCGGTATGCGGATACGGCCACCAGTGTCAGCCCCTCCTCCTGGGCGGCTGCGAACAAATCCTCCAGCGCCTTTGCGGCCTCGGGGGCAAGCTCGATCTTGACGTTCTTTTTCGCCTGCACGTTAGGGATGACAAGCTCGGGCACATAATCCCAGGGCAGCTTGTTTTTTTTGTTCACCAGCTTCAAAAGCGGCTCGGCGGAAGGATCGGAAGCAAGCTTCACCTCCGGCGTAGGATACTGCGCGAACAGTTCCTCGGCGGTCATGGGTGCCTCCGCCAGGGCGGGAGCGAAAAGGCAGGTGAAGATAGCGGCAAGAAGGCAGGCGATGAAGCGTTTCATTGGCATTCCGGCTCCTTTTCCCGCGCGAAACGGGGCGATTCTGAACTTTCATCCAGCGGCCTGGCGGACAGGGTGCGTGGATGGTTTATATCATCATCTCACAATATGGGAATTATTTCAAGGGAGCGCTATTGGGGCGAAAAGATGCCTGCCGCAGCGCTTTTCATCATTCCTTCAGTACCGACTCCGTCTTGACGCCCATATATTCCGACAGGGTACCGACGATCAATTGATGATCATGCGTCTGGGGAAGGCCGGACACGGTAATTGCCCCCACGACACCCAGGTTTTTGATGCGGATGGGAAAACTGCCCCCCGACAGCGCCAGGTCATTCTCCGCCAAGCCGTATTCTACAAGCGTTCTGCCGGAAACCTTCGTCTCCTGGGCGACCAGCAGGGAGCTTTTCCAGAACTCCAGGACGGTGTTCCTCTTGCGGCGGACCCAGTTGTCATTGTTGGGCGTAGGCTGCCCGACGACGCTGTGAAACACTTGCAGGCCGCTTACAGTAATGTCGATGGATACGCTGCCGCCGTGGTCCATGGCATGTTTGCGAAGGCTTTGGCCGATGACCCAGGCTGAATCATAATCAAAATGATCGAATGCAAGGTCTGCTTCCTGTTTTCGAATGACTTCCGCCATCGCCTGGGCGGCTGCTTTCTCGTCTTGCATGATAGATACTCCTTTCCAAATAAGGCCGGCCTACTTGGCCGCTTCCAGTATCCTGTTGATCAGGCGGATGTTGCGCACCGTTTCCCAAAGCGCAAAAGAGGGCTCTCTATTTTGAAGCACCGCATCTGAAAAATCTTCAATCTCCAGCACATACCGCTTGCTTTCCGTTACAGGAATCTCCGTGGTGACACCGTTTTTGTAAAGCAGGATGGGCATGCCCGTGCCGTCGAATGTATCCTGTACAAGGAGTGTACCTTCCGTGCCGTTTATCTCGGTCAGCTGGGCTGCGTTGGAATCAAACCCGGAGACCAACGTGCAAACGACGCCGTTTTTATATTTGAGCACCGCGTCCAGTGAGAATTCAACGCCCTGCCGGTCTGTTTTCATGGCGCAGACGGAAACGGGCTCATCCTGTAAAATCATGCCGATGAGGTTGACAGGGTAACAGCCCACATCCCATAGGCTTCCGCCGCCAAGTGCCGGGTCCAGCCGGATGTTGGGCCCCGGCCGCATGACAAAGCGGAAGGAAGAATGGATGTGCAGCACTTGGCCGATAGCGCCGGAGGCAAGCAACTCCTTCAGCTTTGCGATTTTTAAGGTAAAACGGTACATGAAGGCTTCCATCAGCTTCACATTGTTCTCTTTGCATGCGGCGATCATTTCCAGGCAATCGGCCTCAGTTAATGCCATGGGCTTTTCGCAAAGCACATGCTTGCCGGCCTTTGCGGCCTTGATGGTCCATTCCTTATGCAGGCTGTTGGGAAGGGGGATGTATACGGCGTCCACGTCGGGGTCTTGAAGAAGAGAATCGTAATCATTGTAGGCCTTTTGGAAACTCAAATCAGCCTGGGCCTGTTTAAGCTTTTCCGGATTTGTGGAGGCGATGGCGTAAGGAACAGCGTTTTTCGCCTCCAGCATGGCTGGGATCAGGTGGAGCCTTGCGATGCGGGCATAGCCCAGGATGCCAAAACGAATAGGCGCATTCATGATGTATAATCATCCTTTCTGTAAAGGTTGCTTTGCACTAATTGCATAACCAGATTATAACAGAAAGGAGAGCGTTGAGATAGGGGAAGGGAAAACTTGCGTTCACGCTTTTTCCAAAATAACTGTTTTTTAGTAATATGACATACTGCTGTTCAGTTTGATGTGCTATTATGGTATATAGAAAAGGAGAGATGAATATGGACATACAGGTGATCAGCAAGCAATCATTTTCAGTGATCGGCAAGGAAGGGCAAGGTTTGGCGGAAAACTCCCAGCAGTGGATTCCGCCTCTGTGGATAGATGCCAACTCCCATTTTGCCGAAATAGTGGGCCTTGCAAAGTATGACGAAGCCGGAAAGATCGCCGGTATATGGGGGGCGATGAGCGATGTAAGCAATACGTTCAAGCCTTGGGATCATCAAGGGAAATATCTGGCCGGCTGTGAGGCTCTGGATGTGGCCGAACCCCCCGCCGGCTGGACGAAATGGACGATTCCTGCCTTTACCTACATTGTAGCCAACTGCTCTCAAAATCAATATGGCGATACATTCCACTATATCTTGAAAGAATTTATACCAAGCAGCAATTATACATTGGCAGGCGCCGTGCAGGAATATTATCCGGAGCCTGGAAACAGTGATCGCATTGCGTTGTATTTTCCTATAAAGTAATTGCAGTTTGCATCTTTATGTTTTGGAACAGTGTCAGTTCCACCCTTTTTTGTGTTTTTAGTATTTTTAGTGGTGGTGCGTGTGTATGATGTGATTTTTGATGATTCGTATAGAAAAGATAAAAGATAATAATTATATTATATAATAATATATACGCCATTTTTGTTTCCCTGCCTGGGTTTTGGGATAACGTGTGTATGATTTTCTGTCTTCTTTATATGAAAGCATACAGGTACACTATAAACACTAAAAACACTGAAAACAAGAAGAAACCTTCAATGCAACCTTTCACGTTTCAAATTGCTTCTCTAGCTTCGTTCTTGTGCATGGAGGGTGCCTTCAGAGAACACGGAGGACGGTTCTATGTGTTGTCGGATGAGTTAAATCATTAAGAACCGCCCTATGTTTGTATAAGCCCCCTATGTCATTTGGCCGTCAGTGACCACTGCGCATATAAGCCCTACCCTTTTTTGTGTTTTTAGTGATTTTAGTGATGGTGCGTTTGTATGATATGTAAAGACAAAAGAAAATAATTATATTATATAATAATATACGCGACGTTTTTGTTTCCCTGACTGGGTTTGGAACAACGTGTGTATGATTTTTTGTCTTGTGTATATGAAAGCATACAGGTACACTATAAACACTAAAAACACTGAAAACAAGAAGAAACCTTCAATGCAACCTTTCACGGTTTCCATTGCCGCCGATAACCTCGCGCCTTTGCAGGGAGGGTACCTTTATTGTTCCACCTGCGTTTGACTCGCATGTGTTCTTATCCTGTCATATAAAATGTCGAGCAGACTTTTGAAAAGCTTAATCATTCTGTTATGAGATGCGGCGGCTATATTCAGATCGCTTTCTCTTTTTATTGCTTCATTGCTGAACTGAACGGGCTCCCGGACAATTTGAAAGAAAACATCGCAGCCGATCAACTCGTTGCTGATGATGAACAGATTCTGGTCCTTGATCAGTTTGAGATTTGCATCGGACATATCATTGATACTGCCCTGAAAATAGGATGCGGGTGGAGCGTATACAAAGGCTTCCCCTTGAGGGCCTTCGTACCGTACCGCGCTTCGCTTGTCCGGTGTTCCGCATTGCCGCTCCGCTCCAATGCTCCAGGCTCCGCCCTCCGGGAAGCTGTCGACGAAGTCGACTGATGAGGTGGGAATGGACGAACGGATAGTCGCGCTAAACACCTCATCCGGTGCTGCGCGCCACCTATTCCATCCGGCTGGACGAAATGGACGCTTCCTGCTTTCACCTACATTGTAGCCAACTGCTCTCAAAATCAATATGGTGATACATTCCATTATATCCTGAAAGAATTTTTCCCAAGCAACAATTACACATTGGCAGGCGCCGTGCAGGAATACTATCCGGAGCCTGGAAACAGTGATCGCATCGCGTTGTATTTTCCAATAAAGTAATTGCAAGATGCATGTCATGTTGAGAAAAATCTATTGGGGCGTTGCGTGATACCAATTTAAAAACATTAATGCGTCTATGAGCAATACTCTGAAAGTGAATCCACCCCCGCCAACTGTCATCCCTCACTGCGTGAAGGATCTTATTTTTCATGCCACTCCAAGATCCTTCGTCGCTTCCACATCTGGCTCAATCGGCGCGTTTACTCGCTGCCGCTCGCATCGCTTTTGTTTCGCCAGCGGTACCGTCAAGGATTTTTCGCAAATTTGAGTTTGCCGTTTGGTAGCCGGTAGTCAGCCGGCAATGAAATCCGACTCTCCGGAGCCGGCTACATCCAGGTACTTCATTCTCATATAGCGCTTTGTGCCCCACGCTGTACTTGCAACATGACGTAATCTCGCACAGACAAGCATCAGGGCAGAGTTGCCATCGGGGAAGGTACCTACTACCCGTGTTCTGCGCCGGATCTCCCGGTTAATTCGTTCAATGACGTTATTGGTCCGGATTTTCAACCAGTGGGCATAGGGGAAGTTCATATAGGTAAGCGTTTCTTCGATGCCTTCCTCAATTTTCTGGGCGGCTTCTTTCAGTTTCATCTCCCGAAGCTTTTGAGCGACTGCTTTGGCTTTTTCCCTGGCCGCTTCCTTGCTCTCCTGGGCATGGATCGCTTTGAGCATGGCTGCCACTTCCTTCATCCTGGACCTAGGTGTTACAGAAAACACATTGCGGTAGAAGTGGACTGTGCAGCGCTGGTACTTGGCTTCCGGATACACCTGGTTAATGGCTTCCAGCAGGCCAAGGCATTTGTCGCCAATAAACAACTGGGTACCAGTCAGGCCGCGCTCCTTCAAGCTTTTCAGAAACGCCACCCAGCTTTCCTTGTCTTCCTTCATGCCTTCGCTGGCTCCGATAACCTCACGGTATCCTTCTTCATTTACCCCCAACGCCACCAGGATCGCCACATTCTCGTATTCGCCACCCCAGTTACGCTTGAGATAAATCCCATCCAAATACACGTACGTATATCTGCCTGAAAGCTTTCGCCTGCGCCAGTCCTCAATGTGGACATATACCTTTTTGTTCAGTTCACTGATGGTGCCCGGAGATACTTTGGTGCCCCACAGCGCTTCGGTGATATCTTCTACCCTTCGTACCGAGACACCCGCCAGATACATCTCAACCAAGGATTCTTCCACTGAGCTTTCCCGCCTGCGGTAACGCTCTATGATTGCCGTTTCAAAGGCAACTCCTTTGAGTTTGGGCACTTTCAGCTTCACATCCCCGGATGTGGTCAGCAGATTTCGCTCATAGTGGCCGGATCGGTATCCCTGGCGTTCCTGTGTCCGCTCATATTTCGCTGCGTTTGTCAGTGCCTGTGCTTCCTCTTCTAGCAGGCCGTTTAGGGTTTCTTCCACGCTGCTACGTACCAGCTCTTTTAATTCCTGCTTTATGGCTCCTTCGTTTAGGTGTATAATCTTCTCGGACATGGTTGCAGCCTCCTTTGGTGAGTTTGGTGTGGTAACTTGATTCTACCAAACGGCTGCGACCTTGTCCTCTTTTTTCTTTGCCGCTTACCTCAATTTGCGAAATTTATTGTACCTTATC
>JAEZQK010000118.1 GCA_023413135.1 Bacillota bacterium
ATGGTATACTGTACGGGACAATGAGGTGGTCATATGCCATTATTCGAGTTTGACGAGCAATACCCGCTTTTTGATGCCACGCCCGTGGAGAACCTGTTTGTGCAGGAATACCTCCCCGCGGCCAAGGGCGATTATGTGAAAGTATATATATACGGCCTGATGCATACATATCATCCCTCCGCCGGCATGAATCTTTCCGTGATGGCGCGGGATCTTGGGCTTTCGGAAGAGGATGTTTATGCCGCGTACCGGTATTGGGAGCGCAAGGGGCTGGTGCAGCGCACGGCGGACAACCCGCCCGTGTTCCGGTATATGAATGCCAAGCAGCTTTTGTTCATGCGCCAGTGCCCCGCGGAGGACAGGCAATACACCCAGTTTGCCGAAGCCCTGTATGCCGCCTTCGGGGAGGACAGACAGCTTCACGGCCAGGAGACCAGCCTGGCCTACGAGTGGGTGGAGGACTTGAAGCTTCCCCCGGAGGTGGTATTGATGCTGGTGCAGCATTTGATTTCCACCCGTGGCAAGCATTTCAGCTTCAAGGCTGCCCAGAAGCTGGCGGTGCAATTGGCGGAGGAGCACGTGAACACCATTGAGGATGCGGAAATCGTGCTTTCCCGCTCCAAGGCCGTATTGGAGGGCACACGCAAGATCCTGCGCCGCCTGGGCAAAAGGCACCAGCCCTCGGAGGACGAGATGGCGCTGTACCGTAAGTGGACGTCGGATTGGGGCTACGATCACGACGCCATTGAGGCCGCTTGCCGCGAGACCACCAAGGGCGATCCCACCATGGCCTATCTGGACGGCATCTTGAACGGCCTGCGCAGGCGGGGCGAAAAGACACCGGCCACCGCCCGGCAGGTGGAAAATCAATTGCAGAAGGAGCAGGAGGAAGCCGTGCCCTTAAAGGAGCTTTTCCGGGCCTTGGGCATAAGCGGCCTCACCGTGAACGAAGGCACGCTTACCGTTTACCGGCAGATGCGGTCTTTGGCCGGTCATGAAGTGATCCTGCTGGCCGCCAGGGAAGCCGCCAGGGCAGGAGGCAGGCTGGATGATGTGCTTAGGCTCCTGACCACCTGGCACGATAAGGGGCTTACATCGATCCGGCAGGTGGAAGAATATATCGCCGCCTTCTACGAAAGCAACCGGCTGCTGGCCCAATTATTCGAGCAGTGCAGCAAAAGCGAAAAGCCCACCGCTTCCGACAGGGCGCTTCTGTATAAATGGCAGAAGGACTGGAATTTTTCCACCGACATGCTCCTTCTGGCCGCCTCCTTTTCCCAAAGTGCGGACAAGAAAATGCCCTATATGGACGCCATGCTGAGGGCCTGGCGCGAGCAGGGCATTGTCACTCCGGAGGCGGCCCAGGCCGCCCGGGAGCAGTTTGAAAAGGTGCCGGCTGCCATCGCAGCCCCCCAGCGCAAGGGAAAGGTTGTCACGGAGCAGCTGTATACCCAGCGCAAATATGATGAAATCGACCTGAACAAATGGGCGGCCAGCATGATTGAGGAGGCGAGGGAAAGCGATGCCTAACGCCATCATGAATGCGCTTATGATGCAATACGAAGCCCGGCAGGCACAGAACGCCCGGGAAGAGGAGCGCCGCCTGAAGGAGGCGTCCAGCCTCTGCCCGGAGATTGGCCGTTTGGCCGCCGCCCGCCGGAATACGCTTTTTTCAGCCCTTCGCTCCGCCATGTCCTCCGGGAAGCAAAACAGCATTGTCAACCGCCTTGCAGAGGATATGGAGAACTACAACCGCAAAATAAGGGAGCTGCTTCAAAAAAACGGGCTGCCGGAGGATTACCTGCAGCCGGTGTACCAGTGTAAAATATGCCGGGATACGGGCTTTGTGGGGGAATCGGTCAAAAAGCGCTGCACTTGCCTGAATCAGGAATACTTCAGGCAGATGGGCAGGCTGATCGGCCTGAACGAGCGCACGCCCCAAACGTTTGAAGCCTTCCGGGAGGAAGTCTTTTCCCAGGAGATCATTGCCGGCGCCAACGTAAGCCAGCGCACATTCATGTGTTTTTTGCGGGACAAGTGCAAAAAATACGCCGAAACCTTTCCGGATACCACCACGCCGGATATGCTGTTCATGGGCACCAGCGGCCTGGGAAAGACGTTTCTGATGCAGGCCATCGCCCACCGGGTGCTGGAGCGGGGCTTTTCCGCATTGTGCGTCAGCGCCTTCAAGGTAGTGGAAATGACAAGGCAATCGTATTTTAACAACAACGCCGAGGAAAGCGCGCCGCTATACGATGTGGATCTGCTTTTGA
Source organism: Bacillota bacterium (assembly GCA_023413135.1). Taxonomy (GTDB): domain Bacteria; phylum Bacillota; class Clostridia; order Christensenellales; family Aristaeellaceae; genus JAEWAH01. Next base: position 2,274 of record JAEZQK010000118.1, read on the forward strand.
TCGACGACCTCGGTTCGGAGCCGCTTATGGACAACGTGACCATCACCCAGTTGTACCATGTCATCAACGAGCGGCAAAACGCCGGGAAGCATACCATTATGAGCACGAATCTCAATAGCGTGCAGTTCCAGGACCGGTATACGGAAAGGATCAGCTCCCGCCTGTTATCCTCCGCCGGGCAGTGCGAGCTGATCGCCTTCATCGGGGGCGACATCCGCCGCAAAGCGTAAACAAGAAAGGGATCGACTATGGGCAACATCTGGCACGACATCGACCCCAGCCGCATTTCTCCAACGGAATTCATCGCCGTGATCGAGATCAGCAAGGGCGGCAAGAACAAGTATGAGCTGGATAAGCAAACCGGCATGCTGATGCTGGACAGGGTGCTGTACACCTCCACCCATTATCCGGCCAATTACGGCTTCATCCCCCGTACTTATGCCGACGACAACGACCCTTTGGATGTGCTGGTTTTGTGCCAGGAGGCGATCCTGCCCCTCACGCTGGTCAAATGCCGCCCCATCGGCATGATCACCATGGTGGATGGGGAATCGGCGGATGAGAAGATCATCGCTGTGCCCGTGGGCGACCCTTCCATGGCGGAATACACCGACATCAGCCAGCTTCCCCAGCACACATTTTCGGAGATCAGCCACTTCTTTGAAGTATATAAGAGCCTGGAGGGCAAAAAAACGGCGGTGAAAAGCACCGCCGGGCGGGAAAATGCCCGGCAGGTCATACAGTCGGCCATCTCAAGCTATGCCAGGCACTTTCTTGCCGGGGGCGGCTATGCGTATGCGGGCGGCGAAGCGAAAAGGGACATGTCATGAACATTCAAATTTACGTAAGCAAAAAGAACTTTGACGTGCAAAAAGCCGAGCGTTTTTTCAAGGAGCGGCGCATTCCCTACCAATTGGTGGACTTAACGCGCCACCCCTTGGGCCAGCGGGAATTGCAGCTTTTCGCCCAAAAGCTTACCGCCAAGGCGCTGGTAGACCGGGAGGATAAAAAGGTAAAAGAGCATCCCGTTTGTTACGCACCGAATGACGAGGTCATCCTGTCGGAGCTTTTGCAAAAGCCCACCCTCATGCGTTCGCCCCTGGTCCGCAACGGCAGCAAGATTACTCTGGGCGTTGCGGAGGACGTTTGGACCGCATGGCTTAACGAATAGGTATAGTAGGAAGTGCTGATTTATTCGGGCAGCGTATCCGACGGCCGCTTTTTCACCCCCGCTATGTCGCTCATCCGGTCGCTGTAGCGCTGCTACAGCTCCCTTCTGGCTCCTTGCGGGGGCAAAAAATCGGCTCGCGGCTCCGCCACCCTCATTCAATCAGCAGTTCCTATAAACGACACAAAAGAGGTGTTCGTATGCATGGCAAGCTCTCCCTCCAAAGCCGGCTTACCGCCTGCTTCCTGGCCTTTTCCGTGCTGCCGCTTTTGACGTTCTTCCTGGTGTTTTTCCCATACCTTCGGGGGAGCATGCTCAAAAGCCGCATGGCTGCCCTGGAGGGGCTTGCCAACGTAAGCGTCAGCGACCTGGAGCAGATGGGCGACTCCATCTTGCGGGAAGGGGAACGGCTGGCATTGGACCAGCGGGTGCTGGATGTGCTCCGCACACCCGTAGGAGAAGACGGTGCCCAGGCGAAAACCCATGCGGAAAACTACCTCCAGTCCATGGTGAATGAAAGCTGCCGCGGCGCGGCCTTGGTAAAGGCCGGCTGGAAGGTGGCCGCCTCCAGCAAGGATGGTGCGTATACGGGCGAAGCGCTGGCGCTGCTATTGGGCACCGACGGATCCTTCAGCGGCAGCCGTGAGGTCAGCGGGCTTTTGCCGTCGCTTTCACAGCCGGGAGAGCAATCCATTTACTTCACCGTTCCGATTTTATCCGGAAACAGCCTGCTGGGGACGCTTGTTAGGGAAATGCCACTGCGTGTTCTGGACCGCAAGACCTCCTCCTTAAGCCAGGGGGAAACTGGGCGGATGATGCTGGTGGATGAAAGCGGCATGATCCTCTCCCACACCGATACGGCCGAGGTAGGGAAAGCGCTATTGAACGGCAAGCTCCTATCCCTATTTACCAATTTTCAAAACGGGCTTACGGAGCGAAGCGGCAACGGCAGTACAGTTCTTTTTGACGTGCAGCAAGGGTACGGCTACCGCATCCTGGGCAACATGCCCTGGATGCTTGTTGTATACCAGGCGGAGAGCGAACTTAGGTCCCAGGAGGTCCTCATCATCCTGTTTGCGGTACTGGCCACCCTGGGGCTTTCGCTTTTGAGCTTTCTGATCAGCCGCATCGTGTCCCGCAGCCTGGTCTTCCCTTTAAGGCGGCTGAACACCGCTTTCCGCCAGGTCGGCTTCAACCAATTCACGCCATTGACCCCAGGCGGCACTTCGGAAATGGTGGAGCTGGCGGAAGGCTACAACGCCATGATCGGTCTGCTGGAAAGAAACATTACGCGCCTGAGCGATTCCAACCGGCAGCTGGCCACCACCATTGCGGAGCTGGAGGTGGAGCGGGACCGGATGCAGTTTTTGCAGGATGATTCAGGCGATGCGGGCATGCGCCGGGCCAAAGTGGAGTTCAACCTTTTGTCCGGGGAATTTCTTGCAGATGACGATTTTTACGCCATGCTCCACCTGAACCGCTCCACCACCAAACTGTCCCTGAACGACTTCCTGAACAATATGACCGAGCCGGAGGATGCCGCCGCTCTCCACGAGAGCATTGAGCAGCAGTCGGACCAGATCCACCAGCTTGTGCGCATCCACACCCAGGAAGGAATGCTTTGGGTGCAGGTGCACGCCAGGGTTTTCTACAATACCCAAAGCGAGCCCACCAAGGTTTCCGCAACGCTTCTGGATGTAACGGACGATTATAAGGCCCCCGGCGAAGATGCGCTTACCGACAGTACCACGGGGCTGAACACAAAAGCACCTTTCATGCAGGCGCTTTCGGAGAGGCTTTCCATGGAGGATAACCGCCGGGAAGGCGGCATGGTGGTGTGCCTGATCCTCAAAAACCTGCCGCCGGAAGATACACAGCGCATGGCGTATGTGCTGGCGCTGCGCATCAGCGCCGACAGGCTGCGGGCCTTTGTGGGGCCGGAGGGAATGGCCGCAAGGTTTTACGATGACCGTTTCCTGTTGCACCTGCCACACTTAAGCACGGCATCCATGGCGGAAGGGCGCATGGCTGAACTGAACCAGGTTCTCTCCGCACCCATCCCATGGCAAAAAACCTCCCTGTCGCTTCAAATGTTGGCCGGCACTTCGCTGTACCCGCAAAAGGAGGTTTCTGCCGAATTGCTTTTAAGCCAGGCGCAAACCGCCCTGTCCGCCGCGGCAGCGCTGGGCGGCGCCAGCTGGACGCTGTATGACGTTACAAGGCAGGCGGAGGACGCGGACACCGCCCGGGTCACGCTGGAAAGCGCGCTGCGCAGCCGCCGCATCGTGGAGGCACTGTCCACCTTCCAGCCCGACAATTCCCTGTCGCTGGAATACCAGCCTATCGTTCAATTGAATACCGGCAGCGTAGCGGGCTTTGAATGCACCGTGCGGCTTACGGTGGAGGAACTGGGCATGGTCTCCGCCGGCGAACTGATCCCCCTGGCGGAAGCCAATGATCTGATGCTGCCCATAGGCCGCTTCGTATTAAAGGAGGCCTGCCGCCAAATCCGCCATCTGCAAAAGCGCCAGGGGCAGGATTTGTACGTTTCGGTAAACATAAGCGCGGTGCAGCTGAAACAAATGGACTTTGCCGATACCGTCTACCTTGCTTTGAAGGAAGCCGGGCTTAATGGCTCTGCGCTGCAGTTGGAAATCTCCGAACGGATCATGGATGTGTTCATGACCCAGGCGGATAAGCTGCACGTGCTGCGCCGTATGGGCGTGCGCATCGCCCTGGACGATTACGGCGCGGGTACCGGAGCGCTTACCCACCTGTACAACATGCCCCTGGACGTTTTGAAGGTGGACAAGAGCTTCCTGACAGGCGCCTCCGCCAGCCAGGGCAAGGAATTCATTTTAAAGACGCTGGTGGATCTGGCCCACAACCTGAATTTGCAGGTAGCCGCCGTAGGCGTGGAGCATTTCAAGCGCCTGAACACGCTGATGAAGCTAAACTACGACATGGCCCAGGGCTATCACTTCTGCCCGCCGCTGAATCCCACCGCCTTGGAAGTATTCCTGGATACCCGCTCAGCGGAGGGAAGCAGGTAAGAAGGACAGGGCAATTGCGGGAAGGGGTATTCTTGAAAAAATCCCTCTTCCAGCACCCATCCCCTAAAAACTTAATAAGGGAATAATTATATAATTTTTTTCGAAATGTACATTTGGCAAAAAGTTTGGTCTATTTCGCAACATGCGCTGCATTTCTTTTCCATGAACGTGTCCTGATTGAAAAGAAAGGATTGACCGGTAAAACCTGAGGAGGAGAAGGCCTGCCAGGAGGCCATCGTCCAGCTGCAATTAGATATCGTCCGGTGCGAAGAGAACAAATATCTGGTCACGACCGCAGCCATACAGCTGTACCACCGGCTGTCGGAACAGTTCGTGGCCGGCGAAAACAGCCTGATCCAGTATGACGGTACCCTGGACGGACTGATCGACCAATGGCTGGCGGGAAGGTATGATTTGGATGGATTCATCACCGCCATAGACGGCAAGGTGCGCCAGGTGTACGCGGAAAACGGGATGTAGTTCCCCGGTCTAAAATGCAAAATTTCTTTCCCGGCCATTGTGTACATGCACCGTATGATTGCCTTGCCTTAAAAAGTCTGCTACACTTACCATAGAAGTGTGAAGCAGGAAGGATGGGGCTTCATGTACGATGTAACCGTTATCGGCGCCGGAGTAGTCGGGTTGTCCATTGCCCGCAGGCTTTGCAGATACAACCTGCGCATCTGCATCCTGGAAAAGGAGCCGGACGTGGCCATGGGATCAACCAAGGCTAACAGCGCCATCGTCCATGGCGGATACGCGGAAAGCAGCGATAAGCTCAAGGGCCGGCTTTGCTACAAAGGCCGGGTGCAGTACGCAAAGCTTAATAGCGAGCTTCACTTCGGCTTCAAGGAAACCGGCTCACTGGTATTCACCACGCAGCCGGAGGATCTGCCCAAATTGGAGGCGCTGCTTAAAAACGGCAGGCGCAACGGCCTGAACGACCTTGAAATTCTAAATAGGGATCAGGCGCTGAAGCTTGAGCCTAACATGAATCCTGACGTATTGTACGCGCTGCACTGCAAGGGCGCCGGCATCTGTTCCCCTTATGAAATGGCCATCGCCCTGGCCGAAAATGCCGTGGCAAACGGCGCGGAACTACATTTGAATGAGCCTGTCACCGGGATTGCAAAGCAGGAAGACATATTCACCCTCACGACGCCTACAAGACAGGTCAAATCGAGATTCGTGGTCAACTGCGCGGGGCTTGGCGCCGCGGAGGTATCCACTATGGCCACCCGTACCGAATTTGAAATAAAGCCACGCACGGGAGAATACATCCTGCTGGCCAGGGGTTCGGGCAAAATGCTGAACACCGTCGTCTTTCAGATGCCCACCCCCATGGGCAAGGGCATCCTGGTCACGCCCACCGTGCACGGCAACCTGCTCCTGGGGCCGGACGCCATCGACGAGCCGGGCACCTACAGCCGCTCCACCCACGTGGAACGCCTGGCGGAAATCTATTTTCACGCGCTGCATACAACGGAAAAAATCAACCTCAACCAGTTCATCCGTAGCTTTGCGGGAGTGAGAGCCGTCGCCACGGGGGACGATTTCATCATAGGAGAATCGGAAACAAAGGGCTTCATCCAGGCGGCGGGCATTCAATCCCCGGGCCTCACGGCAGCCCCGGCCATCGCGGACATGGTGGCGGAGCTTCTCGTGGATGCGGGCCTTACCCTCAAGCCTAAAGCGGATTATAAACCAAACCGGAAGCCCATTATTGAAGTCAACAAAAAAATGCGCCCTCTTAAGGAAGTGGAGCAGCTGATCGCCCAGCCTTCCGGGGAAGAGCGCATCGTATGCCGCTGCGAGCAGGTGACGGAGGGGACGATTCTGGACGCCCTCCGCCGGGGCATCCCTGTGCATACGGTGGATGGCATCAAGCGCCGTACCAGGGCTTCCATGGGCTTTTGCCAGGGAGAATTCTGCCGCCCTCGCTTTATGGAGCTGATGGAAAGGGAGTACGGCGAACACATTTCCGCCAAGACCGATGCGGAGCTTTGCGGGGCGGAACGGGTCACCAAACAGGAACTGCTGGATTATATAGGCGATTTCAAGAAGGAACTGCTGAGCTATATGAAGGAGTCGCAAAAAAGCTGAAAAGGCACGCAGCTTCCACAGCGCATATATATTATGTGATTCCCTATTTTTTTCACTTAGCACATCCAAGTAACTCGTAGGGCGGGGGCTTGTTCCCGCCGTAGCGTCGGATCATAGTATTGCATGAGGAACGGCGGCGGGAGCAAGCCCCCGCCCTACTTATATTGGAAAAACGCTGATCGATTGTAAACCGTAGGGGAAATATCATTTGTTAACTGTGCCCATTTTCAGCGTTACCGCAGCCACTAAAAGGCTTATGCTTTTTGCCCCCGAAGTACTTAGCGCCTTTAAACAGGCCCTGGCGGTAGCGCCGGTGGTGCACACGTCGTCCACCAGCAAAAGCCGCATCCCCTTCACCTTTTCGCAGGTTTGAAAGGCATCCTCCATGTTCTTCATTCGCTGCTCTTTTTCAAGCTTCGCTTGCTGATTCGTTTCGCGAAGCCGTGTTAGGGCCGGAAGGACGGGGATATTTTTTTGTTCGACCACCGCCTGCGCAAGTAGCTCCGCCTGATTGAAGCCCCGCTCCTTAAGGCGCCCCGGATGCAGAGGCACGGGCACCAGCGCGTCAAAACACTCTCCCTCTATGCACGCAGCCATCTCCCGGCCTAAGAGCCCTGCCGCGTCCCTGACGTAAGTAAACTTCAGGCAGTGGATCAATTCCCTGGCCGCGCCCTCGTACGGGTAGGGTGCATAGACCTTTTCCATGCCCTCCACATAAAAGAAGATCTCCTGCCTTCTCATGGACGCGAGGTCCTTCCGGCAAGGCAAGCAAAGATGATCGCCCGCATCATCCAATCTTGGATGGCCGCAGCAATAGCAGCGGGCATAGGGCGGATAGAGAAGGCTTTTCAGGAGACCCATCCCGCCCACTCCTTCAATTGGCGGCCAAGCGTCGTGTAGCGCTTGGCAATGTGGTTGTTGCGCACCATGGCCTCAATGATCTCCTCCCGCCCCACCAAAACCACCAGCTGCCGTGCCCTGGTGATGGCGGTATAGAGCAGGTTCCGGGTTAAGAGCATGGGCGGCCCGCCCACCACGGGCATTACCACCACAGGGAACTCGCTGCCCTGGCTTTTGTGCACCGACAAGCAATAGGCCAGCTCCAGCGCTTCCCGCTGCTGCTCCTCGTAGTCCACCAGCCTGTCCTCATCGAAGCGGACGGTGAGCGTCCGCTCCTCCGGATCAATGGCTTCGATGAAGCCAACGTCCCCGTTGAAGATGCCCTGGCCTTCCTCCCAGGTGATACCATTATATTTCCGCCACTCGATCTGATAATCGTTCTTCGTCTGCATCACCTTGTCGCCCACCCGAAACAGCGCATCGCCGAAAACCAGGGAAGGCTTGCCCATCTGCGGGGGATTCAGCGCCTCCTGCAGCATGCGGTTGAGTGCCCACACGCCGCACTCGCCCTTTTTGGTGGGGGACAGCACCTGGATCTGCCTGACGGAGCTAATCAGCCTGTCCCTTTCGTCCATCTTTAAAAAGGCGGGCAGCCGCTGGGTGCAAAGGGATACGATGGTCTGCGCCGCTTCGCTCAAGACCATCTTCTTTTCCAGGAACATATCCGTGGCCCGGCCATTCAAAATAGGCATTTCGCCCCCATTGATGCGGTGGGCGTTCAATACGATCATGCTGTTTTCGTCCTGGCGGAAGATCTGTGTCAGCCGTACGCTGGGCACGGACTCGCTTTTGAGAATATCCCCCAGCACGTTCCCCGGCCCCACGGGAGGCAGCTGGTCTGCATCGCCCACCAGAAGTAGCCTGGTACCCGGCGTAATGGCCCGAAGAAGGCTGCGCATCAGCAGAATATCCACCATGGACATCTCGTCCACAATGATGCAGTTGGCCTCCAGGGGGTTATCCTGATCGCGGGAAAAGCTGCCCTCGTCGCCGCCGTACTCCAGCATGCGGTGGATTGTCTTGGCCTCCACGCCGGTGGCCTCCGTCATGCGCTTGGCAGCCCGGCCGGAAGGGGCACACAGCAGCACCTCCCCCTCCTTGGAAAGAATGCGGATGATGCAGTTGATGATCGTGGTCTTGCCCGTACCGGGGCCGCCGGTGATCACCAGCACACCCTCGTCTACCGCTGCCTGCACCGCCTTGCGCTGCAGGGAGCTGAAGCTGACGCTCTTCTCTTTTTCAAACCGCCGGATGGCTTCTTCCGCCGCCTGGCTTTTGCGGTAGGGCAGCGCCGCCAGCATTTCGTGCAGCCGCTGGGCCACTTCCCGCTCGGCATTGAAATATTGGGGCAGGTAAATTCCCTGCTCTTCCTCCTCCGTGGGCGAAGTGATCATCTCCCGGCGGATCAAAAGCTCCGCCAGCGCGCCTGTCACCAGTTCCTCGTTCACCCGAAGGAGCTTGACCGTGCGGTTTATGAGCTCCGCCCTTGGCAGATATACATGGCCGCCGGTGGAGGCGGCGTCCTGGAGCACATACTTCAGCGCACATTTCACCCGGTGGGGTGAATCGGTCGCCATGCCCATGGATAGCGCGATGCGGTCCGCGGTCAGAAAGCCTACGCCTTCTATATCCTCCACCAGGCGGTAGGGGTTTTCCCTGATCACCGCCTGCACTTGATCACCGTACAGCCGGCTGATCTTTACCGCCAGAGTGGCGTTGACGCCGTAGCTTTGCAAGAACACCATGGCCTGGCGGGCGTACATCTGCTCATGAAAACTCTTTGCAATCTGCTCGGCCCGCTTGGCACCCACCTTGGGCACCTGGGCCAGCCGCTCCGGATGCTCGCTTAAGATATCCAGCGTGTCCTTGCCGAAATACGCTACCAATATCTTGGCCGTGGCGGGCCCGACGCCTTTGATCAGCCCTGAACCAAGATACCGCTCGATGCCCAGCAGCGTGGTAGGCTTTACGATTTCGCATCCGGCTGCCTTCCATTGCCGGCCGTATTGGGGGTGCTCCACCCAGCCGCCGGATAAAACGATCTGCTCCCCGGAGGAAAGCTCCGGCAGCGCACCCACTACCGTCACCTTTTCCCTGCCGGCACGGACCTGCATGACCGTATAACCGTTCTCCTCATTGCGGTAGGTGATGTCCGATACCGTCGCCTCCAACTGCTCCACAGCCATGCCCCGCTTCCATTTGCTTCTTGTTCCCCTGATTATATCACAGGCACGGGGGCTTGACAAAGCTCCCGGACGCCGCTACAATAATTACGACAAATGTGGAAAGGGTAAGGTTTCACGCATGCGCAAATAACCGTTGTCAACACAATGCTGCTCCTTACGGAGCCTTGTTTTGCATCGGTATTTTCGCGCACGTAGAACATACGCCCTTTTTGTTTTGCGTATTTTCGCCTGTGCCTTCCGATGCGATCACGCCGGGAGGTTTTTTGATGCCATTTTGTTATTTAAACGCAACCCAACTGGAAAAGCATATCGGGCAGCGCAGGCTGTTTTCCATCCCGCTTTTACAGATTTTTGAGGGGGATCGCATCGGGCTCATCGGCCGCAACGGTGCGGGAAAGTCCACGCTGCTGTCCATCCTAAGCGGGGAAGATGAGCCGGATATGGGCCTCATCAAACGGGAAGTCCCCATCCATCTGGTGCACCAGTTCGGCGCACCGGATCAAGGGGCAGGGGCGCAAGCCCTAAAGGAATTCCGAGTTTTGGAAGCAGCACAGCGCACATCGCGCAGCGGCGGGGAGGCGACCAGGCTGCGCCTGGCGGAAACGGACATCACCCGCGTCAAGCTGCTTTTTTGCGATGAGCCCACCGCCAACCTGGATGGGGAAGGCCGGGCGCTGCTTTACAAAAAGCTGGACCAATGCGACACCTTCGTGCTGGTGAGCCATGACCGGGAACTGTTAAACGGCCTGTGCAACCGCATCTGGTATCTCGACGGGGAGACGGTGACCGCCTATCCTGGCAACTACGACGACTTTTTGAGCATCCAGGAGACGGAAAAAGCGCAACAAGCCAGGGATTACGAGCGGTACGTTTCGGAAAAGACGCACCTGCAGGAGGCGCTGGACACTGTCGTCCGCAAGGCATCCAAGATGAAAGGGCCGCCCAAGCGCATGGGCAACAGCGAGGCCAGACTGCACCGGCGCGATAACAAATCCCAGGAAAAGTTGCACGACGCCAAAAACGCCATGAAAACCAGGCTGGAAAAGCTTGAAAAGGTGGATCGCCCCAGGGAGGAAACCGCCATCCGCCTGGATTTTTCCCTTACCGATCCGCCCCAAAGCCGCACCGTGCTCCGGGCGGAGCATGTGTCCTTCGGCTACGGTAAGCCCTTATTTACAGATGCATCCTTTGAGCTGCCCCTGGGCAGCAAAACGGCGCTTTTGGGCCCCAACGGTGCGGGCAAGTCCACCCTTTTGCGGCTGATCCGGGAAGAGGCCGATGGCATCCGCAAGACGCCCAAAGCGAAGCTTGGCATATTCGGCCAGGAGTTTGAGACGCTGGACATGAATCAATCTGTGCTGGCCAATGCGCTCAGGCACAGCATCCAAAGCGAAACGGTGGTCCGCACGGTACTGAATCGCCTGCTGTTCTCCCGCGATGAGCTGAACAAGCCTGCTTTCGTCCTCTCGGGCGGCGAGCGGGTGAAACTGGCCTTTGCCCAGCTGTTCGTGGGCCCTGCCAACGTACTTTTGCTGGATGAGCCTACCAACTACCTGGACATCCTTTCCCTGTCCGTGCTGGAAAACATGCTCAAGGAGTACGAAGGCACGGTATTGTTTGTATCCCACGACCAGGCCTTCGTTTCGGCGGTGGCGGCCAGGCTGCTTGTTTTGGAAAATGGTCGTCTTCAAACCTTCGAAGGTACGCTTCAAACCTATAAGCAAAAGCAAACCACCCATACAAACACGGCCTTTGACCGTACCCGGCTGCAGATGCGCCTGTCCCAATTAACCGACAGCATCGGCCATGCCAACCCCGAGGAAAAGGAACGGCTGGAAGCGGAGTATGCTGCCTGCCTACGGGAGTACCGTGCATTAGGGGAAATGTAGGCTGGAAACCCCTTTGTTTCAGGCTATTTTTAATAACGTATTTTTTGTCAAAGAGCGAAAATCTATTGCATTTTCCATAAAAATGGTGTATCATGTGTTCTGTACCAAATAAAGGGGGTGCTTCATTTATGAAGTCCGTCAACATCCGTCTCAGCCTGGCTGAAAATGTGAAGACGTTCGTAAACGTCGTCAACCGTTACCCCTACGACATGGACCTGCGCGCAGGCCGCCATGTGGTGGATGCCAAATCCATTCTGGGCATCTTCAGCCTGGACCTGAGCAAACCTATCGCCCTGGAAGTGTACGCCGACGATTGCGATGATCTGATGGCCGACATCAAGCCCTTCATCGCCTGACAGGGTACGGGCAGCCTGCCGCGGCAGGCATTGCATAATGTCTCATCTCCCCTCAGCCTTCTGGTTTGAGGGGATTTTTCCTGTAATTTTATGAGGAGGGTGATGCAGGTAATGATCAGCCGCAAAACCCCCGACCTTGAAAACAAGCTGCTGATCCTGTTTGCCGTTGACCAACTGGGCCCCTTGACCAGCCTGCAGCTATTGCAGTTCCTTGCGGAATACGACCTGATGGACTATATCACCATGCAATTGACATTGGGGGATATGCTGTTAAGCGGCCACCTGGGCAGCATCCCACACGCTCTGGGGACGCTGTATACGCTTTCCCGGGAGGGCCGGGAATCATTATCATTGTTTTTGCGGCGCCTGCCCCACAGCACGCGCATGCTTATACGTGATGCCATTCCCAATTGGAAGCCAAGGTTCCAGCGGGAAACGCAGATGCTGGCGGATTTTCACCGCCGCGAGAATGGGGTGTATGATCTTAGGCTCCGCCTGATGGAGAAGGACTCATCCCTTTTGGACATGACGCTTTCCCTTCCCGCCCGGGATATGGCCGACCGGCTTTCCCGCCGCTGGCCTGCAGCCGCGCCGGCGTTTTACGGATATCTGATGAAAGAGCTGGGGGATGATTTTTCTTTGGATAGGAGCTCCCCAAGCATCCTGCCCCAAGGTGCAGCCGTTGATTGGGAATGCGCGCAAGGCTGTATCCTTCGCCTGAGTCAGGGCGAATCAGCCACTCCGGCGCTTACCATGGCACTTGCGCTGCCCACGGAATCCATGGCGCTTTTCTTCGCCAGGCGCTGGGCAGAGAAGGCGGATGATATTTGCACCTTTTTGATGGAGAGTCTGTCGGAAGAATGATGCACAAAAAGGCCATGAAACGAAAGAGGGGATCATCACAATGAAAATCGGTGTGCGGGCCCACGACTTCCCCAAACAGTCTCCCGAGAGCCTGGCGAAAGAAATTCGTGCATCAGGTTTTGAAGCCGTGCAACTGGCCCTTTTTAAAGCGCTGGATATACGGGAAGAGGAGATGATGAGGCCGGATACCCTTTCAAGAATCCGGAAGGCCTTTGAGAGCGCCGGCCTTGAAATTTCCGTATTGGGCTGTTATGTCGATCCTGGCGCTTTGCAGGAATCTGTACGGCAAAACAGCTTGGAACGCTTTCGGGAGCACGTTCGCATCGCGAAAAAGCTAGGCGCAGCCTGTGTGGCCACTGAGACCACAGCTTTCTCCGGTACCGATACGGAGCGTGAATACGCATACGGCCGCATCTTGGCCTTTGTGCAGGAGATGGCAAAGGAAGCGGAAAGTGCCGATACCTTCGTTGCGATAGAGCCAGTTCTTGCCCATACCATAAATACCCCCAAAATGGCCCGGCGCCTGCTAAATGAGGTGGGCAGTGACCGCTTGCGCATTATTTTTGATCCGGTCAACCTGCTGTCTTTAGGCGGGGTTGATAGCCAGGATGATTTATGGTCTAGGTGCATAGCTTGTTTTGGGGACAAGGTGATTGCCATGCATATCAAAAACGGCTGCTGGCAAGGCTCCCGATATATCCCGCAGCCACTGGATCAGGGTGTGATGCATTTCGATCCCGTATTCCGGTGGATCAAGGAAAAAATGCCGCATCTGCCGCTTTTGCGCGAGGAGGCACAGCCGTGCAATGTGGAAAGGGACATCGCTTTTGTCAAAGCGGCATTTGAGCATATAGCATAGTCTTGCACCTGCCATCATAGTTGTTTTGCGGCACGAAGGATCTGTTCAACATAGTCAGAAATTTGGACCGTAATATCATTCCAATCGTATTCCTGCTTTGGGAAAAGCATATCGGAAGAAAAAGCCGCATTTGCAAGCGGTATAGATATCCCTGTATTCCACTCCCCGTTCAGCGGAACCGGTTTTAATTGAATCGTTTCCAGTGCATTGGCGATCGTATCGTTAACCATCCGCTTATAGCTATTTAAAGCCCATGATGCTCCGCCGCCATGGGATATGATTCCTGTCGGCTTGCCATAGACCTTAGACTTATATGCGTTGTCTTTCCCCCAATGAAGAAAAGTAATCTGTTCCATTTTCTCAAGCAGGGCGGAAAGCTTGGCCGGGATCGGAGCGTAATGGGGCGAAACAATCACAATCACGTCGCTGGCAATGATCTCGGTGTATATTTGGTTGAAATCGTCTCTTTGTACGCACCGGTGTGTGCTCCGGCATTTCCCGCAGCCTATGCATGGAAGGATAACGTGTTTCTTTAGTTCAATGATCGTATGGCCGGCATCTTTCTGCCTGCGGCGGATCTCGTGTTCGGCAATTTCACAGATTTTACGGGAAGTGCTTTGGGCGCCCGCAACGCCAAGCATGTTCGAAGCGGAGATATACAGAACTCTCACAGTCAACACCGCCTGTTCCTGCCATTAACGGTATGGTACATGATCCTACGCGCATCGTCAAGCTATAGATAGCAGCTTATAAGCCACCTGTTTGGTGCATCCTGCAACTCACTTATTCTTGCAATCCAGGCAGCGCATAAAGGCATCAATACTTTATATAATCGTAAAAAAGCACCTGCCGTAAGGCAGATGCTAAGAAAAGCATACAGAGTCAGCCCTTCAGTTCCTTTACAAACCACTGCAGCACCGCATCGTCCATGTCGGGCAAATGCTCATGGCCGAAATCCGGGTAGAAGGTCACTTCCTTGGGGGAAGTGATTTTGTTGTAGCAGGCAAACTGGGTGGAAGGCGGGCAGATTTTATCCATCAGCCCGGTGAACATGTGCACCTTTCCCTTGATGCGGGATGCCAGATGCTGGATATCGATATATCCCAGCTTCGTGAAGATTTCCTGCTGCCGGCGATGGTTGGGGTCGAATCTGCGGAAATACTGCTTCAATTCCACGTAGGCATCCTCCGCCAGGTCCATTTCCCATACCCGCTGATAGTCCGACAGGAAGGGGTAGACAGGCGCCGCCGCCTTGATGTCTGCCAGCGCAGCGCAGGCAAGGGTCAATCCCCCGCCCTGGGAACCTCCCCGTGCCGCCAAACGTGATGCGTCCACCTCCGGGAAGGCGGATACCACCCGGGCAAGCAGCGCCGTATCCAGAAAGATATGGCGGAACAGCAGCTTGTGGGGATCCTCTTCGTTAAGGCCGCGGATGATCTGGCCCTGAAGCGTGTTGCCGACTACGCCGCCCACATCCTCACTGCGCCCGCCCTGGCCGCGTACATCCAATGCCGCCACGCAAAAGCCCGCACCGGCCCAGGCGGACAGGGCCGTCCAGCCCTCACTGGCGCCGGAATAACCGTGGAAGCACAGTATGGCCGGAAGCTTGCCTTTGATTTCTTTGGGCCGCATGTATTTGGCATAGATGCGCGCCCCGCCTGTGCCGGTAAAGGTAAGATGGAAGCTGTCCAAAAAAGGATGCTCATAAGAAGCCTTTTCCAGCACGGGTTTAGGATCCAGCGACGCCATTTCCGCAAGGGCTTTGTCCCAGTATCCGTCATAGTCTTCAGGCCGGGGATTTCGCCCGGTATAGGCAAGAAGTTTCTCCACCGGTAAATCAAATAATCCCATGGACGCATCTCCCATTCAATTAATCTTCCAGCATTTTACCACAATACAGCCTGTTTGCCTACAGATTTTGCATGATCCTGCCGGGAGGAGATGCACGAACGTATCCTTATCCCTAAATTTGCATCAGTTGCTTTTTTTTGTGATACCAGATACAATAGAATGGATTATTTGTTCTTATCCATAGGCCATTTTTTTGATGGGGAGGATTCATGCATGGACTACGTATTCATGACCGATTCGGACAGCGACCTGAACTACACCATGGTAGACGAGATGCAGATCCCCGTGGTACGCATGCCCTACATGCTGGAGGGCAAGGAATATTACGACGACATGGGCCGGGGCGGCAACATCAAGGAATTCTATGCCAAAATGCGGGCCGGGGCTGCCCCCAACACATCCCTGCTGCCCACCGACGCGTACCTGGAGTATTTTGAGCCTATTCTCAAAGAGGGCCACGATATTTTGTTCCTGGCCTTTTCCAGTGAGCTTTCCGCCACCATTCAAAACATTTACGCCGCCCGCAAGGAGCTGTTGGAGAAGTATCCGGAGCGCAAGTTCCTGGTGGTGGATACCATGAGCATCTCCGCGCCGCAGGCCAACCTGATCCTGCCCGCCTTTGAGCTGTATAAGCAAGGCAAGTCCATGGAGGAAGTGGCCGCCTGGGTGGAAGCCAACAAATTCCGTTCCCAAGCCTGGATCACAGTGGAAGATTTGAAATACCTCAAAAGGGGCGGGCGCATCTCCGGCACCGCCGCCGTGATGGGTACCATGCTGGATTTGAAGCCTATCGTGGTCATGGGCAGGAACGGTAAGATCGTTCCTGCTGAAAAGGTGCAGGGCCGCAAGAAAGCCATGCGCGTTCTGGCGGAGCGCACGGCGGAAAATATCGAAAACCCCGAATCCCAAACCATCATCATCATGCATGCCGATTGCCTGGAGGATGCCCAGCGCCTGGAGGAACTGATCCGCCAGAAGGTGCCGGACATCAAGGCCATCCGTATCACCATGGTAGGCTACGTGATTGGCGCCCACTGCGGCCCGGGCACGCTGGCCAGCTGCTTTTTGGGTAAGGAGCGGCCTATCTGAAACCGCTACATTATACTAATTCCAAACACTAATGCGTCGTTGCGGCGGATCTTTTCGCGCGGGGCATCGTTGCCTTCCGCTCAGCGTAGCGCTGCTACGCCTCGCTCCGGCGCCTTGCCCCGCATCGAAAATCTCTCGCCGCTTTGGACGCATTAATATTCTCCATTAGTATTACTCAGCTCGCAGGCAGAAGTGCGCTTCCAACTGCGCAAGCGATTTTTCTACCGTACTGTCCTCATCCCTAAAAATGCAGAACCATTCCGCACGCCGCGCCTCCTCATTAGCTCGCTCACACAAGCGCCGCAATACAGCTTTATTGTTTTCCAGCGCCTTCTTGGGATCGCGTAAAGACATGATGCAATCATAAATATCCCGATGATCCTCACGCTGATAGAAATCCCGAACAACCAAATCGGGCGTAGTGAGCATGCAGGCTATGCGCTGGGGGGACGTGATTTGTTTCAACAATGGAACAGGCAAGTCAATATCCGTCACTACCGTGTTCGCCTGCGCCAACTTGATGAGTTCAATCAGTACATATTCGCTGTACTCTGCCCCCACCGCATCCAGCCAATTGAGGTATTCCCCGGTCGAACGATTGAAAAAGCGCTCCCAATCATCAGTTCGCGCAGACGACACAGGCTGGTAATCGCGATGACAAATCTCTGTCCACGAGGCAAACCCCGGTTCCCGATGGTTGCTGTTGAAAAAAGTAAATCCATACTTTTCGGCCAGCGCCCGGCACATCGTGGTCTTTCCACCGCATGGTGATCCTGTTAAAAAAAACACGTTCCTGAGATTGTGCTTGAGAATGTTCTCGGAGATATTCATCAATGATACGCCTCCACTAAAGTTTTTGGGTACACAAACAAAACCCCATGACTCACTCATGGATTAGCGAATCCTGTTTGTGCCCGTCAACCACAGCGAAAGATACATATCACATTGTGCCCTTTCAAGCAATCTTTTGCTTGCCGGTTTATCCAGCAACAGGTGCATTATACACCAAGCTGCACCGCCACACAATGGTATATGTCAATGCCTCTTTGCAGCACCAGTAGCAATTACACGCATTCCCGGCTTCCGTGTATTTATGGCTGATGGCTGCTTTACTGCTATATGTCTTTTAGGTATAATATCTCATGATTTGAATTTTGTGTTTCGAGGGAAACAATGTGCAAAGTACTTGTTGTATTCTACAGTTATTCAAAAACAATAGAAAAGCTGGCAGAAGAAATCGCATTGCTTACGGAAGGGGATTTTCGAGAGCTGATCCCAGAAAGGCCTTATGCTTTTGATTATAATACTGCGGTAAAGCAGGTCAGATGCGAAATGGAAAGAGGATATTGCCCCAAACTTTTACGGGGGCTGGAGTCAGTTAAGGAATATACGCATATATTCCTCGGAACGCCGAACTGGTTTAAATCATTCTCGCCCCCGGTATTGACTTTTTTAAGGCATACAGAACTGGCGGGCAAAACCATTGTTCCGTTCTGTACACATGGAGGGGGTGGCTTTGGCAATATCGAATCGAACATTGCGAAGGAATGCCCAGACTCGAACATGCTGCCCGGCTTTGCATCGACAAGCGATTTTGAATCACAGCATGTTGTTCAATGGCTTACAGAACTAGGTCTGATTTCTTGCTAGACGTTCTTTGCTCTATCCATGAATCCACTAACGTCCATCAATCTGCCTTACTGCCTGTATATGCACATGAACAGCGCCCCGTCCTGGGCGCTGGCTTCCACCCGTACGGCAAAACCGTAATCGTTGCGTATGCGCAAATTCAATTTATCAGTTCCAACCGCCGCATCCATGCCGTGGGGCAGGTATCTGGCTCCCGTGGGGCCGTGGGGGCGGCGGTCCAGAACAGTGATCTTTGGCAATTGCAGCACCGTGTTGTAGAACGTAGAGGACACCTGGCACGTTCCGCCGCCGGAGCCCAGCGATACGGTGCCGTTCACCAGCACCGGCGCGTCCTTGTAGCCGTTGGCCTTGCTGAAAGGCCCGATCTGCGTGTTAAA
The DNA here is from genome assembly GCA_023413135.1 of Bacillota bacterium. GTDB lineage: Bacteria > Bacillota > Clostridia > Christensenellales > Aristaeellaceae > JAEWAH01. The sequence goes on from JAEZQK010000118.1 coordinate 20,619, forward strand.
GTCCAGCACTTCCCCGGGCGCAATCACGCGGCTGAGCTTCTGGTTGGCAATCCGTATGTTTTCCATTCGACCAATGTTGTCCTTTGTATCGGCAACATTATAAAAAGAGGTAAAGGCCGCAATAGGCGTTTCGCTGCTGAGGGGCTCATCGGTCGGGGACACCGGCGTCAGATTCTTCAAAAGCCTGGTATCAACATACGCGTATTCCTTCCAGTAGGGAATCCTTGCCCAGCCGTCTGTGATATCCAAAATGCTTAGCCGTGCGCCGGCCTGCAAGGTAACATGCGCTTGCGCGCCCGCCTGCGGCGCATATAAAACAGGCGTCTCCCCGGCAGTTTCAGCTATGTATGTATGCTTGAACACACCATAAGGGGGCGTATTCACAGGGTCTACAGGCATCACCGCGGTGAGTTGGGACCGCAGTACATACCCCGTCTTTCCCTTATAGCTTGCCGTGACCCATTCCGGGCCGACCTCATAGATTTCGATCGTAGCTCCTTGATTGATGCCCGATACGATCTTTGCCTCCCTGCTAGGCTCCTCCCGTAGGGTGCAGTTGGAAACCGTCTTCGCCGTATACAATACCTGCTCCGTGGCCATGGCCGCAGGCAGGGTGCCCAAAAGCAGCGCAAGCGCCGCCAATCCACACATCAATCTTCTGCCAATCCGCATACAAAGGTCTCCTTCTTTCACCTATGTAACCAGCCCTGATTATACCATCCTTTTCCTTTTCGGTACAAGCCGGATCATACGGTTTTACATTCCGTTCTATTTCACACGGCACCAAAAAATCCCGGCGCGTGGCCGGGATTTCTGTTATTTGGCTTACATATTACTGTACCGGAGTGCTCCTTCGTGAAGCAGCGTATCTGATGTTCATGAATTCAGCCAAATCTTTATCCACTGTAACCAGATCGCTTCTATTAAGATCCTTCATCGCTTTCCTGCCAATAGCCTGCACTGCCAGTTTCATCTCGGCTATGCACGAATTCAGGAAGTTGCACAGGTGCTGCGCGGCCAGATCGATATCAAGCTCTTTAACGAGATTACCGGTATACAGGGCCATCTGAGGTGGAGGGTCCTGGGACATGGCTTTTGTATTCCGCGTTGATTTCCGCGATTTCCTTTTCGTGTCAATTTAGGGTTAAGCATACTGGAACCGTGTTCCCATCATTTCGCAGTGAGCATACCCATTTGATCTGTTACAAGTTAAAGTGGGATGCGACAAGCTTCAGCTATTTCAGGGCGAATCCGGGCCATTTCGCGGCGCAACCCCTCCCCGGGCGGGGTTGTCCCATATAATGGAGGCATTGGGCGGAGGCGCCTTCATTTGCGCATACCGCGGAACCGCCGTGTGTGGAGGAACTGTCATGAAAAAGAAGATGCTCATCGCACTGATCTGCCTGTCGATCCTGCTGGCTGTGCCAGGTATTCTCGCCCTGTCCGTGGTTCCCGTCGCGTCGGTGGGCGGGGTGGTGTATACGTCCCTGCAGGAGGCCGTCGATGCGGCCGCGCTGGGCCAGACGGAGGCCGACCGCGTCGTGCTGCTGCTTGCGGACGTGGATCTGGGTGATGGGACTGTTGTTGCCCAAGCGTGCGACATCACGCTAAACTTGAACGGGCACGCCGTCACCGGCACGGCGGAGGCGCTGATTGTGCTGAGGGATGGGGCGCGGATGGTTATCGCCGACACGGAAGCGGGCCTGGGCGCGATTCGCGGCGCCGTTGACGGCGCGGGCTGTGCCATCCTGGTGGAAGACGCGGGGAGCAGCCTGGTGGTAAATGCCGGCACCCTTGAGGCGCCCGGACGGGGCGAGGCCGCCGTCCGCTGTGCCGCTGGCGCCACTGTCGTGGTGACGGGCGGCAGCGTTGGCGGCATCGCAAGCGTCCAGGGGGTGGCGGCGGTCCAGGACGAGGGCAAGCAGGAGGTCGTCCATTACGCCCTGACCATCGGCGGGCCGCCGCTGGCGGGCGTGGAGGTGACGGGCCTTTCCACACGACCGGGGCCTGCGCATCCGTACGGCTCGGCGGTCACCAACGGCAGCGGCGTGATTCACGTCTGGCTGCCCGCGGGACAGACCTTCATCAGTGTGCGGGTGGGCTGCACGGTCTATGCCGGCCAAATCCATGGCGGAAATCCGTATACGGCGGTGCTGACCGAGGCCGGAAGCAGGCACGACTTTTCGGGAGCCTGGCAAACGGACGGCGCCCAGCACTGGAAGGTGTGCAGCAGGGCGGGGTGTGGGGCGGAGGAGTACCGCACGGCACACTCGGGCGGCACGGCCACCTGCACCGAAGCGGCGGTGTGTCCGGTATGCGGCGCTTGCTATGGCGAGCCGCTGGGCCATGACTTCGAGGACGAATTCACTGTAGAACTGGCGCCCGCATGCGAAGCGGCGGGCAGCCAGTCGCGGCACTGCACGCGCTGCGGCGAGGTAACCGAAGTAATGCCCATCCTGGCCACCGGGCACAGCTTTTCGCCGGGCTGGACGAGCAATTCGGACGGTCACTGGCACGCCGCCACCTGCGGACACGACGAGATCGGCGGCTACGCAGCGCACGCGGGCGGCACGGCTGCCTGCACCGAAGCGGCTGTGTGCCCGGTATGCGGGTTATCCTACGGCGAGCCGCTGGGACACAACTTCGAGACCAATTTTACAGTGGATATTGAACCCACCTGTACCGAGGTGGGCAGTAAATCGCGGCACTGCACGCAATGCGAAGCGGTGACCGATGTGACGCCGATCCCGGGGACGGGGCACAGCTTCTCTTTGGACTGGATGAGCGACGACGGCGGCCACTGGCATGATTCTACCTGCGGGCACCAAGCGAGAGACGGGTATGCGGCGCACTCGGGCGGCACGGCCTCCTGCACCGAAGCGGCGGTATGCCCGGTGTGCGGGGCTTCCTACGGCGAACCGCTGGGGCACGGCTTCGAGGATGAATTTACTGTAGATGTCGCGCCTACCTGCGAAGCAGCGGGCAGCAAGTCGCGCCACTGCCTGCGCTGCGACGCGGTGACCGGCGTGACGGCGGTCCCGGCGACGGGGCACAGCTTCTCGACGGGCTGGACGAGCGGCGCGGACGGTCACTGGCACGCCGCCACCTGCGGACACGGCGAGATCGGCGGCTACGCGGCGCACGTGGGCGGCGCGGCCACCTGCACCGAAGCGGCGGTGTGCTCCGTATGCGGCGCACCCTACGGCGAGCCGCTGGGACATAACTTCGAGACCAATTTCACAGTGAATATTGAACCCACCTGCACCAAGGCAGGCAGCAAGTCGCGCCACTGCACACGCTGCGACGAGGTGACCGGCGTGACGGTCATCCCGGCGGCGGGACACGTGTTCGCGGCGGGCTGGACGAGCGATGATGACGGTCACTGGCACGATGCAAGCTGCGGACACAGTGTGACAGACGGGTATGCGGCACACACCGGCGGAGAAGCCACCTGCACCGGAGCGGCGGTGTGTCCGGTATGCGGCGTACCCTACGGCGAGCCGCTGGGACACAACTTCGAGACCAATTTCACAGTGGATATTGGACCCACCTGTACCGAGGCGGGCAGCCAGTCGCGCCACTGCATGCGCTGCGACGAGGTGACCGGCGTGATGGTCATCCCGGCGGCGGGACACGTGTTCGCGGCGGGCTGGACGAGCGATGATGACGGTCACTGGCACGACGCGAGCTGCGGACACAGTGTGACAGACGGGTATGCGGCACACACCGGCGGAGAAGTCACCAGCACGGAGCAGGCGGTGTGCTCCGTATGCGGCGCACCCTACGGCGAGCCGCTGGGACATAACTTCGATACCAATTTCACAGTGGATATTGAACCCACCTGTACCGAGGCGGGCAGCCAGTCGCGCCACTGCACGCACTGCGACGCGGTGACCGGCGTGACGGTCATCCCGGCGTCGGGACACGTGTTCGCAGCGAACTGGACGAGCGGCGCGGACGGTCACTGGCACGCCGCCACCTGCGGACACGACGAGACCGTCGGCTACGCGGCGCACTCAGGCGGCGCGGCCACCTGCACCGAAACGGCGGTGTGCCCGGTGTGCGGCGCTTCCTACGGCGAACCGTTGGGACATGAATTTGAGGATACCTTTACCGTGGATGTCGAACCCACCTGTACCAGGGCGGGCAGCCAGTCGCGCCACTGCACACGCTGCGGCGAGGTGACCAGCGTGACGGCGGTCCCGGCGACGGGGCACTACTTCTCGCCGGATTGGGAGAGCGACGCGAGCAGCCACTGGCACGCCGCCACCTGCGGACACGACGAGATCGGCGGGTACGCGGCGCACTCGGGCGGCGCGGCCACCTGCAGCGAAACAGCGGTATGCCCGGTATGCGGCGCTTCCTACGGCGCGCCGCTGGGACACGACTTTGAGGACGAATTCACTATAGACCTGGCGCCTACCTGCGAAGCGGCGGGCAGCCAGTCGCGCCACTGCGCGCGCTGCGGCGAGGTGACCGGCGTGACGGCGGTCCCGGCGATGGGGCACTACTTCTCGCCGGATTGGGAGAGCGACGCGAGCGGCCACTGGCACGATGCAATCTGCGGGCACAGCGTGACTGACGGATACGCGGCGCACGCGGGCGGCGCGGCTACCTGTACCGAAGCGGCGGTGTGCTCCGTATGCGGCGCACCCTACGGCGAGCCGCTGGGGCATGAATTTGAGGATACTTTTACCGTGGATGTCGAACCCACCTGTACCGAGGCGGGCAGCCAGTCGCACCATTGCACGCGCTGCGACGAGGTGACCGGCGTGACGGTCATCCCGGCGGCGGGACACGTGTTCGCGGCGAACTGGACGAGCGGCGCGGACGGCCACTGGCACGCAGCCACCTGCGGACATGACGAGATCGACGGCTACGCGGCGCACACGGACGGCGTAGCTACCTGCACCGAGATGGCGGTGTGCGCGGTATGCGGCGCACCCTATCGCGAACCGCTGGGGCACGACTTTGAGGACGAGTTCACTATAGACCTGGCGCCTACCTGCGAAGCGGCGGGCCGTCAGTCGCGCCACTGTACGCGCTGCGGCGAGGTAACCGAAGTGACGGAGATTCCGTCGACGGGACACGTGTTCGCGGCGAACTGGACGAGCGACGCGAGCGGTCACTGGCACGCAGCCACCTGCGGGCACGACGAGATCGACGGCTACGCGGCGCACGCGGGCGGCGCGGCCACCTGTACCGAAGCGGCGGTGTGCCCGGTGTGTGGCGCACCCTACGGCGAGCCGCTGGGGCATGAATTTGAGGATACCTTTACTGTGGATGTCGAGCCCACCTGCACCGGGACAGGCAGCAAGTCGCACCACTGCACCCGCTGCGACGAGGTGACCGGCGTGACGGCGGTTCCGGCGACGGGGCACAGCTTCTCATCGGCTTGGACGAGCGGCGCGGATGGTCACTGGCATGATGCCGCCTGCGGGCACAGCGTGACCGAAGGGTATGAGGCGCACTTTGGCGGCACTGCTACCTGCACCGAAGCGGCGGTGTGCTCCGTATGCGGCGCTCCCTACGGCGAACCGCTGGGGCATGACTTCGGGGACGAATTCACTGTAGACATGGCGCCCACCTGCACCGAGGCAGGCAGCCAGTCGCGCCACTGCACACGCTGCGGCGAGGTAACCGAAGTGACGTCCATCCCGGCCACCGGGCACAGCTTTTCGCCGGAGTGGTCCAGCGACGCGAGCGGCCACTGGCATGACACGACCTGCGGCCATGACGAAATCGACGGGTGCGCGGCGCATACCCCTGGGGCGGACGACGGCGACTGCACGACGGAGGTAAACTGCACTGTCTGTGGCTACGCCGTGGTCCCGGCAACATCCCACATCTGGAGCGCCTGGCAGATGAACACTACGGAGCACTGGCAGGGCTGCATCTTAAGCGACTGCTCCCAGGTGAACGCCCGCGCGGCGCATACCGGCGGCACGGCCACCTGCACCGAACCGGCGCTATGCTCTGTGTGCGGCGTTTCCTACGGCGCGCCGCTGGGACACGATTTCGAGGCCGGTTTCACCATCGACGCCGCGCCCACCTGCGAAGCGGCAGGCAGCCAGTCGCGCCACTGCACGCGCTGCGACGCGGTGACCGAAGTAACGCCCATCCCGGCCACCGGGCACAGCTTTTCGCCTGACTGGTCCAGCGACGCGAGCGGCCATTGGCATGACACGGCCTGCGGCCATGACGAAACCGACGGGTACGCGGTGCATACCCCCGGGGCGGACGACGGCGACTGCACGACGGATGTAAGCTGCATTGTCTGCGGCTATGCCGTGGTCCCGGCGGCATCCCACATCTGGAGCGCCTGGCAGATGAACACTACGGAGCACTGGCAGGGCTGCATCTTAAGCGGCTGCTCCCAGGTGAATGCCCGCGCGGCGCATACCGGCGGTACGGCCACCTGCATCGAACCGGCGCTATGCTCTGTGTGCGGCGTTTCCTACGGCGCGCCGCTGGGGCATGATTTCGAGGCTGATTTTATCATTGATATCGTGCCTGACTGCAGCAATGAGGGCGGCAAGTCGCGGCACTGCAAGCGGTGCGACGCGCAAACCGACATTACGCCCCTTCCGGCAACCGACGACCATGCCTTCTCGGACGATTGGACCAGCGGCGAGGACGGCCATTGGCATGCGGCCACCTGCGCCCATGAGGACCTCATCAGCGAATACGCGCTGCACACCCCAGAGGCGGACGACGGCGACTGCACGACGGAGGTTTGCTGCACGGTATGTGGCTACGAGATGGTTCCGGCGGAGACCGAACATTTCTGGGGCGTTATGGATACCAGCTTGACGGAGCACTGGAACATCTGCACCAACGACGGGTGCGAGAAGACAGGCCCCCACGCAGCGCACTACGGCGGCGAAGCCACCTGTGTAGAGGAAGCGATGTGCTTAGCGTGCGGTGATTGCTACGGCGTGCCGCTGGGGCACGACTTTGAGGCCGACTTTACCATTGATATCGTGCCTGACTGCGGCAATGAAGGCGCCAAGTCGCGGCACTGCACGCGCTGCGACGAGGTGACCGACGTGACGCCGCTTCCGTCGCTCCCGCACCCCTTCTTGACGGACTGGACGTATGACGAAACCGCCCACTGGCACGAGGCGGCCTGCGGCCACGGGGCAACCGATGGATACGCGGCGCACTCGGGCGGCGCGGCCACCTGTACCGAAGAGGCGGTTTGCCCGGTATGCGGCGCTTCCTACGGGGAACCGCTGGGGCACGGCTTCGAGGACGAGTTCACTGTAGACCTGGCGCCCACATGTACCACGGCGGGCAGCAAGTCGCGCCAATGCACGCGCTGCGACGAGGTGACCGGCGTGACGTCCATCCCGGCGGCGGGACACGTGTTCGCGGCTGACTGGACGAGCGGCGCGGACGGCCATTGGCACGCCGCCACCTGCGGACACGACGAGATCGATGGCTACGCGGCGCACTCGGGCGGCGCGGCCACCTGCACCGAAGCGGCGGTGTGCACGGTATGCGGCGCTTCCTACGGCGAACCCCTGGGCCACGAATTCGAAAGCGAGTTCACTTTAGACCTGGCGCCCACCTGCACGACGGCTGGCAGCCAGTCGCGCCACTGCACCCGCTGCAGCGCGGTGACCGGCGTGACGGTGATCCCGCTGTCGGCGGCCGCCCACAACTGGGGAAGCTGGACGACCGTCACCGCTGCCACCTGCACGACAGCCGGCTCAGAGAAGCGCTTTTGCACCAGGAATCCCGCACATATCGAATTGCGTGAGGTTGCGGCGCTTGGGCACAGCTACGCGACAACGTATACCACAGACGTCCCGGCAACCTGCACGACGGCGGGCACCAAGTCGTTCCACTGCACGCGCTGCAGCGCAAAGAGCGACGTAACGGCGGTCGAGCCGCTCGGGCACTACTGGAGCTCAAAGATATTGAATACCACCGCGACCTGTTCGTTGACCGGCACTCAGACGTGGTACTGCGGCAGGTGTATGACGAGCGAGATCAGGACGACCCCGATAGACATCTACGCGCACAGTTGGGGCGATTGGGTGACGACCGCCGCGTCCACCTGCTCGACGCCCGGCACGCAACAGAGCACCTGCCTGTTAAATCCCGCGCACATTAAGACGCAGTCCATCGCCATCGACCCGGACGTGCACAGCTGGGGCGCGTGGGCGGTCGCCACCCCCGCCACCTGCATGGCACAGGGCGTTGAAAAACTCACATGCTTAAACAATCCCGCGCACATTAAGACGCGGGCAATCGCGATCGATCCGGCTGCGCATGGCTGGGGCGCCTGGATGATAACCACACCACCGACCTGCTTGGCGACCGGCACGCAGAAGTCTACCTGCATCTACAACTCCGCGCACACTAAGACGCAGACTATCGCCATCGACCCGACCGCGCACAGCTGGGGCGGCTGGACGGTTATCTTCCCCGCGACCTGCACGACGGCCGGTACGCAGCAGCGCGCCTGCCTGCTCAATTCCGCACACTTGGAAACCGGCGCGATTGCCATCGATTCGAACGCCCACAACTGGGGCGAATGGAGGGTCGTCACCGCCGCGACCTGCGTGAAGGCGGGCTTGGAGGAGAGCTTTTGCCTGAACAACCCGGCGCACTACGGGACGCGAGAGACACCCATCGATCCCGAAGGCCACAACTGGGGCGAGGGCTGGATCAGCGATTATCCCGACTGCGACCCGGGCAAACGGTTTTTCATCTGCGCAAACAAGAGCTCGCATGGCAAGGAAGAAATCATACCCGTCACGCCGCACAACCACACCCTCACCATCTACCAGCCGGCGAACGGCACCCTGACGGTGACCGCGAACGGGAGCGCGATCGCTAGCGGCACGTCGCTCCCCTGCAAGACGCAGGTCACCGCGACGGTCGTCCCGGACGCCGGGTACCAGTTGGACTCGCTGTACGCTGCCCACAATGTCTATCTTACGCCCATCGCCCCCGGTACCTGGGTGATCCGAGACCGTAACGTACACATCGGAGCCACGATGAAGCGCGCCACCTATACGATTACCGTCTCGCAGAGCGCAGGCGGCACGCTGTCGCCCGGCGGGGAGATCACGGTGGAACACGGCGTCAGCCAAACCATCACCATCACGCCCGACGCGGGATATGCCGTCGCGGACGTGCTGGTGGACGGCGTCAGCCAGGGCCGGTCCGGGTCATACACCTTTCACAGCGTGACCGCGCCGCACACCATTAAGGCGGCCTTTGCCCCCGCGATCCGCATCAGCGAGACGCACGGAGAAGGCGGCACCATTACCCCCGGCGGCATTATGGAGGTACCCCAGGGGGGAAGCCAGACCTATACCATCACGCCCAACGAAGGATACCACATCGTTGAGGTCAAGGTGGACGGGGATAGGATCGACACGGTTGGGAGCTATACCTTCTCCAACGTGACCGCCCAGCACATTATCAGCGCGAAATTTGAGCGGAATGTCTATACGGTCTCCTTTGACGCCATGACCAACGGGTCGGTCAGATGCTCGCCGGGAAATACGGCGCCGTACGGCGCCACCGTTACCCTCAACGTGGACCCCGCCATCAACTATCAGCTCAAGGCAGGCTCCCTCAAGGTCAATGGCACAGCCATCGCCGGCACGACCTTCACCATGCCGGCGCAGGATGTGACCATATCTGCCGAGTTTGAACTGCGCCAGTATGCCATCACCATTCAAACCACCGGCAACGGGACGGTCACCGCCTCCCACAGCAGCGCGGCATTTGGCACGAAGGTGACGCTGACAGTGACGCCGGCCGACGGCCACCGCCTGGTGGCGGGATCCCTGAAGGGCAACGGCACGGAAATCCGCGACATGGCGTTCCTGATGCCCACGAAGGATGTGGTCGTCACGGCGAGCTTTGAACCCATCCCGTAATCGGTCACGCCCTCGTCTGTCTCCTTTTTCAAATACTACAGCGATGACGTGATATGATGGAAATCCATTGGAAATTGCCCGGGAACCATGCTATACTGATGAAAAACAGGCGGCGGGGGGATTTCATGCTGCGCATCGCGTTATGCGACGACGACCGGGAGGATTTGGAGCGGCTTCAACGCGACATACTCGCGTTCAAGGCCGCCTGGGACCCGGGCGTGGAGTTTACGCTGCGCTCCTATGTGAGCGGCGCCGACCTGCTGGCCGCCACCCTGCGGGGGGAGCGGTTCCATATCATCCTGCTGGACGTAATGATGCCGCTTTGCGACGGCATTGAGACCGCACGGGAGATCCGCCTTTATGACAAGGCGGTCAAGATCATCTTTCTGACTGCCAGCGCGCAGTTCGCGCTGGATTCCTACGACGTGAAGGCGTTTTCCTACCTGCTCAAGGACGGCCCCAGGGAAAAGCTCTTTTCCGTGCTCCGGGAGGCGGTGCAGGAGATCGGCGGCGAGCAGGACCGGCACATGCTGGTCAAGACCAAGACCGGCCTGGTCAGGATACAATACCATGGCGTCGCGTACCTGGAGGTGGTGGGAAAGACCATCACCTTCTATATGAGCAGCGCGGAGCGGTATGAAATGTACGGCACGCTGTCGGAGGTGGAGGAAGCGTTTTTATCCCAGGAGCGGTTTTTGAAGCCCCACCGGTCGTATATCGTCAACATGGATCACGTGCGCAGGCTCAGCGAGCGCGAGCTGATCATGACCGGCGGCGGCCGCGTGCCCATTTCCAAGGCGAACTTAAACGAGGTGAAGCGGCGCTACATCGCCTATTCCTTCGGACGGGGTATGACGCATGGGCAGTTTTGAGATGCTGATCACCGCCAGCCTGATGTTTGTGTACATCGCGGCCGGCATCATGATCCTGGAGGGCTTTGACTTTCGCCGGCGCGGCGCCCGGCGCATCGCCTATCCCGCCGCGCTTTTCACCGGGCTGGCGGCCAACCTGTACGCGCTTCATGCGCTGGGGGTGCAGAGGTATCTGCTCTACTATCCGCTTGTTTCCCTGCTCCTGTTGTTCCTTACGACCTTTCTTATCACGCGTTACCGTATCATCAAAACGCTTTTCGTATTCCTGACGGCCACCATATGGGTATCGCCCCTGCTGCTGGCGGCGCACTTTGCCTCCCTGCTGCTGGGCCCTGGCTATATGGTGAAGTTTATCACTTACGTCACGCTGGCGGTTCCGATGCTGCTGCTGCTCAAACGCTATTTCCGGCCCCCGCTTTTGTACCTGCTGGACAATTATCACCGGGGTTGGGCGCTGTTTTGCGCCGTCCCTTTGCTGTGCACGTTCGTAACCTACTACCAGACGCGCTACCGTTTCATGTACGACATTAGCACCTTCCGGGAGACCGGCGTATGGCAGCTCTCGCTGAGCCTTTTGTCGTTCCTCACCTACGTGCTGATCGTGCAATACGCAAGGCAGATCCGGGAGCGGCTGGAGGCGAGGGGCACCTACCAGCTGCTTCAGACGCAGCACCAGGGCGCGCTCCAGCACATCGCCGCGCTCAAGCAATCGCAGCGGCAGGCCGCCGTATATGTCCACGACCTGCGTCACCATTTGCGCTACATCCATTCCCTCGCCTCGGAGGGCAACCGGGACGAGATCATGAAATATGTCGCCGGCATCCAGCAGAGCATCGACGATTCTACGCCCCGGGCTTTCTGCAAAAATGAGACGGTGAACCTGATCCTCTCGTCCTTTCATGCGCAGGCGGAAAGGCGCGGCGTCGCCATCGACATCCACGCTGATATCCCACAGAAGCTGAATATCCCGGACGCCGATCTGTGCGTGATCATCTCCAACGCCCTGGAAAACGCCATCGAAGCATCAAAAGCGGTGACCGGCCGGCCCAGGGTCATCGAGTTCAACTGCTATACGAAGAACGACCAACTGCTGCTGGAAATCGTCAACCCATTCGTTGGGGAGGTTCAAATCGAGGACGGCACTGTCGGGGCCGGCGGCGGGAGGGAAGGCCTGGGCACCAGGAGCATCGCCCTGATCGTGGAAAAGCACGCAGGCATATGCAGCTTTCAGGCGCAGGGCGGCAGGTTCGTGCTGCGCGTCATCCTGTGAGGCGAGGCCGCCGTTCGCAGGCGGGGATACAGGAGACGGTGAACACAGTCTGACGGTTCTGTGTGTTGTACTATGTTTGTATACGTACCCAAAGCCATACCAATCCAAAACACGAATGCTTTGATGAATGTGGAAGCGCCGTTGATGATGTAGGGCGAACGCCCGCCCCCGCCCTACACTGGCTCCATCGATACATTTATGTTTTAGAACATTGTCATTCTACCCTTTTTAGTGCTTTTAGTGTTTTTAGTGGGGGTGCGTGTGTTTGATGTGATAATATATAATCTATATAGAAAAGAAAATAATTATATTATATAATTAAAATAATGCCGTTTTTGATGCCATGCCTGGGCTTTGGAATAATATGTGTATGATTTCTGCCTTCTGTATATAAGAATATGCCGGTACACTATAAACACTAAAAACGCCAAATGAAGGGGGAATCTTCCAATTCTCCCTTGTGCTGATGGAACTATTTCAAAGCGCTCGGGCGCCTGTGTTTTTTTTCTTCATAGAGATAACGGTCGGCATCGTTGATGATCTTGCTGATCTCCAGCCCATGTCTGCACGTAAAATCTGTAGCGCCCACAGAGACCTCTACGAAATACGGCTTACCGGATATATGGTTGTATTCATCAAAAGCGGCTTTGAGCCTTGCCCGAAACGTTACATCAAAGTCTTGGTTATCCGTGATGAACATGCCGACGAATTCGTCTCCGCCGATCCGTGCGATCAGGTCTCCGCTGCGCACCGTTCTTTTCAGGATATCGCTGACAACGCAAAGGACGTCATCACCCGCAGAGTGGCCGAAATTATCGTTGATCTCCTTTAGGTGATCCAGATCCATAAATACGCAGAGGGCATGCTTCCCGATATTCTCCCGGTTCATGCGGATGGCACGCTCTATGAAACCCCGGCGGTTGAACACATTACACAGCGAGTCATATTCGGAGAGAAAGTTCAATATCTCAATTCTTTCGCGGATATGCTCAAGCTCACGACCTACGATCCTTTCTTTGCTTTTCAGGTCAAGAAAATTTAACAGGATACCAAGCTGCAAACCAATCACATGAAGAAGAGGGATCCTTTCCTTTTTCGCCTCGCACAGGAGGATCCCGTACTGCACGTCTCCGGAGAAAATGCTGAAGCTTATCAAATGGGTAGTGCTTGTAAGGTTCGGGAGATTGCGCAGCGTGTGCTCCGTATCGATAACGGGCATCTGGGAGCGGGGATAAGCCTGGGAAATGCTGCCGCTTTGGTACGCGGCAAGCAGAATCCTGTCCGGACTGTTATGTAGGCCTGATTCTCTCAAGACCTGAGGTTCCGGGAGCAGGCATATATACACGCTGTTAAGCTGGATGCCGTGCAGTCTTTCCACCACATTCCGAAATACGCCTTCATCCTCATCTTCCAGGACAACCAGATCACGAATGAATTCCGGTACAAACCAGGACTGGGCGCGAAAGCTTTCAAACCGTCTTTCGGCCTCACGCACTTCATAAGAATATAGGAATCCCTGGATGAAAAGCAGGATGCTGTACAGCTTTTTGACGCAAGGCTGCGCCGATTTGTCAGGCGCTTGCAAAAGATAGCCATGCAGGCGTTCGGCTATCAAAACGCTGGAGAAACAGAGTTCCCCGGCAAATTCTGCAAGCCATATGGCTAGCTCCTGCTCGTCCAAGGGCTTGGGTGAATCGTCAAGTGCAAGGGATCCGATATGATCCGTAAGCTTTCCGAGAAGGGTTACGCAGTGTTCCTTCCCGACCCGGGCATATATCTGTGAAAGATCCGCATGCATATTCCTGAGCACATCGCTCACATACAGCCTGGCATCCATCACATCCGCGTCAAATACGTTGGCGTTCCTGCCAGGTGTGCAGCCGCATGAGCTCCGTATATGGAGATGGGTCAATAGCTTTACGGGCTCTACGTGCTTTCCTTCCGCCATGGCGATTGCCTGCATAACAGCCAGTTCGCCCATTTCGTATGCATTTTGCGAAATGGTCGTCAGCGGGGGGGTCAGGGTACGGCCTGTGGTAAAGTTGTCAAATCCGGTAATAGCGATATCATAACCAACTTGCAGACCCAATTTCTCGCATACCCTATACCCGGCTTTCGCCATCTCATCATTACAAAATGCGATGGCGTTAAGGCCGGGATGATCTTGAAGCAGCTTCGATACCTGATGATCCACAAACCCGGAAAGATCACCATAGACAATCATGCTGCTATTCACAGGCAAGCCGTACTTTTCCATGGTATCACAATAAGCGCGAACCCGCTCCCTGGTTTCGGGGTGTTCCTTCGGTCCGGAAACGCAGGCGATCTTTTTGTAACCGTGGTCCCGAATCAAATGTTCGATGCATTGGCAGAAACTATGATAATTATCGATCGTAATGCAGGATTTACCGGAGCTGTCGATATCGATATCCTTTTGAAGCGCTACGTAAGCAGTACCCTCAAAACGTTTCAGGAATTCCCGGTACGCGGTATCGCTCTCGAAGCCGGAAAGCGATCCGCATGAGATGATGTAGGCATCCGCGCCAACCAGCTTCTCATAATCATATATGCTGTTGTAGCGGGAGGCTGTTTCATGCTCTTTGTCAGAATCAATGGGGTCGTTGTGCTTTTGCATGCCCGTCATATAAAAAAGCTGCACTTTTTCTCTGCTGGCCGTATCATTGATGCCGTTCATCAGTTCCGAGGAAAAATCATAGCTTGCATCGCCGATCATGACACAAATGGTTTTTCCATTTTCAGGCTTCCTGTTTGCCATCTCTATTATCTCCTTATCATAACAAAGAGCTTTAGGCAGCCGGTATAACAAAAAGATGACATAGTGTTTGTTTTTATGCAACGCCTCACATTTTACGCCATATATCCACAAAACGCTGTCGGTATGTGTTTATATCATACATAACTGTCCCTTTTGTGTCAAGGGGATGGAATGAACACCTTTAGTAATCCATGGCAAGTGCATTGGCCGTTCAGTGACCACCGGGCACGTCGGTTTAACCCTTTTTTGTGTTTTTAGTGATTTTAGTGATGGTGCGTGTGTATGACGTGATTTATGATGATTCGTATAGAAAAGATAAAAGATAATAATTATATTATATAATAATATATACGCCGTTTTTATTTCCCTGACTGGGTTTTGGAACAACGGATGTATGATTTTCTGCTTTCTGTATATGAAAGCATACAGGTACACTATAAACACTAAAAACACTGAAAACAAGAAGAAGCTTTGATGCAGCGTGCTCAAGGCGCGACGGTTGCCAAAATGGACGAACAAACCACCAGGACCGCAAGGTATTTGGATATCCAGGCGCTGGAAAGCCGCATGGAAGCGCTGCTTGCTATGGAGCCAACGGAGGAAGTAGCGAGGAATATAACATGCTGGCTTTTGATTTTTCGTATAACAGTTACGCTTATAATGGGTGGAAACCTGGATGCCACTGAAACAAAAAAGAAATTGGGTTATGCCTTTTAACATGGAGAAGGAGGAAGGGTATTGGCCTTAGCGTGGCGAGACGGTATATATTATGGTTCTTGATAGCAAAAGTCCGATAAGTGCCAGCATAAGTACAGTTGCTACAACAGCCAATGTGTTCACAATTATATAGCTTTTGTCTTTAAAGACTTTTTGGAGCACATAAAAGACACCTATGCCGATAATGCCGCCTAATGTATTCTGAATTAAATCAGTTATATCAGTTGCACCGATACCGAATATATATTGAATCAGTTCAAAGGCAAAGCTCGTCAGAAATATAGGTGCAATTTTCTGAACAAAAGGCCGGTTTCGTCTCAATATACTAATATAGATGCCGTAAGGTACAAACACGAGCATGTTATAGACTTTGTCTTGGATATACACTTTTGCATCTTTAATGTTTTCCTCGTAGTACGGTATTAAATTGATGTCCCTGATTTGTGGTAATAAATTCACCGAGAATTGAAGCTTAAATACGATTATCCAAACTATTGCCAAAATATAAAGGGCAAAAAGGGCAATGGTGAGTTTTTGTGTCCGATTACTTTCTTTCAAGCCGTACCTTACCTCCGCCGTTTGCTGAATGCTGATGGCGATATAATAACCGCAGGTAATTTTATTATGCCTTTCCTGATAAGAATGGAATTGACACGGTAAAAACCGTGGCTGCCGCATCACTATTTACCGATATGCGTCCGCCGTGCGCTTCGATAATCTCCTTTGCGATGGCAAGCCCCAACCCTGCACCGCCCGTTTTTGTGGCCCGCGATGCATCCAGTCGGTAGAACTTCTCGAAGATGACTTCCTGCTTTTGCTTCGGGATAGGGTCGCCGTGGTTTTCGAACCGAATCTCAGTTCCGTTCTGATTCTGGAGTGCGGAAACAGTGATCTGTGAATTTTCATAGCTGTAAGCGGCGGCGTTTTTCAGAATGTTGTTGAATACGCGGGCCAGCTTGTCCGAATCGCCGCGCAATACCAGGCCTTCTTCGCATGAAACCAAGATGCTCTTTCCCTGCGGAAGCAGGATGGGATAGAACTCGTCCGCCAGCTGCTCCAGCATGAATTTCAGGTTGATCTGTTCCTCGTTTGGCGTGATCTTTTGAAGGTTGAAGCGGATGATTTCGAACAACTCCTCGATGAGCTGTTCCAGCCTGTACGCCTTGTCCAACGCAATGCCGACATATTTGGCGCGCTGGTTAGGTTGAAGCTCCGGCGATTCGTCCAACAGATTCAGATATGCGATGACAGACGCAAGCGGTGTCTTGAGGTCGTGTGCAAGGTAGGTAATCAAATCGCTTTTGCGCTGCATCTCCGTTTCCGCCAATGCCTTGGCGCGCTCCGCCTCGGTTTTGGCTTCCATATACAGCGTATGCTGTGTCATGTAGGTTCTGTACGCGGTCACAATGCCAACCAGCGCAACGAGCAGCATGGCTAGGAGGCCGATGCCGAGCAGTAAACTCCGGCTGAGCCACCTGCCTGTGACCAGACCGCTGAATAGCCCCGCGAAGAAGTTCAGCAGCGCGCCGTTGAACATTGTGTCGATCACCCACAGCACAACCAAAACCGCCGTAATGATGAGAAACGAGGTCTGCAAACATTTGCGCAGGAATTTCTGTTCATCATTTTTCAAGTTTATATCCAACTCCCCATACGGTCCGAATATACTTTGGCCGTTCGGACGAATCGTGCAGCTTCTCCCGCAGGTGCCGGATGTGCACCATGACGGTGTTGTTGGCGTTGTTCAGATATTTTTCGCCCCACACGCGCTCAAATATTTCTTCCGCCGGGATGACTTTGCCCGGTGATTCGCATAACAGCCACAGAATTGAGAATTCGATCGGCGTCAATTGCAGAGGTCTCTCGTCCAGCGTGCATTCGTGGGTATCGAGGTTCAGGGTAAGCCCGCGCACCGCCAATACGTTCTCGCGGCGGTCGCTTTGCCCACCGTTGTAACGCGTATAGCGCCGAAGCTGCGCTTTGACGCGCGCCACCAATTCCAGAGGCCGAAACGGCTTTGTGACATAGTCATCCGCGCCCAGCGCAAGGCCGGTTATCTTGTCGATCTCCTCTTCCTTCGCCGTCAGCATGAGTATCGGATAAGTGTGCTTTTCCCGGATGGAGCGGCAGATTTCATAGCCATCCACATCCGGAAGCATGATGTCCAGTATGGCCAGGTCGAGCTGCCGCTCCTCCACACACTTGCGTGCCTCCGCTCCGCTGTAGAACTTGCAAACGTCATACCCCTCATTTTTGAGATAAAACTCCACAAGATCCGCGATTTCCCGTTCGTCATCCACGACCAGAATCGTTTCGTTCATTTCATCACCATCAACACATGATAGGGGGATGTTGGCGGACTGTCAACTAAATTTCTTATTCTACCGGAAAATCAAAATAGTGATTCGGGTAGGGTTCCTTCTTGAGTGAGTAGTGCCACCATTCCATCTCGTAGGCATTAAAACCGCATTTCTCCATGATTTCCCGCAGGATTTCGCGATTCCGGGCTGCAACCGGTGACAGGCCTTCCGCGCCGTGGTGCGAGCGAACGTCCATCAAGTCGAAGCCGCCGCCCATATCAACCATCTGTCCATTCTCTATGTCGCAGAGCGTCAGGTCGATCGTGCTGCCCCGGCTATGCCCTGACTTTGCTATTACATAACCTAGGGGAACGATGTCCCCCTTCCCGATGTTTGGATAGTGCTTCTCCTTCGTCCTCCCATCCTCGGGGGCATCCGCCCAGCGCAGGAAGCAGTCAACGGCGCGTTGGGGGCGGTAGCCGTCCCAAAGCAGCAGGCCGTATCCCGACATCGCCGCAAGGGAAGTCGCGCTAAGAAGCGCAGCGGCCAGCTCGCACGTCCCCACGATGCGGTTTGCATAATAACCATCCACTACCGAACCTGTGAAATTGTCCTCCGTAGCGTATTTCGCATCCCAAAACACCCCGGGCAGCACATCATCCAGGTAGACAAAACCTTCCTTCATCTCAATCTCCGTTCCTTTCGCAATATTCTTCCAGCGTCCAGCCGTTTTCATGAATTTCCTGCGCAATTTTGGCACCCACATACCGGTAGTGCCAGGGCTCGTAAGGAAAGCCGGTGATATCCTCTTTACCCATAGGATATCGAAGAATGAAGCCGAAATCCCAGCAGTGCTCGCTCAGCCAACGGAATTGTTCGGTGTCCTCGAAACCTACGCCGTCGTGGTATGCTGTGACGTCAAAGGCGAGTCCGGTTTGATGTTCGCTTGCGCCGGGCATCGCCGCAGTTCCGTCCGTGTCGTTTTTATACAGCTCCCGCTGTTCTTTCTCCGTTCGGTATCCGCTGGTGAGGATAAACCCGCCGACGCCGTCGTTTCGCGCCTGCTTAAACATGTCATTGGCCGCCTCATACGTCTCCTTCGTCAGGCGGATATCGCTGGACGCCAACTGAAAGGACCGTTTCTCGCCGTAGAGATCCACAAGCTCACCAATGGAATAGCCGTCCGGCAGCGGGCTTAACGCGTTGACCAGCAGAACGCCATCCGATGCGGTTTGCGCAATTGCGGTTTGTACAGGTATATTGCTGATCTTTATGCCGTTACCCATCAAAAACTTACTGCCTGCCGCCAGCAAGAAAACGCCCATCGCCATGCAGAGGAACCATTTGAAAAGTGACTTCATCCCGCATCACCTCCGTTCTCCAGCGCCAAGGCAATCAGCCGATCGATTACCTTGCGCAAGGGGATGCCCGCGCCCGCCATCATCCGCGGATAACGGCTGTAAGAGGTGAAGCCGGGCATGCTGTTGACCTCGTTTAATACCACCTGCCCGTCCGGCGTCAGGAACATGTCCACGCGCGCGAGCCCCCGGCAGCCCAGCGCGCGATAAACCGTCTTTGCCGTCTGGACCGCAAGAGCGCGCGCCGCCTCCGGGATGGGGGCCGGTACACGGATGGTCGCGTTTTCCGAGCCCTGTTCCGGGCTTGCCTCCTGATGTATGCGGAAGAATCCGCCTGACAGATCGATCTGGTCCAGGGCGCCCGTAAACAGATTCAATTCATTCCCCAGCACCGCGCACCCTATTTCGCTTCCCGTGATGGCCTCCTCCAGCAGCACCTTGTCGTCATACTTAAAAGCAGCGCGTACGGCGGGCGGCAGTGAGGCCGGCTCGCACACCTTGCTCACGCCGAACGAAGATCCCGAACGCGCGGGCTTGACAAATATGGGGTATTTCAGATCGCTAGCCGTGATTTCGTCGTTTCCAAAAAGCACCCTGTGGCGCGGCACGCGCACGTTTGCCTTCGCCGCGGCCAGATAGGTAAGCGCCTTGTCCATACAGAGGGCCGATGCGGCGATCCCGCATCCCGCATACGGGATGCCGGACATCTCAAGGATACCCTGCACCGTGCCGTCCTCGCCGTACCTTCCGTGCAGCATCGGAAAGGCAATATCAACGGGCAGTATCTCGTATCGCCCATCCTGCAATATGACAAGCCCTTTGTTTTTCCGATCGGTCGATGGCGCGACGAGCGCGCCATTTTGAGGTTCTTCCTCCGGGGAGCTTTTAAGCCGCCAGAGGCCATCCCGGCCGATGAACACGTAGATTGGTTCGTATTTCGCCGCATCCAGATTTCTCGAAAGCTCCAGCGCAGACTTTAAGGACACGGGATGTTCTTCTGATATTCCGCCGTACAGGACCAATAACCTCAGCTTATCCATTTTCTTAATCCTCCTCTATATTCCAGACAATTCCGAACTGTGTTCCGAACGATATCATCCAGCGCATGCTCGGTATAAAACGCGGTATGGGGTGTGACAATTGCATTTGGCAGCGCGAGCAGGCGCGCAAACGGCGGCGGCGCAAGGGCGGAGCAATCCCGATAAAACCATCCTTCTTCTCCCTCGACGACGTCCAGCGCGGCACATGCGATACCGCCGTGTTCAAGCGCATCCGTCAGGGCAACCACATCGACCAGCGCGCCGCGCGCGGTGTTGATAAGAATCGCGCCGCGCCGCATTCGGGCGATGCGCACCCGGTCCAGAAGGTGCCGGGTGGTGGCATTAAGCGGCAGGTGCAGCGTCGTAAGATCGCTTCGCTTAAGAAGCTCGTCCACTTCCACATACCGGACATTCAGTGTTGGATGCGGATCATAAGCCAGGATGGCGCAACCAAAGCCGGACAGCCGCTCGATGACCGCCTTCCCGATCCGCCCCGTTCCGACCACGCCAACCGTCATGTCCCGAAGCTCCGGCGCACGCTTCTCCTCCAGACGGAAATCGCAATTACTTGCGCGGCGCAATATGGAACCCGCGTTTCTGATGGCCATCAGCATCAGCATGATCGTATATTCCGCAACGCTCTCCGGGGAGTATGTAACGCTTTCGACAAGAATCCCCGCCATTTCCGCCGCCTTGAGGTCGATGTGGTCGAGTCCGACGCTGCGCGTCGACAGATATTTGACGCCGCGCCCTTTAAGTGTCCGGATCATTAGCGCGTCGACCGGGGCTTTATGATTCACGCTAATCGCGCTTTCAGGCG
This sequence comes from Bacillota bacterium, assembly GCA_023413135.1. Taxonomy (GTDB): domain Bacteria; phylum Bacillota; class Clostridia; order Christensenellales; family Aristaeellaceae; genus JAEWAH01. The sequence continues at coordinate 41,677 of JAEZQK010000118.1, forward strand.
GAATATCATAAGCGTTTTCATGTTTCAGCGGATCATCGATACAGCAAATCCCTACGCCGTAGCGTGCAGCATATCGCTCAAAAAGCTGCCGTTCATCTTTTGCACATCCAAAAACGGATATCATTTCATCAGTCATAAACAACCTCCTACGCCGACATTAAACCACGATTGAGGTCCGTCATTCGGAGGATTTGGCTTAGGCAATTCTTAAGAATTCCTTATTACGCCGCTTCTTCAGAAAAACCTAAGATTTTTAAAAGACGCGCTTAAACGCTAAGCGCCCGCATTCTGCTAGAATTCAACCCGGACTAGAAGCGGGAGGTTTTTGATATGTCTAGAAAACTGGTAACTCAGCTCTTTCCATTTCTCTTGCCGCTGCGCCTATGGCAGCGCAAAAAATGGTATTATCTAAAAATGCGGTTCGATGGGAACCGGTACGCGACGCACAAGGAAGCGTTATTTTCCTATGAGCTCGCATCCGACAAATCGCTCCTCATCAATGAACACACAGGGGCCGATATCAAGTATCAATATAATAAGGTGCATAACCTGCGCCTGGCGTCCGAGGCCGTGTCACGCATCGTGATCCGCCCGGGAGAGACATTCTCACTGTGGTGGCTTACGCGCCATGCGGATAGGCGGGAGGCGTACAAAGACGGACTGTGCGTGCACAGCGGAAAGCTAGTCGCCGTCTATGGCGGCGGGCTTTGCCAGTTAAGCAACATGCTGTTCTGGCTGTTTTTGCATACGCCGCTTACGATCGTGGAGCGGCATAAGCATGGGGTAAAGGAGTTTCCCAATCCCTCGCCGGATGATCCCTGCGGTGTGGATGCCACAATCCTCGAGGGCTGGCTCGATCTTAGGGTGCGTAATGATACGGGAGAGGCGATGCAAATCGAACTTACACAGGACGACACATATTATTATGGGAAAATTCTCGTAAGTTGCCCGCCCGAAAAGCGATATGACGTCATCAATCAAAACCTTCAGTACATCGAGCGCACCGGAAAAACCTATGAGTCAGTAGACGTAATCCGGCGGACGATCGACATGAAGACAGGCTCCCTCCTGGCCCAGGATATGCTCTATACCAATGTAAGTGAAATTGGATACGACATCAATCTTACGGCAAAGCAATGATACCCCTTTGACCAATGCAAAAACCATGAACAAAAGGACAATCGCAAGGTTGTCCTTTATTTTGCCTTTTTTAGGGGGTGTGCCTGCCTTGCAATTTTTCTTGAAATTTTTTCAAATTCCTTATTGACACGCCAGGGGTGCAATGATATACTAACGATGTTCATAAAATTAAACGATGTTAATTTTTGTGAACGCCGGGACACCCTGACAGTAGCAGCCGGCAAAGTGCCGGGCGCAAAGGAGCAACCAATGAGCGAAAAGCAGAAACGCAAACGGGACAGAACAAAGATGTACTTTCTTGAGGCGGCCAAGGATATGATCGCAAGCCAGGGGGTTGAAAGCGTTTCGGTACGGAATATCGCGGATGCCGCAGGCTATTCCTATCCGACCCTGTACAATTATTTTCATGACCTGAATGAGCTGCTGTGGGAGACAAAGGGGCTCATGATTCTGGAACTGGTGGAAATCATGCAGCAAGAAATACGCTATCCGCTGAAGGACATGGAGGAAGTGAAAGGAGCGTTCAAAGCATATATTCAATATTATTTGGATCATCCAAACGTCTTCAAGTTCTTCTATCAATATCCATTGCAAAGGCCTGAGGGAAAACGGGACGATGCCCCTGCGGAGCCGGACTTTGGCGCTATGTGGAACGAAGGGTTCCAAGCTTTTGTTCACAGCGGAAGGCTTGAGCACAAGGATATCGAAGCAGCCGCCAAAACGATCATTTACGCCATACACGGAATGCTGATGCTAAGCTTCTCCAATAACGGCGACCTGAACGAGGCGGCGAACCTATACCGGGACCTTAACCAAATTGTCGACTTTATACTGTAAACAACAGGGAGGTGCAACCATGAACATTGGTATCATCATTCACTCGCACACAGGCAACACGCTTAGCGTGGCGCAAAAGGTAAAGGAGAAGCTTTCAGCCGCCGGGCATTCCGTTTCCATTCAAAGGGTATCCGCGGCAAACGACGACGAATCCGATGTACAAAAAATCAGGCTCGCTGAAAAGCCCGATGCCGGCGCGTACGATGTTTTGCTCTTTGGCGCTCCCGTACGCGGCTTTTCGCTCTCGCCGGTCATGCAGGCATATTTGACCGGTATCGGGCCGCTTCACGGCAAAAAGGCCGGCTGTTTTATAACCCACTTCTTCCCCTATGCCTGGATGGGCGGAAAACGGGCGCTGGAGCAGCTGTGCGGGATCGTAAAGGCCAAGGGCGCAGCCGTTTATGGAACGGGCATTGTCCATTGGTCGAAGGCGGCATCGCGTGATGAGCAGATCGAAGCGGTGGCCGGGAAGCTGAGCGTATAAGGGGTTTTGAACATGAAAAGAAAGCGCATCGTGATTTTAGCCGCCGTACTGCTGGTGCTGGTTGCCGTATCCCTTGGTTTACGGGGTTTTTTGAAGCACGTCGAGTCGAACCTTGCAAGGCTTACAGACTTGGCGCCCGCACAAATCGATTTGACCGCATTGGCGGACGGAACCTATTCCGGCAGCTATTCCGTCTTTCCCGTTTCCGCCAAGGTCTTAGTTACGGTAAAGGATCACAGGATGACCGAAATCAAGCTTATAGAGCATAAGAACGGGCAAGGCGCTTTAGCGGAAGCGATTCCTGGCAAGGTGATGAAGGCCCAATCCTTGCAGGTGGATTCCGTATCCGGCGCCACATACAGCAGCAAGGTCATATTGAAGGCGATTGAAAATGCGCTGCTCGGCGGCAAGCCATAAGAGAGCGGAACAGGAGCGAACGGATATGAGCATTCAAAAATACTATCAAGCCCTTCCCATGCAGGAAAGGGTCAGCTTTCAAGACGAAACGGGGCTTAAAAAATGGCGGCTGCTTTACAAAATAGCGGGCATAGCAGCCATTGCAATGGTGGCTTTGATCGCTGTTCAGATTGCGGTGTTTAGCCTATGGCCAACGCCAAAGGATATACTTGCGTGGTTCCAAGTGTTTCAAAGCAGTTGGATTTTGGGCCTTATGCATCTTGACTTTCTCTATATCATCAACAATACCATTGTAGCGCTCATGTACCTTGCCTTTTATCTGTCGCTCAAAAACAAGAACGAATCCCTGATGCTGATCGCCCTTGTATGCGGCACGCTGGCTACCGCGGCCTATTATGCATCCAATCCGGCATTTGAGATGCTGTCCCTCAGCCGGCAATTCAGCACAAGTGCCACGGAGTTGGAAAAAGCCGTGTACCTTGCCGCCGGTCAGACGCTGATCATGCGGTGGAAAGGCACGGCCTTTGATATTTACTATATCCTGAGCGCTTTGTGCCTGATCATCGTTGCCCGCGTCATGTATGGCAGCGCCATCTATGGGAAACGGATGGCCGCAATCGGTTTGGCCTCCGGCCTACTGATGCTGATCCCCTCTACGGCAGGGACCCTAGGCCTTTACTTTGCGCTGGCATCTCTCGTTCCGTGGGTGGTTTTTTCCTGGCTGGCAGCCGTAAGGTTTTTATACTTGGGATCAATCATGGCCATTAGCTGATTCGCATCCGCCTCCTTGGGCCAGCGCCCGCACACATCTGGCTAATCGCCGCATCGCTTTGCTGCCGCTCGCGCTTTTTGAAGCTGATAATCAGTACTTTCCAAGCCTGTTCTTAAGAACAGTCCGTTGCGTGGTGCCGGTGAAGGACGGTTCCGGCCCCAGGTCAAGGGTATAGGATTCCGCCTGCAGCTTGAATTTGCGTATCTCATTTTGCAGCATCTGAGCCTGTGCGGCAAACTCCTCGCTGGAGGCAGAACTTTCCTCCGCGCTGGCGGCATTGGTTTGGACCACAGCGGATACCTGTGTTAGCCCTTGATTGATTTGCTCAATGGCGCCGGCTTGACGTGCAGAGGCTTCGTCGATGTCTTTAATTACCTGCTCTACCAGCCTTTCCTTTTCGGCCACATCCTTAAGGATCATTGCCGCTTCAGCCGCCAGCTTCTCGCCGCCTGCGACCGTGCTGGAAGAATGCTCGATAAGCTCAGCGGTCTGCTTGGCAGCCTCGGCGGATTTTGCAGCCAGGTTGCGCACCTCATCTGCCACCACTGCAAAGCCCTTTCCGGCATTGCCTGCCCGGGCGGCCTCAATGGCAGCGTTCAAGGCGAGGATGTTGGTTTGGAATGCAATGTCTTCTATTACTTTGGTGATGCTGGATATTTTCTCGGATGATTCGCCGATATCCCGCATGGCAGCGTTCAGCTTTTGCATATGTGCGTTGCTTTCGTTCACGCCGATGCCGGCCTGGTTTACATACCCGGTTGCCTTTTGCGCATGATCAGCATTTTGGGCTGCCTGCTGGGCAACGTGGGCAATGGAGGAATTCAACTGTTCGACAGTGGAGGCCTGCTCTGTGGTGCCGGAGGCCAATGCCTGGGCGGTAGCGGCGATTTGGGTTGCGCCGGAATTTACCTGGCCTGCCGCAGCGCTTATCAGCACCATGGTCTGATTCAGATCCTTCACAATTTTACTGAGCGCAAGCCCCAGAACATCCTGCTCCGAGCGCAAGGGAACTTCAATGGTGAAATCACCCCGGCTGATGCCCTCCGCTGCTTTCACTTGCCTTCTTATGCCTTCCAGCATTTTCATAAATGCACCGGCCAGCTTGCCCGTTTCGTCTTGGGTTTTGATATCGCTCAAATCAATATCCACATGGCCCAGCGCGATGCTGTTGGATGCTTCTGCAACACGGCCTATGGGATCGCTGATCATTTTCGATATTTTGATGCCAAGGACAACAGCACCGATCATGCCTATGATTGCAATGAAGATCAGTATGATCGTCAGAAGGGCGGCTGTGCTGCTATTTGCATTGTTGGCAGATTTCGCGTTTGACATCTGATTGTCAACCAACGTATCGTAATTTTGAAACAGTTTTTCCACATCGTCGGTTGCTGTAACCAGATGGGCATTTGCAGCCGCCTGACCCTCGGTTCTTGCCAGATCCAGCGTCTTTTCAATAGTAGGAGCCACCTCAATGTGAAAGAGATCAGCCGCTTCATCAAACAGGGATAAATCTGCTGCATCATCTATGCTTTCCCGATAGGCGGCAGATTCCCTCAGAAATATATCCTTTGAGTTCAGATAGCTTTTTTCAAAGCTATCGATTTTTTGCAGATCCCCCGCTGCAATAATGGCGCCTCTGGCATCTACACGCATCTGGTATAGGCTTTTTACCGCATACATCAGGTTTTCAACCGGCGCGGTTTCTTTTTCATACATGGAAGCTCCCATGGTTTTAATCTGAAGCATTCCAGCGATACCGATACCACCTACAATAAGCAGCATGATAGACAAGGCTAGGAACCCCGTGAGAATTTTGCGGAAAATGCTGTAGTTGCCAAATGCCTTCATTTGTAAAACCTTCCTTTTTATTAATGATTCATGTATTTTTCCTTCCAATGTGATACCCTTCCCTGGGGAGACTGAACCAGCCGCCGGAGTTTTTTGCTAAAATCCGTTTTTGAATATCTAAACCTTATCACCTCATAACCAAATAGGTGTAAGCAGTATACCACATTTTTTCTGTTTCATATATCGTATTTAGAAATATTTTTTGTTTTTTTGTCGATTATTGTCGTATAGCAGCAATAAAGGTAAACAACATAGGGGAAGACCCATCCATTGAAAAATATCATTTGAATATGACATGCTGTTGTCCATTTTTTATGCTATTATTTTCCGGGGGGAATACAAATGAACAGATCAGCTATCGATCTAAAGAGCCTCGTTTCGGAAGGAAAAATCAATATGGCCATGCATGATGCCGTGCTGCACATGACTGCCGAGCGCGCCATCCATGATGTGGGGTACAATATAAGGCGCGACAGGATAACTTCGTTCGTGTCGCTTCCTGGCCGGTACCGGGTGCCAATGCGGATCGATATGGAAATCCGGATCGATGCCCCTGAAATGCTTTTGCTTATCGGCGGCGGGCATATCAGCTTCGGTTCGCCGGCCATGGAAAACCGAAGGATCGAAGATATGGCGGAGCCTTCCGGCAAGCCCAGAACGTATGACAACAGCATAACATTCGATGAATTTGTGACTGTTTCCGTCATTTTCAACCTGAAAGAGATGCAGATACTGATCGGGGGCGAAGAGCGGTATTATTCGGTCAAAGAACGGTATATGAAATCAAAATATTTCCATGAGCTGAACATTGAAGGATTCGCCATCGGCTTGACCTGTACAAAGCGCACCGACCTTTGCATCCGTTCGATCACCATTACCGAATATGACAATGATATTCAGTTGATACACACGCCGGGCAAAATCGTTGACGGGCTCTCCGGCCGGCCGGACGAACCGCAACAAAAACCAACATTTGATTCCTGCATAGCGGGATTGCCGGATGCGATTCGAAACGAGGTCATCAAAACGGCGGCTTTTTTGAAGTCGCTTAAAAATCTGAAATTCAAAAGAATCATCGACAGGCTTGGAAACAAGATATCATTTGTTGCATCCGACGCGGGCATATCCTATGCCTTATACTTAAGCGGGAATGTAATGCACCATTCGCTTCAATGGTATATCGTCACCAACAGCAAGCCCGAGCTTTGGCACAGAAAGGCCAATTCCCTGGAGGACGTATTGAACGGGTTAAGCAGTACATCCCCCGCATTGGCCGGGAGGATCTTCTACAACCTGAATGAATGCATTGCCTGCCGGGAACACTGCCTGGCAAAAACGGCCTATACGTATCAGGGGCAGCGGAAAACAACTTGCCACGGTCATATTTTCTTCAAGATGTGCGCCGCCGATTTTCAGGATGTACGCGATTTTCTCTTAGCAATCGATTCAATGGGCAATGGCTGATGATTTGGCAAGCATGACCATCAAAAAGTAATGGCGGGGAAGGGTTGCTTTCATCATGCCCTAGCATCGAAATTCCGGCACATGGCTATAAACTCTTTTGCCAGATTGGCAAGGAGTTTGTTTTTATGATAGATAACATAAAATTTCCGGTCAAAATTAAGCTGTGCAACATGCAATTCAACGACCGTTTCATTTTCCAACTCATCCCGTACCAGCATATAGGGCAGGACAGAAACCCCCAGTCCCTTGCTGACCGCATTTACCAGAGCTTCCGTGCTTGTGCTCTCCCACGCCGGAGTATAGGTGTATTCGAAGGATTTTAGAACGTGATCAAACAGCTCTCTGGTACCGCTTCCTTCCTCACGCAGCAGCAATTGCCGTGAAAGCAGCTGCTCAATCGTTACGGTTTTCTTTTTGCAAAGGGGATCGGAGGGGCTGCATATGACAGCCAGCCTGTCTTTCATATAGGCATCGCAAATAATATTGTCTGAATGGATTGTGCCTTCTATGAATGCAAAATCAAGATCGTTTTGCAGTATCTTTTTTTCAATGATATCGGAGCTGCCGATAAAAACCTCGATGCTGGCCTGAGGGTGGCTTTTTAAGAAAGTACTTACATACTGCGGCATAAGGTGGGTGCCGATGGTAATGGAAGCGCCGATTTGCAGTTTTCCTGATCGCTCCCACTGGCGTACGGTATTTTCCATGTCGTCAAAAAGAGATAGGATATGGGTTGCATATTCAAGCATTTTCTTTCCCGCATCGGTAAGATAGAGCCGTTTGGAGATACGGTCAAATAGCTTTACATCGTAGTATTCCTCCAGTTCCTTTACGGCGATGCTGACCGCAGGCTGTGCGATATGCAGCTTCCCTGCGGCTTTTGTGATGCTGTTTTCCGAACAGACCGCCACGAAAATTCTCATATGCCGTAAAGTCAACCGGCCCGCCTCCTTGGATTCATAAATAAAACCATATGATTTTCATATGATTATAATATTTTACTTATTATTTAGCAAGAAGTATAATTAATACTAATGGATAATATTAATGCGTCCAAAGCGGCGAGCTATTTTTGATGCGGGGCAAGGAGCCGGAGCGAGGCGTAGCAGCGCTACGTCGAGCGGAGAGCGACGCTGCCCCGCGCGAAAAGAGCCGCCGCGACGACGCATTAATGTTTGGAATTAGTATAAAAAGCAAAAGATGGGAGGGCTGGGCTTGAGGCATAATCTGAAGTTTTACTTGAAGCTTTTTCAATCCACCTTTCAATTAAGCGCCTTTACCTTTGGCGGCGGTTATGTGATCATTCCGCTTATGAAAAAGCAGTTTGTGGAGAAGCTGGGGTGGATAGACGAAAAAGAAATGCTTGATTTTACGGCCATAGCGCAATCATCACCCGGAGCAATGGCAGTTAACGCTTCTGTTTTGCTGGGATATCACCTTTCAGGAATTCCCGGTGCTTTGATGGCGATTTTCGGCACCGTGCTGCCGCCCTTGATACTATTATCAGTCATCTCTGTAGGATACAGCGCGTTTATAAGCAACGAGGTTGTGAAAAATGTCCTGCGCGGTATGGAGGCAGGCGTTTGCGCGGTCATCATCGATGTGGTCATCGATATGAGCCGGACGGTTATGAAAAGCAAAAAAATCTTATCGGTGATCCTTATGATCGCCGCGTTTCTAGCGGTTGCCGTATTCAAAGTGAACGTTGTATATGTCATCCTCACCTGCGGGCTTGCCGGCTTCCTTTCGGTTGTAAAAAAACAGAGGAAGGATGATAAGCATGATATATCTTAAGCTGTTTTGGGCATTTATCCAGATCGGGCTGTTCAGTATCGGCGGCGGTTATGCGGCAATGCCGCTGATACAAAATCAGGTGGTCCACACGTACGGCTGGCTGAATATGAATGAGTTTGCCGACATTATCACCATATCGCAGATGACCCCCGGCCCAATTGCAATCAATTCCGCAACATTTGTCGGCACACGCATTGCGGGTGTTGGGGGAGCAATTGTGGCGACGCTCGGCTGCATTCTGCCTTCCTGCGTGATTGTTTTGCTGCTCGCGATATTGTATAGGAAATACAAAAACTTGAAATATGTGCAAGGAATTTTGAAAAGTCTTCACCCTGCCGTAGTCGGATTGATCGCCTCCGCGGGAATTTCGATCATAGCGCATGCGCTGTGGAACGGAAGCATTATTTCTTTTGATGCAAGCAGCATTGATTTTGTTGCGGCTGCCATGATGGCACTTTGTGTTTTTTTGTTAAGGAAAACAAAGCTGAATCCCATTTTTGTTATGCTCGGCGCAGGGGCTATTGGAGGGGTGATATATCTCCTATAGCCCGAGCAGGCCGGCGCCCTGTATATTGCCTGGTTTCCAGCCGATAACGGAAAAGCATCCGTGAGAATGCTCATCCACCTTGTTGATCCATTCCACTTCATTGCTTGCCTTTGCGGCCAGCGTCCGGTTCGTTGTGCCGGATTGATACATGGAGGAATTGATCACCCACCATTTCGTTGCAATTCCTGCGCGCTTCAAATCCTCCTCAAGGCGCAGCGCCTCATATACCGGCGTGGCTTCGGCAAGTGTGACGATGATGACCGCCGTGTCAGCCGCATTGCGCAATTTCGGGAGCAGCTTTTTCACCGGTTCGGGAATGTTCCCCTGAGACCGCTGGAGCTCTCTATGGTAGCTCTGGGTAGAATCAAGCAAAAGCAGCGTGTGCCCTGTTGGCGCCGTATCGATGACAACAACCTCATTTTCCGCTTTTTCAACGATCTTGGCGAAGGCCCGGAACACGGCAATCTCCTGCGTACAGGGGGAACGCAGATCCTCCTCGATGTAGGCGATGTCCTCCTCCGACATGGTTTCACGCGCCTTTGCCAGCACCTCCTCCTGATACTTTTTCAGCTCGGCGCGCTCATCAATATGGCTCATGCCGATCCCGCTGTCCTCATGCACAACGTACTTCAAATGGGCCGCAGGATCAGTCGTGGTGAGGTGCACCTTTTTCCCTTTCGCGGATAAGCCCAGGGCAATGGCCGCCGCAACGGTGGTCTTCCCGACGCCGCCTTTCCCCATGGTAAAAATGACTTTCTTGCCGGCCAAATACAGGTCATCTACGATGTCTCCGATCCGCTTGAAGGAATGCGCATGAATCCTCTGTTCCTGAAAAGCGCAATGATCCAAAGTGAGCAATGACCGTACATTATCAACGCCTGTGATGTTGTAAGCCCGGAGCGGTATCCAATAGGCTTTCAGGCCTTGCAGCCCCATGGGCATTTGAGCAAGGGCCTTTTGCTGCTTTTGATACAGGCTTTCGGAGATGGCGTCGTCGAAAGCTGCCAGTACGCCGTTTATCACCAGCACCTGATTGTTTACCCCAAGAGCGGCAAGCTCTTTGGAAGCCCGCTCCGCTTCCTTCAAGGGGGTGGCCTCGGGACGGGAAACAAGGATCAGCATAGTCAGATTTTCATCCGACAAAGTCGCAACGGCCTTTTTGTATATCTCCTTTTTGCTTTCCAGGCCTGAAAGCTGCCCCAGGCAGGAGGCGCCGTGGGTACTCTCGCTGATAAAATTGCTCCAGGCGGAAGGCAATTGCAGCATCCGAAGAGTGTGGCCTGTGGGCGCCGTGTCAAACAGGATATGGTCGAAATCCTTCTGCACGTTTTCATTGGCCAAAAAGTTTGTAAACTCATTGAAGGCGGCAATCTCAACGGTGCAGGAACCGGAAAGCTGCTCTTCCATGTTTTTGATCACTGCATCGGGCAGCTTTCCGCGGTACGGTGCGATCACGCTTTCCCTGTATGCCGCGGCAGCCTGTATGGGATCAAGGTTTGCAACAACAAGGCGCGGCACCTCTTTGATTTCCACGCCTTTATTGGAAAGCCCGGTATTGAAAACATCCTGCAGGTTTGAGGCCGGATCGGTGCTGATCAGCAGCACCTTCTTCCCGCTGTCCGCAAGCGCGACGGCTGTGGCACAGGCCACCGATGTCTTGCCGACACCGCCTTTGCCGGTGAAAAACAAGTATTTTGTGCGCGCTGCCGCATGAATTTGATAACTTTCCAAATCGAGTCCCTCCGGTTTTTGGCATATTTTTGCGGGCTGCGATGGGTTTAGCAGCAGTTGCCGCCTGAACAGCCGCAGCCATCCGCCCTTTTGATGGTACCCTTAACAATCTTTGGTTTCCCGCCCAAAACAGCAGCAGGAACATCAAGCAATCTTGCAAACTCCTCATTGGTGGGATACCTGCCGGTTATCACAATCTCGCCATCCACAACGATAGCCGGCAGTTCATCCACGCCGTTTATGTTGATGAATTCATTCACAGCCTTGTTGCTCACAAATTCCTGCGGCGCATTGGAAAGATTGTACCGCTTTACTTCGATTCCGCTTTTCTTTAATGTATTCAGTACAGTCGAAACCCTTAACAGTTCCGGATCCACGCCTACACCGCACAGGCCGGTTGCGCAGCACATAGCCGGTTCGTAGATAGACATCTCTTTCATGAAAAACATCTCCTTCAAATTATGATGGATGATCAGCCTTCGGCTGCCCAAACCAATGCTTTGTGTTATTGGCGATTTTGACAAGAACCAGCATGACCGGCACTTCCGTAAGCACCCCGACAATCGTCGCCAGCGCAGCGGGGGAAGAGGAGCCAAACAGGGAAATGGCAACCGCCACCGCAAGCTCAAAGAAATTGGATGCGCCGATCATGCCTGCCGGGGCCGCGACATCATGCGTAAGCTTCAGTCCTTTGGACGCAAGATACGAAATAAAGAAAATCAAAAATGTCTGAAGGACCAGCGGTACCGCGATCAGAAGGATGTGCAGGGGATTTTTCAAAATTACATCGCCCTGGAACGAAAAGATGATGATCAGCGTAAGCAGCAGCCCGGCAACGGTCACATGGTTGAATTTGGGAATGAACCGCTTTTCAAAGTACTCAACTCCCTTGCTTTTGATCATCAGCGTCCTTGTCAGGATGCCTCCCGCCAAGGGAATGACCACAAACAGGACCACCGACAAAAGCAGCGTATCCCATGGCACGGTTAGGCCGCTGACGCCCAGCAAAAAAGCGACGATGGGGGTAAACGCAACCAATATGATCAGATCGTTGGTCGCGACCTGCACCACAGTATAGGCCGGGTTCCCTTTGGTCAAATGGCTCCACACAAATACCATCGCCGTACATGGAGCCGCCCCAAGCAGCACCGCTCCTGCAAGATATTCCTTGGCCAGATCGGCAGGTATGAGTGTTTTGAACAGCACATAAAAGAAAAACGCCGCGATTAAGTACATGGTAAACGGCTTGATCAGCCAGTTGGTCACCCATGTTATATAAAGCCCCTTCGGATTTTTGCCAACGTTTTTAATGCTGGTAAAATCGACTTTCATCATCATGGGATAGATCATCAGCCAAATCAGTACCGCTATGGGGATGGATACCTGAGCGTACTCAAACCTGCCCAAGAAGGCGGGCACCCCCGGCAGGTATTTTCCAATCAGTACGCCGGCCACCATGCACAGGAGCACCCATAGGGTAAGATATTTTTCAAAAAAGCCAATGCCCTGTGCCTTTTCCTTTCCCATTTCAATCACTCCTTTTAATGTGGATTCTTATTGCAGATACATATGTCTTGTGCCTTGCACGCGTTAAACGCCTGGCGGTCTGCAGCGTAGGAGGGGAGTTCCCGGAGCCTTCGTATCAGATACTCCCAAAGCTCCCGGTTTGCCTGTATGAAGCTGTCGCTTATCCTATAGTACGTCCATTGGGCATTCCTGCAGCTTTCCAGAATCCCGCTCCTCTTTAATGCCGTCAGATGACGTGACGCGTTGGATTGGGTCATTTTCAGGCAGGCTTCGATTTCACAAACGCATAGTTCGCCTTCCAGCAGCAGCGATAATATCCGCAGCCTGCTTTCCTCCGACAATGCCTTGAAAATATCCACCATAGCGTTTCATCCCCTTCATTCGCATATGAGCATGCACTCATATGCTATGCTCAAAAAAACCATTGGTTACAATGGCTCATAAATTAATCCCGCTTTTGGGCGTGCGTTTTGCCATATTGCTTTTGTCCGCCCGAAAGGTTATAGACTTGCTTGAAACCCCTATTGATCAGGATGTTCTGCGCCGCGTTCCCGGTAACGCCCTTGTTGCAGTAAGTGACCGCAATAACTTCCTTGTCCAACTCCCGGGCATCATCCCTCAGCTTCTCATGCGGGATGCTCCGCGCGGTCTTAATATGGTCCTTCTCATATTGCGTAACGACCCTTGCGTCAATCAGTTCATACCTTTCGCCGGATTTCATCAATTCATCCAGCTCCTGCGCCGTGATAAGGTTCCTGCCGCCGCGAATCGCATTATCCAGGATCATGCCGGTGTACATCACCGGGTCTTTGGTCGTGGAAAACGGCGGGGCATAGGCCAAATCCAGGTGAAACAGGTCTTCCACCTTTGCCTTGAAGGTGATCGCCGTCACGAATACGTCGATCCTTTTGTCCACGCCATGAAAGCCTACGATCTGCGCACCAAGCAGGCGGCCTGTTGCTTTATCCGCAATGCCTTTGATCACCATTTCCTTGCCGCCCATGTATTCCGGCTTGTCAGGCTTGATGTTGTGGCACACCGCCACATCGTATCCCTGCTCCTCGGCTTCCCGCTGGGAAAGCCCGGTTTGCGCCACCGTCATATCGAAAATTCTGAAGATACCTGTGCCCAGGATGCCCCTGAATTCCAGGCTGCCGCCGGTCACGCTGTCCCCGGCGATCCTTCCGGTTTTATTGGCGGTGGAGCCAAGCGGCCGGTAGACCGGCTTTTCGGTTACGGCGTGAAATTGCTCGGTGCAGTCGCCGCAGGCATAGATATCCGGAATATTTGTCTGCATCTTCGCATTCACGCGGATCGCACCGGATTTGCCAAGCTCTATTCCCGCATGTTCAGCCAGCTGAGAATTGGGCCTGACGCCGGTGGACAGGAGAACCATGTCCGCCTTGATTTCCTTGCCACCGGACAGTATCACGCAACTCTCCGTGATTTCTGAAACGGAAACTCCCGTCAGCACGGAAACGCCGTTCTTTTTGATATGCTCCTCCACGTATACCGCCATGTCGCTGTCCAGCCCCGGCGTTACCTGTGGAAGCTTCTCCAGTAGGGTTATTTCCATGCCGAACCCCTTGAGGTTTTCGCACACCTCCAGGCCTATGAACCCTGTGCCGATAATCACGGCGGACCGGGGGCGGTGTGTGTCGATAAAGGCCTTTATGCGGTTCATATCGTTGATGTTGCGCAAAGTAAAGGCGTGCGGGCTGTCCGAGCCTTTTATAGGCGGCACGGCTGCCCTGGCCCCGGTGGCGATGACGAGCTTGTCATAATGGTCAACAAAGGTTTCGCCTGTGGAAAGATCTTTTATCTCCAACGCCTTTTCCGCAGGGTCTATGGAAAGCACTTCATGCAGCGTATGGATGTCCACGTTATACTTGCTCTTAAAGAACGCGGAGCTTCGCGGCGTCAGCTCACCGGCGCTTTGAACCCCGCCGCCGATATAGTAGGGCATGCCGCACCCGGAATAGGAAATGGAACTGTCCTTCTCATACATGACAATTTGAGCATCCTCGGTGTTCCGCCTTGCCTTGGCGGCGGCGGAGGTCCCGGCGGCTACCGCCCCAATGATCACGATGCGCATGGCATCTCCTCCTTTTCCTCAGTCACAATCACATTCCCCATCCATATCAATGAGCACCGCCGAATCAAGCATCTCTGCCAATAAGTGATGGGCAGCCTCGCATCCTTTTCTGCTAAGGGAATAATTCATCCATTTGCCGTCGCGGCGGCAGTTGACGAACCCGGATTCACAAAGGATCTTCATATGGTGTGACAGCGTGGATTGGGAGATGTTCAAGTCCTCCAACAGCTTGCAGGCACACCTTTCTCCGCCGCGAAGCATTTCAATGATCATAAGCCGATTAGGGTCGCACAGCGCCTTGAAGACCTTTGCTGTCTGCTCATGCTTCGTTTCCAAGAATTCCACCTCACATTCATGGATATCGATATGTTTATTATAAGCGACATATCGACGTATGTCAATATGATATCGGCCGCCCAAAGAAAAAAACTGCCC
Source organism: Bacillota bacterium (assembly GCA_023413135.1). GTDB lineage: Bacteria > Bacillota > Clostridia > Christensenellales > Aristaeellaceae > JAEWAH01. The sequence continues at coordinate 56,771 of JAEZQK010000118.1, forward strand.
TTCGGATGCCGTGCACCCAAAGGGCAGCCGTATTCAATGATGCCTCCATTTTGTTGTTTCAGCCTACTATTTTGCTTCTGCGCTCCATGAGCACCACATCGTGCCATTTTCCATTGTCCATTTGTCCAAGCTTTTCCCATATCCCGACTTCCCGAAAGCCACATTTTAGGTGCAGCGCCCTGCTGGCCTCATTCTCCCTGATAATCCTTGAATGCAGCGTCCAGAAACCCTCTTCTTCCGACCGCCGGATCAGATCTGTCAGGAGCGCTGTTCCTATGCCCTGACCTTTGTATTGGCCCCCCACATAGATGCTGATATCGGCAACGCCGGCATATACGCATCTGTTCGAAGTGGGGCTTAAAGCGGCCCATCCCAGGACATGATCTCCTGAACGGGCTACGATACGGCAGGGTTTTGAGTGGCTGGCATCCCATTTTTCCCAAGCGGGCACTTCATTTTCGAATGTTGCGGTCTTTGTCTTGATTCCCTCCAGGTATATCTTTGAAACCTCTTCCCAATCCGCCGGTTTCATTGCCTCAATCACAAAATCCATGGCATCGTATCTCCCTATTTATACGCCTTTACATGAGCGCCCGCAAAAGCGCCATCCAGTACGTCTTCATCAAGACGGGCATAAAGTTCGCCAAGCTTTTTTCCCTGTGCAATGCTTCTGATCACATCTTTTGTATAGATGTTGACGGGAGTGATTTCGATGCCTGTAAAGCCAACCTTTTTGAGGATCCTTTCATATTCCTGAACGCTCAACGCCCCGGATATGCAGCCGACCCACATTTGAACGCTTTGCCTTACCTCCTCGGGGACGTCCTTCAGTTGGACGATGTCCGCAATCGCCAGCCTGCCGCCCTTTTTGAGAACCCGGTATGCTTCCCGCAGGGCGTTTTCCTTGCTTTCGGTAAGGTTGATGACGCAGTTGGAAGTGACGACATCCACCGATTCCTCTTTCAGCGGGATATCCTCGATATACCCCTTGATAAATGCTACGTTTCTTGCCCCGCTCTTTGCCTTGTTGCGCTTGGCAAGCTCCAGCATTTCGTCGGTCATGTCCAGGCCGTAGGCTTTTCCCGTTTCCCCCACAAACTTCGCGGAAATGAGCACGTCTATCCCGCCGCCGCTGCCCAAATCCAGCACTGTTTCACCCTTTTGAAGATTTGCCAGGGCAATCGGATTGGCGCACCCCAAAGAAGCTTTGATGGCTTCCTCCGGCAGCCCGGCAATATATTCAGCGGAATACAAAGAAGAATCATCGCCTGTATCGCAGCAGGATGCTTCCTCGCCGCAGCATGATCCGCCGCCGCAGCAGGAGCTTTTTGCATTTGCGGATACACGTTTGGCAATGCTGCCGTAAAACGCCTTGATTTCATCCTTCATGTCCTTTGCCATTTGAAATAGCCCCCTTTTTATTTGAAATAGAATCGACCCAATTCCCACTTTAGCAGCATTTGTTGTTTTTGACCGCATCCGCAAGAAGCTTCAGGCTCTCAAGCACCTGGTCCCTCTTGTCCTCCGGTATCGCTTGGAGGATGCTCCGGTAATAGCTCTCCATGCTGGCCTCGATATTCCGGAACACGTTCATGCCATCCTCCGTCAACTGAATGACGACATATCTCCTGTTCTTTGCGTCCAGATCCCGAACAGCCAAGCCCAACTCCACAAGGTTATCGATCGTCCGGCTCATGGTGCTCTTGTCCACGCCCAGTATGTCGGCCAGATCAATCAGGGAGATTTTATCTTTTCGCCCGATTTCCACAATCGCATGACATTGCGTAATTGTAACGCCGCAGCATGCCGCGTCGCCTTTCTCCAGAATACCCAGGTTCCTTACAAGCAGCCGGATCAGCTCTCTAAGGTTTTCGCTTCCCTGGCCAATCATTTCATCACCCCAGTCAGATTTTAGCATACAACAGTTGCAATTTGCAACAGTGTGGTGAAAATTTTTTCTGTCGCTTCTTTACACAATCATTCACCGGAATAACATAAGCGTGAGGTCGTATAAATAGCCCGACAATGTGCCGCCCAGCAGAATATACAGCACATACAGGGCTATGGCCCGCTTTTTCAAGAAGGTGGTCAATCCGGCGATCACCCAGGCGCTGGTGGCGGAACCGGTGATGATAAAGGCCAGCATAGCGCCTTCGCTGGCTCCGCTTTTGAGTAATGACTGTATGATGGGGATGCCGGATTCCGTTGTCAGATACAGCGGCAGGCCGATGACCGACGCCAAGGGAACAGCGGCGATGCTTTCCGCCCCAAACAGTACTGAAATGATAGACGCAGGCACGAAATAGTTTACAAGAAATCCTACCCCCACAAAGAGGGAGAAATAGAGAAGGATCTGCTTCAAACCCAGCGCCACAAGGTTATCCGCAAGCTCACGAAGCTTCATTTTTTCCGCAAACCCTTTTATATCGAACCGGGCCGTTTGGGGTGCGGATGTGCAGCACACTTCGCCGCCCCCTGCGCCGCCCGTCATAAGCGGCAGGGCCGTTACCTCCGCACCGCAAGAGCAATTGGCCAAACCGGCCTGTGCAATGGGGGAAACGGGACATCCGCACGCATGGGCCGGATCGGCAGAAGCTGAAGCGGGGGCGGGCTGTGCCGGAGGTGCACAGGAACAGGCGGCACTTTGTGCTGGGGCCGCATAGCGGGACTGGTTGCGAAGAAGGCCGGTCCGTTTTTCGATCACCAGCGTTGCAAAGCCGGAAACCAGGCCTATCATAAGGGATGCAAGCGTCAAGGCTATGGCAAACCGAAGGCCGAGAAGGCCGGACATCATCAGAAATCCATCCGGGCTCATCAGCGGGGAAGAGGTCAAGAAAGCCATGATCGGCCCCCAGGGCAGGGTGGTGGTCAGCATCCCAACGATGACCGCCATCGTTCCGCAGGCACAAAAGGGCGTAAACGCCCCGATCATTACGCTTGCTACGATGGATACCTTCGTCTTTCTCAGCAGGAATTTGCTGAGACTATCGGTATTCACATAGGTTTTTAGCGCTACGGCCGTGATGATCCCAAAGGTGAGTATCATCCAGTTGTGCGCAAGAGACTCAAGTATGGCCAGTATCGTTTTTGACAGCAGATCTCCAATGAACGAAAGCGCGGATTCCATTGCGTATCCCTCCTTCATGTTATTATATCGAATATCGTAGATATACGATATAGTGGAGCAAAAAAATGGTTACTCCCTACAACAGATCTTCGTTCAGCTGCTTCAAAAATTCTTCCAGTACCGGCCGGTTCAGAAAATAGCAGCTCCATAGATCCCGTTTTTCTTTTCGTATAAGGTCGGCATTCACCAGAACAGATAGGTGCTGCGATACCGTGGACTGTGCAAGGCCGGTGAATTTCACCACGTCACCAACGCTTACGCCGTTTTCGAAAAATTCAATGCGGTCACAGCAGGTTTCTATCGTTTGGTCCTTGAGCGCTTTGATAAGCTGATAGCGGGTTTTGTTCCCCAATGCGCTGCACAGGGCGGCCATGTCCATTGGCATTTCCCCCTTCCGGGCATACTATATCGTAAAATTACGATGTAGTCAATAGCCCCTTGAAAATTTTTCTGCAAAGCCGGGAATTTGAATCAACACTCACGGTGGGGAATATAGAAGGACTAATGGACTGTCAACTACAGAAGTTACGAATTTCATAATCCCCGGCAGATAAGCCAATAAACAAACAACGCCGTAGGGGCGATTATTAATCGCCCGCATGTTGCGGTCAGGATATGTCACTTGGCGGGCGATTAATAATCACCCCTACGGCATTTAGGCGAAGACGAATGGGTTTTCCATGCAATCACAACCCCCGGCAGATAAGCCAACAGCATACGGCTTCGTAGGTTGAATATCAATCGCCCGCTTAGGCTTGGCAGCCGGGATGGATTGACGGAATGGACCCGCTTTGATATAATGCAGGCACAAATGAATAGCGTGTGTATCTGCATGAAAATGCGGCGCTTTAAAGCGTCATGGGAACGCGGATGAAATTTCCGGACTATCCCAGTAACCGTGAAACGGACGAACAGGCAAAAAAGCCACTATCGCAAGATGGGAAGGCGCCTAAGTAGGATGAAGTAAAGTCGGGAGACCTGTTTACACATAAACGCTCCTGGGGATTGGGATATGCTATGCATAGATGGGACTATGCCTGTTGAAGTTGTCTCTCTCCAAGGGAGGGACAACTTTTTTGCTCCTCTCAATCTATTCATTTGAATGAATGGAAAGGGGTAATCTACATGAAAACAACCAAGACCGTATCCCTGTTCCTGATGGCCGCTTTGCTCCTTGGCCTCTTGACCGGCGGCGCACTGGGTGAGACAGCGACGGTTGCCGTGAAAGACATGAAAGGCCGGGAAATTCAGCTGGACGCGCCTGCCACGCGGATCGTGGCGCTGGCGGCCTTTGACTGTGAAGTCCTCTACGCCCTGGGGGCGGGGGATGCGCTGGTGGGCCGTGGAGAATACTGTGACTATCCGGCGGAAGTACTGAATGTTCCCTCCGTCCAGTCCGGTGCGAGTACAAACATTGAGCAGATCGTTGCCCTTAAACCGCAGGTAGTCCTCATGAGCACCATGGCCCAGACGGTAGAACAGGTTGCCGCGCTGGAGTCAGCGGGCATCAAAGTCGTGGCCAGTGAAGCCCAAGACATTGCAGGCACTTATACGGCCATTGAGATGATCGGCGCGGTGGCAGGCAAGGCGCAGGAAGCGGCGGCCCTTACACAGAGCATGAAAGCTTCCTTTGAGGAGATCACAAAAAAGGCCACGGGCGATGGCTCCAAAACGGTATACTTTGAGGTATCCCCCCTGCAATGGGGGCTTTGGACCGCCGGCAGCGGCACCTTCATGGATGAATTGGCCGACATGCTGGGGCTGAAGAATGCCTTTGCCGATGTTCAGGGCTGGGGTGAGATCTCTCAGGAGCAAGTGATTGAACGCGATCCCGACTATATCGTCACCATCACCATGTACTATGGCGAAGGCCCCAATCCGGTGGAGGAAATCAAGAGCCGCGAAGGCTGGCAGGATTTGAAGGCCGTGAAGAATGGGACCATCCTCAATGTTAATTCCAATGAAATCGCCCGCCCCGGTCCCCGGTTGGTGGATGCGGCCGAAATTTTGTTTACGTTCGTGTACGAGCCGGAAACCCTTGTCCCCGCAACATAAGAAATTGAAATACACTGCTTGGAAAGGAGGGCGGAAACCCGCCCCCTTTCCAGACAACAGAGGTTCCCATGGAAAAGCGTAACGAAGGCTTCCGGCCATATGAATATGCTCTTTTTATTGCGGGCACATTGGCGGCAATGCTTTTGTGCGTCTGCCTGGGTAGCGTGAATATTCCCCTTGGGGATACGCTCACCGCTGTCTGGAATACGGTGTGGGGGCTGCCCATCCCGGAAGGGATCTCCCGCTCCATCATCGTGTATGTACGCTTGCCCCGGGTGATCTGCGTTGCCCTGTCGGGGGCGGCCTTGTCCCTGTGCGGTGCAGCCATGCAGGGGCTTTTGCGTAATCCCCTGGCGGACGGCTCCACTTTGGGGGTATCCTCGGGCGCTTCCCTGGGGGCGATTATCGCCATAGCCTTTGGCATTACCATCCCCGGCATCAGCTACGCCGGGACAATCATTCTGGCGATGATCTTTGCGTTCCTGTCCCTGGTGCTTATCCTGTCCCTCGCCTACCGGCTGGATCATTCCCTGGCCACCAACACCATTATCCTGATCGGTGTCATTTTCACCATGTTCGCCCACAGCATCATCAGCCTGATCATCACCTTTTCCGGTGAGAAAGTGAAATCCATCATGTTCTGGACCATGGGCTCATTGTCCGGCAGCGGCTATCAAAACGCCCTGGTGCTGTTTGCGGCCATCGTCATCTGCGGCGCAGTGATGCTTTTGAGCGCAAGGGAACTGAACGCCTTTGCCATCGGGGAGGACAATGCCCGCCACGTGGGGGTGGATGTGAAGCGGGTGAAGCTGAGGGTGCTCATTTGTGCGTCCGCCCTCATCGGCGTATGCGTTTCCATCGGCGGGACCATCGGCTTTGTGGGGCTGGTGATGCCCCATATCATGCGCATGCTGGTAGGCCCCAACCACAAGCGCCTGCTGCCTGCAAGCCTCTTTGGCGGCGCAGTTTTCCTGCTGCTGGCCGACCTAATCGGGCGGGTGATTTTAAGCCCCCTGGAGATCCCCATCGGCGTGATTACCTCCCTCATCGGCTCGGCGGTGTTTGTATATGTCTTCTATTCGGTAAGAAAGGCGCGATGAACCATGCTTACGGTCCAGCATCTCACCGTCCGGCATGGCAGCCTCACCGTGCTGAACGATATCGGCTTTTCCCTTGAGACAGGGCAGTGGCTGATGGTGGCCGGGCCCAACGGCGCTGGGAAATCCACGCTGGTCCATGCCATTTCCTTGGGGGTGAATTTTCGGGGGGAAATACGTTTTCAGGGCCGGAATGTAAGGGCAATGCGCCCTTCCACCCTGGCCAGGGAAATGGGCGTGCTGTCCCAAAGCCATCAGGTCAGCTATGCCTTTACGGTGGAGGAAGTGGTGAACCTGGGCCGGTATGCCCATCAAAAAGGCCGTCTTTCCTTTACGGACGATCAGGGGGAAAAAAAGGTGCATGATGCCCTTGAGATGACGGGCATGCTGCCCTTTCGGAACCAATCGGTGCTCACCTTATCCGGAGGCGAATTGCAGCGTACGTTTCTGGCCCAGATTTTTGCCCAGGATCCGAACCTGATTATATTGGACGAGCCTACCAACCACCTGGATTTGAAATACCAAAAGCAAATATTTGAGTTGATTGAGACCTGGATCAATAAGCCGGGCAAGGCCGTCATTTCCGTGGTGCATGATATCAGCCTGGCCAGGGCGTATGGCACCCACGCCATGCTGCTTGACCAAGGAAGGCTTGTGGCCTATGGTAATAACCGGGAGGTTTTGTCCGGGGAGAATCTGGAAAAAGTGTATGCCATGGATGTGCATGGCTGGATGCGGGGAATGCTTGCCCAGTGGGAGGAATAACTCCATGGGCTGGGGGTAACGCATATGGAATCCGAAGGGCTTTTGCATGTGTATTACGGGAATGGCAAAGGGAAGACCAGCGCTGCGCTGGGTTTGGCCCTTCGGGCCTATGGGCAGGGATTTCAGGTAGTCATTCTTCAATTTTTCAAAGGTTCCTTTTCCGGGGAGCTTGCGGCGTTTGAGAAACTTCCGGGCATCAAGGTACTGCGCGGGCAAAACGGCGGCAAGTTTCTCTCGGCTATGTCGCAGGATGAAAAGGAAACCATGCGATGTACCCATGATTGCATCCTCAGGGAAGCCCTGGCTTTGGCAGGGCAGGGGGAATGTGATCTTTTGGTATTGGATGAGGCGCTGGATGCATGCCGGCTTTCGATGCTGGATGAAAACCTGCTGGCTGATCTTTTGAAATGTAGGCCCAGGGGCGTGGAGGTTGTCATCACCGGACACCAAGTCGTGGATTGGATCATGGAAACGGCGGATTATGTGACTGAAATGGTGAAGCACAAGCATCCCTATGACCGGGGAATTAAAGCAAGAAAAGGAATTGAATACTAATACCAATCCAAAACACAAATGCTTTGATGAATGTGGAAACGCCGTTGACGATGTAGGGCGGGGGCTTGCTCCCGCCGTTAGCATGCATATTTACCACGCCGCATGGCACCGGCACTTACGGCGGGCGCAAGCCCCCGCCCTACTGGTTTCATGTGGATTGCTCCGATTCCTCCAAGGATACAGGCATCAACGCAATAATGATTTGGAATGGTATGACTGGGAGAAAAACCCGAGGCCCGCTGATTGCATCCGGTCCCCGGGCTTTTGTTTGCCATCGGCAGAAAAAATTATATGGATATGGGGTTGACGCTCGTCTACCTTTCTGATAAGATGGGTAACAACGAATCTACCTATCGGGAGGACAGTCAGAATGGGCATTCAATTGACAGAAGCCGAGGCAAAGATCATTGAATTGCTTTGGGGGGAATCGCCCCTTACCATGACACAGATCACCCACCGGCTGAAGGATGTAACCGGCTGGACGAAGCACACGGTAATCAATATCTTAAAGCGCATGCTGCAAAAGGGTACCATCCGCATGGAGGATGTAAAGCCCGCCAAGCTGTATTATCCGTTGGTGGAAAAGACATCGGTGGTCGAAGACAAAACGCAAACCTTTCTTGAGAAGGTGTACGATGGCAACCCGGTGCTTTTGATGAGCGCCATGGTGGACAGCGGCAAATTGAAGGAACAGGAGATCGACGAGCTGCTGGCGCTGCTGAAAAAGGCAAAGGAGGCGGGACGGAATGAGTGAAGCCATCCTCCGTGTGCTGCTTTTACAGTCCACCGCCGGGGCCGGGCTGATCCTGATGATGATGGTTTTGCGCAAGGCATTCAGGAACAAGGTACCCCACCGGCTGATTTATGCTCTATGGCTGATCGTGGCAGTCAGGCTGCTATTGCCTGTGGAGCTTCCCAACCCCATTGCCTTCGTTGATGGACCATCCCCTTCCATTGTTACGGCCCGCATCGTTGAAGCCGGCGCCAATGCTCCCGCACCATTGGAAAGTGAATCCATGGCCACCCCGGCTTTTGCACCGCAGGCAACGGCAATAACCGCACAAGAGAATACTTTGGCAAAAACACAAGCGCCAAGGAGCGCTTCCCGGAATACGCAAAGCCTTCCTCCTATGCGTTTTAAAGCAAGCGATTTGCTGCTGGGGCTATGGCTTGCTGGGGCTGCGTTCATGGCAGCCTATACGGTGATTGTCAACCTGCGCTGGGGCAAAAGCGTGATGGCCGGAGCAAAAGCATTGGACACTGATGCGCCCATTCCCGTGCTGCTGGCAAATGTCAATTCTCCCTGCCTTGTCGGCGTGTTCAGACCCCGGATCCTGATAAACAAGGTGGGGGAATGGCCGGAAAACCTTCCCTTTGTGCTTAGACACGAGCTTTCGCATTACCGCGGCTTGGACCATGTGTGGAATCTCTTAAGCAAAATACTGCTTGCTCTGTTCTGGTTCCATCCCCTTGTATGGGCGGCGGAAGCTTTGCGCAAAAGGGATTGCGAACGTGCCTGCGACGAGCGTGTGACAAGTACGTTGGATCAAGGCGAAGCTGCCGCGTACGCAAGGACGCTGATCGCCCTGGTTTCCCCCGAAAAGGTACGGTTTGCACCCGCCGCGGCCACGATGGCCACCACCCTTAACGATATGAAGCGGCGCATTGCCTGGGTGCTTGCAAGAAAGCAGGTCCGGCGCCGGGCCTGTGCATTATTTGCAGGGCTGATCCTTTTGACCGCCGCCGCAAGCTTTGCCACCGGGGAAAGGCCGGTGCGGGAAATCACTTTGCCGGAGGAATTTAAAGCCCAGCCTTCCTATTATCCCACCGATAGCGGGCTGTGGCTGGGTTTGAACGGACGGCTGTACAAACAGGGCGAAGGGGATACCTTTACGGAGGTAGCCAACGTATCTCCCGGCCAGATTGCCGCCGGCGTAAATGCCGTGTACATGCTGAATCAGGAATCGAATGAAATTGTCATGCTGGACCATACGGGCGGCAAAATCAAGGCATGGGCGCTGCCCAAGGAGCTTTCTCCCTTCAAATTGGAGATCGCCGGAAACAAGCTTGCCATCCTCTCCGGCAAGCCCATGGATTGGATCAGGGGACAGTTTGCCACGGAAGGTACCCTGTATTTGATGGATATTCAAAAGGGCGATCTTGCCGAAACGAAGCTTGGCAACGTAACGGATATAAGTGCCGACGGCACGGGAAATCTTGTTGTGCTTCATACACCTGTAACCAGCATACAAGAAGCACTGGTGACGAGGCTAAACCCCGACAGCCTTTCCACAGCCACTATTACCACTGCCGACGTCCAGGCGCTAGGCATCGCTGCGGAACCCGGCACGTTATACATCCTTACCTGGAGCGGGCTTGAAAAATTCGACGAGCAGACCGCAACCTTGACGACCATCAACCTGTCCATGGAAACGCCGGGGGAGCAGCTGCGGGATATTCGCGTGGCGAGTGGGATGCTGTATGCCTGGGATATGGTGGAAAACCGTCTTCTTTCGGTGGATGTCAGCGAAAACCGCGATCAGGGCAAAACGGTGCTCACAATCATCAATAGGGGCTATGCCGGCGAAGCGTTTGATTCTGCCAAAGAGGCGTTTTTGAAGCATCATCCGGAGGTAGAGTTCCGGGATATGGAGATGAATCCGGATCAATACACCACCGCGTTGATGGTAGGGGATGCGGGGATCGATCTTCTCTTTGACGCCAGCGGCTCGCTTTCGGACTTTGCCAGGGCCGGGGCGCTGGTCCCCTTAAGCGAGGAGCCTGCGTTCATGGAAGCGCTGAACATGACCGAATGGATGCCCTTTCAGGAGGTATATTCCTATCAGGGGAAGCTTTACGGTGTGCCGGGGCATATGGGATACCATTTGTTTGGTGTAAATGCATCCCTGGCCATGCAGACAGGTTTTGTTATGCCTACCTCCCCCTATACCTGGCGCGATCTGTATAAAGCGGCTTCCGACGCCGGGCTGGGGCAGCTGGGCAAGCCTGCACTGATGCATGACTTCATGTGGGGTCCAATCTTCCTGTACTACTATGTCATGGCTCAGGCACAATGGGACGGCAGGCTGAACTTTGACACCCCCGGTTTCAGAGAAGATATGCAGGCGTTCAAACAGATGGTGAAGGAAAACATGATCGTATTGGTGGATAAGATTGAAGATTTCCCTGATTCTAAGCCTATGATTGAAACACTCGCTGATATCAGCGACGATGCCGTGATGCCGCCCACCATAAACGGCCGGGAAGCGGCCGTGATGCAATCGCATGGCTTTTTTGTCAACGCCAGATCCCGAAACCGTGCGCTGGCTGTGGAATTCCTGACAGAATACATAAAGCCGGAGCATCAATATCAAAACAGCTATGGCGTTATCGCGACCATGAATTTAATGGACGAATCAAAATACAGCAAGGAAGAATATGACAATCCGGAGTATGGAATTGCGCGCTATACCCAATATAAAAAGGATCTTAGGATGTATACGGCGGGCAAATGGGTTACCTGGAACAGAAACCTGCATTCGGTCCCCATATTGAGGGAGACCGGTGCGTTGCCCAAGTACCTGAACGGCACCATCACCCTGGATGAGTTCATCCGGGTCATTCAAGAGAAGGCCGACATGATGCAGTACGAATGATGCCTTACATAAGGGAGGGGACCGGAATGGGGGAAGCGGTTAGAGATACTGTCCTGCAGGTGCTATGTATACAATCCGCCGTGGGCGCCGGGCTGATTCTCCTGATGATGGCTTTGCGCAAGCTGTTCCGGGAGAAGGTGCCCGCCAGGCTGATCTATGCCTTGTGGCTGGCAGTGGCTGTAAGGATGCTGCTGCCGGTTCAATTGCCAAACCCGGTAGTCCTTGTCGTTGGGCATGTGCCTTATGCGCTAGAGACCCGCATTGTGCAGGCGGCAGACGCCGCAGCCTCTTATCCGGCGGAAAGCGGGCCTTCCGCCTCCGTTCCGGCTTTTGAACAGCAGGCGGCGGCAGTCGCTGCAGAAGAAAGCGCATTGATGAAAGCCGAAGCACCCAAGGCCGCTTCCCGGGAGGTGCAAAGGATCCCTGACCCGCGCTTGACCGCAAGCGATTTGCTGCTGGGGCTTTGGCTTGCTGGGGCTGCGTTCATGGCGGCCTATACGGTGATTGTCAACCGGTACTGGGGCAAAAGCGTGATGGACGGAGCAAAAGCACTGGATACCGATGCGCCCATTCCCGTGCTGCTGGCAAATGTCTGCTCTCCCTGCCTTGTCGGCGTGTTCAGACCCCGGATCCTGATAAACAAGGCAGGGGAAAAGCCGGAAAACCTTCCCTTTGTGCTTAGGCACGAGCTTTCGCATTACCGCGGCCTGGACCATGTGTGGAATCTCTTAAGCAAAATACTACTTGCCCTGTTCTGGTTCCATCCCCTTGTATGGGCGGCGGAAGCTTTGCGCAAAAGGGATTGCGAACGCGCCTGCGACGAGCGGGTAACAAGGGCGCTGGATCAAGGCGAAGCTTCCGCGTACGCAAGGACGCTGATCGCCCTGGTTTCCCCTGAAAAGGTACGTTTTGCACCCGCCACGGCCACGATGGCCACCACCCTTACCGATATGAAGCGGCGCATTGCCTGGGTTCTTGTAAGGAAGCAGGTCCGGCGCTGGGCCTGTGCATTATTTGCTGGGCTGATCCTTTTGACCGCCGCCGCAAGCTTTGCCACCGGGGAAAGGCCGGTGCGGGAAATCACTTTGCCGGAGGAATTTAAAGCCCAACCTTCTTACTATCCCACCGATAGCGGGCTGTGGCTGGGTTTGAACGGGCGGCTGTACAAACAGAGCGAAGGGGATACCTTTACGGAGGTAGCCAGCGCATCTCCCGGCCAGATTGCAGCAGACGTAAGCGCCGTGTACATGCTGGATCACGAAACAAACGAAATTGTCAAGCTGGACCATATGGGCGGCAAAATCAAAGCCTGGGCGCTGCCCAAGGAGCTTTCTCCCTTCAAGTTGGAGATTGCCGGGGACAAGCTTGCCATCCTCTCGGGGCTGCCTATGGATTTAAGTATAGGACGGTATCCCGCGGAAGGCACTGTGTATTTGCTGGATCAGCAAACAGGAGACCTGGCCGAAATGAAGCTTGGCAACGTAATGGATATAAGTGCCGACGGCACGGGAAATCTTGTTGTGCTCCATACACCTGTGACCAGCACGCAAGAAGCATTGGTGACAAGGCTGAATCCCAACAGCCTTTCCACCGTTGCCATTGCCACCACCGATTTCCAAGCCCTATGCATCGCCGCGGAACCCGGTGCGTGCTATATACTCACTTGGGACAGTCTTCAAAAGTTTAACGAACAGACAACGGTCTTTACAACCATCAACCTTCCCATGAAAGCGCCGGGGGAGCGGCTGCGGGAAATACGCGTAGCTGGTGGGAGTATGTATGCCTGGGACTTTAGAGACTCCCGCCTTCTATCTGTAGATGTCAGCGAAAATCGCGATCAGGGAAAAACTGTTCTTACGATCCTCAACCGGGGTTATGCCGACGAAGCGTTTGATTCCGCCAAGGAAGCATTTTTGAAGCATCATCCGCAGGTTCAGTTCCGAGATATAACAATGGGGCCCGAGCAATACACCACCTCACTTATGGCTGGGGATACGTGGATCGACATTTTATTTGAGTTCGATGGGCTGATCGTGGACCTGGGCCGGGCAGGTGCGCTGGTATCCCTTTCCGATGAGCCTTCGGTCATGGAAGGATTAAGCAAGGCGGAGTGGCTGCCATTTGAGAAGCACTACTCCCATAACGGCAAGCTGTATGGTGTACCGGGATATGTCATGTACGATCTCTGGACATTGGATGCGTCCCTGGCCCGTCAGACCGGGTTTGTAATGCCCAAGGTACCCTATACATGGCATGATTTGTATGAAGCCGCCTCAGCCGCCGGGTTGGGTCAGTCGGGCAAACCGGCGCTGATGCATGATCTCACATGGAATCCAGCCCTTATCTACAATTACACCATGGCCAAAGTGGACTGGGAAGGCACGCTTAACTATGATACCCCCGCCTTCCGGGAAGATATGGAAGCCTTCAAGCAGATGGTGAAGGAAAACATGGTCGTACTGCGAGACGAGGCCGAGAACTATCCCACAACTGGCCCCCTTCTCCAACGGTTTGCAGACATCAGTGAACAGGCCGTACTGCCGCCTGCCGTGGACGGCCGGGAAGGTGTGATTATACAATCCTATGGCTTTTGCGTAAACGCAAGATCACAAAACCGGGCGCTGGCGTTGGAATTCCTGGCTGAATACGTACAACCGGAGCATCAGTACAAAAATAACTACGGTTCGGTGGCGCCTGATACGATGCTGCTGTTGGACGAAGATCAATATGACCGTACGTGGTATGACAATCCCAGATTCGAGGAGCAGCGCTATACCCAATATCAAAAGGAATTGCGGTTGTATTTAAAGGATAAGTGGGTAGCCTGGAGCATAGATATGCACCCGGTGCGCATTTTGGAAAATACCAATACAATAAAAAGGTATATGAACGGCAGCATTACCCTGGATGAGTTCATCAAGATCATTCAGGACCGGGCCGACATGATGCAGTACGAGTAATGCCAAAGCGAAAAGAGGGGGGCGTGCCGTGAAAAAGCTTAAACGAAAATGGATTTTGATGGCGCTTCCCTTCTTTGCCGGGTTCCTGCTGTTTTACGTGATCCCCTTTGGCCACTCCTTTTACTATTCGTTGATCGAAAGCGCCTTTGTCCATACGTTTGTGGGGTTTTCCAATTACGCCCGGGTAGCTGCAAATCCCTATTACCGGCTGGCTTTAGGGAACACGGCCAGGCTGATTGTGTTGGCGGTACCGGCGCTTGTATTGCTTGCCCTTCTTCTTTCGCTGGTAATGTTTTACGCAAACGGGCGCTTCCGCTTTATGCGGGCCGCGCTGCTTCTGCCGCTTTTGTTGCCCAGCGCCGCCATTGTGCCAGGGTTTGAAAAGCTGTCCGCCATCAACATCCAGTTGCCCGTCTATGCCGTATACGTGTGGAAGAATACCGGGTTCCTGATGGTTTTGCTGGTGGCAGCCCTTGTAATGATTCCGCGGGAGGTTTTCGAGGCGGCAGAAATGGACGGGGCCCGGGGCGTCAAGAAGTTTTTTTCCATTACGCTGCCCCTTTTGATGCCGGCGCTTTTCTTTTGCACGGGCCTGGCGGTGGTATACAACCTGCGGGTCTTCCGGGAGGCGTTTTTGCTCTACGGCGCATACCCCGATACATCCCTGTATCTGATGCAGCACTACATGAACAACCATTTTGTGAAGCTGAACTACCAAAACCTTTCCGCCGGAGCCATGATGTTTTCCGCCCTCGTGTTCCTGTTTGTTTTTGGAATGTACCGTCTGGACAAAAGGATGGATATTGGCATATGAAAAAACGCATCCTCCTGCCGGGGGCGCTGTTTTCCGCCGCCCTTGTGTTTGCGCTGCCTGTGGTGATCATCATATGCGCCTCCTTTATGGGCGCGGGGGAGCTGGCGGCGGTATTCCGGGCCGGAGCGCCGCTGCGGCTGATCCCCTATGAAGTGACGCCGGAGGGATACTTTGGCCTGTTGTTCAAGTCCCAAACCTATATGGCCACCTTCTGGAACTCCATGCTCATCGCCCTGGCCGTGACCCTGGGCAATACGCTTGTTTCGCTTACGGCTGCGTTTGTGCTTATCAAGGCGCGCCTTAGCATTTTGAAGCCGCTGCTGTTTTTGTACATCGTTGCGGCGTTAATGCCCTTTCAGGTAACGCTGCTGCCCAACTACATCCTCATCAGGCAGCTTGGGCTGTACAACACATGGGGAGCGCTGATCCTGCCGGGAGTATTTGCCCCTTTCGGCGTGTTTTTGCTCCACCAGTTTTTAAAGGGCATGCCGGAGGAATGGGTGGAAGCCGCGCTGATGGAAACTAGCTCCCTGACCCGCGTCCTGATTGGAATCGCCGCTCCTGCCATGAAGCCGGGGCTGATCGCCGTCATGGTCCTTTCGTTTTCGGAGGCCTGGAATATGGTGGAGCAGCCCCTGGTCCTTTTGAAGGATGATTGGCGCTACCCCCTGTCCCTGGCGCTGAACAGCCTCAAGGATGGCGGCCTGCATATTCTTTTCCCCGGCGCCGTGCTGTTCATGGCGCCTACGGTTCTTTTGTATTTTTTGTTCGAGGATGAACTGGTGACGGGTCTTCACGCCATGCGGTTATAAAAAGGAGGTGCGTCTGCGTGAGGAAAAAGCATGTGATCCGGGTCGCCATTTTCTTTTTTATCTGCCTTGCGGTTTTGACCTTCTTTTCCAGAACCATTTACCGGCTTATGCTGCCCAATGTGGAGGTATCCAAAATCGGCAGCGGTATGCTGAGCTATGTAAACACCACTACCGACATACGCATACGCGGGGAAGACAGCACAGCGCTTGAGCTGCCCGTGCTGCTTTCCCGGAATTTAACGGTAAGCCGGGTGTATATTTCGCTTAACCAGCATGTGCAGCCGGGGGATGATCTTATCGGCTTCCATCCTGAAGACGGGGAATACGCCCTGAAAGAAGCATCCTTAAAACTTGCGCAGGCAGAGATTGCCCATAAAACCTGGCAAAGCGCATATGCCACCCGGCTTTCTAATACGAAAACGGCGAATGAAAAAACGCGGTCCAAGTCAGACAAAGAGCGGTTGAAGCGGGAGCTTGATCTTCTGGAAAGCGGCATCATGGATATGACCAGCGAAGACGTTCTTCTGTCCGGGGTGGACACATGCCGGGAAACGGTGGATGCGCTGAGCGCATTGCGCAAGAACGGGTGGCGGATGAAGGCCGGGCAGGGCGGATACGTGGAGCAGATCCACGTAAAGCAGGGCGATGGCTATGCGGGCCTTGCGCCGCTTTTGACGCTGTGCGGGGACGATTCCAAATACCTCGTCGGCGGCGTATGGAAAGACGCTCCCGGCATGAATGTGCGGGACTGGGTGGTGCGGGGGAGGCCGCAAAGCGCTTCTCCCATGAACGCCGTGGCCGTGGAACAAAGTGATGGCAGTACTACCGTATGGTTTGGCAGGGGAGAGGATACGCCGCCGCCGGATCAGATATCCTCCCTGCTGATGACCGCGGATTCGCCCTTTTATTCCATGCTGGTACCAAACAAGGCGCTGGAGGGCGGCAAATTGTTTCTGCTTGCGTCAAAGACGGGCGCATGGGGCAAGACTGAATATTCTGCAAAGGAAGCCAATGTAACTTTGAGCATGAAGGATGATAAGCATACGGTGGTCCTGTCCGGCCTTGAGTATCAGGACGTGCTGATCACATCCTGGAACAAATCCATTCATGATGGAGATACGGTGGTGCTTAAATCGTATGAATGATATTTAATACCAGCATAATCACCTGCGGGGGTGATTTTTTTACCCCCTGGAAAAACCATTGAGAAAAGCATATAATCAATAAAACCGAAATGTTATGGATGGAGGAACAAAGATGCCGTTTGTTACAACGCGCCGGCTTTTGCTGGAGGCCCGGAAGGGCGGTTATGCCATTGGTGCTTTCAATGCCGAGAATATGGAAATGGTCCAGGCGATCATTATGGCCGCCGAAGAGATGAATGCTCCCGTGATCGTACAGACCACGGCCGGAACGCTGAAATATGCGCCGCCCAGATGCTTTGCGGGTATGGTCCGCCGACTGGCGGAAAGTGCAAAGGTGCCTGTGGCGCTGCATTTGGACCATGGCAGCAGCTTTGACCTGGCGGAGGAATGCATGCGGGAAGGATATACTTCCCTGATGATCGACGGCTCCCTCCTGCCCTATGAGGATAACATTGCGCTTACCCGCCGTGTCGTTGCAATGGCGGGGGATCTGCCCGTGGAGGCGGAACTGGGTACCGTAGGCGGGAAAGAGGATGGGCACGAGGCGAAGGCGCAGTATACCGATCCTGAACAGGCAGCCGATTTTGCCAAGCGCACCGGCATTTTCAGCTTTGCAGTAGCCATCGGCACAGCCCATGGCGTCTACAAAGGTGTTCCAAAGCTGGACCTTAATCGCTTAAGCGAAATCCGCCGCACCGTTTCTGTTCCCCTGGTGCTTCACGGTACCAGCGGCGTGCCTCACGATCAGGTCCGTGCATGCATTGAGCGCGGCATATGCAAGGTGAACTACGCTACGGAGCTTCGCATCGCGTTTACGGAGGGTGTTAAGAAGGCCATGGCCGAAGAGCCGGATGCTTTTGATCCCAAGAAATATCTGGGCAGCGGCCGGGAAGCCGTCAAGGCGCTTGTGCGCGACAGAATTGAGCTTTTGAAAAGCGCCGGCAAGGCGTGAGGCGAAAGCACGAACGTTTGGAAGCCCATGATGCAGTCACTTAAGGAAAGAAGGAAACTTCCATGAAAGCTGCGGTGCTGTACGGCAACGAGGACATACGCTATGATGATTGGAAAACGCCGAAGGTTACGCCCGGCATGGTGAAGGTGAAGGTGCGCGCCACGGGAATCTGCGGCAGCGACGTGCCCCGGGTCCTTCATCATGGCGCACATTTTTATCCCGTTGTATTGGGGCATGAGTTCAGCGGTGATGTGGTGGAAGTGGGGGAAAATGTGACCGGCCTTTCTATAGGCGATACGGTAAGCGGCGCGCCGCTTGTGCCCTGTATGCAATGCAATGATTGCCAGCAAGGGAATTTTGCGCTTTGTAAGCATTATAGCTTCATCGGCAGCCGCCAGCAGGGCAGCTTTGCCGAGTATGTGGTGATCCCGTCTCAAAACGCTGTGAAGTACGATTCTTCCATTCCCTATGAGCAGGCCGCCATGTTTGAACCTTCCACCGTAGCGGTCCATGGCCTTTTGCAGGCGGATTACAGGGGCGGCGAGTCCGTGGCCATCCTCGGCTGCGGCACCATCGGTATCTTTACCCTCCAATGGGCGAAAATCTTCGGGGCAAAGAAAATCGTAGCCTTCGATATCGACGAGGGGCGGCTTGATCTGGCCAGGCGCATGGGCGCGGAGGAAGCGGTGAACACGCTTCAAAGTGATTTTATGGAAAAGGCCAAGGCGCTGACCGGCGGCCAAGGATATCAAAACGTATTTGAAACGGCGGGAAGCCCGGTTACGATGCGCATGGCCTTTGATCTGGCTGCCAACAAAGCCCGGGTGTGCTTTATCGGCACGCCCCACACGGATTTGACATTTAGCCCCAAGCAGTGGGAGAATATGAATCGCAAGGAGTTTCACTTGACGGGCAGCTGGATGAGCTATTCCGCGCCGTTCCCCGGGCGCGAATGGGAATGGACAGCCCACTATTTTCGCACGGGCGAACTGAAGTTTGACGATGGTTTCATTTTCCGCAGGTATCCCTTAAGCCGCGTGGCGGAGGCCTTTGCCCTGTACAAGGATCCGGCCCGGGTGCATGGCAAGATCATGCTGACAAATGATTAGTGAACGAAGGGTCACCATGGCCGAAATCATCCATCCCGATCTGGTTCCCAAACGGGAGCTTTCCACAGGCGAGAGGATCCCCTGCATTGGCATGGGCACTTTCGGAAGCGACCGCTACACGCCCGAACAGGTGGCAGCCGCGGTAGGCGGCGCCATCCGCTGCGGCTACCGCCTGTTTGACTGCGCAGCCATTTATGGCAATGAAGACCTGATCGGCAAGGTTTTTGCAAAGGCATTTGCGGAGGGGGTGGTCAGGCGGGAGGAGCTCTTCATCACATCCAAGGTATGGAACGATATGCACGGCAAGGGCGATGTACTGCTTTCCTGCGCAAAAACGCTGTGCGACCTGCAATTGAATGATCTGGACGCGTTCTTTGTCCACTGGCCTTTCCCCAACTATCATGCCCCCTTCTGCGACGGCGATAGCCGCAACCCCGATAGTAGGCCTTTTTCCGTGGAGGAGTTCATGTCCACCTGGCATCAGATGGAACGCCTTTTCGATATGGGCCTTGTGCGCAACCTGGGCATGAGCAACATGACCGTTCCAAAGCTTACGGAAGTACTGCCCCTTTGCCGCGTGAGGCCCACGCTCATTGAGATAGAGCTGCACCCCTGCTTCCAGCAGCCTGAGCTGTACGATTATGCCGTGACTCAAGGCATTCAGCCTGTCGGCTTTTGCCCTGTCGGCAGCCCCAGCCGGCCCGATCGCGATACCACGCCGGAGGATATCGCTGATATCCAGGAGCCGGAAATTTTGGAAATTGCGAAAAAGCATCATGTCCACCCTGCCCTCATCTGTTTGAAGTGGGCCGTGCAGCGGGGACAGATCCCCATTCCCTTCTCCGTTCATGAGAGGCAATATATTTCCAACCTGAAGTGCGTAACCGAAGATCCGCTGGCAGAAGATGAGATGGCATTATTGCAATCCATCGACAAGAGCTGCCGGCTGATCAAAGGTCAGGTTTTTCTCTGGGAAGGCGCCCGCGACTGGCGCGACCTGTGGGATGAGGACGGCACCATCGCGAAATAAAGAGATGATTATGGAGGTGGAAACATGCAGTTTACATTGAGCAGCCATGGCGCAAGTGCCACACTGGATACCATTGGCGGGGAATTGACCGGTTACAAACAGGATGGAGTGGAGTATGTATGGCAGGGAGACCCGGCCTATTGGTCCGGGCATGCGCCTGTTCTCTTTCCCATCGTCGGCGCGCTCAAAAACGGAAGCATCCGCTTGGAAGGCAAGGAATACACCATGCCAAAGCATGGCGTTGCGCGCAAACGGGAGTTTGCCCTTTTGGAAAAGACGGAGGACAGCGCCACATTCCTGTGCAAAGCTGATAGCGAAAGCATGCAAATGTATCCGTTTCGATTTGTACTTACCGTTACCCATCGCCTTTTGGAAAACGGCTTTGTGACCACCTATGGGGTGACGAATGAGGATGAGCGGGAGATGCCCTTTTGCATCGGCGGTCATCCCGGGTTCCGCTGCCCGCTTAATGACGGTGAACGCTTTGAAGAGTACGAGCTTTTGTTTGACGAAAGCGAAACAATTCCCGCCCTATACACCGATGGGGGAACCTTGCTGCTTCGGGACAGCGCGGTGCAGCTGATTAAGGATGGGCGAAGGATCCCCCTTCGCTATTCGGATTTTGACAAGGATGCATTCATTTTGGACGGGATTCGTTCCAGAGGGGTACGGCTTGTGCATAAAGCCACGGGCAAGGGGCTTCATTTCTCCTTTGACGGCTTTGCAGCCCTTGTGGTTTGGACGCCGCCGACCCAAAAAGCGCCCTTCCTGTGCCTGGAGCCATGGGCCGGTCTGCCGGCGCTGCCCGATGAGACGGGTGATTTTTTGGATAAGCCCCATGCAATGGTGTTGCAGCCCGGTATGACGAAATGTTTCCATTATGCCATGCGCACTGTCAAATGATAAGTCCAACATAAATCATCCCTCCGGAACACCCAGCAATGGCCGGGCCGGAGGGCACTTTTTTATCCTGCCGCCCCCATTTGGTTCCAAGAGAATCTTGATGGCAAAGGATTTCCATTGTATACTTTTCGTATACAATGCTTTACAGTGGAAAGGCAGATAATTGCACATTTATTTTGCGATGCGGAGGTGTATCGTGAAGACATTTTCACTAAAGAAAGGCATGCTGATTGGCTGTGCCAGCGCGGCGACACAAATCGAAGGCGGGGAGCTTAAGCACAGCTGGATGGACTGGCATCAAAAGGGCCATATCAAAAACAACTCCAGCCCTGTCCGGGCCAACGACCATTACCGCCTGTGGCGGGAAGACGCCGGGCTTATGAAGGAACTGAACATTCAAATATACCGCTTCGGTATTGAGTGGGCGCGCATCGAGCCTGAGGAAGGCGCGTTTGATGACGAGGTGATTGCCCATTACGTACGGGAAGTGGAATTATTAAAATCCTACGGCATAGAACCCTTGGTCACGCTGCATCACTTTACCAACCCCATGTGGTTTGAAAGCAAAGGGGCTTTTGAAAGGAAGGAAAACATACCGTACTTTATCCGTTTTGTGGAAAAAATGGTCTTGGCATTCGGCAAGCGGGTGAATGAATACATCACCATCAACGAGCCAAATGTGTACGCTACAAACGGCTACTTTTTCGGCAGCTGGCCGCCGGGTGAAAAGTCAATCTTTAAAGCGATGAACGTGATGTCGGTGCTGGCGGCGGCACATGTTCATGCTTATCAGAAGATCCATGATCTGCAAAAGTCCATGGGAATTTCGGACACCAAGGTGAGCTTTGCCAACCATGTGCGTGTGTTCGTACCGGAAAATCCGAAAAAACTGTCCCACCGTATCTTTACGTCGCTTGTGGAACGGTTTTTCCAGGGCAGCCTGTCAAAGGCCATGTGCACGGGGGAGTTCCCGTTCCCCATACGCAATATAAGCCATGTGAAAAAAGGGAAGTATTGTGATTTTATTGCCATCAACTATTATTCCCGTTCTACAGTAAAGAACCTGAGCGACGACGTAAGGCACGGCGTGCCCGTAAATGATTTGGGCTGGGAGATTTATCCGCAGGGGATCGTGGAATGCACAAAAAAACTGTACGATATCATTCCGCTTCCCATTTACATCACTGAAAACGGCACCTGCGATAACGAGGATACGTTCCGCTGCCTGTACTTGTACGAGCATTTAAAGGCGCTTAATGAAAGCGATTTGCCTGTAAAGCGGTATTACCACTGGTGCTTCTGCGATAATTTTGAATGGGTGGAGGGCGAAAGTGCACGCTTTGGGATTGTGCACGTGGATTATGAAACGCAAAAGCGCACCGTGAAAAAGAGCGGACGGTTTTTGCGCGGCGTAATTGACGCGCAAGGGGTGGATGACAGGATGTACAATGAATATATAAAAGATGAGCGCTATCACACCAACGCATAACAGAGGTACGCACAATGGACAAATGGTGGAAAGAGCGGGTGGTATACCAGATCTATCCGCGCAGCTTTCAGGATTCCAACAACGACGGCATCGGTGATATCCCCGGCATCATTTCACGGCTGGACGAGCTGAGAGATTTGGGCATCGGCATCATTTGGCTGTCGCCGGTATACAGTTCGCCTGATATAGACAACGGCTATGATATCAGCGACTACCGCGATATAAATCCCAAACTCGGCACCATGGCGGACATGGACCGCCTGTTTGCGGAAGCTGATAAGCGGGATATCAAGATCATCATGGATCTGGTGATCAACCATACCTCCGACGAGCATGAATGGTTTCAAAAAAGCCGAGATAAAAATAGCCCTTACCGCGACTATTATATCTGGCGCCCAGGGAAGCCCGACGGATGCCCGCCCAACAACTGGACCGGCTTTTTCATGGGCTCCACTTGGGAATTCGACGAAAAAAGCGGCGAATACTACCTGCACCTGTTTGACAAAAAGCAGCCCGACCTCAATTACCATAATCCCAGGGTGATTGAAGAGGTCAAGGATATCATGCGTTTCTGGCTCCAAAAGGGCGCCGCCGGGTTCCGCTGTGACGTGATCAACGTGATCTATAAATCATCCCTTGAGGACGGTAAGCGCAGCATTGCCATACAGGGATTGGAGCATAACAAATCCCAGGAAGGTAATCATCAAATTCTGCGTGAGCTCAAGCGTGACGTGCTGGACAAGTACGACTGCTTTACGGTGGGCGAGACCGTAATGGTGGACCTTGACGAGGCGAAGCTGCTGTGCGACCCTGACCGCAAGGAATTGGATATGGTGTTCTACTTCGACCATTTGGAAGTGGACCGCCGCATTGAGCGCTATCTCCCCAAGAAATTCAAGGCGAAAAAACTGCTTCATGTTTTTACCAAATGGCAGCAGGGGCTTGATTGGAATGCGTTGTACCTGGAAAATCACGACCAGCCGCGCATCGTATCCCATTATGGTGATGAAAAACAGTACTGGGAACGCAGCGCCAAGATGCTGGCGACGATGGAGTTTACGCTGCGTGGTACACCGTTTGTGTATCAGGGGCAGGAGATCGGCATGACCAATTTCGATTTTACCAGCCTTTCGCAGCTCAAGGATGTGGAAAGCTTCAACATCGACCGGCTGATGAAGAGGATGCACATACCGGCGTGGCTTAGGTGGAAGTGGATCAGGCTTTCTTCCCGCGACAATGCCCGCACTCCCATGCAATGGACGAAGGAAGAGGGCGCAGGCTTTACCACGGGGACGCCCTGGATAGGCATCAACGGGAATTACGTTTCGATCAATTATCAGGATCAGCTAAAGGACGAAAACTCGGTGCTTAACTACTATCGGAAGCTGATCGCTTTGCGCGCGTCCAGCGAGATACTGAAATTCGGCGCATTCGCACCGCTGTATGCCAATAGCCGTATGATGGCCTATCAGCGCACGCTTAAAGATGAACAATACACCGTTCTATTGAACTTCTCCAAAAAGCCTTCGAGTGCTCCTTTTGCGGGTGAAGTGATCCTATCCAATACGGGGATCCAGGCATACAAAGGTGTTTTGGCTCCCTATGAAGCGGTGGTGCTGAAACAGGCAACGGGGAGGTGAACGGGTGATTTCATTTGATGACAACGTATTCAGGCTGACGACTGAGCATACCAGCTACTGGTTTTGTGTGACGCGGTTTGGGCATCTGGAGCACATCTACTACGGGAGCCTGCTGCCAGACGACCAGTCCGTTGAGCCGCTTATGCTCAAGCGCACGGCGCAAACCGGCGGCAGCGTCTTATACGACCCAAGCGATGAAACCTATTGCCTGGACACGCTTTTATTGGAATGGTCGGGCATCGGGAAAGGGGACTACCGCGACACACGCCCGCCGAAATCAAAATGCCGGACGGCACGTTCACGGCGGATTTTGCGTACCAAAGCCATCAGGTAATTCCAGGCAGCGCAGGCATGGAAACGCTTCCCTCCTCTTATGGCGAAGCTGGTGAGTGCCAAACGCTGATCATTACGCTTATGGATGAAAGCAACAACGTGACACTGCTGCTTTACTATACCGTTTACGTAAATAACGATGTGATCACGCGCCGCGCAGTCATCAAAAACGGCCATTCAAAGCCGCTTACGGTCAGGCGGCTGCTCAGCATGATGGTCGACATGCCAAATGACAATTACCGACTGGTCACCTTTGACGGCGGCTGGATCAAGGAGGGGCATAAGCACGAGCGGGCGCTGTCGTACGGGATGTATGTGAACTCCTCCACCACCGGCGACAGCAGCAACCGCCATAATCCGGGCTTTCTGCTCGCTTCCAGCGGCGCGACGGAAACCCAAGGTCAGGTGTATGGGTTCAACCTGGTCTACAGCGGCAACCATTATGGCGCGGTGGAGCTATGCAGCCATGACACCCTCCGCGTCCTGATCGGCATCAATCCCCATTGCTTTGA
The DNA here is from genome assembly GCA_023413135.1 of Bacillota bacterium. Lineage (GTDB taxonomy): Bacteria > Bacillota > Clostridia > Christensenellales > Aristaeellaceae > JAEWAH01. The sequence continues at coordinate 81,725 of JAEZQK010000118.1, forward strand.
ATGGGTGCTTGAAGAAAATGGGCGGTTTGAAACGCCGGAAGTAGTGATGAGCTTTTCTGACAAGGGGTTCAACGGCCTTTCGCAAAACTTCCACGGGTTCGTCAACCATCACATTGTGAGAGGGGATTGGAAAGGAAAGGAACGCCCTGTCCTTATCAACAACTGGGAAGCTCATTTTTTTAAGTTTACCCGGGGCAAGCTTTTGCGCCTGGCCCGGCGCGCCCAAAAGGTTGGCGTCGAGCTGTTTGTGCTGGATGACGGCTGGTTTCAAAGGCGCGATAGCGACAGGGCGGGCCTGGGGGATTATACCGTCAGCCGCAAAAAGCTTCCCCGGGGGCTGAAGGAATTTTCGGACAGGATTCACCGGATGGGCCTAAAGTTCGGCCTCTGGTTTGAACCGGAAATGGTCAACGAGGACAGCGGCCTGTACCTTACCCATCCCGAGTATGCATTGAAAACACCGGGCAAGCAGCCGGCGTACGGGCGCAACCAGCTGGTGCTGGATTTGTGCAATCCCAATGTCCGGGATTATATTGTGGAAAACGTATCGCACATACTGGATACCTGCAGCATCGACTATGTGAAATGGGACTATAACCGCCACATCAGCGATGCCTGTTCGCCAACCCTTATAAACCAGGGCGAATTCTTCCACCGATACATGCTGGGGCTGTATGAGGTGCTGCACCGGATATTTTCACCGCGCCCGCACATTTTGTTTGAAAGCTGCTCCAGCGGCGGCAACCGTTTTGATCTGGGGATGCTTTGCTATTCGCCGCAGATCTGGACGTCGGACGATACGGATCCCATTGAGCGGCTGAAAATCCAGGGGGGGCTTTCCTACCTGTACCCGCTGTCAGCCATGGGCGCGCACGTTTCGCAGGCGCCGCATCAGCAGACGCTACGCGATACGCCCCTTTCCACACGCTTCAACGTTGCATCCTTCGGGTGCCTTGGCTATGAGCTGGATCTAAAGTATCTTTCGTATGTACAGAGCAAGGAAGTAAGGCGTCAAATCGCCTTCTATAAGCAGTATCGAAATGTGTTGCAATACGGCACCTTCTGGCGCGGCGAGCCTGATAAGGGTAACAAGGTGGTTTGGCATTGCGTGGATAAAGAGGCCGCATCCGGCATCAGCGGCTTTTTTCAGACGCAGGCCATCGCCGGTGAAAGCTTTGACCGCATGAGGCTCATGGGCCTGCAAGGCGGCCGCAGGTACCGTGTCACAACGCGCCCGCAGAGCTTGTTCATAAGACGGTTCGGTGGGCTGGTGAAACATATCCTGCCATTTGCACTTCACCCGGAGGGATTCATATTGCGCATGGCGAACAGGTATTTTTGTTTGACAGATTGCGTGGAAGAGTACTCAGGCTATGGCAGCGCGCTGATGAGCGGTATCATGCTGAACAATCAATTCATAGGCAGCTATTACAATAGCATGATCCGGATGCTTGGCGATTTCGGCTCCAATCTGTATGTGGTACAAGCGGAGAAAGGGGAATAGTTCATGGAAAAAAACGATGACCGTCGGAACCGGTTTTGCTTTGGCCTGGGTACCATTGGCAGGGACATGTTTTATACGATGGTGAGCATGTATATCATAGTATACATCACCGAAGTGCTAAACGTACCGGATAGTACGCTTGGCATGATGACAGCCGTTCTTTTGGTGCTGAAAATATTTGACGCTTTCAATGACCCAATGATGGGCCTTGTAATTGACAACACCAAATCGCGCTTTGGCAAATTCAAACCGTGGATGCTTCTTGGCGCCATCATAGGCGGCGTGTGCATGGTGCTGATGTTTCTGGATCTGGGCCTTACCGGCATTGCCTATGTGGCGGTATTCGCGGTTATCTATCTTATCTGGGATGTATTTTACGGGCTGAACGACATCGCCTACTGGTCGATGATGCCGGCGCTTTCCACGGATCAAAAGCAGCGCGAGAAAATCGGTTCGTTTGCGCGCATCTGCGCGGATGTCGGCTTGTTTGCGGTAGTGGTAGGCATTGTCCCCATCACGAACGCATTGAGTGAGGCTGCGGGCAGCGCGCGGCTGGGCTGGTTCATATTCGCCGTGATCATTGCGATATTGATGCTTTTGTTCCAGACGGTCACGTTGATTTTTGTAAAGGAGCGCAAGGGTTATTTCAAGCAGGAAGAAAACACATCCATTCGGGAGATGTTCCGTGTACTATTTAAGAACGATCAGTTGATGTGGGTCGCCATCTCCATGTCGCTGTTCATGATCGGCTACTGCACCACCACCAGCTTTGGCCTGCACTTTTTCAAATACGCCTATGGCGATGAAAACATGTATTCCATGTTCGCGCTGGTATTGGGCGTATCGCAGTTGTCTGCGCTGGGCGTATTTACATGGCTTCGCAAGCGCTTTACCAGGCGCCGGCTGTATACCGGTGCAACAATCCTGGTGGTTTCAGGCTATATGCTGTTTTTCTTTGCCCCGATGGATATGGCCTATATCGGCGTCGCCGGCGTGCTGATCTTTGTGGGTGAGGCGTTTATGCAGATGATTACGCTGATGTCCCTGGCCGATTCCATTGAATACGGGCAATGGAAAATGGGCAAGCGCAATGAAAGCGTCACCTTTTCCGTACAGCCGTTTATCAATAAGCTTGGCGCCGCCATCGCTAACGGTGTGCTGGGCCTGACGCTCATCATTTCGGGCATCAACGCCGCCCAAACGCCTCAGGATGTGCCCGCGGGCGGCATCACCATCATGAAGCTGTCCATGCTGGTCCTCCCCCTGATAGCCATTGTTGCAGGGTATATTGTGTACATGAAGAAATTCAAAATTGACGAGAAGCGGTATGCCGGAATACTGAATGATCTCAAGGCTCGGGGGGACATTGCCAGGGATCAGGTTGCATTATAAGAGAAAAATTTACCATTAGGATGACAAATTTTTGATTTTCATATATAATAATTTCATTCCTTATTGCTGTAGAAGCGATATGCATAGAAAGGGGCATTCCTATGAATCTGCGCAGAATCACCGCCGTTATCATGGCTTTGGCACTTGTGCTTGTGCCCTCCCTGTCCCTGGGAGAAAGCGCCGCCGAAGCCTTTGCACAAAAGGCGCTGGAAGCGGGCCGCAGCCTGAATACCACCGTAACCTTTGAGCCTGGCGATCTGTTTACCCAGGATCCTACCATGAGCATGATCGGGGATGTATTGAAAGCCCTCAGCGTAAAGATCTCCAACCAGGAGGAGGGCGAGAACTCCCTGGGCACCTTTTCAGTGCTCTTGCAGGATCAGCCGGCCCTTAGCTTCACGGCCATGGAAAAAGGCGATGAGTTCCACATCATGAGCAACCTGCTGGGGGACAGCGTTTTGTCCTTCACCCCGCAGGAGTTTGTTCAGCTCTATTTCACCGTATTTGACGCCGCCATCGATGCCGCGGAAAAGTCCGGGATGGCAGCGGAAGAACTGGCCGCGTTGAAAGCCCAGATGGAAAGCTATAAGTCCTTTGTTACCGGTATGCTCACCGCCAAGATGGAAGGCGCCGACCTGACGGCATTCACGATGCCCGTCAATATGCCGGAGTTCAATCCGGAAAGCTTGCAGGCGGATTTGATTATCCCCGTTACCGCCTGGGCGACCAGCGTCATATCCGCCCCAGAGACGACCACAGGCACCTTTGAAAGCGAAAAGCATGACACCGCTACCACCCAGGAGGTTTACTCAATCAGTGCGGAACAGATTCAGCAGCTTTTGCAGATCGTATCCGACTGGGCAACCAAGGATGACAATTTCAAGGCTCTTACAGATTTCATTGGCTCCGCATCCACCGGTGCAGGCCAGCTGAACACCAAAGAAAAAGCGGGGTTGCTGCAAGGGATAAAGGATCTGCCATCATCCTTTGCAAAGGAAGCCGCGCCTTCCATGAAGCAGCCCATCACCCTCACCATGCTGAAGGATGACAGGGGCAACACCCTTGCCACGGAAATCAAGGGGCAGTTTGCCGGCAAGAACGCCGATGACGGGGATTCCACCTTCCAGCTTGGCATCTATAGCAAGACGGAAGGCACGGATGTTACCAGCCTGTTTACGCTGGATGCGGGCACGGCGAAAGACTCCTTCCGCCTGGCCGTTTCCAACAAAGCACCTGCCGATGGTTCACAAGCCGCCGCAAGCGCCTGGAAGCTTGAAGCCGGCGCAACCCAAAATGGCACGGAAGCTTTCGCGCTGGCGCTTGACTTCACCGGTGAGGAAAAGGCGACCGATACCCAAGCGGACAAAGCCTGGAAGCTGGGCATTGAACTCAACGCGGGCGGCATGCCCTTAAGCTTTGCGCTTGACTACAAATCTGCTTCCACCTTCGACGGCAAGGATGTAAAGACCGACGCGGCCCTGACCGCCTCCATGACCGGCATGGAAAGCCCGGTGCTGACCATTAAGACCGTGACCGAATCAGGCGATCCCGTGGCCTATCCCGAAGTTCCCGCCGATAGCGTCCGCCTGGGCAAAATGACCATCGAAGAGCTCAAGACCTGGGGTCAGACCGCTTTGCAGACGGCGTTGACCGGCCTGATGGGCGCCATGCAGTACCTGCCTGAATCCGTTTTGGCCCTGATTTACGGCGCTGCCGCTCCTGTCAACTAAACGAATATACATAAAACAAGCGCACCGGCCACCCTTTTGGCCGGTGCGCTTGCTTTTACCATCATTGCGGGCTGCTGCCTATCTCTCTTTCTAGCCCTGCATTAACAAGAAAATTATATCGATAAAAAGTTATTGACATTCGATAAATCAAGTGCTATCATTCTTTCACCAAGAAAGAAGTGAGGTGCTTTTTATGAAACGCGGATCAACCATTTTCCTGAGGGGAGTTGTTGTTTTTATAGGAATTGCGGTATTGGCTCTGTGTATATTTGGGCTGCCGCGGTTCGCAGTTTGGTTTACTCAGGATGCAGCGGCGATGACACCTATAGGAAGTAGTTTATACTATCCCATACTCATTTGGCTATATGCACCCGCGATCCCATTTTTCTGGGCGCTGTACCAAACTTTAAAGCTATTAGGCTATATTGACAGAAAAGCAGCTTTCTCAATATTATCCGTTAAAGCCTTGCGGAAAATACAATACTGTGCCACTGCAATGAGTATCCTGTATGCATTGGGTATGCCTTTCGTATATTTTTCTGCGAAAGTGGAGGATGCGCCTGGCCTTGTACTGGTGGGAGCGGCTTTTGCTTGTTCACCGATGGTGATTGCAACCTTTGCAGCCGTTCTTCAAAGGCTTCTAAAGGAAGCCATTGATATAAAATCAGAAAACGATTCAACGATTTAAGGTGAATAATATGGCGATTATCATCAATATTGATGTAATGCTGGCAAAAAGGAAAATGAGCGTCACAGAACTATCAGAGCGGGTTGGAATAACGTTGGCCAACCTTTCCATACTGAAAAACGGTAAGGCAAAAGCGATCCGGCTGACAACGCTGGAGGCGATTTGCAAGGCTTTGGAATGCCAACCCGGAGATATCCTGGAATATAAAAGTGACGTGGGTGCTCAAGGCATATAGTTAGGAAAGGGGCTGTCGTGCCAGAAAAAAATTCTCTGGCACGACAGCCCCTTTTCATTTAGTTTTATACAGATCATGCTACAATGATGTGCTCATCCGCAACAGGGATGGCTGCCGATGTCTTTCATGCTGCTGTTTAGGGACGGGTCATTCATGCACAGGTGAACGGAAGCAGTCCTAAAGGTGAGGGGCAGGGCCAGTATGTTGGGGCTTTCTCCAACGAATTTTCGCTTGGCATCCTCCAGTGCTTCCTCAAAGGTCGCGCGAGTTTTGAGGCCCATTCCCCGGGCCATGCCCGGCTCCTGGGCGCCCACCAGATAGATGGCGCTGGTGTTCATTTCGGCGATATGGCCGCAGGAGATCATGGAAAAGCCATGGAAGGGGTGAAAGGCATTTCCGAAGCGGTATCGTTTGATATATTCGTTGTTGTTTGAAAACAATTCGCCATACCTGTTCATGTCCGGCAGGATGTTCATTTGGTCATGCTGGAACATTTCATACATTTCCCTGGTATACGGCCACAGTTCATCATGGAAGAAACCGTTGCACAGGCTGGAGCAGATAATGACGCATTTGTCGCTCATGATCCTTTTGTGACGGATGACCTGCGCTGAAATGGCCTGCATCATCATGATGGGATTGGTGCCCATGCCTTCTCCATAATGGAAAAATTGGGGCATGCCAAAGATCATGACATCATACTTCTTTTCCGCCCAGTGAACATAGGTGCGCTTGTCCGCAACCTTCCAGGAAAGGGGCTGCATTTCCGCTGCGTAGCCTGAAAACACGGCGATCTGCCTGGAATATGTATCCAGCACCGCGTCGCAGCAGAAGAATTTCTTTCCCATGCATGCTTCCATGTGCATGCCGATCTCGTCGAATTTCGAGCGCATGAGGCTGCTCTGGCTTACCGGGGTAAAATCCGTGCGGTGCATGACCTGGGGCACATGGTGGCTTGCAATGGAGCGCCAGTGGGTGATGCCTGTGGCGCAGTGCTTATAACCGCCGGAATATCCGCCGTAGGGGTTACCCTGGGTATGGCCGATCAATACGGCTATATCCGCTTCATAGACATATTTGTTCATGAGCACCGGATCGCCCCGTTTTGTCACGCCCAAATCCACAAGGTGTTCGTAGTCCTCGCTGTCATGATTGATGATTTGATGGGTATACCAGAATTCATTGAACAGGTCATTTCCCAGTACGCTTTTGATCTCCTGCTCGGTGTTTTTCCGGTGCAGGCCGTTGGAGCAAATGAGCAGAATGTCCTTCCGGTCAACTCCGGCGTTATAGAGCTCCTGAAGAATCAGCGGAATGGCGATCTTCCGGTGGGCGGTTGGCTGCTCGCCACCCTTCACCCTGTCCGGAAAGACGATAACGCATTTGGATCCCTTGTGTGCCTGTTTGGAAAGGGGCTCCATGCCGATGGGGCTGCGGATGCTTTGAAGGGTTACAGAAGCAAGCTGATCTTCCGGGATGCAGGGCGGGTCCGGAACGGTTGTACCGGGGATAAATACATCCGTCGTATCGGGTAGTTCGGCCGCCATGGTTCCATGGCCATATTCAAAGTGGAGTTTCATGCTTACGCCTCCTTTTTTTGGAACGTCCTGGTGGCGATCCAGGGAATTCCCGTGCCGCAAATGTCCTTCACAATCACATCTCCCGTTATCACGGGGGCCTTCACGTGCACGCCATTTAAAAGCGCCATGGCCTCTTTGATCAGGTGCTTGGGAATATCCGTTTTCGTTTTCACGGGAAGGCGGGAATAAGGCCCGTCCTGAAGATGCACGGTGGATGTAAGCACCCGGGTGGGGGAGGTGACTTCCTTTTTGCCGTAGGCGATGCCCCGTGGACAGCCGGCACCCGAGACTTCCAATGCTTCTCCCCCGTCTACCAAAAGGCGGCATCCCTTGGGGCAGACGATGCATGTAACTTCTTGCTTCATTACGTTATTCCTCCTGCCGAAATGGCCGGATTTGGATCGTGATTTCTTTCTCCGCTTTTTCCAAATATGCTTTGGGAAGGGTAATCTTCTCCATTTCACCTGGGGCAAGGCGCTCGCGTTTGAATGTCAGGAGCACCGTTTCTCCACTGACCACCTGGATTTCCTGATGGGTAAGCACCGTACCCACCCTGAAAAATACATCCACAGCTTTGCCTGCAGGCTTTAAACGGATGCGTTGGGGAACGGTATAATTCACCAAATTCCCCGCATTCACCGAAAGGCTCTGGTCCTGCGCGTCTTCGCTCCACTTTGCGGCTGCGGCCCCGGCACGCTTGCTTTCCGCGGTGACAAAGTCCACCAGGTCATGCACATGAGCCACATTGCCGCAGGCAAAGATCCCGGGAACAAGGGTTTCCATATTGTCGTACACGGCCGGGCCCCCTGTACGCGGGTCGATGGGGATCTGTGCCTTACGGCTCAATTCGTTTTCGGGGATCAGGCCGACGGAGAGCAGAACCGTATCGCAATCCAGCGTTTTCTCCGTGCCCGGGATGGGTTTCAAATCCTCTCCCACTTGCTGGATGACTACCTGTTCCACCCGGTGCCTGCCTTTGATGTCGGTGATGGTGTGGCGCAAATACAGGGGAATGTTGTAGTCCTCCAGGCATTGGACAATATTCCGGTTTAGGCCGTTGGAATAGGGACATATTTCCACGCAGGCGAGTACCTCTGCCCCCTCCAGCGTCATGCGGCGGGCCATAATCAACCCGATATCCCCGCTGCCCAGGATGACGGTGCGCTGCCCTACCATCCACCCTTCCAGGTTCACATAGCGCTGGGCCGCGCCGGCGGTATAGATGCCTGCGGGGCGGTCGCCGGGCAGTGCGATCGCCCCCCGGGTGCGTTCCCGGCAGCCCATGGCCAGGACGATGGCCTTCCCTTCCAAAACCTGATAGCCTTCCCCGGCGCTGACGCAATGGACCTGCTTCTCCTGTGTGATTTCCAATACCATCGTATCCAGCTTCACCTGGATATCCGTATCCTGAAGCATTTGAATGAACCGCCCCGCATACTCCGGACCGGTGAGCTCTTCCTTGAAATAATGCAGGCCGAAACCGTTGTGGATACACTGGTTCAATATGCCGCCCAGTTCCTTGTCCCGCTCCAGGATGACTACCTTTTCCGCGCCGTTTTCCCGGGCGGACAAGGCCGCCGCCATGCCCGCCGGACCGCCGCCAATGACGATCACATCGTATTTCATTGCTTTGCTTCCTCCTTTGTGGGGCATGTAAGAAGATATGTCCCATCCTCATCCAGGAGGATTTCATTCATGGGCTTGTTCAGTTCCCTTGCCAAAATCTCATGGACCCGCGGACCGCAGAAGCCACCCTGGCAGCGGCCCAGGCCCGCCCTGCAGCGGCGTTTGATGGCATCGATGGTGGTAGGGACGATGGGGCGGTGGATGGCTTCCACGATTTCCCCTTCGGTGACCGTTTCGCAGCGGCAGACCACCCGCCCATAAAGCGGATTTTCTCTTATAATCTGCTCCTTTTCCGCCTGGCATAAATCGCAAAACTTGATGCGCTTGCGGGTATCGATAAAGGCTTCCTTTTCCCGCAAAATTAGGCCGCATTGCTCAAGGATGGACACACCCTTTTTGGCAATGGCCGGGGCGGCGGACAAGCCGGGGGATTTGATGCCGGCCAGGTTGATAAAGTGTTCGCAGTAAGGGGATTCCCCGATGATAAAATCCTTGAACTGCGTGTTTGGGCGTACCCCGGCATACTCATGGATCACTTCTTTAAAGTTGATTCCGGGTACGGAGCGCAACCCCCAGGCTTTCACATCCGCCAGGCTTTTTGCGGTATTTGCCACATCCGCCCCATCCTGCGCCTTTTCGGCGTCGGGGCCCACGATCAGGTTCCCGTGGACGGTGGGTGCGACAAGAACGCCTTTGAAGCCGTACTCGTCGGGGCAGGGGAAGATGACCGAATTCACTAGGCTGCCCTGGCTTTTGTCCAGCACATAATAACTGCCCCTGAAGTGGGTGGAGGTAAAGCCGGAACCGCCGATCATTTCATGCACCTTGTCCGAGTCGCAGCCGGCGGCGTTTACAACATACCGGGCGGCAAAATTCCCGCGGCTGGTGGACAGGGAAAACAAGTCCCCATCCTTTTTGATGGCGGTGACACGCGTGCTCAAATGAACATGAACGCCGTTGCGCACCGCGGTTTCCGAAAGAGCAATAGCATACTCCCAAGGGTTCACAATGGCCGAACCCGGAGCGTATAATGCCGCAAGGATATTGGGGTTAAGCGCCGGCTCGAGGGCAAGCGCCTGCTCCCTGGACAGGATGCGTATGCCGGGAACGCCGTTTTTTACCCCCCGGTCATACAGCATTTCAATTTCCGCCATATCTCTTTGCTCCAGCGCAATGACAAAAGAGGGGATCTCCCTGCGCTCCACATCCAGCTTTTCGCACAGATCCTTTGCCAGGCGGATGCCTTCCAGATTCAGATGCGCCTCGGTGCTGCCGGGAATGGGATCGAACCCGGCATGGAGAATGGCGCTGTTCGCCTTGGTGACCCCGTTGGCCACATCGTTATATTGCTCAAGAACGCCCACGGCAAGATCATAGCGGGATAATTCGTATGCGGCGGCAGCCCCGGTAATGCCGCAGCCAATAATAAGCACATCGTAAATCAAACGGATCACTCCCTTAAGAACCTTTTACCCAAACGTTATTATATATCTGCAACCGATTGCGCGTCCATCCTTTGAACGTGCCGGATTACCACCACTTGATTTGATCTGTAACATATTTGCGGATCTTTATAAATGCTGGATCGGTCACATCCCGCGGCCTTGGCAAGTCCACCACAACCTCTTCCTTGATGGTGGTCGGCTTGTTGGACATGATCAGGATGCGTTCGGCCAGGTATACGGCTTCCTCAATGTTGTGGGTGATGAATACCACGGTGCTGCCCCATTCCTTCCAGAGGCGGATCACTTCATCCTCCAGGTAAAAGCGCAGCTTGATGTCCATCTGCCCGTAAGGTTCATCCATCAAAAGCAGGTCCGGATTCATGGCGAAAGCCCGGCCGATGATGATGCGCTGCTCGGAGCTAACGGACAATTGATGGGGATAGGAATCCCTGAAGGATTGCAGGCCCAGCAGGCTGATGATCTTTTCAACACGCTCGTCGATTGTTTTCTTGTCCAGCTTTTTGAGTTCAAGCCCGAAGCGCAGGTTCTTTTCCACCGTAAGCCATGGGATCGCGCTAGGCTCCTGAAAGACAAAGGCCAGGTTGTGCTTCTTGGGGTCGGCCGATTCACCGTCAATGTACAGGTCGCCTTTTGACGGCATATAAATACGGGTCAGCAGGTTCAAAAAGGTGGTTTTCCCGCAGCCGGTGGGACCTACCACGCAAACAAACTCGCCCTTTTTGATTTGAAAGGATATATTGTCCAGCACGTGCAGGCTGCCAAAGTATTTGGAGAGGTTCTTTACCTCGATTTTGCAGCGTCCCTGATCGCCCATCATTTTCCCTCCACAATATCAAGATGGCATCGCCTTTACAGGGGGAGGTCCGTGTTTTCCGAAATGGTCTTGCGCAATTTTAAAAATTCCGGTGACACGGTGTCCCTGGGCCTGGGCAGGTTGACATCGTACACTGCTTTCACGGTAGCGGGGCATGCGGACAACAGCACAATCCGGTCGCCCAGATAAACCGCTTCTTCAATGTTGTTGGTTACAAACAGGATGGTGCGCTTTTCCCGCTGCCATATTTTTTGTATTTCTTCCTCCATGGCATAGCGTGTCTGGGCATCCAGCTGGCCGAAGGGCTCATCCATCAGCAATATCTCGGGATTGTTGGCATAGGCCCGGGCGATGCCAACCCTTTGCTTCATGCCCCCGGACAACTGGCTGGGATAGCTTTTTTCAAAGCCTTGCAGCCCCACCAGATCGATGTACTTTTGAGCGTTCTCCCGGCGGGTTTTTTTGTCTATGCCGGCCATCTGCGGGCCAAATTCTACATTGCCCATGACGGTTTTCCAAGGCATGAGAGCCAGCTTCTGAAACACCATGCCGATTCTTTTGTCGCAGCCGTCAATCTTCTCCCCATCCAGGTAAATGGCGCCGCCCACAGGCCTTTCCAAACCGGCGATCATATTCAAAAGCACCGACTTGCCGCAATGGCCCGGGCCCAGGATGACAAGGAATTCCCGGTCATACACATCCAAGGATACATCGGTAACGGCCTCGAACACCTTGTTTTTTACAATGTAATTCTGGGCGATATGCTGTAAACTCAGCTTGATCTTTTTGCTTTCCACGGACATACCAGCCCTTCTATGATTTGTGTCAGCACGGCCAGCGCTGCGCCTACCAGACCGATGCAGATCATGGACAGGAGCACCAGGGACATATCCCCGGAATCCATTCCCCGGGTAATCAGAAAGCCCACGCCGGATTTGGCGCCAAGCATCTCGGCTGCCAGCACCACCATCCAGCCTGCGCTGGTGGAGGTGCGGATTCCCGCAAAGATGGCATCCAGCGCCGAAGGCACGGCAATCTGCAAAAGCATCTGCCGCCGGTTGGCGTGGAAGATCCTCCCCACGCTCAGGTATAGCTGATTGACATTTTGAATGCCCGCTTGCGTATTGACTACCACGGACATCACCGCGCCGATAAACACCACCAGTATTTTGGGAAACTCGCCGATCCCGAACCAGATGGTGATCAAAGGGATCCAGGCCAGCGGGGGAATTGCGCGAAAGCTGGTAAACAACGGTCCGAAAAGGGCATTGGCCTTTTTGTTCCAGCCCAGCAAAATGCCAAAGGAAATGCCAAGTACCCAGGAAGCAAGAAGCGCCGCAAACACCCGCTGCAGGCTGGCCCAGATGTGCTGCCACAGGGACAGCCGCATGATGGGCTTTTCCAGCAGCCGCATGAACCGTTCCCAGATCGCTTTGGGCGAGGGGAACATGGCCGTTTCCTGACCGGAGACCACGACCCATACAAGGATGAGCAGACCCAGCGACAGAAAGGGCAGCAGCCTATATACGCGCTTTCGGATCATTTCTTTGCGCTCGGCCTCGCTGCGTACGATTTGACTTTTTGTCTTCACAGCTTTTTCCACCCCAATACCTTGTTCTCCGCCAGCCCCAATACCCAGGTGAATGCTGCGCCGATCACGCCGATAACCAGGATGCCCAGTATGATAAGGTCTGGCCTGGCAAACTGCCGCCCCATAAGGATCATATAGCCAAGGCCGGCGGAGGAAGCCAGCATTTCCGCCGCTACCAGTGTGGCCCAGGCATTCCCAAGCGCTACGCGGACGCCAGCGAATGTCATGGTCATGGCGGAAGGGATGCCGATTTTATAGAAAATAGTGAAGTTGGATGCACCGCAGGTTTTGGCTACGTTGACAAGGACGGGGCTTGTCTGCCTGATGCCTGTATAGGCGTTGATGACGCAGGGGATGAAAGCGGAAAAGAACACAATAAATGCCTTGGCACGAAGCCCGATCCCTAGCCAGACGATGGTGAGGGGAATCCATGATACCGGTGGGATGGGCCGTACGATTTCGAACACGGGGCGCATGAATTTGTCAAAGCCCTGATACCAGCCCATGAAAAGCCCCAAGGGCACGCCAAATGCAACAGCCAGCAAAAATCCCGTCAAGGCAACTTGAAGGCTGGCCAGGACATTCACGCTGAGTATGGCACCATCCGGGTTGGCGTCATGCAGTTTTAAAATGAACAGTTTGAAGATTTCCGAGGGAGAGGCGATGTACCTGCTGGAAACGAGCCCGGCGGAAACCGCCAGCTGCCAGACCATAAAGAAGCCCAATACCCCCGCTATGCTCAAAAGCGTTCGCTGGTATTCATTTTTCCGCTTTTGCCTTTGCACCAGCCGTACCCGTTCCTCATTGGAAAGGCGCCGGTTTGACGCGTCCTGCACAGATGAATCCTCCTTTGTGGCGGATCTGGCCCATTCCTCAAAGTTTTAAGGGGAGGCCCGGGAGATGAATTGTCATCCCAACGGGTCCTCCCCCCGCCAGATAGGATTAAACAAAAGTATTATTTGATTTCAATGCCTCGGGCCTCAAAGTCAGCCAAAGCTTCCGAAGCGATGGAACTGTCCACCAAATGGTTGTCCAGCACCTTCAAACGGTCGTCCGCAGTATACTTGCCCTGTTCAATGAAGAAATCCAACGTTTCCAGCAGGTTGTTTTCCGCGCGAAGGAGCTCACGACCCGTATACAGGCCTTTTTTGTCGGCTTCCGTTTCCGTCATGACGGCAATGGCTTCCTTCATGCTGGGGCAGCGGAAGTATTCCAAAGCCCGGCGGCAAATGCTTTCATCGCTGACCACGCCTTCGGTCTCGCAGGAATCTACATAATAGGCAATGGCCTTTTCCATGTTTTCTTCGCTTTCGTTGCACCATTGCCATGTAAGGTAATACACCTGCCACACTTTTTTGATGAGATCGCGTTTGTTCTCCAGGGCGTCCTTCGTAGCTACCAGCCCGCAGGTGCTGACAACGCCCAGCTTGCCCGCGTCGCCCACACGCACAAAGCCCGCATCTTCCGCAGCAAAGGCAACGGCGTTCCATACAGCCAGGCCGTCGGCTTCGCCGCCCTTAAAGGCAGTCAGGGCGCTGCTGACATCCATATTCACAGACTCGATGTCCGGGGTGCCAAGGCCAAACCCCTTCAGGGCCGCCGCCAAAGTCATGTGCAGGTTGGTGCCTACAGGATACAGCCATTTGGTACCCTTCCATGTATCGGTATTGCCGTAGACTTCGGGATAATCCGCAAGGGCGCCCTTGCCGGCCGCGAGGATGGGGCTGTCGTTGCGCACGAACAGCGCCAGGTTTTCCTCATAGTCACATACGCCAACCATGCGCACGTCGTAGCCCAACTGCCCGACCAATACGCCAGGTCCTCCCACATCGGCGATGTCCCAGCTGGCGTTGGCTTCCATCATGGCAGGGCCATTGATGAAGGACTGATATTCAATGTCGATATTCAGCTCGTCAAAGAAGCCTTCCTGCTCTGCGATGTAAAAGGGAATCGAATGGCCGGACCCCGAGAAGAAGCCGACGCTGACGGTTTGCCTTTGGGCCAATGGTTCCAGTCCGAATGTGGTGCTGCTTTGCGCCAGTGCGCCGGCTGAAAAGAGCATCGGGATCACAAGGGATACTACCAATAGCCGGATTGTCCACCGTTTCATGAAACGCCCTCCCATACATATTTGATTTTTCCGGTCGCTACGTTTGCCCCAAACGTTTTATGAACGAAGTCTATCATAGCCTTTTCGATTTGTCAACCGTTTCTGCGCATGATGCAGCAAAAAAAGCGTAAAAATGCGTATCTTTTTAAGACATAGGCATCGTGCTTGCACAACGCAGGCAACTATGCTAAACTAATTTTCACATTCACCTTTCTTCTGAAAAATGTAAAGGGGTGCAGCAGTGAACGCAAAGCTCAAGGACATTGCGAAAAAAGCGGGCGTGTCCGTTTCCACGGTATCCCGGGTAATAAACAGTGATCCGGTAAAGCCTGCAAGCCCGGAAACAGTGGAAAAAGTATGGAAAATTGTACATGAAATGCAATATGTCCCGAATCAGACGGCGCGCATGCTGATCCACAGGGCCAAGAACGGCAGCGAGGAATTGGACCGCAAAAGCATCGGCTGTATACTGGCTTCCTCCGATGATCTGTTTATCGATCCTTTCTTTTCCGAGGTGATCGCAGGCATATACCAGGAAACCATTGCCCAGGGGTATGCCATGGAATATACGTTTCCCATCTCCAGCAAAAGCAGCCCTCAGGACGCGGCTTTTTTCAACAGCCTTGTTACCCGCTCTGTGAACGGGGCGATCCTTCTTGGGCGCATGAACCAGGAAACGCTTGATATGCTAAGGACCCACATCCCGCATCTGGTTTACTGCGGTTTAAACTACATAGACGGCGATATCTCCCAGGTGCTGTGCGACGCCGTCCAGGGAATATCCCTGGCGGTGGACCACCTTGTACAGTTGGGTCACAAGCGTATCGGCTTTATCGGTGAAACCAACCGGGATCAGGCGCTATTAAACGAACACCGGTTTTCCGCATTCCAGCAGACCATGCTCAAGCATAACCTGCCGGTGGAAGAGTGCTATGTGGTGGAATCCGCCCTGTCCTTAAATGGGGGATATGAAAGCATGTCCAGGGCTTTATCCCAGGGAAAGCATGCCAGCGCATACTTTTGCGTGAACGATATCACCGCCATTGGCGTGATGCGGGCCATTCAGGAGCGGGGACTTTGCATTCCGCAGGATATTTCACTGATCGGTTTTGACGACATCGAGCTGTGCAGCTTTGTTTCACCCAAGCTGACCTCCATTCATACCCATAAAAAGGCAATGGGAACCATGGCGGTGCGCATGCTCATGGATCAGATTCAAAACGATACCATCCCGGTAAGGACCTATATGCCTTTTAAGCTGATCGAACGGGAAAGCTGTATGATTAGCGGAAGCCGGTGATTAATCGATAGACAAATGAAACAGCAAGCTGGACAATAAGGCCAGCTTGCCTTCAATGATTTTTCGTTTGGCCGCCTGGCACTACGGTTTGCCTTTTTGCTGATCTAAGCCGCTTAAGGACTGGTTGGGTTTCACCAATCCCTCGGATGTCTCGTTCTTTTTTTCCTGACCGTTGTTGCCCCCGTTGGGCGGAGTGCTGGCTTTGGGGCCTTGTTCCTTGTTTTTTGGCTCCGGAGTATTTTTTGGCTTGTCCTTATCATTGGGTGTGGCGTCAGGCTTCTTGTCTTTATCGGTGTTTGAATGGTCTTGCTTGGGCGCATCCGTTTTCTCGGGTGCGTTTGTTTTCTTGGGTGCATCTGTCTTTTCAGGCGATGTAGGCGGCGGTGATTCGGTTTCTGCCGGGGAAACGCCGGCGGTTGCCGTATGATCTATTGCATCCTCCGGATTCGCAGGCTTATTTTCTTCCATTTGAGGCTGCTTTTTGCCGTTTTGGTGGTTTAAAATCTCCCGTACCGGCTTTTTCAGCCATTCTTCCTTGGCCTCATCATGAAAGCCGTCACCACTTGACGCAAGGTTTTCTACGATCACAAGCCTTCCGGCCGTGGTATGGTATTGTTGTGCCTCCCGGATCTTATTCCGGTCCGTTTGAAAAGCCGTTACTGCAAGCGGCCGGCCATGCAAAACACTGCCGGCGCTGTTTTTGAGTTTGCCGGTAAGGCTGTTCACATTCTTCAGTCCCAAAGATGCGGCGGCAATGACCACGTCATTTTCCGCGTCATCCAAAAAATATTGCATGTCATCCAGGCTTTTTATTGTCATGTCAATAGCTATATCAATCGGCTGGTTCACCACGCCGCTTTCCGCAAGCTGTTTGACGATGGGCTGTGCATCCTCGTTCACGGCGCGCAGGGAAAGGACACGGTCAAACCAGTTCAAAGTATATTCAATGGAAGGATTCACATCGATGCTTACATAAGAATACGGAAGCCGCGCTAAAGCAAGAAAAGTACCGCTCAGGAAGAGGAGCATGATACTGGCCGCCATGACAAGGGGCCTTACCAGAGGCTTTCTTTTTTGGCAGAAAGTGATTTGCTGCCCCGGACGGTAGCGCTGGTTTTTAACCTTTGTAAACGTACCGTTTTCCGTTAGCAGCACGGCATGACGGCCAACGATTTGCGCAACGACAGCTTTCAATCGCTCATCCCTTTCTGACAGAATCAAGATAGGTTGCAAGCCCGGGGTAATCTCCATCCAGAATTTCCACTACCGCCACGATATACCTGCGGTGCCGGTTCAGCAGCTTTAAGGAGAGGTGTGTTCTGATCGAAAGGGCGGCCACGGGCAGGCGGTGCGTATGCCTCATTTTCTTCATCAATTCCGGCGTCTTGAGCATACAGGCCGCCGCCTGGGCGCAGGCGCTTCTTGTCTTTTCGGATTTTGGCGAACAGTCCACCAGATCGATGAATTGAAAGCCATAAGCGGCAAACACTCCGGATGCGACAAAAAGTTCGTCCTTCAGGCTTTCTTCAAAGAGTGATGCGCTGCTTTTGAGAACCAACCTATTGGTAAACGTATCGCCGTTTTGCTCTGTTTCTCCTGTGAATGCTTCCGGGGTAACATCGACTTCCCGTTTAAAGCGGTTCTGTTTGCGCTGATAGTCTATCAATCGTCTTTTGATCACCATCTGCACATATTTTTGAAAGTCGCCTTTCCCCGGGTCATATTGATCCACCGCTTCCCAAAAGGCAATCAGGGAGATAGACCATGCATCATCGCTGTCGGACACATACCTTTTCAGCACAAAAGAGGCTGTCCTGAGAATGAAGGGTTTGTATTCACGCATCAGGCAGTCGTGATCGTCCATTCTTATGCTGTCGGCCGTTATCCTGTCAGCTAGCCTGGGCACTTAAACCTCCAATAACCGTATAATTGGGAACGCGGCAGGAGAAGAGACTTCACCTGCCGGTTATTACATACGTCTATAAGACGAATGGCTTCAAAGCTTCAAGCCCTGGAAATGCCTGGAACCCATGACGCATGATGCTTTTCATGCGCTGCGCTGCCGCCTTATCCATTGTCCGGAATTGTGCCTGCACCGGTATTCACATCTGTATTGGTATCACCGGTGGATCCCTGATTTACGGACAACAAAGCATTTTCATAGGCATGCATCAATGCAAGCAGCGTGCCGTTGTCATTGCCTGCGTTTTCCAGAACCTTCTCCCGCAGCCTTTCGATATTCATGTAGGTAATCGGTTCCTGCGTTTCCGTCCCTGTCCCGATTTCATTGGATACGGTACCTAAGCACGCTTGCGAAAGCGCATCCAGCAGGGTGGTAAGAGCTGCCCGGGCGGTCTCTTTATCTGTTGCAGCGCGATATGCTGTAAGCAGTGTGTTCAACTGCGCCGCAGTTTCATCACCCGTCAACTGGCCGATGGCCTCCAGCACCTCTTGGGTATTTCTCACCCTGCCATAGGCTTTTCCGTTGCGCAAATCTTCCACCGGCTTTTCGTCACGCTTGCTTTCCTTATCCTTCTTGGGTTTATCAGGAATCTCTTGCGCATCACTGTTGCCGGTATCACCCGTAATCCCGGTGCCATCTGCCACAGGATCTTCGGCCGGAACTTCTTGATCCCTCTGATGCTTGTTCTCTTTAGCCGCATGATCCGGGCTATAAGAGGTTTTTGCATCGAGAACAGAATCAGTCTGGCCGTTCTTTTGCCCCCTGTCTGCGCCCATGTTGTCTTTGGGCCCCTTTGCTCCTTGCGCCAAAGCGCTGGATGTAAGCATGGTTGCTGCCAGCATAGCGGCTACCGTTACGGAGAAAATTTTTCGCATGTTTCCACTCCCTTTTCTATTAACTCGTCCGTTTTATTCAGACATATAGCTTATTCGCAATACAATCCGAAAAAATTGGGCTGTTTCAGAAAAAGTTTGCGGACTTGACGGTTTTGCTTGATCATTTACCTGGATGAAGCGTGGTCAGGAGATTTTAAAAGGCCAAATCCTTATTGCACCGTTTTGCTTTTCAACAAATAGATCATTGGCAGCAGCATAATAAGGAATTTGGTGCTGAACCCAACGATCAGCCATGTTTGCAATGAAGTCGGCCAGGGAATTACAAAGGTGATCAGAACTCTGCAAAGCCATGTGAAAACCAAAAAGCTGTAAATATTACACCGAAAACGGGAAAATACGCTTGGAGCTGGATTACAGCTTTGGCGTTTAAATAGTATAAACCGGATTCCCGATGCTGGCTGGTATCATGTTAAGGCCGGGCAGTGGCCGCCAGACCTCCGTGCGCACGAACAGGCTTCCATGAACGGACTTTTCTGCCTCGAAGCGGGCGTAAGCTCCCGGCACCTCCCGCCATATGAGCCCGGTCTGGTTATACAGCCGCACCTCATCCCCTGCGCGCAGATGGGAAAAAGTCATAAGCAGTGTTTCTCCGTCACTTTTTGTGGCCGTATCGCCCATGCGGGCCGATCCCCACTGAAGGTCGATATGGGGGGCATCCGGCGTCATGCCTACAAAGGCATGGCCTTTTTTTAGTGATGCCAGGATATCGCTTTTGCTGCGGGAGGCGCTGTATAAAAAGGTGGCAGGTGTGGCCATCTGCCGAAACAGCTCGCCACGGTGGGCGTCACTGCCGCCGATGGCATGAAGGTGCCGCCCTTTGCACAGCTCGCCATGCCAGAACTGTATGGTGGCAGCGTTCTCGGGGGTAAAGGGGCCGTTCCAGATTTCGATGAGATCCGCGGGCACATCCGCATCCAGGCCAAACTTCCATCCGCAGGGGATGTCCATGGGATGGTTGATGGAAGCCAACGCCCCGTTTTGCCGGCCCTCCTGCATAATGGACAGCACTTCCTTCCGGCTGTTGGCCACGAAGGTTTTGACTGGCCTTTCTATGCCCAGCAGATTGTAATGGCCGTTGTAGTAGGTCATCTCCACACCGGGCAGCACCGCAAGGTCCGGGTAGCTGGGCAAAAAGGTATTCGAGGTCATGCAGTTATGGTCCGTAATAAAGATGTAGTCCAGCCGGTCCTGGCGTGCCCTTGCAATGGTCTCCTCCAGGGAATACCACCCGTCGGAATGATAGGTATGCAGGTGGGTATCGCCTTTGAGCAGAACCGGTTTTTTGGACGTTTGCTCAATTGTGACAGTTACGGTGCAGCCTGATTCCTCCAACAGGTACAAGCCCAGCACCACATACCAGGTGCCTGCCACGACAGGGGCTGGGCGGTATCCCGGCGTGGCGTAATTTTCGTGGATGGTAATGCTTAAGCGCTCCGAGCCGGAGGCCCCGGCCAGCACGTGGTTCGGATCCTCCAGCGCCAGGTCGATGATGTTTATTTCCGATAGGCGTACCCTTCCCGGCCCTTCCTCCGTTTGGCGGCGGCGCTGGTAGTCATAGGAAACGGTAAGCTGTTCTATATCCGTGCCCACCTGAACGGGAATGCGCAGATACTGACGCTCCTGACTCTTTTGAAGTATCAGGGTAAACGATTGGCTGTTTTCAGGCATGGATATGCTTCCTTCCGCTGCGTAATAAATTGATATTATCCCTTGGAGGCACCCAGCGTCAAGCCGCCGATGAGAAACCTTTGTGTGAAGGCGTACAAAACGACCAGCGGAAGGATGGAAATAATAATGGCCGCCATCTGTGCGTTGGGTGCGATGATGTCAATGCCGGAGGTGCCGTCGGTGGCAAAGGCCAAGCTCTTTAGCACCATGGGCAGGGTATACTTCTTCGCGTCGGTGATGATGGTCACCGGCAGCATCAGGGCGTTCCATTTCCCAATGAACTCCAGAAAGGTGATGGCGGCAAGACCGGGGATGGACAGGGGCAGATAAATGCTGGCCAGGATCTTAAGCTCCGTGGCGCTATCGATGCGGCCCGACTCCGCCAGGGATTCGGGAACGCTGAGGAAATAATTGCGCATCAGCAGTATGGAAAAGCCGGAGACCAGGCCATTGACGATCAGGCCTGTATACGTGTTCAACAGGCTCAGCTGCTTGTTCAGCGAATAGATGGAAATCAGCGTCAGGTCGCCGGGGATCATCATGGTAAAGAGGATCACGGTGGAAATAGCCCGCCGGAAGGGCAGGTCACGCTGCACCAGCACATAGCCGGCCAGGGCGGAGAGGATCACCTGGATGAAGGTGGCAATAACCGAAACGAAGGAGGAGTTGGTAAAAGCCTGGGAAAGGTTGGCCCGCTGCCAGATGGTTGAGAAGCCTTCCACCGAAAACTCCTTGGGCCAGAGGATGATCCCGGGTTCCATGGAGCCAAGCCGCGTGGAAAAGGAAACGGCCAGCACGTTGACCATGGGAATAATCATGGTGAAGAATACCAGAAAAAGCAAGATCCCGTTCCATAATTTCAGCCCGGGAGACAGCTCGTTGCGAAACGCTTTTGACTGCGCCATGACAATACCCCCTTTTTAATAGCCGCTGTCCCTGTCATATTTGGCCAGCCGCCGTATGACGGTAGAGATCACGACGGTGGTCATCAGTACCACCGTGGCGGCCGCGGTGGCTTTTCCCACCCGCATCTGCAGAATTCCTTCTTCATAAATGTATAAAAGCAGGCTGCGGATTTGATCCTTGATGGCCGGACGGCTCAAAATGAATACCTGGTCGAAATTCCGCAGGACGCTCGTGGCGCCAATGACCAGCAGCGTTTTGACGGTGGGGCCCAATTGCGGGAGGATGATATGGCGGATCTGCCCCATCCTGGTGGCGCCGTCGATGCGGGCGGCCTCATAAATAGTGGGATCAATGGTTACGATGCTGGCCATTAAAAGCACCACAAAATACCCTGCCTGCTTCCAGGCATTGGTGAACAATATCACCGGGCGGCCCCAGGCGGCCGTGGTGAAAAAGCCGATCCGCTCCAACCCCAGTTGAGTCAGCACCGTGTTTGTAAGGCCTGTGGCGGACAGCACATAAATCCACACGCCGCCTACAACCGTCCAGGAGAACAGGTAGGGCAAAAAGGTCACCGTCTGGAGGACTGACTTGACGGCTTTCCTACGCACTTCGTTGACGCAGATGGCCAGCACCACCGCCACCGCCAGATTGATCAAAAGGGAGAAGGTGCCAATGTACACCGAGTTGAAAAAGGCCTGGCGGAACTGAAAATCCTTGAAGATGTCCGCGTAATTTTTAAGGCCTATGAACTGGGGCGTGCCGATCAGGCGCTCCTTTTGCAGGCTTTGTATAAACCCAAGCGCCAGCGGATAAAAGGAAAAGATGACGAAATATAAAAATACCGGCAGAAGCATCATATAGATCCATCTGTACTGCCGGACCCGTCTATACAAAAGGCGGCGTTTGCGCCTTTTTTGGTCCCTTTGCGCCGTCGTAATTACGGTTTCCATTTCACTTCCCCTTTCGACCCAAGGAGCATGAACACAGCGGGATCGCCTTATCCCGGGCATTATGCTTTTGCGGCTTAACGGGCGATTGATAATCACCCCTACGGCTGCAAAGAGTATATTGACTTTTCTTCCGGTTCCTGTGTGCCCCGGTAGACACAATAACTATCGATATACGGCGTAGGGGCGATTATCAATCGCCCGCCTAAACTACTTGACACAACCCATGTTCGTTTCAGAGCGGTCTGAGGGGCTGCTCCTGTATAAGAGCAGCCCCTATCCATTGGGTTTTTGCCTACTTACTTGATGATCTCCAATTGCTTCAGTTCATCCTGCATGGCTTTGACACCGTCGGCGGCCGTCATGGAGCCGTTGATGATCTGGGTGGCATACTTGGCAATGGCATCCCGGCACTTGCTGGTATTGGCGTCGTTCAGTTCCGTGGAGGCGTATTGCAGGTACTCCATGGCCTTTTCAAAGCCGGGGTTCCAGCCAATGGGATTGACGAATTGGTTGCTCACAGGCACGGGAGCGCCATGGTCCTTGCCGTGGGATGCGCCGACTTCCGTCAGAACCACCTTGCTGTCCACAAGGTTCCAGTCGTGGCCTTCGATGCCGATGGAGAGCAGCTCGCCGCCAAACTGGGTGGCGAAGTATTCCAGGGCTTTGAAGGCGCCTTCGGGGTTCTTGGCGTTGGCGGGAATGATCCAAATGGAGGGATCGCCGCGGGTGAGCATGTAATCGGTGGATTCGCCTTTGGTGCCCGGCAGGGGATAGGCTTCGTAC